>JBEPZN010000011.1:0-113682 GCA_041640875.1 Ectobacillus sp. | reverse complement strand
ACGTAAAAAAATGAAAACCATTGGATATATTCCTACTTTCCGAGATATAAAGGGTGTTCCTAAATTCCATAGTAAGAAGCAAGGGAAGTTTAGTTATACGACAAACCAAACAAACGGAAATATAAAGATAAGACAAGAAAACGGAGAATGTTTCTTATATATTCCGAAATTCAAAGAAGGAATTCCTATGATTCTACATCGAGATGTTCCAGTTGATGGTGTCATTAAAAAGGCAACGGTGAAACGTGAGGGAACTCGGTATATGGTCTCCTTGTCCATTGATTATCCATTCAAAACACCTCAACTACAAAAAATGGTATCTCCGGATGATGTAATCGGTCTAGATTATAGCCAGGAACAACTCTATGTAGATAGCAATGGTCAGATTGCTGATTATACGAGATATCATAAGATGATGGAAAAACGACAACGGCGTATGAATAAAGCCCTCGCTCGTAAGAAGAACAATGCCAAGACAGATGAAAACGGTACTATTTTATGCAGCAAAAACTATCAAAAACAAGTGTGTGAATATCAAAAAGTGATGACAAAAGTAAAAAACAAAAGAAGAGATACTCTCCACAAAATAACGAATCAGATAACCAATGATTACCAGGCTGTTGTGGTAGAAGATATCGATTTACGAAACCTGGCACAATGCTTACGTTTAGGGAAAAAGTTACATGACAACGGATTTGGGATGTTCCGTACGATGCTAAAATACAAATGTGAAAGAAAAGGCAAACATTATATGGTTGCTGACAAGTATTTTGCATCCAGCAAAACTTGTAGTTGTTGCGGAAACAAGAAAGATACACTCACTTTGTCTGAACGGATATACAACTGTACCGAGTGTGGGACAAAAATTGATAGAGATTATAATGCAGCACGCAACTTGAAACAGTATGGAATTCGTATGTTGCACGAAAGGAACAAGCTGTCTATATAATTTGTATCAATTTCTAAATAGCGGTAGGAACGTCGCGAATGCAAGGCTATGGACATGAACCGTTAGGTTTGTGAGTGAAGTAGCAATAAAAGAGAAAGATATTGTTTGTCTTTCGAAGCCCCCACTTCAAGACGCGCAGCGGATAAGTGGTGGGTAGTTCACAAGGAGTTTCATTATATATGTAGAAAATACAAATTAATAAATCTTATTTTATGAATTGGAAATAAGGAAAGAGAGGGATATTAACGAGGAAGCTATGAAAGAAGAGGCAGAACGGTATGCATACCGCTTATACATCTACGAGAAAAGGAGCTGAAGCAGTTCGGACTGTACTAGAGAGAGGATACGTTGATGGAATCGCTAGTAAATCTGAGGCGTGTGTCTCTTGTTTGCTGCCTCATGGGAGGAGTATATATGAAAATGTGGAAAATAGCTATATTTTATATCCTAACAGCTGTTGTATACGCACTTTACAAAATTATTTTTATAGCTATTCATTTGGAACTGAACGCTTCGCTCACCTATGAAAACGTGCTCCGCTATCTCGGCTTTGTCTTGTTCCTCTTTTTTTCCTTTTCTATTGCCTATTCCTATAGAAAGCGATTACACCATGCGTTTCTTCTCACTTGCTTTTCCTGTCTATGGACATCCAACGCTGTTTGGCTTTGGGTATATTTACGGATTTTGCAATAAAGAAAACTCGCCAATCGCGGCGAGTTTTCTTTATTGCCCCTTTTCTTTTCCCTCTATATGAGTACGATATAAATTGGCGATAACATGCGTTTTATACAGTTCAAGCTTCCGTTGCTCGTGTTTTGAAATCCCAATAGCTTTTAACTGCTGAATATACCAGCCTTTTGAGTAAATATGCGCCACAAATTCCCCCTCCTTTTCATATGTATATGAAATATTTTCAATGAAGAGAAGAAGAAATTGTAAAGTCAAAAAAGGACAACTCGTAATAAAATAGAAGAGAAGGTATACAAATCAACTCGTAACACGAGTAAACGGAGAAAACGAAACAGAAAGGCTTGCAAATATGGGATATGTAGAGGAATTACGAAAGCTTGTCGGAAATAGGCCGCTTATCCTTTTTGGCGCAGTTGTGCTTTTGCTGGATGAGAAGGAGCATGTGCTGCTGCAGCAGCGCACAGAACCGCGCGGCAGATGGGGGCTCCCAGGGGGCTTGATGGAACTTGGGGAATCTCCCGAGGATACAGCTCGGCGTGAGGTATTTGAGGAAACGGGTATACAGGTGCAACAGCTGCAACTCCTGAATGTCTATTCGGGGCCCAATTATTTTGTGAAATTAGCTAATGGAGATGAATTTCAAACTGTAACAGCAGCGTATTATACACATGCCTACGAGGGAGAGCTTACGGTAAATCAGAGCGAAGCCTATGCGCTGCAGTTCTTCGCTATTCACGAGCTGCCGGAGGATATGGTTGGTTCTCACAAGCGAATGGTGGAGGCATATGCATTATTGAGAAGGAAGAACGGGTAGAAAAGCGGACGCTGTCCGCTTTTCTTCTTGGAATTTCCATTTACCACCCTATTTATGTTATAATAATTTCCAAATGTGTAATAATTTTTAAAATTTAATCTTTTTGCGATTTTGGACCGAGTAAGGACAAAGGGGGCGAAGGGATGGACAGATACACGTTTCAGGAGTTTGAGAATGTTAGCTATGAGGAATGGAAGCAGCTTGCTGAAAAAACCTTAAAGGGAACAGCCTTTGATAGCATTTTCACCGATATGTATGAGAATATTACGTTAAAGCCTTTGTATACAAAAGAAGATATACAGTCTGCAAGGTTTACGCAAGCTGTAAGCTTATTCCCCGTATACAGAGATACGATTATTGCACAGGAGCTTGCTGGAAATAGTCTGGATGAAACAAATCAAAAGGTGCTGCAGGCGATCGGGCACGGACAGAGCGTTTTGCATGTACTGCTTGATGAAGCTACGCGGCAAGGAAAAGATTCTGATATGGCACTTCCGAATAAGGTGCTGCAGGCAGGAGTTTCAATCAATTGTCTATCTGATTTCGAGCATGTATTGCAAGGAGTACCATTAGAGAGGTGTTCATTCCTCCTTTATACAGGCTATTGGGCAATGCCGATGCTAGCGATTGCAGCGGTTTACAGCAAGCAAAGCGGCTTATCGTTTTCGGGAACGATTGGAGCTGACCCGCTCGGTTGTCTTGCAGAGGAAGGATATATACCATTTACGCTCCAGCAAAGCTTTGATGCAATTGCAGGCACAGTAAAATGGACGAAGCAGCATATGCCGAAGGTTCGGACGATTTTTGTACGGACGGATGGGTATCACAATGCTGGGGCGAACGCTGTTCAAGAATTGGCGGCAGCGCTTGCGACTGCTGTCCAATATGTTCGTGAAGGCATCAAGCGGGGGATAACGGCAGATGATATATGCCGTCAGATGACCTTTAGTTTTTCTGTAGGAACACAGCTATTTATGGAAATCGCAAAGCTTCGTGCGATCCGCGTGCTTTGGAAAAAGACGGCGGAGAACTTCGGGGCAAAGGAAACCACGATTCATCTTCATACACGCACATCAAAACGTACAAAAACATTGTACGACCACCATGTTAATCTTCTTCGCGCCACAACAGAGGCATTTTCTGCAATAGTAGGCGGTGCAGACACTCTCCATGTGAGTACATACAACGAAGCATATAGTATTTCAGAGGAAAACAGCGAACGCTGGGCAAGAAATATTCAGCACATTTTGTGCGGAGAATCGTACCTGTCAAAGGTGTCAGACCCTGCAAGCGGTTCTTATTATGTTGAGGCATTAACGGAGCAGCTTGCTGAAAAAGCGTGGAAGCTGTTTCAGGAAATTGAAGCAAAGGGCGGCATGAGCGTATCCTTACAGCAAGGATGGCTGCAAACAAGCATTGCGGAAACCGCTAAGCGACGTTACCGAAACATTACAGCGCTTGAACAAAAGATTGTTGGAACAAACGTATATATTAAACAGGATGAGCTGCGGCCCAGTGGAGAATCCAGACAAATAGTAGAAAAGGTGCAGCGCCGCATCTCTGAAATGATTACCTACAAGGAGCAGCGACTTCTAAAAGAATGTATGAGGCAAGATCTGCCGCTGCATCATGAACAAACGCTCAATGAGCTCGTGCATGCCGGTTCTATAGGTACGACAATTGGTGAAATGACTGCCCTCTTTACAGGAGCAGGGGAAAATATTGTTCCAATTCGATCTATGAGAGATGCCGAGCCATTTGAAAAACTGCGCGGGGCAACAGAAAAATATGTAAACCGAACAGGAATACGGCCTCATGCGTTACTCATGCAAATTGCAGCGGAGGCTAAAGGAAAAGGACTATCTTCTCTTGTGAAAACGATGTTAGAAGCATGCGGATATCATGTTTCAACAGGACAGGATACAGCCGAGATTGCTGTGCTGACCCGAGCGGAAACTGCGGCGCTGTTTCTGGAGGGGGATTTGGGAACAGTTAAGGAAGCGATTACAAATATAGTGCAATCTGGATATTCCAGACATATATTCATCATTGGGCAGCTTAGCGAAGAGGAAAAGCAGCTTCTTGCGGAAAACGGAGTGAGCGATTTTTTACAAGAAGCAGGGGAAGTGCTTCCATTGCTATATGATCTTCAAAATCAGCTGGAGGTGATGGTATGACGATGCCGAATTTTACCGAAATGGATTTTGCAAGTACCTTCGCAAAGGAAGACTGGCAGACAAGGAACGCTGCTGTAGCCTACACATCTAATGAAAAAATTGATATAAAAACGTTCTATACAAAAGAGGATGTTCAAGGCCTAGACTATCTAGACTGTAAGCCGGGGTTTGCTCCGTATCACCGCGGACCGTACGCGCTGATGTACACAAACCGTCCATGGACGGTTCGGCAATATGCGGGATTTTCTACTGCGGAGGAAAGCAACGCCTTTTACAAACGAAATCTGGCTGCGGGACAAAAGGGGTTATCAGTTGCTTTTGATTTGGCAACACACCGCGGCTATGATTCGAATCATCCACGCGTTGTTGGCGATGTTGGCAAAGCGGGTGTAGCTATCGATTCTATTTTAGATATGAAAATCTTGTTTGACGGTATTCCGCTCAATCAGATGTCCGTTTCGATGACGATGAATGGTGCGGTGCTTCCGGTGCTCGCTTTTTACATCGTTACGGCTGAGGAGCAGGGCGTGAGGCAGGAGCAGCTGTCCGGGACGATCCAAAATGATATTTTAAAGGAGTATATGGTACGCAATACGTATATTTACCCGCCGGAAACATCTATGCGTATTATTGCTGATATTTTCTCATACACATCCAAACATATGCCAAAATTCAACAGTATTAGTATTTCGGGCTATCATCTGCAGGAGGCGGGAGCACCAGCTGATTTGGAACTTGCGTACACGCTTTTAAACGGTGTGGAATATGTGCGTACGGGCCTTAAGGCCGGTCTTACGGTTGATTCGTTCGCGCCGCGGTTATCGTTCTTCTGGGCAGTTGGGATGAATTACTTTATGGAAGTAGCGAAAATGCGTGCAGGGCGTTTGCTATGGGCAAAGCTAATGAAGCAATTTCATCCAAAGGACAGCAAGTCGTTAGCGTTGCGTACGCACTCACAAACATCAGGCTGGAGTTTAACGGCGCAGGATCCGTTTAATAATGTCGCACGTACATGCATTGAGGCGCTTGCTGCAGCTCTTGGTCATACGCAGTCGCTGCATACGAATGCTTTGGATGAAGCGATTGCACTTCCAACAGATTTTTCGGCGCGCATCGCACGCAATACACAGTTGTATCTACAAGAGGAAACCGGAATTTGTTCTGTAATTGACCCATGGGGCGGTTCGTATTATGTAGAAACACTTACTGCACAAATCATGGGGCGTGCTATGGAGCATATGAAAGAAATCGAGGCCTTAGGAGGCATGACAAAGGCGATCGAAAAAGGAATTCCAAAGCTCCGTATTGAGGAGGCGGCCGCACGCAGGCAAGCGCATATTGACTCTGGCAAGGAGCCGATTATCGGTGTGAACAAATATCGTTTAGAATCTGAGCAGCCGCTTGAAATTTTAAATATCGATAATACAGCAGTTTTAAAGAAGCAAATTGCAAGATTAGAGGAATTAAAACGCTCTCGAGACGAACGGCGAGTGCAGCATGCTCTTGAAGCCATTACGAAAGCAACAGAAACGGGCGAAGGAAACTTGCTTGCTCTATCAATTGAGGCGGCTCGCGTACGTGCGACACTCGGCGAAATTTCCCATGCAATTGAACGTGTTTCCGGTCGTCATAAAGCCGTTATCCAATCCGTAAGCGGCGTATATCATTCCGAGTATGAAAAGCAGGATGAAATAGAGCGCGTCCGCAGGAGTATTGCGGCATTTGCCCAGCGTGAAGGACGCAGACCGCGTATTCTCATGGTGAAGCTCGGACAAGATGGTCATGACCGCGGAGCTAAGGTTGTGGCAACTGCTTATGCTGATCTTGGCTTTGATGTAGACATTGGACCGTTATTTCAGACGCCGGAAGAGGCAGCACGTCAAGCGGTCGAAAACGATGTGCACTGCGTAGGCATGAGCTCGCTTGCTGGGGGGCATAGAACGCTGCTGCCGCAGCTTATGGAAGAATTGCAAAAGCTTGGCCGTGAGGATATCGTTGTCGTTGTCGGCGGCGTTATTCCGGTGCAGGATTATGCATTTTTATATGAGCATGGGGCGGCGGCTGTGTTTGGACCAGGAACTATTATTCCATTAGCAGCTGAGAAAATGCTAGAGGAAATCGGGCAGCGTCTCAGCGATGAGGATGTGGAGTAACGATGGAGCAGCATAAACGACCAGAATGGGTGCCGAAGAACGGGGACAATCAGGACGCTTTCACAACATCAGTTATGAGGGGAAGTACGCAGCCGCAAGCATCAAAGCCGGTATTTCGGAAAAAAGCAGTAACAATTGAAGCGTTAGAAGAAGGCGTGAGAAACAATCATCGCACACTTTTAGCGCAGGCGATTACACTTATGGAAAGCAGCGCTGCAAGGCATCAGCAAAAGGCGCAGAGCCTGATTCAACGGCTGCTGCCGTATACCGGACATTCAATTCGCATTGGGATTACTGGTGTTCCAGGTGCTGGAAAGAGCACATTTATTGAAGCGTTTGGAACCATGCTTTGTCAAAGGGGATACAAGGTAGCTGTCTTAGCAGTTGATCCAAGCAGTACCTTAACAGGGGGCAGCATTCTTGGAGATAAAACCCGTATGGAAAAGCTTGTTCAGCATCCGAACGCATTTGTGCGTCCGTCTCCTTCTAGCGGTGCACTTGGCGGTGTGAACCGGCGGACGAGAGAAACACTGCTTGTGTGCGAGGCTGCGGGGTATAATGTCATTTTAGTCGAGACAGTCGGTGTCGGACAGAGCGAAGGAATCGTTCGCGATATGGTTGATTTCTTTTTATTGCTTACCTTAACAGGTGCCGGAGATGAGCTGCAGGGAATCAAACGAGGTATCTTAGAGCTGGTCGATGGGATTGTAATTAACAAAGCTGATGGAGACAATATCATTCGCGCGCAGCAAACCGTAGCTCTTTATAAGCAAATGTCCCGTCTCTTTCTTCCGGTCACAGACGGATGGGAGACGTATGTCGGCTCTTGCTCTGCACTCCACTGCCAGGGACTTGAGGAGTTTTGGTATGCTTTACAGCAGTTTCAAGACATCACAGCAGCATCCGGCATATTTGAAAAAAGACGGAATGCACAAAAGAGAAATTGGCTGTATGTGTCTATTCGCGAGCAGCTGGAGCAGCGCTTTTTCGATAATCCGTTTATAAAAGAGAGGCTAGTATTAGCGGAGAATGAAATTGCAAATGGAACCCAAACCGTAACATCAGCTGCTCTGCAGCTGATGGATGATTATGACAGGTCTCAGCGTTCTGCTGATTGTCCATAAGCAGCTGGTTTTGTGCGTTAAAGTTGTATTTCTCTACTTACTCTTGGTAAGATAAGAAAAAGGTTATGTTGTGCCGAGGAGCTAGCAAACAGCCATAACAAATCGTAACATTTGGTTTGTGATGGAGGATTGGTTGCTCTCAAGCCAAAGTGCGTGCAGTGTGTGGAAACATGCATAGCACGATGAACTACGTTAGGAGGTGAATCCTGATCACATAAAATGTTAGGATTTTATACGTTTTTTGTAATCAGGAAATGTAAATGGTAAACTTTAATTTTTTTATGAATGATGTTGTTCGACAAGCGCGAGAAGAAATCGTGGCTGCTGGTTATACAGAATTACATGACACAGAAGCGGTAGAGACAGCTTTTGCACGTCCAGGTGTGACGCTAGTAATGGTGAACTCTGTATGCGGCTGTGCCGGCGGAATTGCCCGTCCTGCAGCAGCGCATTCTGTTCATTTCGATAAACGCCCGGATCATCTTGTAACAGTATTTGCCGGTCAAGATAAGGAAGCAACAACGCGTGCACGCGACTACTTTGAAGGCTATCCGCCATCTTCTCCGTCATTTGCGCTGTTAAAGGATGGGAAAATTTTAAAAATGGTTGAGCGTCATGAAATTGAAGGACACTCGCCTATGCAGGTTATCGAAAAGCTGCAAGGCTACTTTGATCAATATTGTGAAGAAGTATAAAAGTCGGCTATGCCGGCTTTTTTACACTGTAAGAAAGTATAACTTTCCAGCTAGAAGTGAATTCGACGTAGTTAGAAATTTTTAGGAATACAGTATAAGTAGGGCTACGCCTCTGTCTTCGCCCAAGAGCAGAGGGCGAGTTTTCTTTATTTCTACACTAGAAAAGAGTGAATCTAAAACTGTCCTTTGTTTGATGACAGTTTTTTCTATTTTTTTACAAAAAAATAATTCTTTTCGTTACCCCCTTAAAAAAAATGTCGAATCCGAATATATATAATGACCAAAGCAAATAGGGGGAAGACATAATGAGACAGTGGTTAGGAAAAGCTTTGCTTTTAGTATTATTAGCTTGCAGTCCGTTTGTAGTAGCAACAGCTGCTTTTGCTGAAAAAGGTGCTTTAACAGGAACTGAGCCAACAGCAGATGCAGTTCAGACACCTATACAAACGTTGGAATCGGCAAAGATAACAGATGAAAATGAAGGGAAGCCTTCCTTAGGACAAGGAAACTTCTTTTATTCTATGAAAATAATTGCGGAAGGTATTCGTTTAGCGATTGAAACGAATGTTTTAGAAAGACCAGCTTCAGTTGTGAAGAACGAGCAGAAGAGAGCGGAAAAGGCAGAACAGACAGCAAACCGTGAACAAAAAAGGATTACAAACATGAAGAACACGGCAAACATAAAGGAAAAGATAAAGAATAGGATAGGCGGCAATGGTCACTTCTCGTAGAGGTGACCGTTCTGTCATTTTTTGAATAAGGGGGCGGTGGGAGTATGCTGAGCTTATTATGGCAAGCGGTAAAACCGAAACAAACCGCAGAGGATACCGTAGAAGCGTTACAAGAAGGAAAAGGTGACAAGGAAGCCTTTCTTCTGCAATATAAGCCATTTATCCGGAAATCTGTCTCTTCTGTATGCAAGCGTTATATTACTGAACAGGATGATGAATTCAGCATTGGATTATTCGCATTCCATCAAGCGATTGAGCAGTATTCCTATAAAAAAGGAAAATCCTTTTTTGCGTTTGCTGATCTTCTTATAAAAAGAGATGTGATAGACTACTTGCGAAAAGAAGCTCGTCACAATTTTGTCTTTTTACAAGAAGACCAGCAAGAAGATGTGTACGAAATGCGAATGTCATTGATGGATTATCTAAGCAGTATGGAGAACGAGAATCGTAAGGAGGAAATTCTTCATTTCCAGCAAATGCTCGGCCAATTTCGTATTTCCTTCTCAGACCTTGTAAACGACTCGCCAAAGCATCGTGATACACGTGAGCATCTTGTTGAAATCGCTCAAATGATTGTGCAAGAGGAAAGATTGACTGAGGAGCTGTTCCACAAGAAGCGCCTACCCTTAAAACAGCTAGAGACAAAAGTACGAGCCAGCCGTAAAACGCTTGAGCGGCACAGAAAATACATCATTGCCATGTGTATTGTGTTGCTCAATGAGTATGTATATTTGAAGGAATACATAAAATTGGGGGAAGGACTATGAATAGAGGCATAGTTATGGAAGTGCAAAAACAGAGTGTGCTTGTTCTAACTTCGGAGGGGGAGTTCGTCAAATGTAAGAGACAGCACAGAGAATACGAAATTGGCGAAGAGATTTTGTTTCCCCACGCAGAGAGAATAAAGCAGCGCAAACTCTTGTTTTTTCTCTGGCCGAAGCGATTTGCCTTTGCTGCAAGCGGTGTGCTTGCCGTATGTTTGTGGTTGTTTTTTAATAGTCCTGCAGAAGAAAAGACAATGGCATATGTAGCGGTTGATATCAATCCGAGTATTGAAATAAGCGTAGACAGAGAAATGCATGTACTAAAGCTTGAGGCATATAATGAAGATGGCCGGAGGGTACTTAGTAAGCTGAAGGCATGGGAAGGTGAACCTTTGTCTAAAGTAATACGCGCTATTGTCAGGCAATCACAGCAGGATGGTTATTTAAAAGAGGAGAAACAAGTGACAATTACGTCCGTAGCAGCGAGCGGGGCGGAGAAACAAATTGAGAAACGTATAGACGATATTGTTACAACCGTACAAAAAACATATGAGAAAGAATCGGTAACGGTCATATGTCAAAAGAGCACGATTCAGGTACGTGAGGATGCGAAACGAGCAGGTGTCTCGACCGGTATATATATGAAGCAGGAGAAGGAAAGGTTACAGCAAAGGCAGGAGGAGAATGGGAAGCTAGAGCAAGCACCAGCTTCCCAGCAGGAAACGTCAAAGTCTCAGCCGGTTCAACAATCTGAGGAAAAACAAGAAGAAGTATCTCTTGCTCCGAGTAATAACTCCAACACAGCTCCGCCACATGAAGGAGAGACCAAGCAGGTGACAGAGAAGACAGCAGCAAAGGAACAGCAGAAGCAAGAGAAGAAACAAAGTAAGCAAGAAAACGTAAGAACGTCACCGGAAAAAAAGAATGGGGAAGATAAAGAGAAGAAACAAAATAGCTATAAACAAAACAATCCTAAGCAAGGTAATGTTAACTAAGATAATCGTGATTAAGTAAGAATCTGTTTTTATAATGGATGCAGATAACATCGATTACATAGAATTGCCAAGTTGTATGTTTCTGCCCTTTAAAGAAAACTCGCTGATTGGCGAGCCCTGCCTTTGGGCGAAGACAGAGGCGTAGTTGTACTTATACTGTATTCCTAAAATTTCCGACTACGTCGAATTCGCTTCTCGCTGGAAATTTATACTTTCTTACAGTGTAAAGCAAACTCGCTGACTGGCGAGCCCTGCCTTTGGGCGAAGACAGAGGCGCGCAATTGGCGATTGTGCTTCATGTACAGAAAGATATCACAATAACTTCATACTTCGATGTTTATGAGTATATATTTGGAAAATAAAAAATATAAAGAAATTTCATTATAATCAAAATAAATATATTAAAAAAACTTATATTGTAGAATTTATTAGTTTTTATACTAATAAAACAGTGTTTTTAGGTTTACTGAAATGAGAATTTAATATTGCATAAATATATACTTGTGTTAAAATACATTTTGTCGAATAAAAATAATGAACAATCTCTTCATAAAAGAGTAGATTTCTTTCGATAATAATTAATATATTCAGAAAACCTAAAAGGAAACTAGGAGGATGCAACATGAAGAAATTTGTATCTATTTTCCTTGCAAGCTTACTTGTAATTGGCCTTCTTGGAGCTTGCACGAAAAGAGAAGACACTAATACGGCGGATAACAAAGAAAAGAAGGTTCTTGTGATGGGAACATCTGCAGACTATAAGCCGTATGAGTATGTTGATTCAAAGGTGAGCGATGACGTTATCGGCTTTGATATAGATATCGCCAAGTATATCGGAAAAGAATTAGGCTACGAAATCCAAATTAAAGATATGGATTTCAGCGGCTTACTTGCAGCAATGGAAGCAAAAAAAGTTGATTTTGTCATGTCAGGTATGACCCCAACTGAAGAACGTAAGAAGAACGCTGATTTTACAGATATTTACTTCGTGGCAAAAAACATTGTAATCTCTAAAGACGGATCAGTGAAAAGCATGGCTGACCTACAAGGTAAAAAGCTAGGTGTACAAACAGGATCCATTCAAGAGGGAAAAGCAAAGGATTTACAAAAAACAACACAATTTACAATCGAGGGCCGCAACCGTATCTCCGAGTTATTTGAAGAATTAAAAGTAGGACGTGTTGATGCAATTTTAGTAGAAGATGCAATTGCAACTGGCTATTTAAAAAAGATGCCTGAGCTAAAAAGCGTAACTATTCCAGAAGCTGCTGATGAAGCTGGCTCTGCAATCGCTCTTCCAAAAGGAAGCGCCGAAACAGAAAAATTTAACGCTGTATTGAAAGAAATGAAAGAAAACGGCGAAATAGACAAACTAGTAAAGAAATGGTTCGAGGAGAACGAATAAGTCTCGTCTAACCTGTAATATTGAGGAATCTCTCGGCAATGTGCTAGGAGATTCCTTTCTGTTGTTATATCGAATCACTTCTCACCTGGAATGTTATAAATCCTTTATTAAAGAAACAATTTTTTGTATGCATAGTGCTGCTGATTCGTGTATCATGTTTTGGTGGGTACTACAGATATTCATATTTTATTGAAGAGGAGAACGGAACGATGAACCTTGATTTTTCGCAAATTGCTCCGTCCATGCCGTACATTCTAAAAGGTCTGCAAGTGACGCTGCAAATCGTGGCGGCTTCAGCTCTTTTAGGATTTGCGTTAGGGACGCTGCTTGCTTTATGTAAGATTGCGCGTATAAAGGCACTAGGCTTCTTTGCCGATGCGTATACGTCCATTTTCCGCGGTACACCGCTTGTGCTGCAATTGATGATTATTTACTATGGCTTTCCGCAAATTACCGGCTATGATATTACTGCCTTCCTGGCAGCGGTTATCGCATTCGGGCTAAACTCTGGTGCTTATATGTCTGAAATTATCCGTGCCGGCATTCAGGCGGTAGATAAAGGACAAACAGAAGCTTCAATGGCACTGGGCGTTCCATATCGAAAAATGATGAGCGACATTATTTTTCCGCAGGCGTTAAAAAACATTTTACCTGCGCTAATGAACGAGTTTATTACGCTTACAAAGGAATCGGCGGTTGTAACAGTTATCGGTGCTGCTGATTTAATGCGCCGGGCATACATTGTTGGCGGAGAGACGTATTCATATTTTGAACCGCTTCTATTTGTAGGGCTTGTCTATTATCTGCTGGTTATGGTACTTACACTCGTTGGAAAAGCGGTCGAAAGGAGATTAAGCAAAGGTGATTAAGATTGAAGGATTGCAAAAATCATTCGGCAAGCTTGAAGTTTTAAAGGGTATTTCCACAACTATTGAACAGGGACAGGTTGTAGCAATTATTGGCCCGTCCGGTTCCGGTAAATCAACATTCTTACGCTGCATGAATTTACTGGAACAGCCGACTGACGGACGTATTTGGATTGATGGACAGGAAGTTACAGATGCAAAAACCGATATTATGAAAGTGCGCCAAAACGTTGGTATGGTATTTCAGCATTTTCATTTATTTCCTCATAAAACAGTGCTGGAAAATTTAACGTATGCACCGATAACCGTAAAAGGTGTATCAAAGCAAGCGGCAGAGCAAACAGCCAAGGAACTGCTTCAAAAGGTCGGTCTGCTTCAAAAAGCGGATGAATATCCAACACGTCTTTCCGGCGGACAAAAGCAGCGTGTTGCTATCGCAAGAGCGCTCGCAATGGAGCCGTCCGTCATGCTGTTTGATGAGCCAACCTCGGCACTGGACCCTGAGATGGTGAAAGAGGTGCTAGAGGTAATGAAATCTCTTGCTCACACAGGTATGACGATGGCCATTGTAACGCACGAAATGGGGTTTGCGAAGGAAGTTGCAGATCGTGTTATGTTTTTAGACGGGGGTTATCTTGTAGAGGATGCGCCTCCAAGTGAATTCTTCGTAGCGCCAAAGAGTGCACGCGCGCAAGAATTTTTACAAAAGATGTTATAATATAGAAGGGGGATGGCAATACGCCGTTCCTCTTTTTTGCACTGTAGGAAAGTATAAATTTCCAGTTAGAAGCGAATTCGGCGTAGTAGGAAATTTTGGGACACAGTATAAGTGCAACTACACCTCTGTCTTCGCCCAAAGGCCTGGCTTGCCAATCGGCGAGTTTTCTTTAACGGATTTCATGCATAGGCTGCGCGATAGCAGCGTGTAGTGCTCTTTTGTTATAAAAAATTGCTTTTGATGTACATATGAATGGAAGAGGGTCAGACTTATGTTCAAAATCGGATACCGTACGGTGAAAACAGCTGTCGGGGCCGCAGCAGCTCTTTTTTTGGCGCAAGCGCTGGATTTACAGTTTTATAGCTCGGCTGGCATTCTTGTTATTCTATGCGTCCAAAACACAAAGCGAAAATCATTAAAGGTGTCCCTGCATCGTCTAGGTGCCTGTCTTTTATCTATCTTGTTTTCTTTTGTGATATTTGAAACCATCGGATATAATGCATTAGCTATTGGCTTGTTGCTTCTATTGTTTATTCCGACAGCTGTGATGCTCCGGATAGAAGAAGGCATTGTCACAAGTTCGGTTATCGTTATGCATATCTATTCTGTAAAAACAGTAACATGGCCGTTTGTTTGGAATGAGGTATGTATTTTAATTATCGGCATTGGCATTGCCCTTCTTGTGAACTTGTATATGCCTAGTGTGGAACGAGAGCTGCAAAGGTATCAACAGCTGGTGGAGGAGTATTTTAAATTGTTGCTGCATGAAATGGCTGTTTATTTGCAAAGACGCGAGAGTGATTGGGACGGAAAAGAGATGATTGAAGCGCACGAGCTGTTACATCAGGCCAAGGCACTTGCCTTTCAAAAACTGGAGAATCATTTTACAAGAGAAGATGACTATTATTACCGCTATTTTACAATGCGCATCCGCCAATTTGAAATATTGGAGCGTGTGATGCCGCTTGTTGCTTCCCTTTCTTGGACATATGAACAATCAGAAATGGTTTCCGAATTCATTGAAAGCGTCGGAGCGGCGGTTCGCCCTGAGAGCACTGGACTCATTTCACTCCAATATCTTCATGAGCTTAGGAAGCAGTTCCGTGTGATGCCATTACCGACAACGCGTGAAGAATTTGAAACAAGAGCGATGCTATTGCAGCTCCTCAATGAAATGGAACAATATTTAATCATTAAAAGTGAGTTTAACGGGAAGCATATAGACATACAATCGGTATAAGAAAGAGAGGTATGTTGTATGCTTCGTATTCTTTCCCTACTTCTTTTTATTTCCATGTCGCCTCTTTGGCCGCTTGGCGATAATCCAAGAGTCGGCGATCCATATATTATCGTCAACAAGCAAACAAACAAGCTCGCCTACATCAATCAAGGCAAAATTCAAGGTGTGTATCCGGTTGCAACAGGAAAAACAAACGACTTAACGCCCGAGGGAGATTTCGATGTTGTGAGAAAGGCGAAAAACCCATATTACATAAAAAAGAACATTCCTGGCGGCTCTCCTAAGAATCCGCTTGGATCGCGCTGGATTGGATTTAATGCCCTAGGAACAGATGGAAGCAAATATGGTATACATGGTACAAACAATCCGAGCTCCATCGGCAAATATATCTCGGAAGGCTGTATTCGGATGTATAAAAAGGATGTCGAGTATTTGTATGACCGTATTCCAATTGGAACAAAGGTATTCATTGTGAAAACAAAAAAGTCATTTGAACAGCTTGCCAAAGAAAAAGGCGCAATTGCACGAGACGAACAACCGGCTCCGTAACGGAGCCGGTTGTTTGCGTATAAAGTCTATGGCAACTACATATCTGTGTGAGTTTTCTTTACACTGTAAGAAAGTATAAACTCCTAGCTGGAAGACAATTCGACGTAGCGAGAAATTTTAGGAATACAGTATAAGTGCAACTACGCCTCTGTCTTCGCCCAAGGGCAGGGCTCGCCAGTCGGCGAGTTTTTCTTTATGAGAACATGCTAATGCCAGCTAGAAGCGTTGTAATAATCATGGAAAGCAACATAATGTAGACAACGATTTTTTGTGTTCTTTTTTTCATCGCTTGTCCCTCCTTTTACTTATGCTTCTATTTTAAAGGGAAGAAAGGACAGGGGCAAGAGGAAGCGGAAATTGACAATATCCGAGGGGGAGAACATATAGAAAAAAGGAATATTTAGGATTTAAAAAGAATATAAGACATGTATGTCTACTATTTGAACATTTTTGCAACTCGCGCTTCGTAAAGGAGAGAGGGAAATGATTAAGAAAATTGATCATATTGGGATTGCAGTAAAATCTCTTCAGGAAACCCTTCCCTTTTACACCGAGATACTGCAGCTGGAGCTTTTAGGGATTGAAGAAGTTGCTTCACAAAAAGTAAAGGTCGCTTTCTTAAAGCTAGGTGAAAGCAAGCTTGAGCTTCTTGAATCAACATCGGCCGATAGTCCTATTGCACGATTTATCGAAACGCGTGGTGAAGGCGTTCATCATGTGGCATTAGGGGTAAGCACAATTGCAGAACGCATCCAGGAAATGCAGGAAAAAGGCATTTCCATGATTGATGCCATTCCTCGTCTTGGAGCCGCCCGTTCACATATCGCATTTATGCATCCGAAGTCCACACATGGTGTACTGTATGAGCTTTGCGAAAAAAAGATAGAGGCGGAGGGCCAATAGATGGTGAATATCTATGAAAAGCTAAACGAGCTATATGATAAACGACGAGAAATTGAACTTGGCGGCGGAGATAAAAAGATTGAAAGGCAGCATCAGCGCGGCAAGCTGACGGCTCGCGAGCGAATACAGTTGTTGTTAGATGAGGGTACCTTCATAGAGTTGAATCCGTTCATGGAACATCGCTGCAGAGATTTTGGGTTAGATGCTAAAACCGGACCTGGTGATGGTGTTGTAACGGGTTACGGAAAGGTGAATGGCCGTCCGATTTACTTATTTTCACAGGATTTTACTGTATTTGGCGGCGCACTCGGCGAAATGCACGCCAAAAAAATTGCGAATGTGATGGATTTGGCAGCGAGAAACGGAGCGCCCATCGTCGGATTAAATGATTCCGGCGGTGCACGTATTCAAGAAGGTGTTTTATCGCTTGATGGCTACGGTCATGTTTTTTATAGAAATGCGATTTACTCAGGTGTTGTTCCGCAAATTTCTGTAATCATGGGTCCATGTGCGGGCGGGGCAGTATATTCTCCGGCCATTACGGATTTCGTGATTATGGTGGAAAACACAAGCCAGATGTTCATTACTGGCCCGAAGGTTATTGAAACGGTAACGGGGGAAAGCATTTCATCTGAAAATCTAGGCGGTGCAAGAGTACATAACTCCATTAGCGGAAATGCCCACTTTGCAGCCGTTGATGAGGAGGAAGCGCTGAAGCTAGTGCGTGTACTTTTGAGTTATTTGCCGCAAAGCTATGAGGAGCGCCCGCTTTTATATACAATACACGATGAGGATGACTACCGTCCGGATTTAATGGATGTCGTTCCGTTCGATGCACTTCGTCCGTACGATGTGCGCAAGGTTATTGGACAGGTTGTGGATGCCGGCACATTCCTTGAGGTGCAAAAAGATTTTGCGAAAAATATTGTAATCGGTTTCGCGCGTATAAAAGGGGAGGCTGTCGGATTGGTATGTAACCAGCCAAAGGTAATGGCAGGGAGCTTGGATATTGATTCATCTGATAAAGCGGCCCGCTTTATTCGGCTGTGTGATTCTTTTAATATTCCAATCATCACGTTTGAGGATGTGACAGGATTTTTTCCAGGAGTTAAGCAAGAGCACGGAGGGATTATCCGTCACGGCGCAAAGATTTTATATGCGTACTCCGAGGCAACTGTCCCAAAAATTACAGTCATTCTTCGTAAGGCTTATGGAGGAGCGTACGTGGCATTAAACAGCAAATCAATCGGCGCAGATATAGTCTTCTCTTGGCCAAATGCTGAAATTGCCGTAATGGGTCCGCAAGGTGCGGTTAATATTATCTTCGCAAAAGAAATTGAAGAGAGTAAGACTCCAGAGCAAACGAGGATGGAGCTCATTGATGAATATCGTGAGAAATTCGCAAATCCATACATTGCAGCAAAGCATGGTATTGTTGATGATGTCATCGATCCCCGGGAAACAAGGCAAAAGCTGATTCAGGCACTGGAAATGCTACGCACGAAAAAAGAGGAACGTCCGAAGAAAAAGCATGGAAATATTCCGTTATAATATACAAGAAGCGAACGCTCAGTTGTTCGCTTCTTCTTGTCTTTTGGTATATTATAGAAGAATCAATACAGTTTATTTATTTTATTTGTACAGACAAGATTTCTGCTGCGTAAGAGCGAAGTAGAAAGATACATAATTTTTTTTAGGAGGTTCATAGCCATGATTAATCAAGAGCGTTTGTTAAACGAATTTCTAGAACTTGTACAGGTAGATTCCGAAACAAAGTTTGAAGCGGAGATTTGTAAAGTATTAAAAGAGAAGTTTTCTGCGCTTGGCGTAGAAGTGTTTGAGGATGATACAATCGCAGAAACCAAGCACGGTGCAGGTAATTTAGTATGCACGCTTCCAGCGACGAAGGAAGGTGTTGATACAATTTATTTTACGTCTCACATGGATACGGTTGTTCCTGGAAAAGGAATCACTCCTTCCGTGAAGGATGGATATGTTGTAACAGACGGTACAACTATTTTAGGGGCGGATGACAAAGCCGGTCTTGCAGCGATGCTGGAAGCGGTTCGTGTGCTAAAGGAGCAGCATATAGAGCATGGGAAGATTGAATTTATTATTACAGTTGGAGAAGAATCCGGTCTTGTCGGTGCAAAAGCATTAGACCGTTCTCTTATCACTGCCAAGTACGGCTATGCGCTTGACAGTGATGGCAAGGTTGGCGATATTATCGTCGCAGCGCCAACGCAGGCGAAAATTAAAACGATTATTCGCGGAAAAACAGCACATGCAGGTGTGGCGCCTGAGAAGGGTGTTTCTGCAATCACGATTGCGGCAAAGGCAATTGCAAAAATGCCGTTAGGCCGTATTGATGAAGAAACAACTGCAAATATCGGCCGTTTTGAGGGCGGTACGCAAACAAACATCGTATGTGATCATGTTTTAATTTTAGCGGAGGCACGTTCTCTCGTAGGAGAAAAAATGGAGCAGCAGGCTCAGAAAATGAAGGAAGCATTTGAAGCGGTAGCTAAGGAAATGGGCGGACAAGCTGAGGTGGAAGTAGAAGTCATGTATCCCGGCTTTAAGTTTGCGGACGGCGATTATGTCGTTGAGGTAGCAAAACGTGCAGTAACAAGCATCGGACGTACGCCAGCGCTTCATCAAAGCGGCGGCGGCAGCGATGCTAACGTAATCGCCGGGCACGGCATTCCAACAGTAAATCTTGCTGTTGGCTATGAGGATATTCATACAACAAATGAGAAAATGCCAATTGAAGAATTGGTGAAAACAGCTGAGCTGGTTGTGGCGATTGTTCAAGAGGCTGCGAAATAAGAAGAGCGAAGAGAGGGCATATTTGTCCTCTTGTCGTATTTTTAGAACGATTGGTGCGACTGTACTTACCCTTTTGGATTGGGTCTCTACGTAGTTGACCATCTCTGGACGGAAGGATGCGAAGTATGGGAACTTTGTGTTCCAATATGATGAGCAAAGCCGAACCTTACATATCAGAAGTATTACGGGACAAGCGCTTATACTTCCCTATGTGTATTTTCCTTATGGACAAGATCAGGTGCAAGAATCTATCGCCACGCAGCTTTCCTGTCAGAACAAAAAGAAGTACGGCAAGCCAATCGGTTGGTCAATCGAAGATCATGGTACGTACTACATCATCAAATGCATGATAGAAGAACCAGAACATCCTCATATCAATTATTCAAAAGCAGACGGTGTCATCGGTGTGGATCTCAACTACAATCATATTGCTTTCTCCCATGTGAACGGACAAGGACAATTGCTTTCCTCCTCCTGTCTCTATTTCTCCCTGGAAGGAAAACGAAGCGGACAAATTACAAAAATCCTAGAAGCAGAAGCGATTCGTTTGGTGGACATCGCCGTTCAAAAGAATAAGCCGATTGTGTTAGAGGCATTGGATACAACCCTCTCCAAGTCTGCCGGACGTTACCGCAATCGGAAGCAAAACCGAAGGATGAGCATGTTTGCCTATAAAAAGATGCAGGATAGCATTCACAGCCGAGCTGCCAAAATGAGAGTCGCTGTGTTTGAAGTGAATCCTGCCTTCACAAGCCAGATCGGGAAGATGAAGTATATGAAACAGATGCATATTTCGATCCATCAAGCAGCTTCCTATGTCATTGGCAGACGCGGCATGAACCTGAAAGAACAGGTGCCAAAGGTGTTGCAAGCTTATACAGAATATAAGGATGGGGAGCATCACTGGAAACAATGGAGTGTTTTGACAAAAGCATTCAAGGCGCTTCGTCCGCACGTATTCTATCATGTATCCTGCCAATCTTATCCATTATTCAATAAAGAGATTTGTAACTATGGGCTGACCCAAGCAGAACGTGATGTTTTGCAGAAGTATGTACCAAAAGTTTGGTTAGAAGAAAGGGAAACCTGACTTCGTTTGGAATGGCATCATCTGTTCTTGCATCACCATCATTTTGCCGCAAAAGCCAGAAGGATTGAGCTCCAGAATGGTGGGTGCATTGGTGCAAGAACATTGCAACACGTATAGGGTGAAAAAAGAGAAGCAACTATCACTACTTGTGTGAGACAAGGTCACCTCGGTGTCTTTGTCACGTACAAGGAAGTGTGCGCTCTCCCTATTTGCCCCATGAGAAGCCTGTTGAACGGCTCTGTATTTCGCTTCCTAGGAAGAAGATACGGAATCTCCCACCTCAAGGAGCGTTAGCGAGTAGGTGGGGGTAGTTCAATACAGCTATCCTTTTTACATCCTTGTGCTGACACTCAATTTAAGTCTGAATATGTGGATTCGAAAGCGATACCGACAAGAACGAAGTACGGCCTAGCGAATACAACTATAGCAGTGAGTCTAGACACACTTATGAAAGACAAACATTTGCCAATCTGCCCAACATTCCGTAAGATGAACGATATATTATACTATGATATTTGGAGGAAAAATTGTGGAGTTATTGTTTTTAGGAACAGGTGCAGGGGTGCCGGCAAAAGAACGAAATGTATCCGCTGCGGCGCTGCAGCTATTGGAGGAGCGGGGCGCAACTTGGCTGTTTGATTGCGGTGAAGCGACGCAGCATCAAATTTTACATACATCCATTCGACCGCGCCGGATTGAAAAAATTTTTATTACCCATTTGCATGGAGATCATATTTTTGGATTGCCTGGTCTGCTTGGCAGCCGTTCCTTTCAAGGCGGGGATACGCCGCTGACGGTATATGGACCAAAAGGGATTCGTTCCTTTATCGAGGTCTCACTTACAGTAAGTACAACACATGTGAAATATCCGCTTCATATTGTGGAAATCGAAGAAGAGGGTATTGTGTTTGAAGATGAACAGTTTACTGTCGAAGCAGCACGTCTTTCTCATGGAATCGAGTGCTTTGGATATCGTATCACGGAGCACGACATTCCCGGACCGCTGCTTGTTGATAAATTGCTTGAGCGCGGCATAAAACCGGGACCGATGTTTAAACGTTTGAAGAACGGCGAAAGCGTGGAGCTCGAGGATGGAACAGTGCTCTATGGAGCAGATTTTATCGGACTTCCGCAAAAGGGACGGATTGTCACCGTTTTAGGAGATACGCGCTATTGCGAGGCAAGCATTCGTTTAGCACAGGATGCGGACGTGCTGGTGCATGAGGCAACGCTTGCGGCTGCCGAAGAAGAGCAGGCACATGAGTATTATCACTCCACAACGCATCAAGCAGCCCGCGTAGCGGTGCTTGCCGGAGCAAAGCGGCTGATTTTGACACATATCAGTTCACGTTATCAAGGGGCGCAATGTGCTCAGCTGCTAGAAGAAGCGCAGGAGATTTTTCCTCATACGGAGATGGCTGATGATTTAAAACGATTTTCAATTGGGAAATGTGTACTTCCATCAAAGACAAGTGATTGAAAAATAAAACAGGATGGCAAATTGCCACCCTGTTTTATTCTTGTTCCATCAACGCTTGTAGTGTTTCACCCAGCTCATGGGATCGCTCTGTCGCACGCTTGATGCATTTCACGATTGCATCTGGGAAACCATTATTCTGCAGTGTTTCAATCCCAGCTTGCGTTGTGCCGTTCGGGGATGTAATTTCCGCACGCAGAACAGACGGATGCTTCCCTGTTGCGAGCAGCATATCGGCTGCTCCAGATAATGTTTGTAAAATCAGCGATTTGGCAACCTCATCGTCAAGACCAGCCTCGCGCGCTGCTTGCTCCATTGCTTCAACCATGTAATACACATAAGCCGGACCGCTTCCAGCTAAAGCTGTGACAGCATGCATTTGCTCTTCGTCCACAACCGAAACGCTGCCAATTGCTTCAAATAGCTGTCTTGCGATGCGAAGATGCTCTTCTGTCGCATAAGCAGATGCACAAATGGCTGTTGCGGATTTCAAAATAGCAGCTGATGTATTCGGCATAGAACGAACAATCGGTATGTGTTTTCCGAGCAATCCTGTCATAGAAGATGTTGAAACCCCAGCAAGAAGAGAAATAATAAACTGCTTCTCTGTGATGTATTCCTTCACCTCAGCGATTGCTTCAACTACGTCTTTTGGCTTCATCGCAAAAAAGATGATATCGGCATTACGGAGAAGTTCTTTTTTATCGTGCGTACCGTTTACGTCGTACTTGCTTTTGAAGTACGAGAGCCGCTCAGTATTAGAACGGTTGCTCACTATAATATCTTGTCCCTCAACTAAATTTGCTTCTAATAATCCTGCGATTACGGCCTCCGCAATAGAGCCGGCCCCTAAAAAGGCAATTTTATAGCTTTGCATGATAAGCCCCCTGATAAAATGTACTCCCATATCATATGGTATGTTTTCTGATTGTTCCGTATTTTTATCACTATACTTCAGAATGTGTTTCCATGTAAAGAGTATATGTCGCACTCAAATGAATGACAAAATTTTACTTATCATGTAAACTGAAGGGAGATTCATTTTTTACACACTTCAGAATGTGTGAACTACCACGAACCTAAAGGTATCGTGGTTTTACGCCCACAAATATAAATTTCTAACCGTATTCGGCGTAGCGAGAAATTTTAGCAATACAGTGTAAGGGCAACTACACCTCTGTCTGCGCCTATCGACGAGTTTTCTTTAAAGGTAAAAGAATAAGGGGGATGAACAATGGACACCATTTACCGACTGGAGATTCCGGTTCCGTTTGCAGTGGAGACAGTGAATGTATTTTTAATAAAAGGCGATTCGTTGACGCTTGTAGATACGGGAACAAATACAGCAGAGGCCCGCTCAGCTTTACAGGCTGGGCTTGGTGAACTCGGCTATCGTTTGTCTGACATTGAAACAGTTATCATTACACATCATCACGTAGATCACTCTGGCTTGCTGAATGATTTTTCGGAGACTGCTGCTATTATTGGGCACCCGCGAAACGAGCCGTGGATTAGTCAAAGCCCAGATTTCTTAGTATGCTATGAGAAATTTTTTCAAGATATTGTGCCGCAGTTCGGCATTCCGGAAGCCATTGCGAAGTATGGACCTCCTATGAAGAGGACGCTTGCTTACTCGAGCAAGCGCTCGTTAAGTGCATCGGTTCAGGAAGGGGACCGCCTGGATTTCTTGCCGGAGTTTACCGTTATCGAGACACCAGGGCACGCTTCTACTCATATTGCTTTGTTTCGGGAGCGGGACGGCTTGATGATTGGCGGGGATGTGTTACTTGGTCATATTTCCTCGAATCCATTATTAGAACCGCCTTATTTCGGAGAGACGGAGCGGAAAAAGCCGCTGTTAGAATATAATAGTACATTGCGGAGGCTTGGTGAGATGCCAATTTCGCGTATTTTGCCAGGGCATGGCAGCGATGTAACAGGGGTAAGTGCGCTTATCGAGGAGCGGCTGAAAAAACAGGAGGCTCGGGCGCAAAAGATACTTAACATGCTGAAGGAAAAACCGATGACGGCGTTTGAGATATGCGTACAGCTGTTTCCGGCGCTTTATACGAAGCAGCTTGCTCTCACCTTGTCTGAAACAGTTGGACAATTGGACTTTTTAGAATATAATCAACAAGTACTATTAGATACGTCTGTAGCAGAGTGGATGTATTATGCGAAATAGGTGAGAACATGAAGCTTAGCGGAAAAGTGATTGTCATTACAGGTGCCTCAAGCGGCATCGGTGCGCAGCTTGCCTTGCAGGCCGCAGCTCTTGGAGCAGTGCTTGTTATCATGGCACGCACGAAAAATAAGCTTGAAGAGCTAAAGAAGAAAATTGAAGCCCAGTACCACACCCCTTGTCATGTTTACGTACTTGATGTAAGTGATGAGCGGATGGTGGAAGAAACATTTGCACGTGTTGAGAGGGAAGTCGGTTCTGTCGATGTGCTTGTGAATAATGCGGGTTTTGGTATTTTTAAAACGTTTCAGGATGCCTCCATGGCGGAGGTTAAAGAGATGTTTCATGTAAATGTATTCGGTCTTGTTGCTTGTACGAAGGCAGTTCTCCCAAGCATGCTTCAGCGTAACAGCGGACATATTGTTAATATTGCCTCACTTGCCGGGAAGATCGCAACACCAAAATCAAGTGCATATGCGGCAACAAAGCATGCGGTGCTCGGTTTTACTAACAGTTTGCGCATGGAGCTGAGCAATACAGACATACGCGTCACGGCTGTAAATCCAGGACCTATTGAGACGAACTTTTTCAATATTGCTGACCAATCCGGTACGTATGTCAAAAGTATGCAACGATATATGCTAAAAGCTGATTATGTCGCAAAGAAAACGATAAAAGCGATTGAAACAGGAAAGCGGGAGCTAAATCTGCCAAGATGGATGGGAATCGGTCCTGTGTTTTTTTCCTTATTTCCTGGTTTGTTTGAGCGTGCAGCAGGAAAATCACTTAGCAAAAAATAAAAATGAAGAGAAACCAGTCGTGAATGCTACGGCTGGTTTTCTTTGTACCCATTAAATGCTTGAATTGGTTAGAAATTCGTATACAACATCCTCTATTAGTTCGTATAGCTCCGCATCAGGCTGATCCCGCTGCATCCTCCATATCGCCTCAAGAAGCTGCTTATAATCGGACTCGGAAAGCGGCAAAGTCTCCTTCGTATAATGATATTGGTAAAAACAATTACGAATCATATTTCTTATTAGTGCTTCATTCATTTGTTTAGTCCCTTTATCCATGATTTTGTAACAGTATACAGCAGAAGCAAGGAAGGATAAAGAAAAATAGGCATACTTCTTTTGGATTCTTAATAAAATAAGTTTTTATGCGTTTGGATGAATAAAAACACCTCTTTCATGAAAGCCGCGTTTTCAACAAGCTGAAGCTGCGCAGCTTTATACTGCTGTTTGAAAAAAAGCATGCTTTGTCCGTCTTTTTTAGGACATTATAAGAAAGAAAAGCTTCCTGATTTTTTGCTTGCTTTCTTGTGGGGCACTCTTAGATTGTTAGAACATGAAAAAAATTCGGTCATTTATAAATATTTAATTGACGTCATAAATATACAATATTATAATCAGAGATACATTGATTTGATGAGCGGAGGGAATATATGAAAACATCTGTTATCGGTGCTACGGGATACGGAGGAGTGGAGTTGCTGCGATTGCTTGCTCACCACCCTGAGCTTGAGGTTGCTTCGATTCACTCATTTTCGCAAACGGGGGAACCGATTAGCAATCAGTATCCGCACCTAAACTCGATCATAACAAATACATTAGAAGAAATAGACGCATCCTCTATTGCCAATACTAGCGAGCTTGTATTTCTAGCAACACCTCCAGGGGTTTCTAAAGAGCTGACTCCAGAGCTATTGCGACAAGGCTTAAAAGTGATTGACCTATCTGGGGATTTCCGTATGAAAAATCCAGATGAGTATGAGCAATGGTATAAACGACCGGCTGCTGGGCGAGAGGATTTAGCAAAAGCAGTTTACGGATTATCAGAATGGAAGAGGGATAGCATTTACGGAGCGGACTTAATTGCGAATCCAGGATGCTATGCAACCGCTACATTGCTTGCGGCTGCACCTCTTATGAAGGAACAATTAATTGAAGAGAACTCGCTTATTATTGACGCAAAATCAGGTGTATCGGGAGCGGGGAAATCACCAAACGCAATGACTCATTTCCCAGAAATTCACGATAACCTTAGAATATATAAAGTAAATGAGCATCAGCATGTGCCAGAAATTGAGCAAATGCTGACAGAATGGAATGAAAATACGAAGCCTATTACATTTAGCACGCACCTCATTCCGATCACACGCGGCATCATGGTAACAATGTATGGGCAAGCAAAGCGTGAAATGACGGCAGAGCAGCTAAAGCAAATATATGAGGAAAGCTATGCAGGAGCTTCTTTCGTACGGATTCGTCAGAACGGCTATCCAAGTCCGAAAGAGGTGTGCGGTTCAAACTATTGTGATATAGCTGTAACATATGATGAGCGAACAGGACGGATTACAGTTGTATCTGTTATTGATAACTTGATGAAGGGCGCTGCGGGGCAAGCGGTACAAAACGCAAATATTTTATTAGGATTGAATGAACGAACAGGGCTTGACATCGTGCCTTTGTATCCATAGAGGAGGAAAAAAATCATGATTGAAACATCAGTGTGCGTAAAATTAGCAAATGGATCTATTGTTACTCCAAAAGGCTTTAAGGCAACAGGAGTGAATGCCGGATTACGAAAAACGAGAAAAGATCTCGGAGCGATTTTGTGTGAGGTACCGGCAAGCTGCGCAGCTGTTTATACACGAAATCAATTTCAGGCAGCACCGATTGTTGTTACAAAAGACAGCATTGCCGCGCATGGAAAGCTTCAAGCGATTGTAGTAAACAGCGGGAACGCGAATGCATGTACAGGAGAGCAAGGAGAACAGGATGCTTTTGAGATGCGCACACTGACAGCGCAGCAGTTCGGTTTAGAGGAACATCTTGTAGCGGTCGCTTCAACAGGAGTAATTGGTGAAATGCTTCCGATGGAAAAAGTGCGCGGGGGGATTACGCAGCTTTCTCCTACGGAGGATGAGCAGGATGCATTTGGCTTCTATGAAGCGATTTTAACAACAGACTTAGTTGTGAAGAAAACATGCTACCAAACAATGATTGATGGTAAATGTGTAACAGTAGCAGGTGCGGCAAAGGGCTCTGGCATGATCCATCCGAATATGGCAACAATGCTAGGCTTTCTTACAACGGATGCAAACATTGACAGTGAAGTTCTGCAGCAGGCTTTAAGTACTGTAACGGATCGTACATTCAATCAAATCACAGTAGACGGCGAAACATCTACAAATGATATGGTCGTTGTGATGGCGAGCGGATTGGCAGAAAATGAGCCGCTTCATCCAGGACATCCAGACTGGGATAAATTTTTCCAAGCATTCAAAAGCGCAAGCGAGGATTTAGCAAAGGCGATTGCAAAAGACGGCGAAGGTGCAACAAAGCTAATTGAAGTGAATGTGCACGGAGCGACTTCAGAGAATGATGCACGTATGGCAGCGAAGAAAATCGTTGGCTCTAGCCTAGTGAAAACAGCAGTTTATGGCGAAGATGCAAACTGGGGTCGAATCATCGGTGCATTAGGTCATAGTGAAGCGCCTGTAAATCCGCGTACAGTGGATATTTCATTAGGAGATATCGCTGTACTTAAACAAAGTGAACCGCAGCCTTTCTCAGAGGAAGAAGCAAAGCGTTATTTACAGCAGGATACAATTGTAATTAACGTTAACTTAAACATTGGGGACTTTAGTGGAACGGCATGGGGCTGTGATTTAAGCTATGATTACGTGAAAATTAATGCGAGCTATCGCACGTAAGGGGAGACGGAAATGAAAGAGGCAATTGTAGTAAAGTGCGGCGGGAGCGTATTAGCACGACTGTCGGACACTTTCTTTTCGAGCCTGCAAAAGCTGAAAGCAGAACACGACCTTGTCGTTGTCCATGGAGGCGGGCCGGAAATCGATGAAATGCTGACGAAGCTGAACATTCCAGTAGAAAAAAAGAACGGATTGCGCGTCACAACAAAGGATGTATTAGAAGTTGTAGAAATGATTTTATGCGGAATGGTAAACAAAAATCTCGTAGCGCGCTTTGAGAAAAACGGCGCATCAGCTGTCGGATTATCCGGCTGCGATGGCAAACTTCTCGAAGCTGCCGCTTTAAATGAAGAGCTTGGATATGTTGGCGATGTGAAGGCTGTAAATGTGAAGCTGCTTCAAAGCTTACTGTCACAGGAACTCGTTCCAGTCGTGTCCCCGGTAGGTATGGATACAAGCGGTCAGTTGTACAACATTAATGGTGACACAGCAGCAGGAGCAATTGCTTCTTCCATTGGAGCAAAGCAGCTTTTGTTTGTAACGGATGTTCCAGGTGTACTTCATAATGGTGAACTCATTCGCGAGGCGAACGAAGAGCTATTGTCCAGTCTGATTGAAGAGGGAGTCATTACAGGCGGTATGATTCCAAAGGTGAAGGCTGCTTTAGCTTCACTGCAAGGTGAAGTAGAGCAGGTTATTATTGTAGATGGGCTCAAAGGCTTTATTGATGAGAACGGAGCAATCATCGGCACAACTGTTACGAAAGGAGTGAAGGCAGGATGAGCAGCGCGTTATTTCCGAATTACAAACGCTGGGAATTGGAAATTGTAGAAGGCAAAGGTGCAAAGGTAATCGATGCAAATGGAACAGAATACTTAGACTTTGTCTCCGGTATCGCTGTATGTAACTTAGGACATTGTCATCCAGCCGTGGTTGAAGCAGTGCAGGCACAATTACAAAAGCTATGGCACGTTTCAAATCTTTTTGAAAACTCCTTACAGGAGGAAGTTGCGTCTCTTCTCGTTGCAAATAGCGACGGACAGCGCGTATTTTTCTGTAACAGCGGAGCGGAGGCAAATGAGGCAGCTATTAAACTAGCTCGTAAATATACAGGAAAAAGCAAAATTTTAACGTTCCACCAGTCATTCCATGGTCGCACATTTGCGACGATGACGGCAACAGGACAAGAGAAAATCCACAGCGGCTTTGGTCCGCTGCTCCCAACGTTCTCTTACCTGCCATTTAACGATGCAGCGGCGCTTGAGCAAGCAATGGATCATGAAGTCGCAGCTGTTATGGTCGAGGCTGTGCAAGGAGAAGGCGGCGTAACGCCAGCACAAGCAGAATTTCTGCAGACAGCAGAAAAGCTTTGCAAGCAATATGGAGCATTGCTGATTATTGATGAAGTTCAAACAGGAATCGGACGGACAGGAAAAGCGTTCGCTTACCAACATTACGGGATTTCTCCTGACATCATTACAGTAGCAAAGGGACTTGGAAACGGTATTCCAGTTGGAGCGCTTATTGGAAAAGAGGAGCTTGCGGATACCTTTAGTGCAGGAACACACGGGACAACGTTTGGCGGGAATATGATTGCAATGTCTGCTGCGAAGGCAGTGCTAGAGAATGTAATGCAGCCAGAATTCCTAGAGAGTGTAACTGAAAAAGCAGCGTACTTTATGGAACTGCTGCAAGAGGTAACAGCCCTTCCTGTTGTCAAGGAAGTGCGTGGAAAAGGGTTAATGATAGGCATTGAATGCGGCGCGGAAGCAGCTTCTTTTGTCACAGAGCTACAAAAGAAGGGCTTGCTTGTATTGGTGGCAGGACCGAATGTTGTACGTCTACTGCCTCCTCTAACAGTAACAAAGGAAGAGCTTGCAACAGCTGCTAGCCTCATAAAAGAAGTACTAGGCAAAGCCAGTGTAATCTCATTATAATAAAGAAAAGTGGAGCTAGTCCGATTTGCTCACACCGTGAAATATCTCCTCACCATAGAAGGTGCATTTTTGCCTTTTATGGTGAGTGTTATTTTTCGTAAGGGATTAGGGACAATCAAAGGGAGGCGTACTACATGAGTGTATTACAGCAAACGATAGATGTGAAAGTAAAGGCAAAGGATGTCTTAACATTAGAAGAGCTTAGCTCAGAGGAGATTGTATCCTTGATTCAACTAGCAGTGCAGCTAAAGAAGCAGCGTGCTGAAACGGGAAGCAATCCAAATGTATTACAAGGAAAAGTATTAGCGATGATTTTCGATAAGAGCTCTACGCGCACACGTGTTTCCTTCGAGACGGGCATGCTGCATCTTGGCGGACACGGTATGTTCTTAAGCGGAAAAGAACTGCAGCTTGGACGCGGTGAAACAATTGAAGACACAGCAAAAGTATTATCGCAGTACGTAGATGCGATCATGATTCGTACGTTTGAGCATGAGAAGGTGGCAGAGCTTGCGAAACACGCGACAATTCCTGTCATTAATGGTCTAACAGATGGTCATCATCCTTGTCAGGCTTTGGCTGATTTGCAGACTATTTATGAGGAAAAAGGAACATTCGAGGGCGTAAAGCTTGCTTATGTTGGGGATGGCAACAATGTACTTCATTCCTTATTAATTGGGGGAGCAAAGGTTGGTTTGCATGTAGCAGCTGCTTGTCCAGCCGGTTATGAGCCGAATGAAGAAATTGTAAATACAGCAAAGGAAATTGCGAAGAACACAGGCGCTGTCATTGAAGTTATGGAAAATCCACAAGCAGCTGTGCAAGGAGCAGACTTCTTATACACAGATGTCTGGACTAGTATGGGGCAAGAAGAGGAAGCAGCAAAGCGTCTACAAGACTTTGCAGCATATCAGGTGAATGAACAATTGGTGCAATGGGCAAAGCAAGATTACAAGTTTTTGCATTGCTTACCGGCGCACCGCGGTGAGGAAGTAACGGCAGAAATTATTGACGGACCACAGTCCGCCGTATTTGAGCAAGCTGGCAACCGTCTTCACGCGCAAAAAGCAGTACTTGCTGCGCTATTACAATAGTTAAAAAAAGGCAGTCTCCTAAAATGAGACTGCCTTTTTTTAGAGTTTAGATAATTTAGTGAAAACATGTACATTCTATTTTATATAAAAACATGAAACGTTTTTTGAAAATTTGCTAAAATATGTATTGTTATTTGAACATTTATTATCTTTTTTAACTCTTCTTTATACATTATAATAGTATATACAAGGAGAAATATATTTGTGAGAAAACTTGTGAAGGATAAAACAGGAGAGATGCTTGTGAAAAAGGAAAGAAGGAAATACGGCTTTTGGAGAAAGGTACAACGTGCATTTAAGCTTAATTTTTATAAGTTATTTCGCTCTCCTGGCGGTGCCAAAAAGGTTGCGCTTGGATTTGCACTTGGCTTTGGTATGGAAATGATAGTTCTTTCTACGGCTTCTTTAATTTACCTACTGTTTTACCCAATTGTCCGTTTGTTTCGTGCGTCTCTTCCAGCAGCGATTATTGGAAACGTTATCGGCAAGCTAACGTTTTTACCTGTTGTTTTGCTTCCGTTTGCTCATGCACTTGGCAAGTTGATTTATCCATTTAACATACAGGACGGGCCAATGAAAGAGCACTCACTGTTAGAGGTACTTTCAGGAAACTTTATGGATATCGCAAAGGAGCTGCTACATAGCGGTCTATATACACTGATTGGAATGACCATCTTCGGGACATTGCTTGGTTTTGCTTCGTATTTCATCATCTACCATCTATACGAAAAGGAGCGACAACGCCGTTTAGAGAAAAAGAAAACAACGGCAATCGCACTGATGCGTACGTAACGAGTGAACGGGATCCTGCGTAGATTCCGTTTATTTTTATTTTTCACTTTAAGAAAATATAAATTTCTAGCTGGAGGCCGATTCGACGTAGTTAGAAATTTTAGGAACAAAGTATAAGGGCAACTACGCCTCTGTCTTCGCCCAAGAGCAGGGCTCGCCAATCGGCAAGTTTTCTTTAATATACAGCAAAATCGCCCACCCAAACAGCTTGTGTGATGCATATTGTTCAATATATGCATAGGAGGGATGAGATATGATTTGGTTGTATCGACCTGTTTTATTTTATTACTATACTCCAAGATATACACCTGCGTTAGATGAGTATGAGATGTCGTTTCGTCAAAGTGAACAGGCACAGCAAAGCCAGCCCCAGCCGCCATATTTACAAACGTGGCCGTATTCGAACTCATATTATGGCAATTACTATGAATCATGAAGCTGCCCTAGGGCAGCTTTTCTTGCACTGTAAGAAAGTATAAATTTCTAGCTTCCACGAATGGACAATTTCATTAAAAAAGAATTAACACAATATTACTTTACAAACAACTTTTACAGGAGTATATTATCTACAGTATTAATTTAATATCTATATTCAATCATACCTTATATCGCTTAATCCGTAAGGAGTGGGGGACCCATTTTTGTGCATTGTCACTTGGGGTGAATCCTTCGAAAGAAGGTAGGGCTACTCTCAAAGCCCGAATCCGACAGCTAACCTCATCAGCGTTTGGAGAGGAGGTTTGCTTTGTGTTGTCTTAAAAAGAACACTAAGAACCGCCTTAGTGTTCTTTTTTGTGTTTCTTAAAAGATAAATTTTTACTTTTAAGAAAATGTCTGGCATTGGGCATAGCTAAAGGAGAAGGAAAATTGTATCACAGTCATTGCAATTGAACGGATTAGATTTTTAGTGTAATGATTGATTTTTACTTTATGAATTTATGGAGGGAAACGTTATGCGTTATTCCATGTTAAAAAAAGCATTGATTGGAAAACCACTCAAAACGAGTGAATTAGGAGAACAAAAACTAGGGAAATTAAAAGCTCTTGCCATTTTGTCGTCAGATGCGCTTTCTTCTGTCGCCTATGGACCAGAACAAGTTTTAATTGTTTTATCTACAATCGGCCTCATTGCCTTTTGGTATTCGGTTCCGATAGGCATTGGTGTGTTAGTTCTTTTAGCAGCCTTGATTCTTTCATACCGCCAGATTATTTATGCGTATCCCCACGGCGGCGGGGCTTACATTGTCTCAAGAAGTAATTTAGGGGAAAATGCTGGTCTTATTGCCGGAGGATCCTTATTAGTTGATTATATTTTAACCGTAGCCGTAAGTGTATCAGCTGGAACAGATGCTATTACATCCGCTTTCCCTCAATTTCATGATCATAAAGTGGCAATTGCTTCTGCATTAGTTGTATTGATTACAATTTTGAATCTTAGAGGTGTAACGGAATCAGCCTCCGTCCTAGCGTATCCTGTATACTTATTTGTGTTGGCGTTACTCATTCTCATCGGTACAGGAGTGTGGCAAATTCTAAGCGGGCAAGCACCAGCTAATTTACATACACCAGTAGGAACAGTAGTTCCTGGTATTAGTTTATTTTTATTACTCAGGGCTTTTTCATCTGGTTGTTCGGCTCTTACTGGAGTAGAAGCGGTTTCGAACGCTGTCCCTAACTTTAAAGAACCTGCTGCAAGGAACGCTGTCAATACATTAGTTACGATGGGGTTCATCTTAGCCATTCTTTTCTCTGGTATTATGTTTCTCGCCTACTGGTTAGGAATCACACCTAAACACGATGAAACAGTGGTATCGCAAATGGCATCTGCAGTATTTGGAAGAAACTTTATGTATTACTTTGTGCAAGGGACTACGGCTCTTATTCTGATACTTGCAGCGAATACTGGTTTTTCTGCTTTCCCATTACTAGCGGTTAACTTAGCGACAGACAAGTACGTACCGCGAATGTTCCTGATTCGCGGTGATAGACTCGGCTATTCTAATGGAATTATCATACTTGGTATTGCATCTATTTTACTGATTGTTGCTTTTAGAGGGGAAACAGAACAACTCATTCCGTTATACGCAGTTGGCGTATTTATTCCTTTCACGCTGTCGCAAACAGGCATGATTGTAAAATGGATAAGAGAAAAACCTGCTGGTTGGATGTATAAACTGATTGTCAATTTAATTGGTGCATTGATTTGTCTAACTGTTGTGATCATTTTCTTTACCACAAAATTTTCTCAAGTCTGGTCTATCCTGATCTTCTTGCCAATCATTATCTATGCGTTTCATAAAATTAAAAACCATTATGAAGCGGTGGGAGAACAGCTGAGAATCGAACCAAATAAAGAAGAGGTCTTACAATGGGAGGGAAATGCTGTCATTGTACCCGTTGCAGGGATCACGAAAGTAGTCGAAAACTCCTTGAACTATGCCAAGTTAACTGGTGACACAGTCATTGCCGTTTATGTCGCTTTTGATCATGAAAGTGAGAAACGGATGGAGGAACAGTGGAAGAAATGGAGGCCAGATATTCGTCTCGTTACACTACGTTCCGAATATAGGAGTTTGCTGAGACCTATTGCTCGGTTTATCGACTTGGCTATGAAAAGGGCTGCTGAAAATAATCACACAATAACCGTACTGATCCCACAATTCATTACAAAGAAGAGATGGCATGATGCATTGCATAATCAGTCAAGTTTATTGTTAAGGCTTTACCTTATTTATCAAAAAAATGTAATTGTAACTACCGTACCTTATCGATTTAAAAAATAGAACTAGCAAAAAAAAATAAAAATTTCGAAACCTACATCAATCAGAGGCCGTCCCAAAAGGTCGTTAAAACGATCTTTTGGAGACGGTCTTTCTCTTTTACACTTTAAGAAAGTATAAGTGCAACTACGCCTCTGGCTTCGCCCAAAGGCGGAGCTCGCCACTTTATAAGAATAGCATCAAGTAGTATCAAGGATATGTACAGTGACGGAAAAGCGTGGCATTACTCGGGTGTAACAATGCGAAGCGCCGGAAGATAAGTTTTCATATGCTGTATGATTTTTTCATAGCGTTCTCGCGCAAGTGGATATTGCTTTTCTGTAACTTGTGCAAGCGGTATGACGCGGTAATTCGTTTGATCACGGGAGTATATAAAGGTCGGTAGAAAGGAGGGATCGTTGAATACGATGCGTCCATCTTTCTTCTTTTTTATAGAGATCTCTATAATTCCACCAAAGTACGTTTCTTTGTTTTCCTGTCCAGCAAGAAAATTGCCAAGTGAGTAGGCAACAAAGGTTTGATTTCCTTGTTTGCCAGTCAAGAATTCGGGTGGCTGCAAGACATGTGGATGGTGGCCAAGAATAATAGAAACACCAAGATCTGCTAAAAATTGTGCAATTTCCTTTTGACTGCTGTTAGGCAGCGTTTCATATTCTGTACCAAAATGAAGGATGACAATGACTGCGTCCGCAAGCTGCTTTGCTTGTTCCACATCTTGTTTCATTTTTTCAGGCTGCATTAAGTTCACCAGATGAGGCTTTTGCAACACATCAATCCCATTTAAGCCGTATGTATAAGATAAAACGGCGCATGTTATGCCGTTTTTGGAAAAAGTGCGAATCGTATTTCTGTCTTCTTGTGACGTGTACGCACCTGTGCGGATGATCCCAAGCTCATCCCAATAAGAGATACTGCGCTGCAAAGCTTGTTCCCCGCGGTCCAACGCATGATTGTTTGCAAGGCTCATCACATCAAATCCGGTAAAGGCAAGGGCATCGGCAATTTCAGTGGGACTGTTAAAGGAAGGGTATGTTGATAACCCGATTTCTACACCTCCTATTATCGATTCTTGATTTGCAAAAGCAACATCAGCCTTCTCAATATAAGGCTTTACAGAGGAAAACATAGGCAGAAAATCAAATTGATTCCCACTTCTGCGGGCATCATTATACACAACGTCGTGGAGAAGAATATCACCAACTGCCGCGAGCCGTACTGTAGCCTCAGTAGGTGGATTTGTTTGCTTTGGCATGTCCTTCGCCTGCGGTTGATTTTTATTTTGAAGGAGAAACCCGATGCTAGTGCACGCTGCAGCAAGCAAAATGAGTGTTATGAGAGATCGTACATATTTCATGGTTGTATAACTTCCTTTATCAGATAGAGTATAGAAGTTAGTATTTCCAACAACTGGTTCTATGAAACAGTAGAGAAAGCTGTTTGAATGATGATCATTAAGCAGCATATGATACGTGTTATAATAATTTGACACACAGTTTATATATAAGAATAAGGCTTTTTTACAATTTAATAAGATCTAAATTTCCAGCTGGAAGACAATTCGACATAGCGGGAAATTTTAGGGACAAAGTAGAGTGCAACTACGCCTCTGGCTTCGCACGGCCCGAGAAGCGGTGTTGAAACGATGAAAATATATGTGTAGCAGCTAAGTCTAAGATAAAGGGGAATAATACCGTGAAAAACAAGAACATGACATCAAATGCTGCTTTGATGCCTAATTTTTTCAGTTCGCAAACAACTTATCCCGTACCTGGGGAGCAAGTAGTAAAATTAACAATTTTAGAAACTTCTGATATCCATATGCATATTGCAGATTACAATTATTATCAAACAAAAATAGATGAACGAGTTGGGTTAGCACGGATTGCTACTCTCATTCGGCAAATGCGCAGCAGCGAGAAAAATACACTCTTGTTTGATAATGGTGATGCGATACAAGGAACACCGCTTGGCGATTATATGTATCAATCCAATTGCTCCTCACATGATCACCCTATATATCGTGTGATGAATCTGCTGAAGTACGATGCAGCAACAGTCGGAAACCACGAGTTTAATTACGGATTGTCTTTTTTGAAGCAAGCGATGAAGGGAGCAAACTTTCCTATCGTGAATGCAAATGTGTATCAAGATGATGGCGGCAAGAACAAAGGGGTGAACTACTTTACGCCATACGTTATATTCGACAAAGAAGTAATCGATGAAAGTGGGGAAACTCATAGGATTAAGGTTGGAGTGATTGGATTTGTGCCGCCACATATTATGATTTGGGATAAAGGGCATCTAGAGGGAAAGGTCATTGTGCAGGATATCATTCAATCAGCTAAACGGTTTATTCCCGAAATGAAGCGGGAGGGGGCTGACATTATCATTGCACTTTCTCATTCTGGTATGGGAGAGGGATCTATATATGTCGAAAACGCAGAGAATACATCAGCCTTTTTAACAACAATTCCTAATATAGATGCTGTATTGGCTGGACACTCTCATGATTATCGAGCAGAGGTAATAGACGGCATTCCAATCACGATGCCGGGCTGCTTTGGAAGCGCACTTGGTGTAATCGACTTAGAGCTTCGCAGTGAAAAGGGTGCATGGATCGTCAATAAGGAAAAATCAAAAGCAAGGCTGCTGCATATTTACGATAAAGCAGCGCAAGCAGCCATTGCTGCTGACCCGCAAGTATTAGCTAGCATTCAGGAGGAGCACGAAGGCACCATTCATTACGTTAATCAAGAAGTAGGCATCTCTACAGCCCCGATTAATAGCTACTTTTCTTTAGTGCAGGATGACCCTTCGATACAAATTGTTACAAATGCGCAAAAGGCGTATGTGGAGGAATGGCTGAAGCTTCCTGAGAATAGCCAGTATGCACATATTCCTGTCTTATCTGCAGGATCCCCGTTTAAAGCTGGAGGGCGGGGCGGGGCGCACTATTATACAGATATCGCAGCAGGAATATTGATGATTCGAAATGTTGCTGACCTATACGTGTATCCGAATATGCTGGCAGCAGTGCTGCTGACGGGTGCTGATGTAAAAGAATGGCTGGAAATGTCAGCCGGGCAATTTAGTCAAATCGATCCCGAAAACATCGAGGAGCAACAGCTTATCAATATCGATTTTCCTACCTACAACTTCGACATTCTAGATGGCGTGCACTATCAAATTGATGTGACACAGCCTGCAAAATATGATAAGGATGGAAATATCGTGAATGCAGATGCGCAGCGTATTGTAAACATAACATACGCAGGAAAACCAATAGCTGCTAATCAACTGTTTATTGTAGCAACCAATCAGTACCGAGGCAGCAGCCTGACGTTCCCAGGTGCGAAGAATAGCACCGTTATTTTACAAGCACCCGATGAGAATCGCCAAATTGTTGTGAACTATATTCAAAAGGAGAAAATAATTGATCCAACTGCCGACGATAACTGGTCCTTTAAACCGATTTACGGAAAAGCACTGCAAGTTGTATTTGATTGTTCGCCAAACGCTCAAAAATACTTGGAAGGCCAGGAACGCATTCAATATGTCGGAGACTCTGCAAACCCAGGTTTTGCGAAGTACAGCATTAACATGGCCTACAAGGCAGCAAAAGCAACAGAATTTTCATAATGGAGACAATTTTGCATTCCGTTATGATACGATTAAAGAAAACTCGCCGTTAGGCGAAGACAGAGGCGTAGTTGCAAAATATAGAGAAAAGATTATAGAGGGTGTTGCAAAAGAGAATGAGAAAATATATGGCAGCTTTGTTATTTATAGCAGGAGCAGTACTAATCAGCATAACAGGATGGCAGTTTATTGATGCGAAGAGGCATCAGAAGCAATCAACGGCAGAGGCACAAGAGATGTTAGGGAAGGCACAGGATACGAAGCCGAGCCGCGCTGCATTTCAGCCGCAAAAGAACGAAACAATCGGCATACTTCGGATTCCGAAAATTAATGCTGTTCTTCCTATTGTAGAAGGAACCGATCCAGATGACTTAAAAAAAGGAGTCGGACATTATACAAGTACAGCATTTCCAGGAGACAATAATCAAATTTTGCTTTCTGGTCATCGCGATACAGTATTTCGGAAATTTGGTGAAATAGAAAAAGGGGATGAATTTATTGTAGAGCTGCCATATGGCACATTCCGTTATGTGATGGACCATGCAAAAATTGTCCCGGCAGATGATACAACAGTGCTTGGTTCAACCGTGCCAAATGAGGTGTTAAATGTATCAACCTGCTATCCGTTTCGATTTGTCGGATCAGCACCGGACCGTTATGTGATATACGCCTATCCTGAAGGAAAACAGCCATGAGTGACTGGCTGTTTTTTTACACTTTAAGAAAGTATAAATTTCTAGCTGGAAGCCAATTTGACGTAGTTAGAAGTTTTAGGAATAATAACAAAGATAATCTCTTTTTTATAAAAAAAATGAGGAAAAAACAACCAATTGGGCAAAATAACGGTAATCTTTCATGATAAAAGGAGTGAATAAACAATGAAAAAGCAAGTGATAGGATGGACAATAGCTGGTTTATTAGCAGTAGGAGGAGCAGGGATGCTGCCAACAGTAAAAGCGGAAGAGATACATGGAAAGCTTTTGCAAGATGGCCCGCGGCATGAGCACTTAATTAGAATGGCAAATCATTTTGGAATTGCAACAGAAGGAAAAAGCGATGAGCAGCTAAAGGAAGAAATACATCAAGTACTTGAGAAAAAGCATCGAGAGCGTTTGCTGCAAAAGGCAAAGGAATTTGGGATTGCAACAGAAGGAAAGACAGCGGATCAAATTCATAATGAAATTCGGAAGCTGCATGAGTCGGATCTATTGGAGGAGGCAAAGCACTTTGGAATTGCAACAGAAGGAAAATCTCATTTTCAGCTAAGAGAAGAGGTACAACAAGCACGGTACGATCAGGAGCATGAGCAGCTTGTACAATCAGCGAAAGAGCTTGGGATTCAGGCAGAAGGAAAAACGAACTACCAGCTGCGTAAAGAGATTATGAAGAAAGAAGAAACACAAATCATGGCGGAAGCAAAAAAGCTCGGCATTCAAACGGAAGGAAAATCGTATGAGGATTTGAAAGAGGCAGTAGAAAAAGCGAAGAAGCAGTAAGTAAAGAAACAGCCGGTTCTCTATTGAATCCGGCTATTTTCTTGTTTGCACTTTAAGGAGAGTATAAATTTCCAGCTAGAAGCAAATTCGACATATCAGGAAATTTTAGGAATTCATTGTAAGGGCAGTGCTCGTCAGTCGACGAGTTTTCTTTACTTGCAAAGAGGATCTATTCTCAACTGTATATTACCAAGAAGTTTTCTCTTCATGGACGAATTTTCCTTTCTTCCCTTGCGCATAGTAACAATGAGAGTAAGATCAGGAGGATTAGTATGTACAGATATACATTAGCAGTAATGACTTTTTTGATTTTATTTAAGGCTCTCAGTGCAGATCCAGTGAAGGCTGCGACAGAGCCGACACAACAGGAAATGCATATGCGCATTGAACAGCATTTCCGCCAAAAGGCGGAGCATTTTGGGATTGAAACAGAAGGAAAAGAGCTTAAGCAGGTTCGTAAGGAGCTTCATGATGCCCAAGAGGCAAAGCGTTTGGAGATGATTCAGCGTGCAGCAGCTCGTTACGGCATTGAAACGGAAGGGAAGAGCATGCATACGATTGTTGAGGGGATTCGAACAGCAAGAGAGAAAGAAGTACATGACCTTGCTAGGAAGTTTGGCATTCAAACCGAAGGAAAAACGATGCAGCAGCTTACAATAGAGGTCGAGGAAAAACAAGAGGCCGTAAAGTAATCGCTGCGAAGGGAGTTCGGACCATGGAGCACAATCGGCATCGTCTGCAAAATCATTGGACACTTGTCATGCACGATGGCTGCAGGTTATATGCGAATGAAAATAATTATATTGTATTAGACTGGGATGGAGAGATGCTGCTTGGATTAACGGTGCAGGAAAATATTGTGGAGGTGGATAGATCCTCTTGGCATTTGAAATACCATTTGGATATTCATCGGAAAGAAATTGTAATTTTGAATGAACCCGATAATGTATAAGGGACACTGCTGCATACTTACCTATCTCATAAATGTCTCCGCAATGAGAAATGCAGGAGGGACACAAAATTCTTGTTGTGAAGACACCTTTCCTATTCAGCTTGTTACTTTTTCAAAAAACGGATATAAATATAAAACGGGTCATCCTTCCATAAATTTTTGATAGAAGGATGACCCGTTTTTATATGGACGTGTTTTTAATTATTAGCCTTGCAATTGTCGGCCTAGGTTCGCCATTTCAATTGCGGAAACAGCTGCCTCGTAGCCTTTATTGCCCGCTTTTGTGCCGGCACGCTCGATTGCTTGCTCAATTGTTTCTGTTGTTAGTACACCGAAAATAACCGGTACTTCCGTTTGTAATGTGATGGCAGCAACGCCTTTCGCTACTTCGTTGCATACATAATCATAATGCGTTGTTGCGCCGCGGATTACTGTGCCAAGTGTAATAACCGCATCATATTTGCCGCTTGTTGCCATTTTCTTTGCAACCAATGGAAGCTCAAATGCACCTGGTACCCAAGCTACGTCTACATTTGCATCATCTACACCGTGGCGCTTTAAGCCGTCTTGAGCACCGCCAAGAAGCTTGCTTGTAATGAATTCGTTAAAACGTGCTACTACAATTCCTACCTTTAAATCTGTACCAACTAAATGTCCTTCAAAAATCATTGTTCTCTTCTCCTTTTATAGGTGCAGCATATGCCCTAATTTTTCGTATTTTGTTTTAAGATATTCTTGATTTTCGCGTTTTGCTGGCAGTTGCAGCGGCACGCGCTCTGCCACCTGTAAATCATGTCCCTGAAGACCCGCAATTTTACGTGGATTGTTTGTAAGCAGCTTAATATTGCGTACGCCCAAATCTTTTAAAATTTGCGCACCAATGCCATAGTCGCGAAGGTCTGCATCGAATCCGAGCTTATGGTTCGCTTCGACTGTATCATAGCCCTCCTCTTGGAGCTTATAGGCACGCAGCTTGTTGATTAAGCCAATGCCGCGGCCTTCCTGACGCATATATAACAATACCCCGCTGCCCGCCTCTTCAATTTGAGCGAGCGCTGCATGCAGCTGCGGTCCGCAGTCACAACGGTACGATCCTAGTACATCCCCTGTTAAGCATTCGGAATGTACACGTACTAATACAGGCTCATTTGGATTGATCTCGCCTTTTACAATTGCAACATGCTCCTTATTATCAAGGGAGTTCGTATAGCCGACGGCACGGAATGTTCCGAATTCCGTTGGAAGCGTAATTTCTACCTCGCGTTTTACAAGCTTTTCGTTACGGCGTCGATATTCAATTAACGCTTCAATTGTAATCATTTTTAAATCAAATTGCTCTGCGACTTTTTCCAAGTCCCCAACGCGTGCCATTGTACCGTCTTCGTTGATAATTTCACAAATAACACCGGCTGGCTCCGATCCGCATAAAATCGCAAGATCCACAGCAGCTTCCGTATGACCAGCCCGACGCAGCACACCGCCTTTTTTCGCAATAAGCGGAAAAATATGGCCTGGTCGTTTAAAATCACTGCCTTTTGCGTTAGGGTCCAGCATTTTTTGGATGGTGAAGGAACGCTCATGGGCGCTGATTCCTGTAGTTGTTTCCTTATGATCAATGCTTACGGTAAAGGCAGTTCCATGTGCATCCGTATTGTCTGTTACCATCGGTTCAAGTGATAGGCGCTTTGCGTTCTCCTCTGTAATCGGCACGCATACAAGACCGCGGCCATGCGTGATCATAAAATTAATGACTTCCGGCGTTGTGCGGTCGGCAAGCGATACAAAGTCACCTTCATTTTCACGATTTTCATCGTCGCATACGATAATCGGCTTTCCAGCCTTTAAATCATGTAACGCTTCTTCCACTGTATGAAACATAGCGATCTCTCCTTTCTTACATATATCCGTGTTCTTGTAAAAAGCTTGCAGTGAGTGAAGATTTTGGCGGTGCTTCCTCCCGGCGTGTAAACCGTTCAATATATTTGCCAATCATATCGCATTCAATATTTACGATGTCTCCGACGCCCTTCTTTCCAACAACAGAATAATCCACCGTATGCGGAATTAGGGAAATCGTCACAGACGTATCGTCTAGACCGAAAATCGTAAGACTTGTGCCATCAATTGTAATCGATCCTTTGAAAATGCAGTAGCGCAGCAAATTTTTTGGAAGCTCAATTCGGTAATAGATAGCATTATGACTTTTTTTCTTCTCCACAATTGTTCCGAGGCCATCAACATGACCGCTCACAAAATGACCGCCAAATCGTCCGCCTGCACTCATCGCACGTTCTAAATTAACGGAAGAGCCGTGTCCTAGCGCTTGGAGTGATGTTGCTTTGACCGTCTCCGGCATCACATCAACCGTAAAGGAGGAAGATGAGAAAGATGTAACGGTCAAGCAGACGCCGTTTACAGCGATGCTGTCGCCAAGATGTACATCTGATAAAATCTGAGAGGCCGAAATAGTCATCGTAATGGCCTGCCCAGTTTGCTGCATTCGTTCAACTTTTCCGATTTCTTCAATAATACCTGTAAACATGCTGCACCTCCTATTTCGGAATTGCGACGATTTTAATATCGTCTCCGATACTCTCGATGGATTGAATGGAAAGAGAAGCAGCATCAGCGAGCGAGGAAAATCCGCTGCCGCCAAAAATCGTCGGCGCCGCTTGGCCGCCAATCAGCTTCGGGCTGACATATACAATGAGCTGCTGAAAGCATTTCGCTTCTAAGAAGCTTGCATTCACTTGTTGTCCGCCTTCTACAAAGAGAGAAAGAATTCCTTTTTCTCCTAAAATGGCAAGTACTTCATTTATCTCAATACGGTTTGTTCTTGCCCTGATAACCGTTACCATATCAGATGTATATTGTTCCCTTTTTTCCTGCGGCACATGTGAACCGACGATAATCCATGTCGGCGCTAAGCCGTCCGTGACAACAAGAGATTCTAACGGTGTGCGCAAATTTGTATCCAAAATAATGCGAACAGGATGTTTTCCACCATTTGGCAGGCGCGTCGTTAAGCTTGGATTGTCAGCAAGAACAGTATTTACGCCAACGAGAATCGCGTCATGCTCATGTCTGTAGCGATGCACATCGAGTCTGGCCTGTTCTCCTGTAATCCATTTACTTTCTCCTGTTACAGTCGCAATTTTACCATCAAGGCTCATCGCTGTTTTAATCGTGACATATGGTTTGTGCTCTGCCATGTAATGAAAAAAGACGGTATTGAGCTCACGCGCTTCCTTCTCCAGCACACCGACTTCCACTTCTATGCCTGCATCCTTTAGACGCTGCACTCCTCTGCCGGATACGAGCGGATTGTTATCTAGTGAAGCTACAACAACGCGCTTTACTTTTTTCTCGATGAGCAGATTGCTGCAAGGCGGTGTTTTACCAAAATGGCTGCACGGCTCAAGTGTGACATATGCGGTTGCACCTTCTGCTTTATCTCCTGCCATTTTGAGCGCATGCACCTCAGCGTGACCTTCTCCTGCCTTTAAATGGGCGCCGAGACCGACAATCACACCATCCTTTACTATAACAGCCCCAACAGTCGGATTCGGACTTGTTTGTCCTTGCGCTGCCTTCGCAAGATCAAGTGCGAGGCGCATATATTCCTGATCAGTCATAGCAAGACCACCTCTCCTAAAAATCAAAAACCCCAAGGGAAGTTCCTTGGGGTTGGGAGAGACGTTTGTTTTCAGCGACAACAAGGATACAAAAGCATGTGAAAATAAGCCTAGCCGCAGTGATTGAAAAAACGAGCGGCCAGAACAAGTGTTCTCGAAAAGGAAGACACTTGCCCTTGGATAGGCATATCCTTATGTACAGCCTGAAAACGCAATCCTTCTCCCATCCAGACTATACTGTCGGCCCTAGATTTTCACTAGATCCACCGCTTTGCGAGTGCAAAGGCGGGTCACGGGCTTAGAAGACGAGGCTTCATCACCGCCGGTTGGGATTTTCACCCGACCCCGAAGGATATTGTTTTCTGAAATTATAGCACAAAGTAGAAAAAAAGGTACAATAATTTGATTGTAATGAAGGAAAACGGCTTATTCTTCTTTATTTTTATAAATTTTTGTGCTCTTTATCCTTTTCTGACAGAAGATCCCACCTCAAGGAGCATTAGCGAGTAGGTAGGGGTAGTTCAAGAGTATATTTGGAAAAAACAGAACGGATAAAATGCCTAGAGACTGAAGATCCCCCAGCACCCTGCATACTGCTGCTTTGCTCAAATTTGTTATAATAATCAGGGAATTTTTATTTTACACTGTAAAAAAGGAAAACTTGTAGTTTTACAGGGGGGGGAAGAATATGACATACATAGCAGTAGGAATGGGAGGGGTCATTGGTTCGCTGCTCCGATACGGTCTTGGTTTTTTTATAAAGGACACATACTCAGGCTTATTTCCGCTTGCAACACTATTAGCCAATGTGTCAGGAAGCTTCTTGCTTGCATTTTTAACGATGCACTTATTTCGGATCGGGAGGCTGCACCCCCATTGGGCAACTGCACTTGGAACTGGTTTGATTGGTTCGTTTACAACATTCTCCACATTTAGTATAGAAACGATGCATTTGCTTCAGGCAGGTAAAGCAGGAACAGCAGCTTTCTATGTAGTAGCCAGTTTGGCAGGAGGGTTGTTAGCGGCCCGATTTGGCTTTAACGCAGGAGATGCATTATTTCGCCGTTTTGCTAAAGGAAAGGAGACAACATGAACTTTTTATTGGTGGCGGTTGGCGGTTTTTTTGGAGCGATTGCCCGTTTTGCAGTAAGCAATTACGTGAGAGCTCGTTATGGAGGAGCATTTCCATACGGTACCTTTTTTATTAACGTGCTTGGTTCATTTTTACTTGGATTGCTTGTCGGATCAAGTGTGGATGACCGTACCCTTTTACTGTTTGGAACAGGTTTCATGGGTGCGTTTACGACGTTTTCTACCTTTAAGCTTGAACTCACGCAGCTAGGGGCGGGGAAAAAGGGGAATGTATTTTTTTCATACATAACAGCAAGCTACGTATGCGGGATTGCGGCTGCATTTTGTGGGGTTTTTGTTGCTAGTATGTAAAGAAAACCAGCTGATTGACGAGACGTTAGGCGAAGACAGAAGCGCAGTTGCACTTACACTTTACTCCTAAAATTCCCCGCTGCGTCGAGTTTGCTTCTAGGCGGAAATTTATTCTTTCTTAAAGTGCAAGTGTAAAAAAGATCCTGCTCTTAAACAGGATCCTTCTTCCTATTAACTGTCTGTTTCTTCCTGCTGTGGTGCTCTTACAATAGATTGGAACTTTCCTTTATGCGCACCGCTGCAATACGGCATATTTGTTGATAAGCCGCAGCGGCAAAGAGAGAAGGCAGGCTTTGCCGGAAACACGTTTCCTTGTGAATCCACCAATTCCACATCACCTGTTATCCGGAACGAACCATTATCATTGACTTTAATTTGTACCTTTGTCATCTAGAACTCCTCCTACTTTTAAAAGTATATCCATAATATACATATTTTTACATTTTTTCAATCTACTCGTATGTGTATGTTTAGAAAGGTGCTTTCTTTCCAAAAAATTAGAATGTATAATAAGCTTCATAACTAGATGGAAATTTATATTTTTCGACAGTGCAAGAAAAAGGACTAGGTGGAAAAGGATGAGCAAAAAATTACGTACGATCCAAGCAATCGCGAAAGATAAAAAATGGGTTTCCTTTTTATATGATCATCAGCCATACAGCTTGCTGCATTGGTCAAAAGCTGGGATAGAAGAGGAAGAAAAGGATGCATGGCTGCTGCAGGATGAAATGACATTTGAAATGCAGGAATTTGCGACAATTGAGGAAGCGATGGATTGGATTGCTGAGCATATGAAGGATGTTACAGACGTCCTGGCATAAAGTAAGACCGCATGATGCTAGAATAACAGCAAAAAGGAGGGGAGAATTGCAAGGCAGATTCTCTCCTCCTTTTTGCTGTTATGGCTGCGGCTTTGTTTTCTTATACTTTAAGAAAGTATAAATTTCTAGCTAGAAGACCATTCGACGTAGCGAGAAATTTTAGGAATAAAGTATAAGGGCAACTACGCCTCTGTCTTCGCCCAAGAGCAGGGCTCGCCAATCGGCGAGTTTTCTTTAAAAATATAATTACAGCTTATATCGCTTTAAGAAGCTGTCGATTGCCCTCTTATACGCTTCTTTATTCTCCGCATATGACATCGCATGGGTGCCTTGCTCTGCAATAAATAGCTGCTTTGGTCCTGCTTTGTGCTCATACAGCTCCTCTGTCATTTTGCATAAAATATAATCATCATCCTTGCTGTGTATGAACAAAATGGGACTTTTAATATGCTTGACACATTGAATGGGGGACACATCATGTACTTTATATCCATCCCGCAGCTTTAAAATCATGTTCGCAAGAGGAAGCACTGGCCAGTGTGGCAGCTTGAATTCAACTTTAAGTCGATAGGAAAGCTGTTTGTAAAAGTCGGAAAAGGGACAATCGGCAATATAAAAATCTGCTCCATCCTCGACCATTCCCGCATACTGTAAAAGTGTGGCAGCTCCCATCGATTCTCCATGAATGCCAAGGGTAATATCAGAACCGAATCGGCTCTTTACATACTGCACAACCGCGTGTAAGTCATACTTTTCATAATAGCCATAGCTCGTTGTCATCCCGCCCGTCTTGCCGTGCCGACGGTGATCGTAGATAAGAACATTGAAGCCGCGCTCTAAAAAGAGATTGCTGTATTTCACTGAATTCAGTTTGTTCACGGAGACGCCATGGCAAAAAATCATGAATCGGTTGGAATGTCCTGATGGAATATAATATCCATGAATTTGATAGCCAAACGGTGATTCGATCCAAAGCTCTTCCTTTTGAATCGACTGAAAATTCTTCAAATTAAAGTTTGTATTTGCTTCCCTTTGCAAGATTTCCTCATCTGTTTTCTTTTTCAAATACATGATTTTGTTTGTGAAAAACAGCCCAGCGCCGAATAAGATGGCAATGAAGATACCTATTAAGCTAAAAAACGCTTTCATACTATTCCTCCAATAGTTTAACTAGAAGCTATTGTATCACACCGCCAAAAAAAGCGGGAGAAGCACTAGGATATGTAACAATCTTTATATGTTACATATTACGACTGAAATAGGGAAATAACTTCATGTTATTCCTTTTTTTTCATATTCATCTTGACGGCTCGTCTTGTTTGTTTTACGGTAAAAGTGTAACGCATTACCGCAAAGAGGTGGAAAAGGTGGCAACAATTCGTGATGTCGCAAAATTAGCTGGTGTTTCAGTAGCAACCGTGTCCCGTGTGTTAAATAAAAAGGGATACGTTCATGAAGAGACAGTGAAGCAAGTAGAAGAAGCAATAGAAACGCTGCAATATAAACCAAATGCAGTAGCCAAGTCGCTTTTTAAGAAATCCTCCACGATGATAGCACTTCTTGTATCTGATGATTCTGCTCCTTCCTTTTTTGAGCTGTTTTCTTCCATTGAGCAAGCAGCATATGAGGCTGGATATCAAATTGTAATAGGAAGGGTAAATGGGAAAGCATCCTACGTAGACACGCTGCTGCAAAATAATGTGGCGGGCTTTCTCGTTATGAATGAGATCTATGAGCAGGTCAAGAAGGAAATCTCCTCTACTCCGTTTGTCGTTTTGGACGGTGAAGTACATAACACGTACGCTGTTGTAAGATGCTGCGACTATGAAGGAGCAAAACTAGCAACAGAGCAGCTTATTAAAAAAGGCTGCCGCTTTCTGGCTCACCTTCGCGGCCCAGAGCATGATGAGGCGATGAATGAGCGGCTGGAGGGCTTTATCGATACTGCTGAGTACCACGATATCCCATACCGAATCGTAACGAGCGGTTTATCCGTTAGGGAAGGTGAGCAAGAAACTATCGCAATGTTGCAACATGCACCTTATATAGATGGAATTGTTGCTTGCAATGACATTGTGGGAATTGGGGCTTTGCGCGCGGCACATCGTCTTCACCTATCTGTTCCTGATCAGCTCCAGCTTATTGGAATTGATGGAATAGCGGCGGGAGAATTTTTATATCCGGCCCTTACAACAGTCGGACAGTCTTATGGGGACAAAGGGACAATTGCCATCCACATGCTGCTGCGAGAAATGAAAGAAAAGACAAAGGCGGTTCGTCGTTTACGTCCTGTTCTAATTGAACGCGAAACAACAAGATAAGTCATTTACATAAAGAAAGCGGATACGGTCTGCTACTGCCAAAAGCATTTTGAACACTGGAGCAGCCCCATGGGCACTAGACAGTACCAAAATGCTCATTTTCTAATTTTATCAAAATCATTAGCAAAAGGTCTGCCGCATAAGCAGACCTTTTGCTATATAAGTGTGAAAAGGCCGGAATGATAAAATAGGAGAAACTGGAGTATGTATAAAGTAGAGCTATGAGCATTTAATTGAAAACGCGACGCTTAGCGGGTTTTCTTTATACTTTAAGAAAGTATAAATTTCTAGCTGGAAGCCGAATCGACGTAGCGAGAAATTTTAGGCACAAAGTATAAGTGCAACTACGCCTCTGTCTTCGCCCAAAGGCAGGGCTCGCCAGTCGGCGAGTTTTCTTTATTAACTGAAAATGATATGCAGGTGGGCATACTGCGAAAAAATAATCAACTACAGGTTATAGTGATGAACCGAATTCGCTTCTAACTGGAAATTTATGCTTTCTTGAAGTACACATAAAAGCTAGCCTTATACAGGTTTAGAATTGTCTGTTCCTTTCTTTTCAGCTCGGTTCTATTAGGAGGGCAGGTCATGAAGGTAGGAGATATTATTGATCGTCTCAATAGGAGGGAATCGCTCGTCATGATCGCAAAGCGGCTTGGCATGATGCCGCACACACTATCAAAGAAGCTGCGGTTATTTGGATATGAGTATGATAACGACAAGAAAAAAAGGGTTTTTATCGGCGAGGGGGAGGAGCCGAGGGAACAGAGTATTTTTGGAGAGGTGCCTTTACCAGAAGCAGCGAAAGAGCCTGATTATCAAAAGCTTATGTATGAAGAACTGCGTTATATTCGATCTTTGCTTGAAAATCGTCCTATATACAACGCCCTGTCCGAGGCGGAAGAGCAACGGACGCGAAGAACCTTTACGCTTCCTGTATCACTGCTACATCATTTGGACGCAACATCAGCTAAACGAGGAGTCCAAAAATCAAGAATAGTGGAGGAAGCGCTGCGACTTTTTTTTGCAGAGAATAAATGGTGAACTCTTGGTGACCTGCATACTGGAAAGGGAATAGGACATTTGCTACAATAATTAAAAAATAAGCCGTAATTAAGGAAACAACAAGGGGAGAGGTCATATGGCAAAAAAACAAAAGCAGCAAAGACAACCCGTTCGTAAAGCTGAAACTGAAAAAGAGAGCGTTCGCTTGGGAGACTTTTTAAATAACGATGTACTGCAGCAGCTGAAACAAAAGCAAAAAGCGCTGCAGGAGGAGCAGGAGAAACAGCAGGAAAAGCAGCGGGCTGAAGAATTGGAGCGAAAAAAGCGCGAGCAGCGGGAACGCGAAAAAAATAAAACATTTGAAGATTTGCTAAAAGAAAGTAATCTATCTTGGAAGGATTTCAAATAGCAATGTGAGTCGGGTTGGATGAGGAATCCAGCCTGTTTTACACTTTAAGAATAAACTTCTAGCTAGGAGACCGTTCGGCGTAGTGAGAAATTTTAGCAATAAGTGTAACTATGCCTCTGTTTTTTGCTAACCGGTGAGTTTTCTTTACTAGGGAGAAAACCAAACCATGTCCGCCTTTCTTAGTTCGAAATCACTTTCATTGACATTTCAACTTCCTTACTGATTAAATAAACAGGAAGAGATTTCTAAAACGGAGGGGAAACCTATGATTCCAACAAAAAAGCTTCATAACGGTGTAGACATGCCTGTTCTTGGTCTGGGCGTGTGGCAAACAAAAGAAGGTGAAGAAGTACGAACAGCAGTGAAGGCAGCTTTAGCAGCCGGCTACCACAGCATTGACACAGCTGCTGTGTATGGCAACGAAGCAGGCGTTGGAGAAGCAATCCGTGAATCTGGCGTAGCGCGTGAAGAGTTGTTTGTTACAACAAAGGTGTGGAATAGCGACCAAGGCTACGAATCTACATTGAAGGCATTTGAGACGAGCCTTGATAAGCTTGGCTTAGAGTATGTGGATTTATATTTAATCCACTGGCCTGTAAGCGGCAAATATGTCGATACATATCGAGCGTTAGAAACATTGTATGAGCAAGGAAAGGTGCGTGCAATCGGCGTATCGAACTTTCATATCCATCACCTCGAGGATGTGCTTGCAAACTGCAAGATTAAGCCAATGGTGAACCAAATAGAGCTTCATCCACGCTTATCGCAGGTGGAAATTCGTGAGTTTTGCCAAAAGCACGAGATTGCTGTTGAGGCATGGAGCCCACTTATGCAGGGCGGCGAGATTTTTGAAAACGAAACGATTGCGCAAATTGCTGAAAAGTATGGTAAAACGCCAGCACAAATTGTACTGCGCTGGGACATTCAAAGCGATATTATAACAATTCCAAAGTCAATTACGCCATCTCGCATTGAGCAAAATGTGAATGTGTTTGATTTTGAATTATCTGCTGAAGATATAGCAAAAATCGATGCGCTAAATGAAAATCGACGCCTCGGTCCAGATCCAGATAATTTTGATTTTTAATAAAATAGGTAAGTGAAGAAAAAACGAAAGTGTGGCATACACACTTTCGTTTTTTCTTATGCCATATCAAAGAGGGGACAGATATTTAAAGAAGAATGAAGTCAGAAGCAATCTGAAAACATTTGATATAATTCCATGATAGGTGCTCTCAAAGGATAGCCTTGCTAACCTTTGGGAGCATCTTTTTTGTATTCCTATCATCGATTGAGCATGAAATGCAAAGGATATTACAGAAACTATCCGAATTGCGCGTACCCAAAAAAAGATAACAAAAATAAATGTTGATACATATAAATATTTAATGTATATTAAATATCGCTGTTATATATATTTAATTTCATTAAATATTAGGAGGTGTTATACCTTGGGCGAGGTAGATCATTATATTGAACGAATTCAGGCAGCAGTTCACACTGTGTTCCAACAAATGCAGCCTGAACTGCTAGAGGTTGTACAGAGCTATAAATTGACCGCAACACAGTTTTTCGTATTGATATACGTAAACAAAGAGGGGAGCTGCAAGGTTTCGCAGTTAGCTGAGTATATGGATGTAAAGCCAAGTGCGGTAACTCTTATGATAGACCGTTTAGAGCAGCATGCACTTGTAGAACGCAAGCACGATACAAAGGATCGGCGTGTTGTAAATATTTCCTTGACGGAACTGGGAAAAGAAAAGCTAACGCAAGTAATTGAGGCAAGAAAAGCTGTTGTGCAGCGCTACTTATCGAATTTGGATCGAGAAGAGCTAGAAACAATGGCAGCGATGGCAGAGAAGCTCGCGCAGATAACAGTTTTTGATAAGAATAAAAAAGAAGAGGGGAAATCATCAGATGGTGGAACAAGCAAAAGATAACAAGCGTACTTTGTTGCTGGTTGGGCTCATCATTGCGATGTTCTTTTCCGCACTAGACGGTACAATTGTCGGAACAGCGATGCCGCGGATCGTTGGTGATTTAGGCGGACTAAGCATGATGACATGGCTGACAACAGCATACTTGCTGACATCTACAACCGTTGTGCCAATTGCGGGGAAATTAGCTGACTTGCTAGGGCGCAGGGTTGTATACGTAACAGGACTTATTATTTTTATGATTGCTTCTGCTTTATGCGGAATGGCTGAAAATATGACACAGCTTATCATTTATCGCGGTTTGCAGGGCATCGGTGGCGGCGTGCTAATGCCGATGGCAATGATTGTTGTCGGAGACCTGTTTACAGGAGCGCAGCGTGCCAGATTTCAAGGTGTGTTTGGGGCGATTTTCGGTCTTGCTTCGGTTATTGGGCCACAAGTTGGCGGTTGGATTGTAGACGCTTGGAACTGGAAATGGGTGTTTTATATTAACCTTCCTGTTGGAATTATTGCGACCATTCTAATTGCGTTAGGCTTACAGGGGCGCAAGCATACAGGGCCGATTCAGTTTGACATTGCCGGTATGTTCACAATGGTTGTTGGGGTTGTGAGTTTGTTGCTTGCATTAAGTCTCGGCGGCAAGGACTACGCTTGGGATTCCTGGCAAATTCTCGGCTTATTCGTACTCGCTCTAATGGGATTAGTGGGCTTCGTTATTGCAGAAATAAAGGCAAAAGAACCGATTTTACCAATGTATCTCTTTAAGAATAGAACCTTTACATCTTTGAATTTAATCGGCTTTTTCATGAGTATCGGGATGTTTGGGGCAATTACATTTGTGCCGTTCTTTATGCAAGGCATTGTTGGTGTAAGTGCCACGGAATCTGGAATGATTATGACGCCGATGATGGTTTCAATGATCATTACAAGTATTATTGGCGGGCAACTTGTCTATAAAATTGGAATTAAAATTCAAATCATTATTGGAATGCTTGTTATGGCGGGCGGCTTTGGGCTGCTTACCACATTAGATATGGATACAGCAAAGCTTGTAGCAACATCTTATATGGCAGTAATCGGTTTCGGAATGGGCTTAGTCATGCCCTTGCTTACTCTTGCGTTACAGGAGAGTTTTTCGAGGGAGGAGCTCGGAGTCGTTACATCCTCCAGTCAGTTTTTCCGCTCCATCGGCGGTACGTTTGGTATTACCATTTTAGGGGCTGTCATGAATAACCAAGCAGGTACGGCGCTTAATGACAAGCTTGTACCATTCTTAAATACATTGCCAGCACAGGCAAGCGGAATGGTAACTAAGTTTAAAGAAATGATTGCAACAAATCCAGAGGGGCTATTGCAGTCATTGTTCAGCCCAGAAGCTTTGCAACAGCTGCCGGCAGCATTGGCTGAAAAAATGACTCCTATCTTAAAAGCATCGTTAATGGACTCTCTCCATAGCGTATTCCTAGTCGGATTAGTTATTATTGCTATCGGGGCAATATTCACGCTTCTTCTGCCGCAAATTAAACTGTCTGACAGAAAGACAGGAAAAAAGGCTGGGGATGAAGAAGAAAAAGCAGAGGTTTTGGCTCAATCAAATTAAGAAAATGGATAGAAAGAGGCTGACTAAGGGGCAGCCTCTTTTTTATGCTTTAGGAAAGCATAAATTTCCAGCTGGAAGCGAATTCAGCGTAACCGGAAATTTTTGTTTGAAAATCTAAAAGAATGAGAACGATACTAAAGAAAAGGAATTGTAGAAGTGAGATCTATGCCAACAGCTAAAATCGCTTCAAAGAGAAAGGAATAAACCTCCAGTTCATTTCAGTGCTTTTGGACTGGAATATAACAGACTGCATGATTTTGAAAATGATACGTTCTCCGATGAAAAAGAAATATATACGAATGGAGAAACGTAGCAATTAGGAGTAAATGCTATGAATCAAATGCCTCCTTCTCGAAGAACAAGAGCTTATATATCCCAATTTACCACGTCACAACTTCACCTGCGAAACCCTTGGGTTATCAGCTTTTTTGCTTTTTCATACCCAGGTTTTGGACATCTGTTGCTGCACCGGTATGCAGCGGCTTTTATCCTCATTACGTGGGAAGCATTTATTAACAATATGGCGAATGTCAACCTTGGTATCCTCTATTCTTTACTAGGAGATTTTGAAACGGCTAAGAAAGTCCTTGATGAAAAATGGCTTATGCTGTATGTAGGAATTTATATGTTTGGAATATGGGACAGCTACCGAGTGACTGTTGATCATAATAAACTCTACCTATTAGCAGATTGGGAAGATGCGCCCATCCCTCCTTTGAATATGGGATCTTGGGCTATTAACTCTTTAGATAAGCGTAAACCATGGGTTGCTTTAGCATGGTCGTTTCTCATGCCTGGACTCGGACACTTGTATGTTCATAAAATTATCACTGGTTTCTTTGTTTTTGGATACACAATCATGGTGTTGTACTTTGGACATATCCCGGAGGCAATTCAATTTACGATGCTTGGGGAGTTTGCGCAAGCGAAACAGATCATAAATATGCAATGGGCGATGTACCTCCCGTCCATATATGTATTTATCGTGTACGATTCCTATATTTCAGCGGTTGAATACAATAAGTTGTTTGAAAAAGAGCTATCGAACTACTTACGTCGCAATTACCAAAACCCTAATTTCAAGCTGCCTATCTAGCAGGAGGGGATATCTGTATGTTAGTGATCACAACATTTGAAAATTCCATTTTTATTGAACTTGCTATTAGCTCACTGGAACAGAAGGGGATTCCAAAAGAACAGATATTTGCAGTTCCCCTTAATAAGAGGATGGGACCGAGGCAACTATTTGATACGATTCACCAGGCAGACGGTTTTAGTATGTTTGATGCGTCAGCCATATTAGGGACATGTACCATGCTCTTAGGTGCAATTTATGGATATGCACTAAAATGGGGACCTATCATTTGGGGAATTATTGGAGCGGTTACAGGTTTACTTGCAGGGTTCTTGATTAAATTATGGATGGTTAAAAAGAGGCCGGGAGGAAACAAACAAATCACCTCAGAAGTCGTGCTGATGATACGATGCGAAGACTATCAATGGGAAGCTGTTGAAAAGATTTTGTGGGAGCATACAGCATTAGGCGTAGCCCGGGTCTAAGAGGAGATACGAAGGCACAAGGAATACATACATTTGTCAAATGAAGGATTTTTCTGCTTTACACACATGTAAACTATACGAAAATGGTGAATTAGAGGATGAAGAACTTTCGTTTGGAAAAAAACACGCATAAAATTGAAGAGTTTTATCGCATAGTCCATAAGGCAAATGAAGCATACTTCACTTACTGGAAGGAGCATACATTTCTGCACTGGGACTGGTGGCTATCTGTCGGACTTACTATTCTTCCGTGGGTCATCTGGTGGAGATGGATTGATAAAGCAAACCGTGCTCGTTTCATGTTTACTGCCTTTTTCATCATTATTGTATGCTCTTGGTTTGACTTTTGCGGTGTTGTTTTAGGATTATGGTATTATGCAGGGAAAGTTATACCTACTATTCCCTCGTATGCACCATGGGATTTCGCACTTTTTCCAGTGACTATGACATTATTGATACAATTTAGACCACATATATCTCCTCTAAAAAAAGCCATCTGTTACGGACTAATAGTCGCATTCATCGGAGAACCCATATTTGAATGGACGGGCTTATATACAAAAATTCATTGGCAATACGCATATTCCCTTCCCATTTATATGTTGATTTATCTAGCTGCTAATTGGGTTAGTAAAAGAGAAAGTTTTGGAACTGTGTAAAGAAAACTCGCCGATTGGCGAGCCCTGCCCTTGGGAGAAGACAGAGGCGTAGTTGCACTTATACTTTGTTCCTACAATTTCTCGCTACGTCGAATTGGCTTCCAGCTAGAAATTTATACTTTCTTAAAGTATAAAGAAAACTCGCCGATTGGCGAGCCCCGCCCTTGGGAGAAGACAGAGGCGTAGTTGCACTTATACTGTATTCTTAAAATTTCCTACTACGCCGAATTCACTTCTAGCTGGAAATTTATACTTTCTTAAAGTACAAAAGAAATACTCCAAATGACACATGAGGTGTCTTTTGGAGTACCTAAACAAAAAGCAGAATAGCATTTCTCCTAGCGATGCAGCTCATACAAATCTTGCTTTGTTGTACCTTGAATGTGTTCGTACTCCTGTGCTGTAAGAGGCGCGGCTTGTCCAGCATTTGCGTTTGCGCGGAGCTGTTCTATAGAGCTTGCCCCCGGGATAATGGAAGCAACAACAGGATCGTGCAGGCAGTACTGCGCAGCAATTTCCTCAAGCGGACGATTAGGTGCAGCAGTTTGCACGATTTGCAATGTACGTTCAAGCTCTTCATAACGATACGATAAATAGCCTTTATCTCGCGCATTTTCAAGTTTGCCTACGTTGTGATTCGTAAGCAATCCTTTCGCAACTGAACCACGCGCAATGACGCTTACATGATGCTCTTTGAGAAAAGGAAATAATTCCTCCGGGCGGCGGTTTAGGATGCTGTATTCCATTAAGATGCTCACAATATTGGATCGCTTTACATACTCTCGAATCACGTTCGGGCGGATTGAGGAAATTCCGTAATAACGAATAACGCCTTCCTTTTGCAGCTCATCAAACGCTTCAATTGTTTCCTCGATGTTATCCTCAATTGTCCCGCCATGTAGCTGATACAAGTCGATATAGTCCGTTCCTAGACGGCGCAGGCTCTCTTTTACTTCTTCCTTTATGTATGCTTTGGATGGATCCCAAAACCAACCGTTTTTCTCCTCTGTCCAGCGGTTGCCAACCTTTGTCGCAAGCACAATATCAGCTCGTCTATCGCGAATCGCCTTTCCGACAATTTCTTCGTTTAAGCCGTAGTGATACAAGTCGGCAGTATCGAGAAAGTTAATCCCTTCCGTAAAGGCAGCGTCAAGAATACGGAGCGCTTCTGCTTCGTTTGTGCCAAGCGACATGCAGCCCAATCCTACCTCGCTTACAAATAAATCTGAATTTCCTAATTGACGTTTTTTCATGCACACCCCTCCTTGCTTCTATTGTAAGCGAGAGAGGAATACGGATACAAACAGTTTACCTTTTCATTTCCTGTAGCCACTCGGAAACGGTTGTGTAGTGTTTGCTATATTCCTTGAGCTTGTTGCGAATCTCCCATGCTTTGCCGACGAGCATAATTCTGTTTTCTAGTAGATATACTTTCATTTTTTTCCTCCTTAAGAGTTGTGATAGAATGTATGAAGAGAACCTAATGAATAGAACAAGGAGATGACATTGTGCATAAATTTGAAGAAAAAACAACAGCAACCCAGCCAATTTATGATGGCCGTATTATTCAAGTACGTGTAGATGATGTAGTATTGCCAAATGGGGCTTCCAGCAAACGTGAGCTTGTCAAGCATCCGGGAGCGGTTGCTGTTATTGCCGTGACAGATGAGGGGAAAATTGTTCTTGTTGAGCAATATCGAAAAGCGATGGAAAAGGCGCTTGTAGAAATTCCGGCAGGCAAGCTGGAACAAGGGGAGGCTCCTCTTACAACGGCGATGCGGGAGCTGGAAGAGGAAACAGGATACATATGTGAGGATATGAAGCTTTTATACTCGTTTTATACATCACCAGGTTTTGCAGATGAAATCGTCTATTTATACGAGGCGACAGGCCTAACAAAGAAGGAAGATAAAGCGGATTTGGATGAAGATGAATTTGTTGATTTGTTGGAGGTAACATTAGAAGAAGCATGGGAATTGATTCAGGAGCAGCGTATTCATGATGCGAAAACAATTCTTGCGATGCAGTATTTACAGCTGAAAAAGTAAGACAATGAGAAAGAGACAACCATTACGGATGTCTCTTTCTTCCCTTGTTATGCTTATCTTTACCGTCTGCCTCACCCTCATCCTCTTCTACCACATGCTGCTCCTCATGAAATGCAATGGGCGTTTGCCCCGTGATTTCATCGAACGGTGTATAAAAAGCTGTGACGTTTTTCTTTTTTATGAATAGTTTATAAAATCCAATCAACGTTAAGATAACAATGGTCATTGGCAGGCCTATCGCAGCCATATCTAATAGATTCAATTGCTGTTCCTCCAATCCGATATGTTCTTCAATTATATCCTAATTCCTTTTCGCCTTAAAAAGGACAGCTCCTCTTTCTTACACTGTAAGAAAATATAAATTTCCAGCTGGAAGTCAATTCGACGTAGTCGGAAATTTCAGGAATACAGTATAAGGACAACTACGCCTCTGTCCTCGCCCGAGGGCAGGGGTTTTCTTTATTTATGATATTGGCCTTGAGGGGGGTAGCTGTTTTGTTTAGCAATAGCCTCATTAAGTTAGTCGATCATATAATTTTATTAAGTCAAAAAGCTTAAGCGTATGTCATAGTTGTCCAATCAGATGCAAAGTTTTTACATAAGTTAATAAGGAAGATATAGCCATAATGCTGTATTACAAAAATTAATAGATTACGAGGTGAGTGATGGATACACAACAATTTATAGATAAAATTGCTCCGTACGCTGTAACAGGTATGCAATCTTTGCGAATCCTAGCATCTTTAACCATCGCACAAGCCATTTTAGAGAGTGGCTGGGGAAAGTCGGAACTTGCTACGAAAGGAAATAATTTGTTTGGGATAAAAGGGACAGGACCAGCAGGGAGCATCACTCTGGAAACAACGGAGCATGATGCAAATGGAAATCCCTATAGAACAATTGCTGTATTCCGAAAATACCATTCCTGGGAAGAAAGTCTAGAAGATCATACAAAATTTCTTGTTCAGTCTCAGCGATATCAAAACGTAATTGGGGAAACCGATTATAAACGCGCATGCAAAAAAATACAAGATGCTGGTTATACAAGTGATCCAAGCTATAAAGATCTTCTTATCCAATTAATTGAGCGTTATCGTTTATATGAATACGATAATCAACAGCCTTCTTCTACTGTTACAGGAATTGTTACTGTTATAACAGAAGCGCTAAATTTACGAAAGGGGCCGGAGATGTCCTATCCTGTATTGCGTCAGCTTCCAAAAGGCTCCCAATGGAAGGTATACGGAAGCAAAGTAAACGGCTGGTATAATCTTGGCGGTGATCAATGGTGCTCTGCCAATCCAGCATACGTGTCTTTTACTCCATTTCCACAAATTATCGGGGAGATAAAATTACTTGTTAATTTGAATTTGCGCAGCGGCCCTAATGTGCAGCATAGTATTATCCGTGTAATGCACAAAAACGAGACTTATAAGGTATATGGGGAAACAAACGGCTGGTATAATCTTGGCGGTAACCAATGGTGCTCCGCTAATCCAGTATATGTGTCCTTTACTCCGTCTTTGCAAGCTATAGGAGAAATTAAATTGCTTGTTGATTTGAATTTGCGCAGTGGTCCTAGTATGCAGCATAGTATTATCCGTGTAATGCACAAAAACGAGACTTATAAGGTATACGGGGAAACAAACGGCTGGTATAATCTTGGCGGCAATCAGTGGTGCTCTGCTAATCCAGCATATGCAGCATTTAAATCGTACTAATTAATAACCCTATTACGCACGTCTCTTTTTTCATTCCTAGTCATACTCTCTCTTTTCTCTCATACAATTTACTAGAAAAGAAATGGAGGGAAAGAGATGGTCAGAAAGCAATCGTGGCGGGAGAGAGCAATGTCCCATATACAAGCTCATTCCTCGCTTTATTTATTTGTCTCTGTCCTGCTGCTGATGGGCGTCATTTTTGGAGCAATTGTCGTAAATAGCCTGCATGCGAGTCAAAAGCAGGATTTATATTTTTATTTAAACCGTTTTTTTGGACAAGTCTCACAGGGGCAGTTTGCACAGCCAATTGAGATGTTTCAGGAAAGCTATTTTTCCCATTTGAAATATATTGGCTTTATTTGGTTGCTTGGCATTTCTATGATTGGTTTGCCTCTTATTTTTGTGCTGTTATTTTTAAAGGGGGTTGTTGTCGGATTTACAGTTGGTTTTCTTGTAAGCCAGCTTGGCTGGAGCGGTTTTTTATTATCAGCTGTCGCTATCATGCCGCAAAACTTTATTATCATTCCTACTTTTATTATAACGACAGTGATTGCGGTGAGCTTTTCGCTGCGGCTGATCCGTCATCAATTCGTGCGAAAGCTGCACGAACCATTTCTGCCATTATTTACGAAGTATACCGTGTTCTTTCTTATCATTGGCATTGTGCTTGCAGGCGCTTCTATGGTGGAATCGTATGTATCACCTTCCTTCATGAAGGTTGTTATTGAAACCATTAATGAAAAATAATTCTTATATGATAACAATCCTTAGTTAATTTTCAGTATTTCCTTTTGACAGTATCCCTTCTTCTGATATAATGGTGTAAGAATGGCGAGGGAGGGAGTAGCCCAAAATGGAAGACAGAATCGAACGAATTAAGAAGCAATTGCATGCAGCAAGCTACAAATTGACACCACAGCGGGAAGCAACTGTACGCGTTCTGCTTGAAAACGAAGAAGACCATTTGAGTGCGGAAGATGTGTACCTCCTCGTAAAAGAAAAATCGCCGGAAATTGGACTTGCGACTGTGTATCGGACTTTGGAATTATTAACAGAGTTAAAAATTGTTGATAAAATCAACTTTGGCGATGGCGTATCACGCTATGATTTGCGTCAAGAGGGTGCGACTCGTTTCCATCACCATCTAATTTGTACGGAATGCGGTGCTGTGGAAGAAATTCAAGAGGATTTGCTCGGCGAAGTAGAGAAACAAGTGGAAAGAACTTGGAACTTTAAGGTGAAGGATCACCGTTTAAGCTTTTATGGCATGTGTCATGCGTGTCAAGAAAAGCTCGTCCAACAAGAAACATAACCTCTTCCCATTCTGGGGAAGAGGGTTTTTTATACTTTAAGAAAGTATAAATTTCTAGCTGGAAGCCAATTCGACGTAATGAGAAATTCTAGGAACAAAGTATAAATTTCCAGCTAGAAGGTTATTCGACGTAGTCGGAAATTTTAGGAATAAAGTATAAGGGCAACTACGCCTCTGTCTTCGCCCGGGGGGCAGGGCTCGCCAATCGGCGAGTTTTCTTTATTAAAAACGTATAAATTTTTATAGGCTTGGCATATGTTGTAGTAAGGGTGCGCTAGCTAATAGGCTTGCGCTAAAACTTATCAATGGAGGAACAGGATGCGCCAAGCAATGAAGGTTATGTTTGATGTTGTGAAGGTTTTTATACTGTTTGTAGGTTGTACGCTTTTGTTTTATTTCGCTATACTATGGGTAAATGAAGAATATCAAAACTATCATCGCTACGATAAGCCGACAGGAGAATCAATAGAGGAAGTATCGGGCATGCATGGTTCCGTTGCGAATAATTGGATGGACCGGGTGATTTTCTTCTATGAAAACGGGGAGTAGGAAAACGTGGAAGATCAGTTGAAAGATTATATGCATTATATGCTGGTAGAAAAGGGACTTTCGCAAAATACGATTGTTTCGTATGAAAGAGACTTAAAAAGCTATATTAAGTATTTACAAAAGGTGGAGCAAATTTCATCACTTGCTGAGGTTACGCGTCTGCATATTATCGGCTTTTTACAAGGCTTAAAGGATGCAAATAAATCGTCTAAAACAATTGCCCGTCATATTGCATCCGTTCGCTCATTTCACCAGTTTTTGCTGCGGGAGCGCGTGGTAGAGCGGGATCCATCGGTACATATTGAGACTCCGCAGGGAGAGAGGAAGCTGCCAAAAGTATTGTCCGTTGCCGAGGTCGAAGCACTTCTTGATGCACCGAAGCAGGGCGGGGCGTTTGGCCTGCGTGATAAAGCGATGCTAGAGCTGTTATATGCAACTGGCTTGCGTGTCTCAGAGCTTATCCAACTGGATATATCTGACATTCATTTAACGATGGGCTTTGTGCGTTGCTTGGGAAAAGGAAGGAAAGAGCGTATCATCCCACTTGGCAATCTAGCAATTGAGGCAGTTGGGCGTTATATTGAACGAGGGAGAAGAGAACTGCTCGGAAAAAACGCAACAGATGCTCTGTTTTTGAATCTTCGCGGAGAACGCTTGTCACGCCAAGGGTTTTGGAAGATTTTAAAGGGGATGGCTAAGGAAGCCCGTATTGAAAAGGAGCTAACTCCGCATACATTACGGCATTCGTTTGCAACACATTTGCTAGAAAATGGAGCGGATTTACGTGCAGTACAGGAGATGCTCGGGCATGCCGATATTTCCACCACGCAAATTTATACGCATGTGTCAAAAGCGAGAATGAAGGATGTATATAAGCAGTTTCATCCGAGGGCATAGTGATATGCCCTGTTTTTTATACTTTAAGAACCAGCTGGAAGCGAATTTGACGCAGCGGGAAATATATACATTCTCACAATGTATGACGATTAAATAAGCTGTTTCTAAAAGACAAAAATATATCATCATAAGATAAAAATTTTAATCCTATGAGAAAAAACTGTCTTTAAGAGACAAAAAGCTGTCTGTGTAAGATAAAGACTCCTATACTAGAGTGTAATATACTTAGAGATGTAAACGCTTACTTTTAGGGTTTTATACAAACTGGAAAAGTAAACGGTTACATACAGGTGCTTTTATTACATGATAACGCAGGAGGAATGGGTAATGAAGGTAAGCAGAAAACTGGTAGCGATTTTCACTCTGATCATGATGCTGGTACTGTCAGCTTGCAGCAGTGGGAGTGCGACTACAAGCGGAAAAGGAAAAGAAGCAGAAGGAAAGTCAAGTGGTAAAAAGGTGATAGGAGTTTCGCTATCTAACTTTAGTGATGAGTTCCGTACGTACATGATCGATGCAATGAAGAAAGAGCAAGAAAAGTATCCAGAGTATGAATTTATGTACAGCGATGCTCAAAATGATAGCGCAAAGCAGATGAACCAAATCGAAAATTTCATTGAATTACAAGTAGATGCTATTATTTTTACTCCGGTTGATACAGTTGCTGCAGTAGATATTGTAGATCGCGTTGCATCAGAAAACATTCCTATTATTGTATCTAACCAGACATTTGACGGTGTGGAAAAAGCAACTGCTTATGTTGGCTCCGAATCGATTGAATCAGGATTGATCCAAATGGAAGAGGTAGCAAAACAACTGAATGGAAAAGGCAATATCGCCATTATGGATGGCGAGTTGGGTCATGAGGCACAAATTAAGCGCACAGAAGGAAATAAACAAATCATCGCTAAGCATTCTGATATGAAGGTTACTGTACAAAGCTCAGCAAAGTGGAGCCGTCCAGACGCTATGAAATTGATGGAAAACTGGCTGCAAAGCGGAAAGAAAATTGATGCAGTAGTCGCGAATAATGATGAAATGGCAATAGGTGCTATTTTAGCAATCGAAGCGGCAGGAAAGCTAGATGACATTTTAGTTGCAGGTATTGATGCGACACCAGCTGCTCTAGATCTTGTGAAAGCTAGGAAGCTCGAAGTAACAGTATTCCAAGATGCGGTTGGTCAAGGCGCAGCTAGTATCGATACAGCTGTAAAAGCAGCGAAGGGCGAAAAGGTAGAGAATGTAATCGTACCGTACCAACTCGTAACAGCACAAAATGTAGACGAGTTCATCGCGAAATATAAGAAGTAATCGCTGCTTAGGGATGATGAAAGGAGACTGTATTCTACATGTTTCCTTTCATTAGACCATCATTCTATCGCAACAGCAAGAGCATTAGGAAGTGCATGGACCATCAGCTTGGGATGGCTATGTTGTAGCCGTAACATCGGATGCTTGTGTACAAGCGAAGCATTCAGGTGAAATTGTTCCGATTTCCCTTCCGGAGCGTCCTTCGTTCTATGATAAAAAGTCAAGTGTTGTATAAAGAAAGCAAGACGCTATAATACAATCAGTTGTCAAGTAACGAAAACATCCCTTTTAGGGTATTAGAACTAAGAGGGATGTTTTCGTTTTCATACATCTCAGTATTTTCACAAATACTTCACAAACATTTCTCACTTTCTTTTCCACCCGTTCAGTGGACTCTGTAGCAGCGGTAGTTTATACTGAAACGCAGAGGTGACAAAGATGAGAAAATATTGGATAATGATTGCCGTTTTCCTGCTTGTGCTAGCAGGCTGCAGCGGCGGACATGAAGATCATAATAACGAAGCAGCAAATGAATTGCCAAAAGAAGTGAAGGTCGAAGTGAAAACAGTGCCAGAAGCAGTAAAGGCGCATGAGCATACAGAAATACAAGCGATCGTAACGCAGGACGGAAAAGCGGTAAACGATGCGGATGATGTAAAGTTTGAAATTTGGAAAGATGGCGATGAGCAGCACGAAATGCTTACAGCCAAAGCAAAGGGAAATGGTGTGTATACAGTTGACAAAACATTCCCTGAGGATGGCGTGTATCATATTACAGCGCATACAAATGCAAGGGACATGCATGTGATGCCAACGGTACAAATTACGGTTGGCACCGGGCAGGCGGCATCGCATGAACAAGCGGAGCAGGAACATCATGATAACGATACAGCAATCCAGTTAACGGCCGATCAAATCCAAGCCGGCAAAGCGTCCCCTTTACAGGCTCAGGTGCAGCATAGCGGCAGTGCACTTACTAGCGCGCAAGTAGAGTTTGAAATTTGGAAGGACGGCGCAGCCAAGCACGAATACATATCCGCAACAGAAGGTGCGAACGGGCAATACGAGGCTTCATTTGCTTTTGAAGCAGGCACGTACCATATAACAGTGCATGTGAAAAAGGGAGGACTCCACACACATAAGGAACAAACCATAGAAGTAAAGTAGCCTTCATCTCGATGAAGGTTTTTTTCTATTTTTTCCCGAATAAGTACGTATATACAATCAGAAATAGGGACAGATGGTGATGAAAAAATTCTTTATAACGCTCAGCATCGTAATTGCCTGCTTGCTCGCATTCTTGCTTTATTGGAATGTGTTTGAGCTGAAACAAAGGCAAGCGGAGAAGATTGTTGTTCTCGACCCGGGACATGGAGGCAAATATCCCGGCTTTGAGTTGAACGGCCTTGTGGAAAAGGATATCGTGCTGCAGGTTTCGCTTTATACGAAAGCACTTCTTGAAGAAAAAGGCTACAAGGTATATTTAACGAGACAAAAGGATGAGGAGTGCAGCGAGGAAAGCTATGTAAAAGATTTAAGCTGTCGTCCCGCTGTTGCGCATAATGTCGATGCTGACTTATTTGTAAGTATTCATGCGAACGCATTTCCTGCAAATGCAAATGTACGCGGTGTAGAGGCATATTATTTTACACCGTTTCGAGATAAGGAGGCAGCCGAAGCACTTGGAGCAGCGATTACAGCAGAAACAGGTTTGCCGCTTCGTTCTTCAAAATTCGGTAATTTTAAGGTGCTGCGTGATTCCCGTGTGCCTAGCACACTCGTTGAAATGGGCTATTTAACGAATCAGGAGGATGCAAAGCTACTTGCATCCTCTGAATTTCAGAAAAAGCTGGCAGCTGGCATTGTGAGTGGGGTTATGAATTATTTTGCGGCAAACAGTTAATAGACAAGCTTGTTGGCTGCAAAATAGGAGTTGCACACTCGGTTATGTATAGAAGGAATACATTTTATGTGCATATGAAAAAGCATGATATGATATTTGCAAGAGACGTCTAAGCGAGAGAGTGTGCAGCGTTTTTTACACTTTCGTACATACTAAGAACAGTAAGGGTATAGACCTAGGAGGTTAAAACAGTTACTAAAAAACGACCAAAAGGTATTAAATGTTATCGAATTTTACTTAAGGGTTTCATTATTCTTGAAGTGAAATGTTCTATGGTATATAACATGAATAGAACATATATTCGCTTTTGGTGGTGAAAGGATGAAAGTCACAAGGATAGCAGTTCTTGCTTTCGAGAAAGAGGAATCGAAATATCCATTAGACCTTTTGTTACAGACTTTTAGTTCTGCCATACGTTTCTCTTTTAATCGACTTGTAGAAGGTGCTGATTATGGAGAATTAATCAAACGAGTTGCTTCTTTGTTTCGTCTCAATAAACGATACGCAGAAGATGCTGTATTGCAAGCGCAAACCATAATCAGGAGTCAAAAGAAATTGTTACCTGCGTATTTGGAACATACAGAAGTTAAAATTCAAAAATCAGAACAAAAACTGTCGGACTACCTGACAGGTAAAAAGAGGCCGAAGAAAGTTTCTCTGGACATTTGCATTGCTGGTGTGCGTGCCCGATTGGAGAAGCTTCGTACAAAAGCCAAAGACTTGCGTCAACATATCCAAAACGACACCGTGCCTTCTATTATTTTCGGAGGGAAGAAAAACTTCTATGCTCGCATGAAAAGAAAGTTATCGAAGGAAGAATGGAAGGAGATTCGTTCTAATACCCTGTATTCCCGCGGTGATGCTTCTAAACAAGGGAACTTGAACACACGAATCGTGTATGATGATGTGGCGGAATCTTTTGTGCTGGAAATCGCAAATCCGTTACAGCTAGAAGAGGGGAAACGAAAGGCGCCGAGGATTGTGGTTCCGATTCATATACCTCACAAATATTTCAACGAAATAGTGAATGTCGTAATGCCTCATGTAAAAGGCATGAGCCCAAAGGGAAAGCCAATTGAATCGTATCCATTGTATTCTGTTGAAATCAAGAAAAAGAAAGGTGTATATTATGTCCACATTACCTATGAAGCAGAAACTACGGGTTCCCTATTGAAATGGAACGAAAAGATTTCTTCCCAATATGTAGCTGGTATTGATATAAATGTGGACCGCATCGCTGTGAGTGTTCTTACAGGGCAAGGGAATTTGCTCGAAAGTAAAACATTTTACTGCCATGAGATGGAGTATGTGTCGTCTAACAGACGAAGCAACATCGCAGGTGAAATGGCAAAAACAATCATTGATTATGTACTGGGATGGAATGTCGGTGCGATCGTTCTGGAAGATTTGAAAATGGGGCAAACACACGATACCAATAAAAAAGTGAACCGGGTTACCCATGCATTTGCAAGTCGAAAAATCCAATCTGCTCTGATTTCTAGAGGATTGAAACATGGTTTTAAAATAAAAACGGTGAATCCAGCTTACACGTCTGTCATTGGAAGATGTAAGTACAGTAAACAGTATGGTCTATCCGTACATGAAGCCGCTTCATTCGTGATTGGCAGAAGGGGTTTAGATTTTGAGGAAGAGGTTCCAAAGAAACTGCTGCAAATCTTACAAACCACTGTGAAATCTGTTTTGTTAGGGAAAGTCGGGTCGATGGAAGAATCCGAAAAGAAAACAAAACAGGGGATGCAAAGCATGAAGCGATATATAACATTTGTCAAAAATATTGAAGGTTTCAAACAGAACCACTACTGGAAAATATGGAATGTGGTTCACAAAACATTACGACTGACAAACCAAGGATTCCAATTTAAGGAGGTGTAAATCCTGGTACTGAACATTTTGCAGTGAATTTACCGTTGGAAGGAATGATTTGCTGCATACCAAACCGGCTCTAACAGAGCGCCTTGGACTGTCTTGAACTTTAGGTTCATGACGGGGGCTTTGCTCCCTCTAATGGAATGGCGTGAGAATCGCCACGGGAGTCCGTTTTTCTTGGTTTGCGGATGAAATGTAACTTTTAGTAATTTTCAGTAACCAGGGATAGATTGTGAAATATACACGCATATTTCTTGTTGTCATGGACTCAGTTGGCATTGGAGAAGCATCTGATGCGGAAAAATATGATGATCTTGGAGCAGATACGCTTGGACATATTGCAGAGCATATGAACGGTTTGCATATGCCGAACATGGAGAAGTTAGGACTTGGGAACATACGGGAGATGCCGGGAATCCAAAAAGCGGACAAGCCGCTTGCCTATTATACAAAAATGCAGGAGCAGTCCGCTGGCAAGGATACGATGACAGGCCATTGGGAGATTATGGGACTCCACATTGATAAGCCGTTTCGTGTATTTCCAAATGGATTTCCGAAAGAGCTGTTAGATGAATTACAGCAGCGCACAGGCCGAAGCTTTATTGGAAACAAGCCAGCATCCGGAACTGCCATTTTGGATGAGCTTGGCAAGGAGCATATGGAAACGGGTGCTTTAATTGTTTATACATCTGCTGACAGCGTGCTGCAAATTGCGGCGCATGAAGAGATTGTGCCGCTGGATGAATTGTACAACGTTTGTAAGATTGCGCGTGAACTGACATTAGATGAACCATATATGATTGGCCGCATCATTTCCCGTCCATTTGTTGGACAGCCGGGAAATTTCAAAAGGACGCCAAATCGTCATGATTATGCGCTAAAGCCGTTTGGCCGCACTGTTATGAATGAATTAAAAGATAATGGCCTGGACGTGATTTCTATTGGGAAAATTGCCGATATTTATGATGGGGAAGGAGTCACAAAATCGCTGCGCACAATCTCAAACATGGATGGTATGGATAAGCTAATAGACACAGCACAGATGTCTTTTACGGGGCTGAGCTTTATAAACCTTGTCGATTTTGATGCGCTGTATGGTCATAGACGTGATCCAAAAGGCTATGGTCAGGCGCTTGAGGAATATGATGTGCGTTTGGCAGAGCTGCTTCCTGCGCTAAAGGAGGATGATTTGCTTATCATTACAGCGGACCATGGAAATGATCCTGTGCATCATGGAACAGATCATACGCGCGAATATGTTCCCTTGTTAGTCTATAGTCCAAGCATGAAAAATGGCGGGCAGGAGCTGCCGCTTCGCCAAACGTTTGCGGACATCGGGGCGACGGTTGCTGAAAACTTTGGTGTGAAGCTGCCGCCGCATGGTACTAGTTTTCTAAAAGAGCTACAATAAGGAGAGACTTTTCATGAACCTTGAATCTATTGAAAAAGCAGCATCCTATTTACAAAGCAAATTTGCTAGCACTCCAAAAATCGGACTTATTCTTGGCTCCGGTCTTGGTGTATTAGCTGATGAAATCGAACATGCCGTTAAGGTTCCATACAGCGAAATTCCAGAGTTTCCGGTATCGACGGTGGAAGGACACGCAGGACAGCTCGTGTTTGGGACGCTTCATGGTGTTTCAGTTGCAGCGATGCAGGGGCGTTTTCATTACTACGAGGGCTATGATATGCACAAGGTAACGTTTCCTGTGCGTGTAATGAAGGAGCTTGGTGTTGAAACGGTAATCGTGACAAATGCAGCCGGAGGTGTAAATATGGCCTTTGAGCCCGGTGATTTAATGCTCATTTCCGATCATATTAATTTCATCGGAAATAACCCGCTCATCGGTCCGAACGACACTAAGCTTGGCGTTCGTTTTCCGGATATGTCTGAAGCGTACTGCAAAAAGCTGCGCCGCATGGCCAAGGATGTTGCGGAGCGCCTGAATATTAAGGTGCAAGAGGGCGTCTATGTCGCTATGTCAGGTCCGACATATGAAACACCGGCTGAAATCCGGATGCTGCGTACACTTGGAGGCGACGCGGTCGGCATGTCCACCGTTCCAGAGGTTATTGTGGCCCGCCATGCCGGCTTACAGGTTCTCGGTATTTCTTGTATTTCGAATATGGCGGCCGGCATTCTTGACCAGCCGTTACACCATGAGGAAGTAATTGAAACAACAGAACGAGTGAAAGCAAATTTCTTATCTCTTGTAAAAGAAATTGTAAGTGAACTGGGTTGAACTCCCTACCTATTTGTTAGTGCTGCCCTGCCTCCGTGCAAGTGAAGGCGTGGGTTTTCTTAGCACTTTAAGAACGTATAAATTTCTAGCTGGAAGACCATTCGACGTAGCGAGAAATTTTAGGAATAAAGTATAAGGACAACTACGCCTTTGTCCTCGCCAATCGACGAGTTTTCTTTACTAAAAATGATAAAAAGGGTGATGCGGGATGAGAATGGTTGACTTGATCGCGAAAAAACGAGACGGATATATACTATCTGCAGAGGAAATTCAGTTCATCATTAACGAATACACAAATGGAACGATTCCCGATTATCAAATGAGCGCTTTTGCAATGGCGGTATTTTTCCGTGATATGAATGACCAGGAGCGTGCAGACTTGACGATGGCGATGGTACATAGCGGGGATACAATTGATTTATCAGCCATTGACGGAACTAAGGTCGATAAGCACTCTACCGGGGGAGTGGGGGACACAACAACGCTTGTTCTCGGTCCGCTCGTCGCATCTCTCAGCGTACCTGTTGCAAAAATGTCTGGGCGCGGCTTAGGTCACACGGGCGGTACGATTGATAAGCTAGAAGCAGTGCCCGGCTTCCACGTTGAGATTGAAAATGAAGAATTTACTCGTCTCGTAAATACAAATAAGATTGCGATAATCGGGCAGAGCGGCAATTTAACACCAGCTGATAAAAAGCTCTACGCGCTTCGCGATGTTACTGCGACTGTTAATTCCATTCCGCTCATCGCCAGTTCGATTATGAGCAAAAAAATTGCCGCAGGTGCTGATGCGATTGTGCTCGATGTGAAAACAGGCGCAGGCGCATTTATGAAATCGGCAGAGGAAGCGCGCGCATTAGCAGAGGCGATGGTGCGTATCGGGAATGCAGTCGGACGAAAAACAATGGCAGTAATTTCTGACATGAGTCAGCCGCTCGGCTTTGCGATTGGCAACGCACTTGAGGTTCAGGAGGCCATCGATACATTGCGCGGACAAGGGCCGAAGGATTTGGAGGAACTTTGTTTAACGCTTGGCAGTCAAATGGTCTATTTAGCGGGAAAAGCACCGTCTATAGAAGAGGCACGTGTGAATTTGCAGGAAGCTATCCAAAACGGCTCGGCACTCGAAACGTTGAAAATATTCCTTGCTGCGCAGGGTGGCGATGCTTCAGTTGTCGATGATCCATCCAAGCTGCCGCAGGCAAAGTATGTGTTTGACTTGGAAGCACAGCAGGACGGATATGTTGTGGAAATTGTTGCAGATGAAATCGGTACAGCTGCGATGCTGCTTGGGGCAGGACGTGCAACGAAGGAATCGGTCATTGACTTGGCAGTCGGATTGATGCTGCGCAAAAAGGTAGGAGACAGTGTTAAAAAAGGGGAGCCGCTTGTTACGGTGTATGCCAACAGTGAACACGTGGAAGAGGTGAAGCAGAGAATATACGAAAGTATTCGTATTTCCAAGGAAGAGGTTGCTTCTCCAGTGCTTGTTTATGATATTGTAGGAGAATAAGGAAGTGTTTTAGAGAGTGTAAAAGCTAAGGGAGTGCTTCCTTAGCTTTTTTACACTTTAGGAAAGAAAGTATAAATTTCCAGCTAGAAGAGAATTTAACGTATCAGAAATTTTAGGAATGAAGTGTAAGTGCAACTACGTTTCTGTCCTTGTCCAACGGCTCGCCAATTAGCGAGTTTTACAGCATTGCTTTTAGACGGGAAACCGAACAGACACGATTTCACAGATTACATGATTTGTTTTTTTCTGCGTTATAATAAGGTGGGGTGGTATTTATGATTCGAATTTGTGCAATTTATCATACGGGAGAAGTTGTATATGATGTGACGCTGGAAGAAGCGCGGCAAAAAGATGTTGCTTGGTATTGGGTTGATTTGTCGGAGCCGACAGAGGAAGAATATACATATATGCTGCGGGATACATTTCGCTTTCATCCATTGACGATTGAAGATTGCTTAGAGTATGTGCAGCGGCCAAAGGTTGATTTCTATGAGGGTTACCATTTTCTTGTACTGCATTCATTGTCCAGAGACGACTTGGATCCTCGTGAAATTGATTTATTTATTAGTGAGAACTATGTTGTATCCTTTCATTTTCATGAAGATAAGGCGCTGCAGCGCGCGTGGGAAAAACTATCAGATCGAACACGTGTGCAGCAAAGCCCGCTTCATTTAACACATATGATTATCGACCAGATGGTTGATAACTATTTTTCGCCAGTGTACTTTTTGGAAGATCGACTAAATGATATCGATGATAGTTTAACCGGCGAATCAGCAGGTGACGTGCTTGAAGAGGTATTTGATATACGGGCAGATTTATCTAAGCTGCGCAGGACCATTGTACCAATGCGAGATTTATTGTACCGCATTCTCAACTCGGAGCGATTTTATAATGTGAGCGACCATGAAATATATTTTAAGGACATCCATGATCATCTGCTAAAGCTAGCAGAAATGATTGAAATGAGCCGAGAACTAACAGCAGATATTCGTGATAGCTGCTTTTCCTTAAACTCAAACTATATGAACACGATTATGAAAACACTCACCATTTTCTCGACTATCTTCATGCCGCTCACCTTTATCGCTGGTGTGTATGGGATGAACTTTAGATTTATGCCTGAACTGGACTGGAAGTACGGTTATTATGGATGTCTCCTGCTAATGGGGGCGATTTTTGTGGTGATGCTGCTTTGGTTTCGAAAAAAGGGCTGGTTTAAATAAGAAAAGCTCCCAAGGCCTGCCATTTTGGGCCTTGGGAGCTAGACATCACCCCGAAAGGTTATACTTTCTTACAGTGTAAAGAAAACTCGCGGGTCGGACGAAGCTGGTTTCCTGGAAGCTTTCCGTATGTACTTCGGCACAGAAGTTTCTTTTTATCTTCTGTGCCGAAGAGTTCTTTAAAGAAAACTCGCCGATTGGCGAGCCCTGCTCTTGGGCGAAGACAGAGGCGTAGTTGCACTTACACTTTGTTCCTAAAATTTCTAACTACGTCGAATTGGCTTCCAGTTAGAAATTTATACTTTCTTAAAGTGCAAGATAAAAACAAAGATCACGCGCTGCGTTACATATACGTAAAAACACCCTGCACTCGTGCTTTAATTGTTAGTTCTCCAGGCTCGATGGGCGTGGCAGCTTTTGGAGAAGCCGCTGCGTATCCAATCAGCGGCTGCGGTACAGGGCCCCCCTCCTCCACGAGAGAAACAGGTATAGGGCTTACATTCACCTGCAATGTCTCAGCAATTGTCTTTGCTTTTGCCTGGGCATTCAAAACAGCGCGTGTTAAAGCTTGCTCGTAATATAAGCCAGGATCGGACACGCGGAAATTTAGATCGCGAGCAATATTAGCCCCTGCCTCAATTGCTGCGTCATACACCTCGCCTGCCTTTTGCACATTCAAAACAGTTACCTCGTATAAATGCTCCACTCGATAGCCGCGTAAAGAGGAGACACCGTCTTTGTAATCATACTCGGGCGTAATCGTATAGGAAATAGTTTGTATATCCTTTTCCTGGATACCGAGATTTTGCAATGCTTGTAACAAGGCATTAGAGCGAAGGGCATTTTCCTCCTGTGCTGCCTTCACATTTTTATCCTCAGTCATCACGCCAATCGTCAAAACAACTACATCGGGTTTTGCCGTCGCAATTCCTTCTCCTTGTACAGTTACAGAGCCCTCTCTTGCAGGACGATAGTCTGTATATGGATACGGGTTCATATGGTACATTGTTAGCACCTCTCTTCTCTTTTTCTCTAAAATATATGAAGAATGCAGTGGAAAAATTTGCAGGAGCATACTGTAAAATATAACGCCATCATGGCAGATTTATTGTTAAAAATATACATAATTTATAATTAAAGTAAATCAAAAGGGGCGTTACACATAAAAATCTAACATAATCACGTAAATTTCTCGGAAAAAGTATACAACAAGAAGCAACATACATTATAATAAATGAAAATCAAGAAGATAAAGGGTCGAGACTAGTGAAAGAAGAACGAGAAACGCTTATTTTAGAACTATCTATGTCATTTAGAAAAATGATTCGTATGCTGCATAATGATATTAATGAATTGTTTTCTGAACATATGCCTTGGAATGAATTTTCTGTTTTACGCGCGTTATACGCAAAAAGCCCACAAATGGCTTCCCAAATCGCACAAGAGGTCAATGTAACATCAAGTCACATTACTGCCGTTACAGATCGTCTCGTACGAAAGAACCTTGTGATGCGTAAACGCTCTGACTCTGACCGACGGATTGTATATTTAGAAATTACCAAAACAGGACAGGAAGTGGCTGAAAAGCTGGAAAATGTCAGGAAAGCATATTATCGGGAAAAATTTGCGGATTTGAGCAATGAAGAAATGAAGATTATGGTTGAATTAATTGAGCGGGTTTTATAAAGGAGAAGAGGACTTGAAGCAGGTAAGATGGCTGATTCAAGTCCTTTTTCTTATTGTTTTCCGTTCCAAGCGAGCTTGCTGTTTATGAATCTCTTCATGATGATATACGTGATGCTCCCAGCAATAATGGCTGCTATGTAAAAGGAAATAAGCGAGCTTGATGAGCTAGAGGGGTCAGAGAATAGAAGACCGCCTAGCAAGCTGCAGCACACAATCACACATGGTACAAAGATTTTAGAGAGTGCCTGGAATAATAGAATTTTTCCATTTGCTTCGTTTGGTGTTTTTATATAGAGCTTGACTCCAAGCCATAAACTGCTGATTGTATACAGAACGGGTGTAAGCAGCATATACAGCGAGTGCAGATGCATATATTGTGATTTGGAGTCTGGATGAAAGTCATATTGAATGTTAATACTCTCTAGCTGTAGTGGCAGTGAAGCGGCAATCATCAATTTACGGATCGTTTCATCATATGGGAGACCATATCCTTCAGTGTGTATGAGGACCACCTCACTGATAAGAACGTACAAGCCAAACGGTAACAATAAGAAAATAGATCCAAGGATTGCTTGCGATACAACACTGCCAGCGATTGTCCCGATAAACAAGCAAAATGTATACACACCTGTTAACACAAGATAAGAAACAAGAAAATATTTGCTAAAATGTGTAAAATCCTGATATTGGTCATGCATCGTTGTTTTCTTAATCCAATACATCAGTCCATAACAAACTGCATGCAGTGCGGTAATATTGAAAAAGCCAAATAGCCATTTTACTAGAAAAATATCCTTTCTTTGAAACGGGAGCGAAAAGAGAAAATCAATTGATCCGCTGCTTCTCTCCCAGCCGATGAGGGAAGCTGACAAGAAAAGAAGCACAGCAATCTGCGGGATGATGAACTCGCCGGCATAAAAGGAATAGCTGTAGTAGTATGGACCATTCCCTCCAAATACAACACCCCAATTTTTTTGCATATATTCCTGATCAACGGCACTTTGATAGTATGAAAACGGCAAAAAGAAAAGCGTAATCAGCCAAAGCGCAAGCATCGCCCATTTCCCCTGCTTATAATTGCGCATCCATAACGCCTTATGAAACATGGCTTTCACCTCCAAGTATCGTTACAAAAATGTCCTCAAGCGACAGTGGCAATATTTCCAGCAAAAGCGGCTGTTCCTTTTTAAACTTCTCAACCGTCGCTGCCACATTTCCTTGTATGAGAAACGTATATACCTTGCCTGTTTTATTAACAAGAACCGCATGATGCAAATTTTCTAGCTTTTGAGGCAGGGAGTGCTCAAAGGCAACCTGAAGCTTGGCGTAATGCTGCTGCGCGGATTCCAGGGAGGTAATCGAAGCAATTTTGCTATCCTTGAGCATTATAATCGTGTCTGCGATTTTTTCCACCTCATCTAGATGATGCGTCGAAATCAGCACAGCAATTTCGCGCTCTGCAACCTCTTCGATAATAAATTGCAGGAGCTGCCGTTTGACAATCGGGTCAAGTCCATTTGTCGGCTCATCGAGAATGATATATTCCGCTTTGGCCGAAAAGGCAAGAATCATCGCAAGCAGCGCCTTCATGCCGCGTGAATAGCTGCGGATGCGGCGGCTTGGCAAATTGAAGCGATCCAAAAGAGCATAAAAATACGCTTCATCAAAATGCTCGTATGTTGCTTTGTAAAACGCAGCAATTTCTTTTACTGTGTAGCTGTTTAGTAGATTCGTAGAATCAGGAACATATACAACCTTTTGTTTCACATCAGGCTGCTGATGTACATCTATACCATCGTATGTAATCGTACCGCTATCAGGCGTCAGAATGCCGACAAGTGTACGGATCAATGTCGTTTTCCCTGCGCCGTTGCGTCCAAGCAGCGCAGTAATGCTTCCTTTTTCCAATGTAAACGAAATCTCCTCCAGCACTGCTTTTTCATCAATCGTTTTCGTTACTTGGTTTGCCTTCAGCACGAATCATCCCCCCTAACGCTTTCGATTCTTCTTGCACCCATTCGCAAATCGTTTCCGGCGAAATGCCGAGGTAGGATGCGTCTAATAATATTTGCTTAAGCTGCTGCTTCAAAGATATCACCTTCTGTTCATCATGTTTTGGCGTAATTAATGCGGCCACAAATGTCCCTCGTCCCCGCAGCGTTTCAATAATCCCTTGTCTTTCGAGCTCTTGATAGGCCTTGCTGACTGTATTTGGATTGATGACGAGGAGGGAAGCAAGCTCGCGGACAGAAGGAAGCTTATCTCCGGGTGAAAGCATATTTCGTAATACAAGCTCCTTCATACCTGAGACAATTTGCTCCCAAATTGGGGTGTTGCTTCTTGGATCAAGTTGAATAAGCAAAGGTGAACCCCCTCTTTCTTTGTTTATAGTGTACTATTACATGTAATACAATTAATACAATAAAGATTCCTGCATATATTGTCAATACAATTATTCGGTTTTAACAATGCATATCTTCTAAAATAGCACCTAGTCCCAAGGCATCCTCTGAGAGCAGAGAGAACCATATCCGCTTTTTCTATCCTTCTTAGAAAAAAATGGTATAAACGTTTGTTTACTGGAAACAATAGATATGATACTGATATGGAGGGTGTGGACATGAGACGATTCATCGGAATATTGGCTTGTTTCACATTATTATGTTCCGCTGCTCCGGTTGGCTTTGCGCAATCTGAAGTAACGCCCAAGCAACCGGTACAAAAGCAAGCGGAAGCTTCACAGCCGAAGCTGGTGGAAAATGCTTCATCTGCCGTTTTGCTCGAACAGGATACAGGGAAGGTGCTATTCAATAAAAATAGCAACGAAAAGCTGCCCCCAGCGAGCATGACAAAAATTATGACGATGCTGCTTATTATGGAACAAATCGACAAAGGCAAGCTTAAGCTCACTGATAAGGTGCGTACGAGCGAGTATGCAGCTTCCATGGGAGGGTCGCAAATTTTCTTGGAGCCAGGGGAAGAAATGACGGTGGATGAGATGCTAAAAGGCATTGCCATTGCCTCCGGAAATGACGCTTCCGTTGCAGTTGCTGAGCATATTGCCGGTTCGGAGGAAGGCTTTGTTACGATGATGAATAACAGAGCGGAGGAACTAGGATTGAAAAATACGCAGTTCCAAAATCCGACGGGTCTGCCTGCGGAGAATCATTACTCCACGGCATACGATATGGCAGTGATGGCGAGAGAATTAATGAAATATCCACTCATCCGCAATTATACAGGGAAATATGAGGGCTATTTACGTGAAAACACGGACAAGCGATTTTGGCTTGTAAATACGAATAAGCTCGTTCGTTTTTACCCAGGTGTTGACGGCGTGAAAACCGGCTTTACGACAGAGGCAAGATATTGCTTGACAGCTTCTGCACAAAAAAATGGCATGCGTGTAATTGCTGTTGTGATGGGAGCGCCAACGTCAAAAGACCGTAATGCACAAGTTACCAAACTGCTTGATTACGCATTTAGTCAGTATACGACAAAGCTGCTCTACAAAAAGGACCAACCGATCAAAACTATTAAGGTGAGCCGCGGTCAGAGAAAAGAAGTACAGCTTGTTGCTGCTGATAATGTATCGGTGCTGCTGAAAAAAGGAGAAAGCGCTGCTAAGGTAACACAGGAGATTATCATGGATAAAAAGGTGAAGGCTCCTGTGAAAAAAGGAGCTCCACTTGGCACGCTTGTTGTGAAAAATGGAAATGAGGTTATTTCGAAGCAGTCGATTGTAGCCAGCGAGGATATTGATGCAGCAAGCTGGTGGGAGCTGTTTAAACAGAGCTTTGGAATGTTTTCAAAATCGAAGTAAAGAAAAGTAGTTGCACTTACAATTTATCCATAGAATTCCTGCTGCATCGAATACACTTCTAGCTGGAAAGTTATTACTTTCTCAAAGTGTAAAAAAGCGGATACGGTTCTGCAGCAAACAATCTGTGCGGCTTATAGAAAGATTCTGTTAGTTCTTCCCTGTAAAAGGAGCTTTTTACCTATGCACCAGGGAAGACTATGTTGCGAAGAAGAGGGAGCAGGGCGGCACCCAAAAAGCTATGCTTTCTTAGTCTTGAAGAAAACCGTGGGAGCGGCTATGAGCCGCTTCCCCTTTTGCTAGCAGACTTGCTTCTTGAATGCGAAAATGCACTTCTTTTGTCGGGTGGAAGGAATCACCAATCGAGAAAGCGAAAGATGTTATATACGTTCCGCGCGAATGCGCATGCATCCTACAAACAAGGGGGAAGGAAACGTGAGTCTTTCGATGGGTTTAGAAGTAAAGCAAGATGTTCTATGCATTCGGTTGGAGGGAGAGCTCGACCATCATACAGCTGAAGCGCTGCGTACAGAAGTGACAATGATGCTGGAAAAGAAGCAAATTCACCATATCATTTTGAATCTTGAGTCTTTGAGCTTTATGGATAGCTCCGGTCTTGGGGTAATTTTGGGAAGATATAAGCATATTAAAAGCTTAGGCGGAGAAATGGTTGTTTGTGCGATTTCTCCCGCTGTAAAACGGTTATTTGAAATGTCTGGCTTGTTCAAAATCATCCGTTTGGAAGAAAGTGAACAAAACGCACTTGCGACATTGGGGGTGGCATAAATGAGAAATGAAATGCACTTGCAGTTCTCTGCTCTCAGCCAAAACGAATCGTTCGCTCGCGTAACAGTTGCTTCTTTTATCGCGCAGCTTGACCCTACTCTAGACGAGCTAACAGAAATTAAGACCGTTGTCTCAGAGGCGGTAACAAATGCGATTATCCACGGATATGAACAAAGAGCAGACGGTATTGTCTATATTACGGTTACATTGGAGGACGGAGCTGTCAAAATGACAATCCGTGATGAAGGAATCGGTATTACGGATCTAGATGAAGCAAGACAGCCATTATTTACGACAAAACCTGAACTAGAGCGTTCCGGCATGGGCTTTACAATCATGGAAAATTTTATGGACGAGGTCGAAGTTATTTCCAGCCACAATTTCGGAACAACAATTCATCTTACGAAGTATTTGTCAAAAAGCAACGCTCTATGCAATTAAGGAGACGCGCCTATGGACATAGAGGTAAAAAACGAAAATGGAAAAGTGCAGTTAAAAGACCATGAGCTGAAGGAATTGATTCAAAGAAGTCAAGCCGGTGATCAAACCGCACGAGATACGATTGTGGAAACAAATATGCGCCTCGTTTGGTCCGTTGTACAGCGTTTTTTAAACCGGGGCTATGAGCCGGAGGATTTATTTCAAATCGGCTGTATTGGGCTGCTAAAGTCAGTTGATAAATTTGATTTATCATTTGATGTTAAGTTTTCAACGTATGCCGTCCCGATGATCATTGGCGAAATCCAACGCTTTTTGCGTGACGATGGCACAGTAAAGGTGAGTCGTTCCTTGAAGGAAACGGGAAATAAAATTCGTAAGATGAAGGACGAACTCTCGAAACGATTAGGACGAGCTCCAACAATTAATGAAGTAGCGGAAGCGCTTGAGCTTACGCCAGAGGAGGTTGTACTGGCGCAGGAGGCAAGCCGTACACCGTCTTCCATCCATGAAACGGTATACGAAAATGACGGAGATCCGATTACTATTTTAGATCAAATTGCTGACCAAACCCAAACAAAGTGGTTTGATCAAATCGCTTTGAAAGAGGCAATTCGCGAGCTTGATGAACGTGAACGTCTCATCGTCTATTTACGATATTATAAAGATCAAACCCAATCTGAAGTAGCAGAACGGCTCAGTATTTCTCAGGTGCAGGTTTCACGCTTAGAAAAGAAAATCCTGCAGCAAATGAAGGACCGAATAGGTGAATAGCCTGTTCGGTTTTTTTCCACTTTAAGAAAATATAAATTTCTAGCTAGAAGACAATTCGACGTAGTGAGAAATTTTAGGAATAAAGTATAAGTGCAACTACGCCTCTGTCTTCGCCCAAGAGCAGGGCTCACCAGTCGGCGAGTTTTCTTTATTCCACTTTAAGAAAGTAGCATATCTCAGGCAATGTCTAGTTCTATATTCAAATTGATTTTCCAGAATAATTTCAAGTCAAAAAGTACATGCTGCGCATAAGATAAACCTCCAAAAAAACAAATATCTCTCCTCTGCCCTTCCACTATAACACCTGAAAAAATAAGTGTTTCGTAACGTATTTTTAGCATAACCATTTTTTTCTCCATTAAACATAGTTCATTAGGATGTTATATCCAAATATATTTTTTGCTTATTTGCACTTTAAGTGTAAATTTCCAGCTAGAAGTAAATTCGATGTAGTCGGAAATTTTAGGAATACAGGATAAGTGCAGCTACGCCTCTGTTTTCGCCCAAGAGCAGGGCGAGTTTTTTAGACCCGTTGGCAGTGGAGAAAGCCCTCCTAAAAAGCGCTCCACAGGTCAGCCAATGGTCCTCTTTTCGAACAAATCGAGCTGTGCCTCTTGTCTTTTTATGAAAAATTCGTATTAGATAATTTTACATCAAGCATACTACAACTACGAGGAATTGTGGAGGAGATGGTGGCAATGAGCAACCTTGTCTATATAAAAATGCGTCAGCGTTTGCGGGTGTCGCCGGGTTATAAAATTCAGGTGGGAGATGTCGCGCAAATCACAGCAGATGAGGCGCTTGTCGAGCACCTAAGAAAGTGTCCTGTATATCAAATTACAAAGCAGGACAAAACGCATGTAGTCATTGACGCAATGAAGGTAATTGAAGCAATCAGGCAGCATAACGATACATTGGAGCTAAATTTACTAGGACCCGCACAAACGATTGTGGAAATCGTCTATGAGCAAAAACGTGTGAATCCATTTTTCTTCACTGTTGTTTGGCTTCTTTTATTTGTCGGGGCCGGTCTTGCGATCATTTATTTTCATGAAGACGTCAGTATGCAGCAGGTGCACCAGCGTATGTATTACATGGTAACAGGAGAGACGGTCAAAAAGCCGCTTTTGTTTCAAATCCCATATTCGCTCGGACTTGGAATTGGTATGATCTTATTTTTTAATCATGTATTTAAAAAACGTATTAATGAAGAGCCTAGCCCGCTTGAAGTCGAAATCTTTCAATATCAGCAGTCATTAGATCAGTATGTCATTATGAATGAAAACAAAGAGAGTATGAAACGGCTTGAAAATCGTTGAGTACGGCTCGGTTATGTTCATTGGCTTTGCGGGCGGCATTGCGGTTGGAGGAGGATTTGTGGCTTTTCTAGCGGTGCTTGGCATTATTCCGAGGCTAGTGCAGCTGACGAAAAGTGTACATTATGTACAAGCCTATGAATGGGCGGTCATAACAGGAGCATTAACTGGCAGTTGGTGCAGCTTGCGAGATACAGTGCTGTCAGCTTCTCATTTTTGGATTGTGCCGCTCGGTTTGCTATGCGGTGTGTTCGTTGGTATGCTGTCAGCGGCTTTGACGGAAGTTTTAAACGTGCTTCCTATATTAGCAAAACGGATCGGCGTAGATGGGAAAATTATTGTACTGCTTATGGCCCTTGTACTTGGAAAGGTGTTAGGTTCCTTGTTTCACTGGTTGTATTTGATTAAATAGGAGGGATACAGATGGCGCAGAAAAAGCTGAAGGATGATTATAAAAATAATATTAAGCCCTATCAACCAAAGCCGAATTATCTCGTGAATTGCACGAGAGCATTTATTATCGGGGGCATCATTTGTACGTTTGGAGAAGCTTTAACAAAGTTTTACACAACAGTTTTTCATTTTTCTGATAAAGAGGCCGGTAATCCTACTGTAGCAACACTGGTCATACTTTCCGCTCTTTTAACGGGACTTGGTATATATGACAAAATCGGACAATACGCAGGGGCCGGGTCGGCTGTGCCAGTAACCGGTTTTGCCAATTCTATGACAAGTGCAGCGATGGAGCATCGAAGTGAAGGAATTGTACTAGGTGTGGCGACGAACATGTTTAAGCTAGCAGGAAGTGTGATTGTATTTGGGGTAGTCGGAGCGTATATTGTCGGACTTATCCGCTATACATTCAAACTGTTGATGTAAACAAGGAGGAGCAGCATGAGACTGACTGGAAAACAAACGTGGGTGTTTCAAAACGATGTGTATGTCAATGCAACGGGTACAGCGGTTGGACCAATGGAAGCAAATGGGCCTCTCGGTCAATACTTTGATGTGAAGTATGAAGAACTCCATTGCAACGAAAGCAATTGGGAACTTGCTGAAAGACGGCTCATGAGCGATTCCATTGAACAAGTACTAACAAAGACAGGGCTTAAACATGATGATATTAATTTCTTCCTCGCTGGGGATTTGCTGAATCAAATTGTAACAGCAAGCTATTCTGCCCGCCAACTTGGTATTCCATATTTAGGAATGTTTGGCGCCTGCTCAACGTCTATGGAAACACTGGCAGTTAGCTCGGCGTTAGTGGACGGCGGCTTTGCCAATCGGATTTTGGCAAGCGTAAGCAGCCATAACGCTACAGCAGAGCGGCAGTTTCGTTATCCAACGGAATACGGGGGACAAAAGCCGGATTCAGCGACGTGGACCGTAACCGGAGCGGGAACCGCTTTGGTGAGCCAAACTCCGGGACCTATCAAGATTACCTCCGCTACGATTGGAACGGTGGAGGATCTTGGCATTACAGACCCATTTGATATGGGATCTGCGATGGCGCCGGCAGCGGCGCGAACAATTCAACAGCATTTTGAAGATTTAGGCCGCAGCGCAAGCGACTACGATTTAATTGTAACAGGTGATTTATCTGCAGTTGGAACTCCCATTTGCCGGCAAATGCTGCTAGATGAAGGCTACGATATGGGAAGTGTGTACAATGATTGCGGCTTGCTGCTTTACGGACCGGATCAAGAAGTATTTGCCGGCGGCAGCGGCTGCGCGTGCTCAGCTGTTGTGACATATGGACATTTGCTGCAGGAAATGCGGTTAGGAAACCTAAATCGTCTGTTGGTAGTAGCGACTGGCGCTCTGCTAAACCCGATAATGGTTCAGCAAAAGGAAAGCATCCCAACGATTGCGCACGGGGTTGTATTCGAACGTGTAAAAGGAGTGTAATGGAAGTATGGAGTTTGTATATGCTTTTTTGGTTGGCGGAGCCATCTGTGTAGTAGGACAATTGTTTTTAGATATTACAAAGCTAACTCCAGCCCATCTTATGGCAAGCTTTGTCATACTTGGCGCCATATTGGACGGGTTTGGTCTTTATGATAATCTCATTCGCTTTGCGGGTGCGGGTGCCACTGTTCCGATTACAAGTTTTGGTCACTCCCTCATGCATGGAGCGATGAAGGAAGCGAAGGAACACGGTTATCTCGGTCTTGGAATGGGAATGTTTTCACTCACATCTGTTGGGATTTCAGCTGCTATTTTGTTTGCCTTTATCACTGCTCTTATTTTTAAACCGAAAGGATAAGATCTATGAGAAGAAGGGTTATTTTGGTGACGGACGGAGATGAGTATGCGCTGCGCACAATTGAATATGTAGCAAAGGAGTTAGGCGGGCGCTGCATTTCGGCATCCCAAAGCAATCCGACGAAGCTGACAGGAGAACAATTGGTAAAGCTCATCCTTCAGACGCCGCATGACCCTGTTTTTATACTGTTTGACGACAGCGGTTACATAGGAGAAGGACCCGGAGAGCAAGCGTTACAGTATGTAGCGAACCATGCGCAAATGGATGTTCTTGGCGTACTGGCCGTTGCATCAAACACGCACCATCATGAATGGACGCGTGTGGATGTGAGCATCGATCGAAATGGCCACCTAACGGAATATGGTGTTGATAAATCAGGTCTGGCAGATGTGGAAATCGGGCGTATTAACGGTGATACCGTATATTGTCTGGATAAATTAAATGTACCGACTATTATTGGAATCGGCGATATTGGGAAAATGTATGGAAATGATGATGTGAAGCGCGGTTCTCCCATAACAAAGCAGGCGATTGAGCTGATTTTAGAAAGGAGCGGATATTATGACGGCAACGGAGAAGCAAAAGGTTAGTATTCCCATTTCTTCGTTTTTGAGCGATAATGAAAACTATTTAAAGCAAACCGCTGGGCTTGGTGTAACATTTGATGTAGGTCTGCGGAAGTTTGATTTTCTAGGAACAAAGATTGGTTTGCTATATGTAAACGGGTTGTGCGATTCCAACTTTATCATGCATCTTTTGGATGAAGTTATTGATACAAATGATGTGGAAAGCCAGCGTGACAATGTAACAGCAATTTTAGAAAACCGCCTCATCCATCAGCAGGTGAGCAAAGTGAAAACGATGGAAGAGGCATTATCGTCTGTTTTATCCGGACTCATTATTATCTTTGTAGAGGGAGAAGAAGAGGCATTTGTCATTGACGTTCGAAGCTATCCGGGACGGACTCCCGCTGAGCCTGATACAGAGAAGGTTGTACGCGGCGCCCGTGATGGATTTGTTGAAAATATCGTTATGAACACCGGTCTGATTCGCCGCAGAATCCGCGATTCACGTCTTCGTCATGAGATTATAAAGGTTGGGGAACGCTCAAAAACAGATATTTGTATTTCCTATATTCAGGACGTGGCAGATCCAGATTTAGTAAAAATTATTAAACAAGAGCTAACAAGCATTAAAATTGATGGCCTCACAATGGCTGATAAAGCAGTCGAAGAGTTTTTAGTGAAGCAAAGCATCAACCCGTATCCGCTAGTACGATATACGGAGCGCCCCGATGTTGCGGCCAATCACATTTTGGAGGGACATGTTCTTATTCTTGTTGATACATCTCCTAGCGTTATGATTACACCGACAACATTTTTCCACCATGTGCAGCATGCGGAGGAGTTCCGGCAAAATCCGGCGGTTGGTACGTTTTTACGCTGGATTCGATTTATTGGGATTTTTTTCTCCCTCTTTCTATTGCCATTTTGGTTAGCCTTCATATTTGACCCAAGCCTTTTACCGGACAGGCTTGGGTTTATTGGACCGAATAAAACAACGAACTTGCCGATATTTCTGCAAATTATCTTGGCTGAGGTCGGACTTGAATTTTTACGGATGGCATCTATTCATACGCCAACAGCGTTATCGACTTCTCTTGGTTTAATCGCTGCCGTGCTTGTCGGACAAATTGCTATCGAAGTCGGTCTATTTGTTCCCGAGGTTATTTTATATTCGGCGATCTCTGTCATTGGAACATATGCCACACCGAGCTATGAGCTTGGACTTGCGAACAAAATCGCGAAGATTTTCCTTATTTTACTCACCGCTGCCTTCCATGAAATAGGCTTTATCATCAGCATAACAGGGCTGATTCTATACCTTGTATCAATCAAAAGCCTGCAAACTCCATACCTATGGCCGTTTTTGCCATTTGATGGGGGAGCGCTTATGAAAATCTTGGTTCGTCCAACCATTTCCAGTATGAGAGCAAGGCCAAGCATCGTCCATCCGCAAAATACAAAGCGCTTGCCCTAACATTTCCGACTACGTCGAATTTTCTTCTAGCTGGAAATTTATACTTTCCTACAGTGCAAGTGTAAAAAAAATGACCGAAGCAGGGAGAAATATCTCCCGCTCGGTCATCTCATCTTTCCTTAATTAAACAATGACTTCACAAAGTCAATAAAGCTTGCGAAAATCCCTTTTAACTGCTCTAAAAAGGTTTGCCCTTCCTCGGAACTTAGGAATGCTGTTACTTTCTCCTTGGCTTGATTCAATTGATCACCGACTTGATTCCAGTCGATATTTAAGCTTTGCATTTTCTCAAATAACGTAACGAGATTGTTAAATTGCTCCTCTGTTAATTGAATCCCAAGCTCCTCGGCATATTGTTTGATCAGAGCTTGCAGTTCTTCTACTGTTTGCGGCGGATTTTCTGCAATGGCTTCCTTTACCTTTGCAACAAGTGCGACTGCCTGATCGGAGCCGATTTGATCACCAAGCTGTGCGGTTGTTACCATTTCCTGGTTCGCTACCTGCTTGACCTCTTCGGAGATAGGCTTATTTGTCGCCACCTCATAGGCTTTCATTAATCCTGTAAGCGCTGCTGTACCAGAAACGGAGAATGGTGCTGTAATATAAATATTTGCATCCTTTACGCCTGCTGTGATGAGCGCATTCGTATACATCGCGTCTGTTACCCAACTAATATTCTTTGTTTGTACGATTAAGCCAGAGCCGGCCTTTGTATACGTAATGATAGATGATGAAATGGCTTTTGTGCCAATTTGCGCTTTCGGTACATATTGATCCAAATATTTGTGTTCTTCCTCATTAGAAACAGTAATAATTTGCGCATCGCTTGGCGCCTTCATTTCCTGTAACATTTCGGTTTTTTGTTGTTCTGTTAAGTTTTCTCCTAATGTCACGATGCTGTCTCCTTCTGCTACGTCCGCCAGTGCAGAAACAGGCATAAGTAGTACAGATAAGGCGAGAAGCCATGATAAGAGCTTCGTTTTCACGAAAATCGCTCCTTTCCTTCTTTCTAATAGTTTTAGGGCAACAAGCCCATTATAGTACATTTCTATGCTTTGTCATCAGTCTTAAGTTGGATTTTTGTAAAGTTGTCTTGTTATATTTTGGGAAGAGGGGCATAATCACAGCACAGAAATACTATTCCCCCATAAGGTCTTTATTTTGTATCCTGCACACAATATGGTATGATAGAGGCTGAGATTGAATAAAGGAGAGATTTTCCAATGAAAAAAGGTCATATTATTATGGAAAACGGTGAGAAAATTGAATTCGAACTGTTTCATGAAGCAGCACCGATTACAGTTGATAACTTCGCTAAATTAGCTAAAGAAGGATTTTATGATGGTGTAACCTTCCACCGCGTTATTCCTGGCTTCGTAAGTCAAGGAGGAGACCCTACAGGAACAGGTGCAGGCGGTCCTGGATATTCAATTCCATGTGAAACAGCAGGCAACCCGCATAAGCATACAGCAGGGGCGTTTTCAATGGCGCACCGCGGAAAAGATACAGGCGGAAGCCAGTTCTTTATCGTACATGAGCCGCAGCCTCATTTAGACGGTGTACATACTGTGTTTGGAAAAGTAATCGAAGGAATGGAAACAGTGCTGAATATGAAGCAAGGCGCTGTTATGAAGGAAGTTAAAGTTTGGGAAGATTGATTTCCTAGTAAAAACCGAAAACCCTTGGCCTAAAATGGACCAAGGGTTTTCGTCTTTTTGCACTGTAGGAAAGTATGAATTTCCAGCCGGAAGCCAATTCGACGTAGCAGGAAATTTTAGGAATACAACATGAAATTAGTATGTGTCTTTTATGAACTTTGATAGAAGATTATTTTTAAATTCCCAAACCTTGCAGCCAATTATTGCATATGAATAATAAGTACTTCTCACCTGAAAAAAAATGGTGTAAAATAAACATATCTCTGAACATATTAATGTGTGCAAAATTGAGCCATAATAAGGGGAAGAAGCAGGAAAAGCGTTAGTATGCGTCGTATCGTTTATGACAGTCTTATTATTTGTTATTGTGAATTGGAAAGTTTTTTCAATTAAGAAGGGATACGTTTGTATGTTGATTCGTTTCAAAAAGAGTTATGAAAAAATTGCGATGGGTCTTCTTTCTTTTATGCCAACAGAAAAAGAACTGAAAAAGCTGCAGGCTACAGTGAAGGAATACGAAACAAACGAAAATTGGCAGTTGTATTTGTGGAAAGAGGATGATGATGTTCTTGGGATTATCGGAACTGTGAAGAAAGAGGGAGACGTTGTGCAGGTTCAGCATATTTGCGTGAATCCATCACATCGTCATGCTGGTATGGGCAAGAAAATGGTACAGGAGCTATGTTCCATGATGCCTGGGGTTACGATATACGGAAATGAGCATACTGCGGTTTTTTGCGAGAAATGCAAGGACGTATCGCATCAAGTTAGTTTATAAAAAATTGTATAGTATAATACATTGCTCCTTTTTTAAGAAAGGAAGCAATGAAAGAAAGCAGAGCTGTTATCTCTGCTTTCTTTTTTGCAGCTGTCGCTGTCGTTCTGCGATAACATCGCTTCGGTCGCGCATCGTATGCCTATGAAGGAGAGACAAGTTCGTCATATCGCTGCTGCTTCCAAATCGGAGCCCCATCTTCTCGCATTGCCCTATGCATGTCTCAGTTAGCTTGCTATCAGCAATTGGGAGCATGATACTTTTGTAGGATCGCTGATGGATTATATCATCGAGTTGGTCGCCTAAGAGACGCAGCAATGCTTCATAATCGAGTCCAAGCTCTCTAACTGCCGCTTCCTCTTTCTGTAAGATGGCAAGGGCATGTTCCATCATGCGCGCAGCACCTTTCCAATTGCCGCGGCGCTGATGGTATAAGGAAACCGCAATCTGAATGAGTCCGACCCAATGCGGCTTTCGATGGCCACGCGGCTCCTCCTTCCAATACTCCTCCAAAATTTCATGACATTCAAAGTAATCGCGGTCTCCGTGAAAATGAATTAAATACTGTATGTATGCGTTTGGATACATGTGCAAGACCCCTTTTTTACACTTTAAGAAGGTCTAAATTTCCAGCTAGAAGCGAATTCGACATAGTAGGAATTTTAGGAATAAAGTGTAAGAAATTTAATATAACAAACTTGATTTACATAACATTTTACCATAATCAAGAAGAAGCAGCCGGAAGGAAAATCCGGCTGCCTTCGGGTTACCAGCAGATGCACGCTGCGCCAACGATAATTAACAAAATAAACAACACCACAATTAAAGCAAAGCCATTATGATATCCGCCTACATGATCACCCATAGTTTTTGAACCTCCTACATAGTTGTTTGCTTCTTTACAGTGCTATCATATGTAGGACATAAGCCCCATTGTGTGGGCAAATGTCTAGTTCCAAATAAAAGAATTTCTGACTTTTTCTAAGAACGGTTGGATAGTTCGTCTTGATGCTCTATACTTATAATGTTCTGACGTTTGGTCTTCCCGAGCAGAAGCCCAGATGGTATTAAGAAATTGGTGGGATGTATCATGCAATACAATGTTAAAATTGATGCCTTTGAAGGCCCTTTAGATTTACTTTTACATTTAATCAATCGTTATGAAATCGATATATACGATATCCCTGTTGCAACCATTACGGAGCAGTATGTGTCGTACATACATGCGATGCAAGAGCTTCAGTTGGATGTGGCGAGTGAGTTTTTAGTCATGGCGGCAACGCTGTTGGCTATGAAAAGCAAAATGCTTCTTCCTAAGCATGAAGAGGAATGGTCCGAGGAGGGCGAGGAACTTACGGATGATCCGCGGCAGGAGCTGATGGAGCGTTTAATAGAATACAAGAAATATAAAGAGGCTGCAGTAGAGTTAAAGGAACGAGAGGGAGAGCGTGCCCAGCTGTTTACACGTCCCCCAGTCGACTTAAGTCCGTTTCAAAGGCAGGATAGCGACGAACGCATGCCGCTGGATGTTACGCTGTACGACATGCTTGCGGCCTTCCAGAAGCTGATGCGGCGTAAAACGCTCCAACGGCCAATTACGACGACTATTGCGCGTCAGGAAATTTCCATTGAGGCGCAGATGGATGAAGTAATGGAACGTGTAAAATTAGGCGGAGGCCGACAGCGGTTTTTTGATTTGTTTGCGCAAGATGACAGGGAAGCAATTGTTGTTACGTTTCTAGCTGTGTTAGAGCTGATGAAAAAAAAGCTCATCATGATCGAGCAAGAGCGTAATTTTGACGAGATTTATGTGTTTCAAACATAGAGGAGGAGACTACGTTGGAGCGTGCAGAACAAAAAGCAGTCATTGAGGGGCTTCTTTTCATCTCCGGAGATGAAGGAGTTTATCTTGAACAGATTGCAAGTGTACTAGAAATGGAGAAGGGAGAAGTGCAATTACTTTTGCAGCAACTGCAGGAGGACTATAAGAGACCAAACTGCGGCCTGCAAATTGTTCAATATGCGCAGACATATCGTCTAACGACAAAAAAGGAGCATGCCTCCTACTACAAGAAGCTTGTTGAAACGCCTATGTCGTCTTCCTTATCGCAGGCGGCGCTTGAGACGCTTGCAATCATAGCATACCGCCAGCCTATTACAAGAACGGAAATTGAAGAGGTTCGCGGCGTGAAGACGGAAAAGGCGCTGCAAACGCTCCTTTCCCGATTGCTGGTGAAGGAGGTCGGACGAGCCGAGGGAACAGGGCGTCCAATTTTATATGGTACAACAAAGGAATTTTTAGATACATTCGGATTGAAAACATTAAAAGAGCTTCCTCCGCTGCCAGAGGAAGTGCAGGATATAAACGAAGCAGATTTATTTTTTGATTCGCTTCGTGAGCTTCCTGTAGAACAAGAAGCCTGACAACCGTCGGGCTTTTTGCGTTGCAGGAAAGTATAAATTTCTAGCTGGAGGACCATTCGACGTAGCGGGTTTAGCAATACAGTACAAGTGCAACTACGCCTCTGTCTTCGCTCAAAGGAAGGGCTCGCCAATCGGCGAGTTTTCTTTACATACATGAAAATAAAGTAAATGCCTCATAATAAGTAGAAAAAAGGAGGCTGTTGTATGAAGTGGATACGGATTATATGTTTTGGCTTGTCTGTTCTCTTTTGCCTCCAATTGTCGGGTGTTTCGTATGCTACGCATGATTTCGCTATACAGGCAAGTAAGCTCTCTTTAGAGCAGCAGGAGCAATCTAATAAGCTAAAGCTTATGTTTTTGCAGGTTGGACAAGGGGATGCAACACTGCTTATTTTGCCAAACAAAAAGACTGTGCTTATTGATGGGGGGCCGCATGAGGCGGGGGAAGTAATTATGAATAAGCTCATTGAAAAAGGGATTAAACGTCTTGATTTAGTTGTCAGTACGCATCCAGATATGGATCATATTGGCGGACTAATTCCTATTATTCAGCAGGTGCCCGTTGCTATGGTGCTAGATAGCGGTAAACCTTATGGTACTCTCACTTATCATATGTACGTACGCAGTGTGAAAAAACGGCGCATTCCCTTTATTCCCGCAGAAGAAGGGCAATTTCTGCAAATGGATCCGGACGTATCCATCCAAGTACTCAATACCGGAAAAAGAAAACTGCAAAATAATGAGTCTTCCATTGTGCTGAAAATTAGATATAAGAAGGCTGATTTCCTGCTTATGGCAGATGCAGATGTGAGAACAGAAAAGAAAATCATTCAAACGTATCCTGTTCATGCGGATGTGCTGAAAATTGGTCATCACGGCTCTTATACATCAACAGGACGGCCGCTTTTGGAGAGTGTTTATCCGCAATTTGCCGTCATTTCTTACGAAAAAGGAAATCCATACGGTCATCCTCATCGGAGCGTGATGAAGCGGATTCGGAAGTTTGGCATTCAAGTGTATACAACCGCTGACGGTGATGTGGAGATGGAGACGGACGGAAACCGCTTGCAAATACAAGGCGGTTCACCGCTGCCATTGTTGCGCTAAGCCGTAGCTTTCTAAACAAGCGCAAATTACATATAAAAACATACTGCTTATAGTGATTATATAGCAGTATGTTTTTATAACACTGTAGGAAAGTATAAATTTCTAGCCGGAAGATTCCTCCCTAGAAAATCCCTCTTGCTTTAGATATGAGCACTGTTTCTAGAGCCTAGCGATCTGCACTTTTTACACAGTTTGTTGATTATACATACGGACGTATTCTACGGCTTCTTTGACGGATGCTGCTACATGCCCCGCATGCCGTTTTACCTCTTCGTCTGCATCCTGCATGGCAAAGCTGTGCGGGGTAAGCTGAAACATAGGAATATCATTGTAGGAATCGCCAATGCATGCCATTTCATCAGCTCGTACGCCGTGCTGCTCAAGCAATACGGAAATCGCTGCTCCTTTGCTTACACCAGCTGGCATAATGTCGAGGCACTCCTTTGCTGAGATAAAGGTACTCACTTTTCCCGCGAAGCGATCCTCAATTTTCTGTTGCAGCTCTACTAAAGCATCCTCGTTGCCGCCAATCGAGATTTTGTGAGGAAATATCGTTTTTCCAATCTTGTCCAGCAGCTCTGGCTCCTCAACAGAATGCAGCTTCGCTTTTTCTTCTAGTTCTAAAATGAAAGGGCTTTTTTTCTCAATATAATAATCATGCTCATCACTTATATAACGGATAAATTTTTCGTCGTTTGATATTGCAATTAATTCGGGTAAAATGTCTGGCTCGAAGGAGGCGTTCAACAACTGTTCGTCGTCATGCGTGTAAACAAATACACCATTTACGCTAATACGGTGAAAGTTTGTACCGATATCCTTCATCAATGCGGCAATTTCATTATCTAACCGACCGGATGCAAAGCAAAGAATGACGCCTTCTTCAGCCAGCTTACGCAGCGCCTGCACATCCTCTTCATCAATAATGCCCCCATGCTGCATCATAGTGCCATCGATATCGCTTACAAACATTTTAATCATAGTAACCGCTCCTTTTTATGTAGTGAAATGCTATGCTAGAAATATAGTTATATCCATTCTGTTCCATTATAGCTATAAGGACAGCAGATGTCTAAAGGGAAGAGCTTTGTATTGGCAGTTGTTTTGCATTGACGACAAAGCACTGGTTTTGTAACATGGAGACAGACTGTTTTTCGCATAAAGGTGGGGGATATATGAGAGAAGGGCTTGAAGTACAAAAAGTGCTTAACAATAACGTCATCATCGCCTCCCATCCGGAGCATGAAGAGGTTGTCGTGATCGGCAAAGGAATCGGATTCGGAAAGAAGACGGGAGACCAACTATCCGCAGAGACAATAGAGAAAATGTTTATTTTGACAAATGAACGGGAACGAGAACAATACAAAACGCTTGTTCCGCATGTGAGTGAACGATTGATTGAGCTTATGAACGATATTATGCTGTATATTCAAGATCGGGTAAGTGAGCCGTTAAATGAGCATATTCATATTGCACTCACCGATCATATTGCATTTGCAATTAAGCGGCTGAAGCAAGGCTTTGCGATGGACAACCCATTTTTGCTAGAGACGAAAGCGCTGTATCCCCAGGAATATGAGATCGCTAAAGGCGTTGTCGAAATGCTGAATGAAAGGTTAAACATTTCTCTCCCTGAAGGAGAAGTCGGGTTTATTGCATTGCACATTTACAGCTCGATGACAAACTCGGAGGTATCATCTGTCAATCAAAATTCCCGTTTGATCTCGCACTTAATTTCTCTGACTGAAGAGCATCTGCAGATCGAACTTCCCCGCGACAGTGTTCATTATCTTCGTCTCATTCGACATTTGCATTATACAATTGAACGTGTGAGGAATGGTGAGCAGGTAGAAGAGCCAAGGCGATTTGCAGAAATTTTGAGGGAGGAATATCCAACTGCTTACGCTTTAGCATGGAAGCTTGTAAAGGTAATGCAACAGCAATTGCAGCTTTCGGTGTATGAGGCAGAAACAGTATACCTTACAATGCATCTACAGCGCCTCGCGCAAGGAAAAGCGTCGAACTAGTGGCGGTTGTTAAAAAAAATATAAAAATAAAGATAAAAAGTATTGAATCGCTTACATGACCTGTGTATAATACTTTTCGTAAGCACTATGTTTCGACAAAAGCCGCAAGGGTTGTTCAAGAAACGGTTTGCGGCCTGTAACAGTTGAATATTGCTATTATTTATCTCGTTCGACACGTGTTACTGATTCGATCAGGCATGAGTGAAGAAGGACTTGGAATGATAGCTGATCATAGGGGTATACTACCCTTGAACAGCTATTTTCTGCCTTTTTCCTCATGCCTTTTTTATGTTTGTCGAACATAAAAAATAAAAAACTCTATAAAGGAGGAAGAGTCCAAGTGTTTAAAAAATTATTTGGTGTTCTTCAAAAAGTCGGGAAAGCCCTTATGCTTCCAGTAGCAATCTTGCCTGCAGCAGGTATTTTGCTTGCGCTTGGTAATGCATTCCAAAATCCGGCACTGACAGATCGTATCCCGGCATTAACGACTGACTGGTTCGTTATGCTTGCAAAAGTTATGGAGCAATCAGGCGGCGTTGTCTTTGATAATCTGCCTCTTTTATTTGCGGTAGGGGTAGCGGTAGGATTAGCAGGCGGTGAAGGCGTTGCCGGTTTAGCAGCTATCGTAGGTTACTTAATCATGAATAAAACACTGAGCGTAATTGCGGGTGTAACAGCCGATCAAATCGGTAAAGACCCTTCATTCGCAAACGTTCTTGGTATTCCGACACTCCAAACCGGCGTATTCGGCGGTATTCTTGTCGGTATCCTAGCAGCATATTGCTACAACAGGTACTTTAACATTGAACTTGCTTCTTATTTAGGATTCTTCGCAGGTAAGCGTTTCGTTCCGATTGCGACTGCGGCATTTTCATTGCTTTTAGGCTTGGTGTTGTTCTTTATCTGGCCTCCAGTGCAGCATGCGTTAAACGCATTTTCTCATAACGTAATCGATGCAAACAGAACAGTGGCGGCATTTGTTTTCGGATTAGTAGAACGTTCTTTAATTCCATTCGGATTGCACCACGTGTTCTATACACCAATTTGGTATGAATTTGGTCAATACACAAATGCAGCGGGCGAAATTGTTCGCGGAGACCAAAAGATTTTCTTTGCTCAGATAAAAGATGGTGCAGAATTAACAGCTGGTACGTTCATGACAGGTAAATATCCGTTCATGATGTTCGGTCTTCCAGCAGCAGCATTGGCTATGTATCATGCAGCACGTCCTGAAAATAAAAAAATGGCAGCAGGTATTCTTGGTTCTGCCGCTTTAACGTCGTTCTTAACAGGTATCACTGAGCCGCTCGAATTCTCATTCTTGTTCTTGGCTCCGGTATTATTCGCAGTTCACGCTGTGTTTGCTGGTCTTTCTTTCATGATCATGGAGATTTTAAATGTAAAAATTGGTATGACTTTCTCCGGTGGTTTAATCGACTTTCTATTGTTCGGAGTTCTTCCAAACCGTACAGCTTGGTGGTTAGTCATTCCAGTTGGTTTAGTATTCGCAGTTATTTACTACTTCGGCTTCCGCTTTGCAATCCGCAAATGGGATTTGAAAACACCAGGCCGTGAAGTAGTGGAAGAAAATGACGAGACTCCAGGTGTTGAAGCAGGCGAGCTTCCGCATGAAATCTTGGCAGCTCTTGGCGGTAAAGAAAACATCGCTTCTTTGGATGCTTGTATCACTCGTTTACGTGTACAGGTTTCAGATCAAAAGAACGTTGATAAATCACGCTTAAAAGCACTTGGCGCAGCTGGTGTATTAGAAGTAGGAAACAATATTCAAGCAATTTTTGGACCAAAATCCGATACATTGAAATCCCAAATTCACGACATCATGAAAGGTCGTACACCTCAAATCGTGAAGGAAGTACAACCGGCGAAAGCAGAACAAGCAGTGACAACTGATGCAGAAGTAATCGTAGCTCCAATTGAAGGAAAGCTTGTACCGATTACAGAAGTTCCAGACCAAGTATTCGCAGGAAAAATGATGGGTGATGGCTTTGCGATTGAGCCGGCAGAAGGTACAGTTGTATCTCCAGTAAACGGTGAAATCATCAACGCGTTCCCAACCAAGCATGCTATCGGGATTTTATCTGAAGGCGGAAAAGAAATTTTAATCCACTTCGGTATTGATACAGTAAAATTAAATGGTGAAGGTTTTGAGCTTCTTGTGAGCCAAGGCGATAAAGTAAAACAAGGACAACCATTATTGAAGGTAGACTTGGATTTCGTGAAAGCAAATGCGCCTTCTATTACGACTCCTGTAGTCTTCACAAACCTGAAAGAAGGACAAGAAATTGTTATTAAAAAGCAGGGCAACGTAGCAAAAGGTGAAAAAGACGTTGTAGCTGTTAAATAAATGTATTAAAATGGCTCGTAGCTTATAGTAAGCGATGCATTTGCGTTGCTTACTATAGGTTTTTAATAATAATTATACAGAAAAAGGGGATCATCATTATGGAAAAAACTTTTAAAGTAACTAGCCATGCTGGTATTCATGCTCGTCCTGCAACACTTCTTGTAAACGCTGCAAGCAAATTCAATGCTGATATTCAATTAGCGTATTCAGGAAAAACTGTAAACCTAAAGTCCATCATGGGTGTAATGTCTTTAGGTATTCAAGAAGGAAGCTCAATCACAATTACTGCCAACGGTGGAGATGCGGCTCAAGCCCTAGCAGCGATTGAAGAGACTATGAAAAACGAAGGTCTTGGAGAATAATGACGCTTCATATCCAAGGGATTGCCGCATCCAACGGAATCGCAATTGCAAAAGCATTTCGTTTGGAAAATCCTGACTTCACTATTGAAAAAAAATCTGTTGCTGATGCAGCTGCTGAAGTGGCGCGCTTAGAAGCAGCGCTTGAAACATCAAAGGGTGAGCTTTCTGCAATTAAAGACCGCGCATTGACGGAGCTTGGTGCAGATAAGGCTGCAATCTTTGAGGCACACCTTCTCGTACTTAATGATCCAGAGCTTGTAAACCCAGTAAAAGACCGCATCAATAGCGAAGCTGTTAATGCTGAGTTTGCGATGAATGAAGTCGCTAACATGTTTATTGGCTTGTTCGAAGGCATGGACAATGAGTATATGAAAGAGCGTGCTGCTGATATTCGTGACGTAACGAAGCGTGTATTGGCGCATCTATTAGGAATTAATTTCTCAAATCCAAGCACAATTTCTGAAGAAGTTATCATTATCGCTGAAGATTTAACGCCTTCTGATACAGCACAGCTTAACCGCACATATGCAAAAGGCTTTACAACAGATATCGGCGGACGTACATCTCACTCTGCGATTATGGCACGTTCTATGGAAATTCCAGCAGTTGTTGGTACAAAGGTTGTTATGGAGCAAATCAAAAACGGCGACCTTGTTATCGTAGACGGCTTGGATGGAAATGTAGTCGTAAATCCATCTGCTGAGGAGCTTCGCGCTTACGAAGAGAAAAAGGCGAACCATGAAGCACAAAAAGCAGAATGGGCGAAATTGAAAAATGAACATACAGTAACTGCTGATGGACATCAAGTTGAGCTCGTTGCCAACATCGGAACACCAAAGGATGTAAAAGGTGTACTTGATAATGGCGGCGAAGGTGTTGGCTTATACCGTACAGAATTTTTATACATGGGCCGCGATAACCTTCCAACAGAAGAGGAGCAGTTTGATGCATACAAAACTGTTCTGGAAAGCATGGAAGGAAAGCCTGTCGTTGTTCGTACATTAGATATCGGCGGTGACAAAGAGCTTCCATACTTACATCTTCCAAAGGAAATGAACCCGTTCCTTGGATATCGTGCAATCCGTCTTTGCCTAGATGAGCAAGACGTGTTCCGTACACAACTTCGCGCATTGCTTCGTGCAAGTGTGTATGGCAACCTAAAAATCATGTTCCCGATGATCGCGACTGTGGATGAATTCCGTCAAGCGAAAGCGGTTCTTCTTGAAGAGAAGGACAAGCTTGTACAAAGCGGCGTGACTGTATCTGACAACATCGAAGTTGGTATGATGGTCGAGATCCCTGCATCTGCAGTACTTGCTGATGTATTCGCGAAGGAAGTTGATTTCTTCTCAATCGGAACAAATGACTTAATCCAATATACAATGGCAGCAGACCGTATGAATGAGCAAGTAGCATACTTGTACCAACCATACAATCCGTCTATTTTACGCCTTGTAAAAATGGTTATCGATGCAGCGCATAAAGAAGGAAAATGGGCTGGCATGTGCGGTGAAATGGCGGGCGACTCGCTTGCAATTCCGCTTCTTATCGGCCTAGGGCTAGATGAGTTCAGCATGAGCGCAACGTCTATTCTTGCAGCAAGAACACAAATCCGCAAGCTTTCCAAGCCTCAAATGGAAGAACTTGCACAAAAAGCATTACAAATGGCAACTGCTGAAGAAGTAGTTGAGCTTGTAAAGAGCATCTAATATAAAACGACCTTGTCTCTGGGCAAGGTCGTTTTCACGTTGTTGAAACAATCTGTTAACTTTTTACACTGTAGGAAAGTATAAATTTCTAGCTGGAGGTCGATTCGGCGAATTTGGAAATTTTAGGAACAAATTATAAGCACAACTACGCCTCCGTCTTCGCCCAAGAGCAGGGCTCGCCAATCGGTGAGTTTTCTTTACTGCTACATACAGCCTCATAATGCCCATCCACGTAAGAAAACAGAAATCAGGAAGAGAAAATTTCCAGAAAAATCCTGAATTCCATTCCTATATTTATTTGAAACTTCCACAAAAGCCTGTACACCTCGTCCTCCTTTCTTGCATACCATATATCAACACTATAAAGGAGGTGAAATAGTATGAGTTATAATGGTAACTACGGAAATAACGGCAATGTGGCAGGCGCTTACGGTAATGGCGGCTTCTGGGGATGCAGAGGCTGTAACAAGAATGATCATCACAACAATAACAATAACAATAACAATAATGTAGCAGGGGTAAACGATCTTACTCCGTTTCTCCGCCAATTAAGCCCTGGTACAAGAGTAACAGTGCAATATGATTGCCAGCCGCCAGCTAGCGGAACATTCCAAGGCTTCCAAAACGGGTTTGTGCTGTTAGACAACTTTAACGGCTTTCCTGGCTTGACTCGTCTATTGCCAAGCAGAATCAACGCGATTTCTCCTTCCGGTGGGGGACATCACTGCTGCTAATTCCTCAGCAATAATCTCCTTTTCCAATAAGGTTTGTTCCGTCTATTAACATGATTATAGGGGAGGTGAATAGGATGGGTAACTACAACGATAACAACAATAACAACCGCAACGTGGCAGGAGTGAATGATCTAACTCCATTTCTCCGCCAATTAAGCCCTGGTACAAGAGTAAGAGTACAATACGATTGCCAGCCGCCAGCAACTGGAATTTTCCAAGGTTTCCAGAACGGTTTAGTATTGTTGGATAACTTTAATGGCTTTCCAGGCTTAACTCGTCTATTACCAAGAAAGATTAATGCGATTGCACCATTCACAACTGGTGGTCGTTTCGACGATGGCGATGACGAGGATTTCGAAGACTAATATTTTTAGGAAAAGAGCCGCACATACGCCGGCTCTTTTCCATAAAGCACAGGATATACCCGTGATGATCTTACATATTTACAAAATAGCAACAGCTTGAATGGCGCTGATGCGAATACGCATTACATTGTCTTTCACTAAAAATAAGGCATAGCTCCTTTGAAAGCCTTCAAATTGACCCTTAATAAATCCAGATTCATGAAACCAAACTGCGACCCGCTGCCCTGGAGAGATATCTTGTAAGATGTCAGCTTCCAGGTTGTCTGAACGAATGAAGCGATCCTCAGTCTCATAGCGCCTTGGAAAGTCAAATGCCCACATGGCGGCACCTCCTTATGTATAGCATATTCAGCTTGTTTTTTGGAGGTGCGCTGCTTGTTTTCTATTTTTACAATTTAAGAAAGTATAAATTTCTAGCTGGAAGATCATTCGACGTAGCGAGAAATTTTAGGATACAGTATAAGGGCAACTACGCCTCTGTCTTCGCCCAAAGGCAGGGCTCGCCAATCAGCGAGTTTTCTTTATATACGTCTTGGTTTTAAAACGAACAATGATATAGACAGGAATAGCGAAGGCTAGAGGCAAAAGGGAGTGTAATGAGCTTTCTGTATGAGCTCCTTTTGCGAGCTGCAGCCATGGAATAGTAAAAACATCACCAATCAAATAAAGAAGCAAAACGGTTACAACATAGCAAAGAACAGCCATAAAGCTTCCATGCAACTTCAAATTCATCTTCCCCCGTTTATGTTCTTTTTCTACTATTAATTATATCATGGTTGTAAAAAGCGTGCTTGTTAGGCTGTTCTCGTGACGTACAGAACATAGCAGCGCCGATCTTCATCCAGCTCTGCCGAATCCCGTTTGCAAATACCAATTGTCGGGACATCAACATAATCCTTTAGCAAATAACGGATCACATCCCAATGTCCCCGTCCGTACGGATTGATCTGTAATGTATACAAAAGAGGCATATGAGAAGGGGAAAGATATTCACGAAATTCAAGACAAATGCCTTCATTTTTGTAGAATACTTCCCCCGGCAATGTCGCAGCAGCCCCTAGATGCTCAACGATAAGCATCTCTTCATTTCCATCCATTTCATTCGAAAGCAGACGATACTGCGCGCCATTTACAATAAAGTACTCACACAGCTGTCTTGCGTAAATTTCATTTGCATCGATAGAGCCTTCCTTATATGTATAGAAAGCTTCATAGCTTTGGTCACCCTGCTGTAAGTAATAAGTAAGATGCATGGGGATTTTCTCCTTTCATCTTTTTCTTGTACATCATATCATGAACTTAGAAGAAACTACATACGAAAGAGAGGTTACCCATGAACAAAACAACAAATATGATGATTGGTATACTTGCAGTTCTCACAGCAGCAGGCTGCGGCAAGGACGAGGCACTCCCTCCTAAGCCAGATGATTTAAGCTGCGGGGAATATGAGTTTGATTATGATGAAGGAGTCTGGGAATGTGATGATCGAACCTCTCGCTATTACGGTCATTATTTTTACGGCGGAACGTGGTTTGGGTCACGTCAGGCCCTGCATGCTTATGCTCCTTATCAGAAGTATAAACAAAGTCCAGAGTTTAAAAAAGGCTTCGGATCTGGTTCGGCGGTGAGCGGCTCATGAGTGATCGAAATTCCTTTTATACTACAATTCTCGATTTTTGGCCGGACTTGTATGGGCAGCCATATGCCCTATATGATACTTTACTTATTCCAAGGGAGAAAGCAGAGCGATTGCGAGAGGCTTCCACACGCGCAAGCCATATTTTTTTTAAGGTGGCTTCGCTCCTTCGCCGCCTTGATGAGGAAACTTTAATTGCGATGTATTATCCAAAGGAAGCAATCCCATTCCTCCGTCTCACATCTTCGCTTTCAGAAAGCGTCATTGCTCGCTTGGATTTTGTAGAAAGCAATGAAGGCTGTAAGGTAATGGAGTTAAATGCTGATACACCGACCTTTATTAAAGAGTTATTTTCCGTAAATGAACGAGTATGTGTCCACTTTGGATGTGCGAATGTAAATGAGGGAGAGGAGTATAAGCTGCAGAGAGCCGTACAAGAGGCCATTGATGTATCGGCAGAAAGAGCTGATGCCCACATTGTCTTTACCGCTCATGAAGATAACGACGAGGATCGTTTAACAGTCCTGTATTTACAGCAGCTGTACGGAAAAGCATCGCGGTTTGTGCCGCTTGATAAGCTGCAAATTATTCCTAATGAGGGATTATATGATGAGAAAGGCAAGAAAATAGATGTACTATATCGACAAACGTTTCCAATTGAAAGTCTGCTGCTTGACTATGATGAAGCAGGAGCCCCGATTGGTCAAATGCTTTTATCGTTAGTATGCGACGGGAAATTGAAGATCATTAATCCTCCATCAGCCTTCCTGCTGCAAAATAAAGCTGTTCAAGCTGTGATTTGGGGACTTCATGAGGAGCGAAATTCATTTTTTACCGATGAGGAACATGAATGGATTGCAAATTATTTTTTACCTACTTATTTAGAAGAAGATATATTTTTGCTGAAGCGCATGCCGTATGTTAAGAAGCCTATATTTGGCCGTGAAGGTGATACGGTGGAACTGTATGACGGCAAAGGAAGCAAAACGATGGAAGAGACTCAGAAATCGTATGAAGCCTATGGCTTTGTATATCAGCAGTATGTTGATTTGCCCGTGCTGCAAATAGATGTGAACGGACAGAAGCAAGATGGCCATATGATGTACGGGAGTTTTTTGCTAAATGGACGCGCAAGCAGCATCGGCTGCCGCATTGGAGGAAAAATCACAAATAATGTAGCGTATTATTTGCCCCTAGGTATACAAAAGGACGAGGGATGAATTGATCCCCCGTCTTCTATACCACTTTATGATGGTTTAAAATTCCAGTTAAGAGCGTATTCGACGCTTAAATTATTTTGCTATTACAGCTCCCGGCTTTTCCGATTCCATCCATTCTGTAGTGCGTGAAATATCCATGCGAGAGGAAGGATGTCCTTTTACACTTGCTTCTCCTAAAGTAATAAGCATGATTGGCAGATAACGCTCGGAAACCTGGAATTCTTCAACAAGTGCCTTCGCATTATAACCTCCAATCGGACAAGTGTCCCAGCCCTTTGCTTTTGCTGCAAGCATAAATTGCATCGCTGCAAGAGATGCGTTACAAATAGCAGCATCGCGTGAGTATTGCGTATTATTATGAGCGCTGGCTACGTTTTGAGCCAAACGGTCAAACGCGTCCTGCGTCATATAGCCCTCCTTCACAAGCGGTCCGAATACATCGTCAACATTTTGATCCGCTTCTAAGTCACCTAGCACTGCGATTACTGCTGAAGCATCTACAACCTGCTGTTGCCCATAAGCGATGGAAAGCAAGCGCTGCTGTACGTCTTTTCCATGGAATACAAGAAATTTCCAGTGTTGCAGATTCCAAGCAGATGGTGCTTTGCCTGCTGCATTTAACAATTCTGTTAGCTCTTCTTTTGTGATTTCCTTTTCTGGGTTGTATGCCCGCGTAGATGTACGCTCTTCAAGTACTGTGAAAAAATCTGCCATTGCTGTATCCTCCATGTCTATATTTTGTTGAGTATTTATTTTCATTCCAAAAATCACCTAACTAATTTTTTACACTGTGAGAAAGTATCTATCTCAGAATATAATATCTGCTCGTTAAGATTCAAGTATTTTGCACATGTTGTGTGTAGTATGCCCGATCTAAGATTTTTTTAGAAAAAGGACATTCACACAGACAGTTTGCATCTCCTGCTCATACAATACAAAGATGGAACTTCTATAGTTTTTGTCCAAAGTAAGGATAGATGTATGGGGGCTTTTATAGCTCTCACGGTCTGCTCCCGCAGTAAAATATTCCTCTTTGCCTAAACAAATATATAACCTTCGCAGTGAAGACGTTTTACTGCGGGAGCAAAAACAGGCCGTATCCGCTTTTCTTAAAAACGAAGTGAGTGACGAGCGTGTGATCAGATTATTGCATTTCCTGTTAACAAACACGATTTTTCAAGATTTGTTGAAGGACCTGGAAGTAAATGTATTGTATGTAGAAGAAGGATGTCAGATGCAGCCGATAACAGAGAACTGGAAACCAAAATGCTTATTTCCAGCAAACGGAATTGAAGAAGGTTGGAGCACCTTTCAAAATGTGAAGCCGCATATTGTGATTTTACATGTCTCTGGGGACGCTGCTTGCTCATTTGTAGAAAGAATGGACCACGATAAAACACGGGTTGTGGTTATATGTGAGGATGTTGATTCCGATTCAGTCATGAAACTCCTCTCTTTAGGGGTGAAGCATTTTGTTATGCCACCCATTACCCCGCAGGCTGTACTAAAAATTCTTCATGAAAGCTTATATAAAATATCTCTTGAAAAAGAAGCTGAATTGCAAAAAAGTATGCTGTGTACGCTAATGGAATTCCAAAGTGATTTGTTGTTTATTGTGGAGGATGATGAAGTTACCGACTGTAACACAACCTTTCTTCATTTTTTCGGCTATGAGGACTTACTAGCTTATCAAGAGAATAATATTACCTTTGCCGATGCCTTTTTAGAAGAAAAAGGCTATTATGTTCCATTTAATAAGCTTGCTTGGATTGATGATTGCCTCGCGGAAAGCAAGAAGGTCAAAATGATGAACAGTATGGGAGAAGAGTTTGTATTTCTTGTACGATCTGTCGCCATTCCTGATGACATGTCACGATTTCTTGTAATTGGAACAAATATTACAGATATTGAGAGGGAATATAAGGAGAATGAGCGTTTAGCAACGATTGATTCTTTAACGAATATTTACAATCGCTTTAAGTTTCAAACTCTGTTGCAGGAACAATGGAATCTGACAAAAAGGCGTAGAAAACCTCTGGCCGTTGTTGTATTTGACGTGGATGATTTTAAAAAGGTGAATGACACATATGGACATGACCATGGAGACCTAGTATTAGCGCAATTAGCGGATCTTGTTTCTAAGCATATAAACACGAATGATGTGTTTGCACGCTGGGGAGGAGAGGAGTTTATTGTTCTTCTGCCAAATACAACGGGTAAGCAGGCGTTTGTTATCGCCGAGTCTCTTCGATTTTTCATTGAAACAAAAAAATTTACAGGCATTTCGAAGCTAACGGCAAGCTTTGGAGTGGCGGAGTATTCAGCCGGCCTAAGTCGCGAGGAATTCGTTCAGCGTGCTAATGATGCACTGTCTGAGGCGAAGCAAAAGGGAAAAAATCAAGTATGTTTATACCGGGAGAGAAAAGACAAAGTGTAAGGAAAAAATCGCAGCTCATGAGTTGCGATTTTTTCAATTTGTTTTAATAAAGAAAACTTGCCGATTGGCGAGCCCTGTTCTTGGGCGAAGACAGAGGCGTAGCCCTACTTAATACTGTATTCCTAAAATTTCTCACTACGTCGAATTGACTTCCTGCTAGAAATTTATACTTTCTTACAGTGTAAGAAAAGCAGACCGTGGGTGGGAACTAGACAACGCCCAAAAGTTATACTTTTCTAACTCTTTAACGGGAAAAAATGGTATCCTTATAGGGAAGTCTACATAAGAAAAGCGGACATAGCAGTGTAGTGCTTTTCAATAAGCCATTGTGTATAAAAGGAGTGGGAGAAGATGAAGCAGCTTACATCGGAAGCGGTGATTGGATTTATCGGCACGGGTGTGATGGGCAAAAGCATGGTGCTCCATTTACTGAAGGCGGGTTACTCTGTACATGTCTATAATCGAACAAAAGCGAAGGCAGATGAGCTTTTGCAAGAGGGGGCAGTGTGGGAGGAATCTCCGGCGGCCGTTGCAAGGAAAGCGGATGTTGTCATGACAATGGTCGGGTATCCGCATGATGTGGAGAGTACATATCTTGGAGACGAAGGCATGCTTCAGAGCGCAAAAACAGGGGCGATTTTTATTGACTTTACAACTTCGACGCCGACACTTGCAAAACGGATTTATGATGAAGCAAAGGTACGCGGCATGCACATGCTGGATGCGCCTGTTTCCGGCGGAGATGTCGGCGCCAGGGAAGCTCGTCTTGCCATTATGGTAGGAGGAGAACAGGAAGTGTATGAAGCTTGCCTGCCGATGCTGAAGCTATTAGGAACGAATATTATTTTGCAGGGCGGAGCCGGCAGCGGACAGCATACGAAAATGTGCAATCAAATCGCTATTGCGTCCAATATGATTGGTGTATGTGAAGCGATTGCTTATGCAAAGCAAGCCGGTCTTGATCCAGAGCGGGTGCTTGAGAGCATCTCAACGGGGGCAGCTGGCAGCTGGTCATTAAGCAATCTAGCGCCGCGAATGATACAAGGCAATTTTGAACCGGGCTTTTATATTAAGCATTTTATTAAGGATATGAGCATTGCGCTTGCGGAGGCAGAGACGATGAATATAGAGATGCCGGGACTTGATCTAGCGAAGCGGATGTATGAGGAGCTTGCTGAGCATGGAGAAGAGAATAGCGGCACGCAGGCACTGTATAAACGGTATTTAGAATAGTGAAAGAATTATGAACCAAGAGCAGTCTCCATCTACAGAAGCTATTTCAATGCTTGGAGAAGTATAGAAAACTCGCCGATTGGCGAAGATAGAAGCACACTATATTCCTAAAATTTCTCACTACGTCGAGTTGGCTTCCGGCTGGAAATTGATAGTTTCTTACAGTGTAAATAAGCAAGCATCGCTATGATGCTTGCTTATTTTACTTTATAGCCTTACTCTTGCGCTAGGAAATGGAATGATTTCCGCTGGAACACCGCGTTTTGGTTTAATGAGCACGAAGGTGAAGGTGAGTGCAATCGGAATGGCTAAATACCAGCCATATATGATAGCGCTTACGACGGAGAAGAAAAGTCCAAGCATCCCTATTTCCAGCTTTTCCTGTAGTACTCCTACAATCATTGGAATGATACCGCAAATCATACCGATTACAACTAAGCTAATCATCGTCATTTGCTATCCCCTTTTTCAGTCTTATATAAGTCCTCGATTAGGTAACACATATTTTCAAGTATTATAGCTTATTATAAAGGAAACTCTCAGATTTTATTCAAAAAATTTTCCATATTTTGTAACAAAAAATTCAAAAAGTGGAAGCAGGGCACTGTATAATTTTTGAATCATTTGTTAGTAAAAAAACAGTATTAGTATTTCTTCAAATACATAAAATATAAAATCAAAATAAAAGAATCAGATATATAAGCAGCTTGTAGGAATGATAGCTAAAGCCTTATGATATATGCATTTTTCTAGGATTATAAGAGACCTTCTATTCAAGAACTCACATATTCACATGCAAGTAAATCAAATATCCACAGCATAGAGGCAATAATATGATGAATTTTCAGGAATAGAAGCAGTTATCTGATATATGAAGAAAACAGGAGCAGTTATCTGATATCATACTGTTAAAAAAAGGTTCCCCCGTGTTAAATCGGAGGAACCTTTTTTATTTATAGGTTATATAGAAGCTGATAGCGACTATTTTTATATAGATTACTTTGTTGCGGGCATACCTTCTGTACGACAAATAGCCCTCGTCGCGGTCATTTTTTCGACAGGGCTTACATTGTGAGAAGATGAAGTTTTGGGATATGTTCTTTAGATGTATACTCTAGCACCTTGGCATCATGTACCAATGGATAAGGAATCTGCCGCACGGCATGTGGCAAATTCCTGCGGAAGATCGTCCGGAAATAGGCGCCAATCGACGTTCGGAACGTAAATGATTCCTTTTGCTCCTTCATATGCTGTTCAAATCTTGATAAGCAGGAATAGAAGAACGTTTCTAACCAGCTATCCCGATATGAATAGGACTGATCTTCTTCATTTATTATGTATTTCACCACATTTACGACCTCTTGTTTAAATGAAATCATGATATCAAATAGGTCACGTGCTTTATAACGGAGTTTTAAACCGTCTAATATATATAATAAATTTTCCTGAAAGGCAGCTAAAAGAGGCTGCACTTCAAATTCATCTGTATTTTCCTTCACGCAATCTTCCTTTAAGCGGAACTTCACTTGACGGACCCACAGTTGTTTGCCGCGCACCTGCACGTCGACAAGCTCAATTTCAAAAATAGCTTCAAACAGTGTCAGCATTTCTCGGACAGCTTTTGCCCGCTTGCCGAGCTTCTCCTTTAATGTGCTCATATTACGAGTTTGCTCAACAAAGGAGAGCTCCCCTGTGCTGCGCAGCTTTGCAACACCATGACGGAATTGGTTCAGCAAGGAGAATAAGAGCTCGAATGCTTCCGGATTCGCTGTACGAACAAGCTCTGCGATAATATTTGTTTGAAAGAGGGTATGAGGAACGATAAAGTAGTTGAGTTCGTGTCCTTGCGTTAGCTCAGGCGTTGTATATTCCTTATAGTTCCGCAGTACAAATGCCGGCATGCCGCTCGGTAAGATTTCTTCATATAAGAAGCCATGACGAATTAAGAATTCCCGGCCGGCATGCATAGTGGAATATGCCATATGCAGTTTTCTCGCCCAATGTGCCAAATTGTATTCAAGCACTTTTCCTTGGCTATTGCGTTCTACATGGATTTGCTGCAGTACGGTGAGTAACACTGCATAGGAGCTTGCTGGCACCTGAATATGCTGCTGATCCTGAAACTGGCGCAATTCTTCTAACAGTTGATGCGGAAAGCGGAAGCCGTCAATTTTAATGGCTTGCTGCTTTTTTTGTTTGCTACGCTTACGGCTCATCTCATACCCTCCTTTCCTAAATTTCGAGTATTTACAACAAAAAGCATTATACTATATGAATATTTTTAGAATGAGCTTCTCTAAGGGAAAGTGGCAAATGGCAAGAGAGCGCTCAAAGCATTGCGGCTGTAAGACTGAAAAATTTTTAGGGAATTTCTTGGTGCACGGGTAAGTCCGGAAAAACGGCAAAATGGCAAATGAGTCATTGTTGCTACTGTATATGGGATATGCTTGTAGTTGCAGTGTTATCAAGGCTTCTCATAGAGGTAATCGAGTCTTGTCCTGCACAGTAGGTTTCAGTGAAGGCAAAGTGGCAGATTATGCGTTGCACAGTAAGTTCATCCGGCGGAAAAATGGCAAATGTCTGCGTTTTGCAGATTATTATGCAAAGAGCATGCAGCCTTACTCCCACAAGGGATTGAGCATGGATCCCTAAATATATGAAGTGCACAGTAAGTTTGATGAACAGTAAAATGGCATATTGTTTGATGAACAGTAAAATGGCATATTGTTTGATGAACAGTAAAATGGCATATTGTTTGATGAACAGTAAAATGGCATATTGTTTGATGAACGGTAAAATGGCATATTGTTTGATGAACGGTAAAATGGCATATTGTTTGATGAACGGTAAAATGGCATATTGTTTGATGACATATATTGCTTGCCGTTTTCTTCAGGTAGTGCACGGCAGGGTACATCCCTAAGCTATACATAAGGAAAATACAGAAAAATCGGTCTAAATGGCAAACTTTCTGTACGGTAAGTTTTAAAATGGCAAACTTTCTGTGAAATGATAGTGGCAAAAATGGCATAACGTACGGTATGATGATAAAGCAGGTAAAATGGCAAATGAGGTGAACGGTAAGTCCCAAAATGGAGAATTTTTCTTCATGCAAAAAGGCTAAAATGATTGTATACGGGGCTAACCGGTATAATGAGGTGAAATAGGTGCAGCAAACGATACACATCCCTGATCATGTTCCTTTAAATCAGGAACTTTGTCACTTAGTAATTTTACAAGAGGCAGTTTTGTTATTTCGTAATCAGCCCGATGTGATTCAAGCATGGGAGCGTTATGTGCATGATATTGTAGGAGGCGCAAAGCATCCGCATGTATCACGCAGCTTTCAAATTTTATACGATCTTATTACTGGATCTTTACGAGAGCAAAATCAAAAATTAACAAAACATAATATTTATCATATTTTTTATTCGTATAACCAGCAGCTTACGACGATTCTGCATGAGTATATTGTTGAGGAATTTAATCGTAATAATGATGAGAGAAGCATGAATGATATGATGATTCATCAAGCAAAGGAGCAGCGCGGCATTATTACAAGCATGGATTATAAGTATCATCTCATGCGTAATATTTTGACGAATCCGCAAAAATTTTCTCCTCATGAAGGGGAAGATGGCGTATATGAGGCCCGTGTAGAGGATGCGGGGGGTGCGCTGCAGCTGCTGGCTAGGATTAAAGAGCAGGATGATCTTACAAACATGGGCTGGACAGAGGAGGAGCAAGTGCAATGGAATCAGCTTCGTTCCGCATTCTCGTCCATGGATGAGATGACAGCTGATGTGTTTGATATTCTCTGCTTTCTCTTTTTATTTGCGCCGCGTGATACAGACGGCTTTCTCTTTTTGCACTCACAGGACGTATTAAAGCTTAGAACGAATGTTGTGGATCATAGTACGAATAAGCTGAAAATCAAGGAACGGGATCGCTTTCAAATTATGTCCCGTGTGAAAGCCATCGCTAATATTTGGATTTCGCTCAATGAAGGGGAGATTATCGAAATTGAGGATGAGGAAGGAGATGGCATGCAAACGTTGAAATTGCGCGACTTGGAAAAGCTTGTGGAAATCGGGAAGATTCGGGCTGCGTATGATACGAGAGACCGTTTTGTCGGGATTCAAGCATGCCAAATTAAGCCGACGCCGCTGCTCACATCCTTTTTGGAACAAAATAAGCGCTTAGGCTTTATTGATTTAAGCGCATTGGAATTTCATCCGATCCGCGAGAAATTTGAAAAGCGATTAACTCGTTATTTAGCAATTCAATGGTTTATTCGGCTATCGAAGCGAAATATGAGGCAGCCCTTTTTAGTCGGCACCCTAGTACGTGAAATGGAGATGGAGAACAGCCGTCACCGGGGGACAGAGCTCGTTGATCGCTTTACGAAGGTGCTCTACAACTTGCAGGAGCACAGCATTATTAAGGAATGGAACTTTGTCGAAGAGCTTGATTATGATAAAATCGGGACGAAGGGCTGGAAGCAGTACTTCTTTTCTCAAAAAATTATTGTCATCCCGACAGAGGAAATTGTGCGTAAAAATAAAGCGAAGCTATCGATCTTAAAGGAGCAGCACCAATTCGACAGCAGCAGCTTCGAGAGGACGTTAGATAGTGTCCTCAGCAAACAGGAGCATGTATTAGCTGCGTACAGTACCCCTCAGGCTGATAGAGAGCCCCACTATACAAGTATGCTGACAAAAGCCGTGCAAACAGAGAAGCAGGCTGGCGCTCTGGAAGAAAAGCAGCCTGTCATTACAGAGGAGACGCTGGAGCCGAGTATGGTCGTAAAGGAAATGGAGCGCCGCAAAATCAGCTTGTTAAAGGCATCTGAGGAAATCGAAATTGGCTATAATACGCTCAAGCGTTTTGTGAACAACGCCACGAAGCGGAGAAATAAGAATAATGATGCGAAGATTGTAAGATGGCTTAGAGCGTCGTGGAAGAAGGACGCTGAGGAGTAAGATTTGATAGAAGGTAAATGTAAAAAACACGTCCATATCTCTGTATTGTAAGAGTATGGGCGTGTTTTGTTTATATCTATTGTGAACTACCACGAACCTAAAGGTATCGTGGTTTTACGCCCGCAAATATAATTAATATATCCTTGTTTTTAGTTTAACATCAGTTGGATAGGCTCGAGATACTTCATTGAAGGCCTTTTTTATATTTATATTGTTAATAAGATGAATGTTTTTTGGAAATTTAATCCTCTTCTTGTATAATAGTCAAGGGGAGGCGAAAAAAATGGTCTTAAAGCTAGAAAATGTTACGAAAAGATTTGGAGCTTTTACTGCAGTTGATGATGTATCTATTTCTATTCCGGAAAAAGAGATGTTTGGGTTTTTAGGGGCAAATGGCGCAGGGAAAACGACAATATTTAGAATGATTTTAGGATTGCTTTATCCAAGCAGTGGAGCGATTACTTGGGATAATAAACCGATCAACTATAAGACAAGCCATCTCATTGGCTATTTGCCAGAGGAGCGAGGTTTATATCCAAAATTAAAAGTAAAAGAGCAGATTGTGTATTTAGCTAGGTTAAGAGGTATGAAAAAGCAAGACGCTTTAAAAGAATTAGATTCTTGGTTAACTAGGTTTAAAATATCGGGATATAAAGATAAAAAGGTGGAGGAGCTCTCTAAAGGAAATCAGCAAAAAATTCAATTTATTGCTGCTGTTATTCATAAACCGCAGCTTTTGATTTTAGATGAACCTTTCAGCGGACTTGATCCAGTGAATGTTGAATTGTTAAAAGAGGCTGTCTTACACTTGAAAGAAAACGGAACGACGATTGTGTTTTCAAGCCATCGCATGGAGCATGTAGAAGAGATGTGTGAGCATTTATGCATTATGCACCACGGAAAGCCGATTGTTCATGGGTCTCTAAAGGAGATAAAACGGTCATTTGGAAAGAAAAATTTGATCATCCATGCGGATTTTAATATAGATTTCCTTAAAAGTTATTCGGGAGTAACGAAAACGAAGCAAACACCGGAAGGAATTCATTTACAGATTGAAGGAGAATATATCGCTGAAAAAATCTTAAATGATATTGTTGGAAAAGGCTTCATTCGAAAATTTGTCCTTGAAGAGCCTTCTCTGAATGATATTTTTATTGAGAAAGTAGGTGCTTCCTATGAATAATTTCTGGATTATCTTCTTTCATACATACACGAGTAAGTTAAAAACAAAACAATTTTTAATTTCTACCGCTATCACTTTGGCAATTATGATTGGTTTAACCAATATGGCGAATATTATTGGCTTTTTTAATAAAGGTGAGGATCAGGATCGAATTGCTGTGATTGATGAAACAAATGCTTTGTTTGAACCGCTTAAGCAGCATGTAAAAGCAGTCAATCAGGACATTAAGCTGGTTCATTATAAAGGCGGAGAGGAAAACGCACAATCTGAAGTAGAAAAAGGCTCCTATGAAGGGTTGCTGATTCTTTCATTTGATCAAGAAAACCTTCCTTTGGCTACGTATAAATCGATGACAATCGCAGATTCAACGCTGCCTACAGAATTACAAAATAGTCTGCAGCAAATCAAGACGCAAATTGCGGCATCACAAATCAATCTGTCTTCTGAGCAGCTAGCAAAGCTGTATGAGCCTATTTCCTTTGAACGGGTTGCTCTCGAGAAGAATGCAAAAACAGAAGAAGAATTGAATCAAGCGAGAGGCTTAGTATACGTGCTGCTGTTTATTATTTATTTTTCAGTTATCATGTATGCGAATATGATTGCAATGGAGGTCGCTACAGAGAAATCGTCTCGCGTTATGGAAATTTTAATTTCAAGCGTTTCTCCCATTAAACAAATGTTTGCAAAAATATTAGGTGTAGGCTTACTTAGCTTGACTCAGCTCATTGTATTATTAGGAGCAGGCTATTATTCTATTAAACGAAATCTTTCCTCAATGAAAGGCGGGTTTTTCGATTCTTTTGGATTTAATACTATTCCAATAGCCACTGTTATATATGCAGTCGTCTTTTTTATACTAGGGTACTTCCTATATGCAACGTTAGCGGCATTTTTAGGTTCCTTAGTAAGCAGGATTGAGGATGTACAGCAAATGATTACGCCGATGACCCTATTAGTCGTTGCTGGATTTATGATTGCGATGTTTGGTCTGGGGCAGCCGGATACCAGGTTTATCACGGTAGCCTCTTACATTCCTTTCTTTACGCCAATGCTAATGTTCATGCGCGTTGGGATGCTGACCCTTCCTGTCTGGGAGCCGTTAGTTGGAATGGGGGTTCTTATAGTGACGATCGTGATTCTCGCTGTATTTGGAGCGAGAGTGTATAAAGGCGGCGTTCTCATGTATGGGAAATCCAGCTCCTTTAAGGATATAAAAAAGGCGCTTCAGTTAACAAAAAATGAGTAAGGTTGATTGCATGTTAGAAATAAAATACCAATCCCTTCCCATGTGGGAAGGGATTGGTATTTTGTTATACTTTAAGAAGGTGTAAATTTCCAGCAGGAAGCCAATTGGATGTAGTTAGAAATTTTAGGAACAAAGTATAAGTGTAACTACGCCTCTGTCTTCACCCAAAAGCAGGGCTCGCCAATCGACGAGTTTTCTTTACACTGTAGGAAAGCATAAATTTCTAGCAGGAAGACAATTCGACGTAGTGAGAAATTTTAGGAATACAGTATAAGTAGGGCTACGCCTCTGTCTTCGCCCAAGAGCAGGGCTCGCCAGTCGGCGAGTTTTCTTT
>JBEPZN010000010.1:0-137829 GCA_041640875.1 Ectobacillus sp. | reverse complement strand
TATAAAGAAAACTCGCTGATTGGCGAGCCCTGCCCTTGGGCGAAGACAGAGGCGTAGTTGCACTTATACTGTATTCCTAAAATTTCCGACTACGTCGAACTCGCTTCTCGCTGGAAATTTATACTTTTCTACAGTGTAAAGAAAACTCGCTGATTGGCGAGCCCTGCCCTTGGGCGAAGACAGAGGCGTAGTTGCACTTATACTGTATTCCTAAAATTTCTAACTACGTCGAATTGTCTTCCTGCTAGAGATTTATACATTCTTAAAGTGTAAACAAACTATTCTACTTAATTAATCGTAAGCTTTTGAGACGGATAAATTACATCGCGACTCAACTGGTTGACCTGCTTTAACTCTTCAACCGTCATGCCGAATTTCTTTGCAATTGCGGTTAGAGTGTCTCCCCTCTGCACAACATAGGAAGATGATGAAACGCTCTCATGTAACGGCTCTCCAAGCACAGCCAACGGATTAATGGCATTTGTTTTTCCGAAGTTCCATGACCCCTTATGTACCTCAAAATGCAAATGAGCACCACGTGATTGCCCTGTATTTCCCACCTGACCAATCGGTTGACCTGCTGTAACCTGCTGTCCCTCTTTTACAAGACGCTGCTTCATATGTGCATACACTGCTTCATAGCCGTTGCTATGCCGGATAAATACAACATTGCCATACGAACTAGAATAATACGATTTTGTCACCTTGCCATTACCTGCAGACACAATTGTCGTCCCTACTGCGGCGGCCACATCAATTCCATAATGCTTCCCATTTCGCGTTCCAAAATAATCGCTGATTATCCCGGACACAGGCCATGTCCATTGTTCTGCTGCTTCTGCACCTCTCGCATACAAGGACCCGAATGCAAGCAGCAAAAACAAGCACTTCCTATACCCTCTCATTCCGCAACCTCCGTTTTATCTTAAGATTCACCTTATCTATTTTGCATAGCCTAACAAAAAAGTATGCATAAAGAAGACTCGCCGATTGGCGAGCCCTGCTCCCCGGGCGAAGACAGAGGCGCAGCCCTACTTATACTTTGTTCCTAAAATTTCTCGCTACATCGAATGGGCTTCCTGCTAGAAATTTATACTTTCTTAAAGTATAAAAAATAGAAAGGATAGTAGGCTATCAACTTTCTTTCCTGCATTTCTATCACCAGAAAAGAAAAATGCCTGCCGCAGAGCGGCAGGCATTTTTTGCACACATAACCGTTATTCCGAAGGTTCTACTTCCTTCTGTTCTGGTTTATCCCGGAATACGATCGCACTTCTCGCATATTCGACATCCTGTACACCAGAACGAGCATTCACCACTCTAGCTACCGCAAACAAATAGTCGGATAAACGGTTTATATACGCCAAAACATGGGCATTTAGTTCTTCCTTTTGCTTAAGCGCTACAATGCAGCGCTCTGCTCTGCGCGTCACAGTTCTCGCTACATGAATCGCTGCTGCTGCGGGCGTTCCTCCCGGCAAAATAAAACGTTCAAGCGGTGGCGCCTCTTCAACATATGCATCGATGCGCTCTTCCAGAAACGTAATCATTTCCGCTGTTGCTTTATACGGCATTTTATTTTGTACAATTGCTAAGTCTCCGCCACAATCGAATAATTCGTGTTGTATTTTCTCAAGCTCCCGATACACATCTGCAAACTTCGCATCAGTCAGCATCGTCATCGCTTGGCCGATAAAGGAATTCGCCTCATCTATAGTTCCGTACGCCTCAACACGAAGATGATGCTTTTCAACACGTCCTCCAATTAAACTCGTTTTTCCTCCGTCACCTGTTTTTGTATATAATTTCACACTGATTCCCCTCCCTAAAGCTGGTACAGATGCATCAAATTAGTACAGCTGCTTTGGAAGAAACACAGAAAATGTCGTTCCTTCATTCACAACACTTGATACGGAAATTTCTCCTCCATGCGCTTCCACAATATTTTTAGCAATGGCCAACCCGAGACCTGTACCTCCATCTAAACTTCGTGTCCTCGCCTTATCCCCCTTATAAAAGCGCTCAAAAACAAAAGGGATATCTTCCTGTGGTATGCCAATCCCTGAATCTTTCACTTCAAACACAAGACCATCAGCCCGCTCCTGAACAATGAGAGAAACATTTCCTCTTGCACTTGTATGACGCACGGCGTTGTCAATGAGATTTGTTAGTACCTGCTCCATGCGGTCTCCATCAAACGCATATTTTTCAACATCTGTTGCAAACTGAGCATATAGCCGTACATCCTTTTCCGTCGCCATTCCTTGGAATTTACGAATCATTTTCTCCACAAACGGAACGATTTCCACTTCTGATACATACAATTCAACACGACCGCTTTCCATCCTGGCAAGATCAAGAAGTTCGTTCACAAGACGACCGAGGCGAACAGATTCATCGTAAATAATTTGGGTAAACTCTCTCACTTCTTCCTTCGTAGTTACAATATCATCTAAAATGGCCTCACTGTATCCTTGCAGCATTGCCATAGGTGTACGAAGTTCATGTGATACATTTGCAATAAAGTCCTTGTGCATCTTCTCCAGCCGGCGCTCCTCCGTCATATCGCGAAGCACAGCTACTGCACCGCGAACTTTCGTTTGATTATAAAGCGGGGTCATGAGCACCACATAGTTCCCTTTTTGTAAATGCAGTTCAATCGCCTTCTCGCGTTCATCATGACCCACCTCATGAAATAATTGCACAAGCGCCGGCGGAAGCTTCTCTTCTTCACTCGTCCCATTCTCTTCATTCCACAGCTTTAAGAATTTCTCAGCAGGCGGGTTTACGACAACCACCTCACCTTCTTGGTTCAGCGTAATGACTCCATCTGCCATACTTGTCAAAATACCCGACAGCTGTTCCTTTTCCTGCTTCAAAGCATTAATATTAAACTTCAACTGTTTTCCCATTTGATTCAAAGCTGTTGCCAATTCGCCGATTTCATCCTGCGAAACCGCGGGTGCCTTCATTTGAAATTTTCCTCGGGCAATTTCAAACGCAACCTCTCTCATTTGCCGCAATGGAGCAGTAATACGGGTAGATAGAAAGAAAGCAAAAAAGGTCGTCAGAATAATAGCAATTCCTGCTGATAAAAAGATAAAATCCATCGACTTTTCAACAGCCTGCTGCGCTACTTGGAGTGACTGATACACAAATGCAGCCCCTCCCCCATTCTTCATTGGAACCCCAACAATCATAATTTCACCGTTTGAAGTATCATCCGTATCCACAAGAGGTACAGACATCTTTTTCTGCACTTTTTTTTGTTCTGTAAATACCTTTGCCAAATCAGGATCTGCTTTTAAATCCTCTACCGTAAGATTCACAAGCCCTTTTTTCTCCGGAGAATATGAAGCTGCCTTCCCATCCTTTACGACAATAATACGGGAGAGCGGGTCAACAAATTGATAGGCAACGGTTTCGACCGTTTGTTCATCCATCCCGTCTTCAATCATTTCCGAAATGCGTGTTGCCACATTTGTGAGTCTTGTCTCACTCGTGTCGATATAATAGTTTTCGAAAAACTGCAGCAGCAAGATTGCCACGAAGCCTAGCACGACCGAAACAAGCAGTAAAATAGTAACCCAAAGCTTTCCTACTACGCTTCTCCAAAGCATTACTCGTTCACAACCTCAAATTTATATCCCACTCCCCAAACAGTTACAATCATTCTCGCTGCGTTCGGAGATTTTTTATTTAGTTTTTCACGCAAACGCTTGACGTGCGTATCAACTGTACGTAAATCGCCAAAAAACTCATATTGCCATACTTCTTTCAAAAGCTGCTCACGGTCAAATACCTTATCCGGTGACTTTGCTAAAAACAAAAGCAATTCATATTCCTTTGGCGTTAGATTTACTTCCTGCCCGTCTGCCATGACACGGTGGGCATCATTATCAATTGTAAGGTACGGAAAAACGATAATATCCTTGGTAGCCGTTTCTTGCGTAAAGAACGTTGTAGAAGTTGAACGACGCAACAAGGCTTTCACCCGAAGTACAACCTCACGCGGACTAAACGGCTTGACAATATAATCGTCTGTACCTACCTCAAATCCCTGTACACGATTCACTTCTTCTCCCTTTGCAGTCAACATAATAATCGGAGTTGCTTTCTTTTCTCGAATCTCTCGGCATACCTCAAGACCGTCTTTTCCAGGCATCATTAAATCAAGCAAGATTAAATCGTAGTCAAACTGCAACGCCTTCGCTAAGGCAACCTCACCGTTATCAGCCTCGTCAATTGTATAGTTTTCTCGCTCTAAATACATTTTTAATAAACGTCGAATCCGTTCTTCATCATCGACAACCAAAATTTTGATATCGTTTTGCATATTCATCACCGTTCCTAGAAAACTCCAGAAAACGGATTCACCTGCCTTTCTCATCTGTTACTCTAAATTTTGTCATTCTGTTACTTCTTATGCCTTTTCTTCATCATAACAGTAAAAAGCTATCAATACCTATCCAAGAGTTTGACAATTTTACAAACAATTATCACACTGCCTCATAAAACACGTTTGAATTGTCTTCCAGCTAGACATTTATACGTTCTTAAAGAGTAAAAAAGAAGCGTTCCCGCTTCTTTTTACGCATATGAATGCAGACCTGCAATGACGAGATTCACCGCCACAAGATTAAACATAATAATAGCGAAACCGACAACAGCTAACCATGCAGACTTTTCTCCATGCCAACCCTTCGAAAGACGCAAATGCAAAAATGCAGCGTAAAATAACCATGTAATAAGCGCCCATACCTCTTTCGGATCCCATCCCCAAAAGCGTGTCCATGCTATCTGTGCCCAAATCATTGCAAAAATAAGAGCGCCAAGTGTAAAGACCGGAAATCCAATCGCGACCGAGCGGTAGCCGATTTCATCAAGCAAATCATTGTTGACACGTTGCGCAAATGGCTGCAGAAACGCCGCGATGCGCTTACGAAATACTAAACGGAGCACTGTATATATAGCGATTCCAAACAGCAAAGACCAAATCACCGTATTCAATTTCTTAGCGTTTACAACAGCAGGGGTATGAAGCACAGGATCAAGCTTTCCTTTCGTCTGCAGCACACCCTCATACGGTCCAACAAGCGCAGGTAACTGATATACCATCTCAGTTTTTTGGTCATTTTTATCCGTGTATTCAAACTTCGCCTCATACTTACTAATAGAAAATGCTGTTGTCGCACTCACAAAGCCCAGTGTACATACGAGGAAAAACAGCACCGCTTCAAGCCAAAACGTTTGCTTGCTTCGTCTGGATTGATTTACGTTTTTAATTAAATAAATCAGACCCCCGACAAAGCTAATTGCCAAAATAGCTTCTCCGAGCGCTGCTGTCGTCACATGAATATACAGCCAGTGACTCTTAAGCGATGGAATAAGTGGCGTCACTTCGCGCGGAAACATACTTGCATAGGCAATCACTAAAATCGCAATCGGTAACGCAAACAATCCAAGAACACTTGCACGATAAATGAAATACATAACGATGAAGGCTAGCACAAGTGCCATGCCAAAAAATGTCGTAAATTCAAACAAATTGCTTACAGGAGCGTGCTTCGCTGCAATCCAACGTGTAACAAAATAAACAAGTTGAGCAAGAAATCCTGCGATTGTAATACAAATTCCAATGTTTGCCCATTTCTTTCCCTTCTCCCGAATACTGCCTCCGAAAAAAATGGTTGCCACAAGATATAGAATAAAGGCAGCAAAAAGAAAGTTACTGCTGATTTGTGCCATACTTCTCCCACCCTTAACTGATTTTTTCTATCAGTACTTTATCCTCCGGCTGCGGAACATCGGTACCTGACAGAACCTTCTCAATTTCATTGCGAAATCCATACCAATTTTTATTTGTATGTCCAGCGATCCACCACTCACCGTCGATACGTTGCATCCAAATACGCCGATGATTCCAATACATCCCTTGAATTACCCCTATCATGAAAATAGTCCCGCCAAGAGCAAGGATCCAAAGTGTTAAGTCCTTCCGTACAGTGAGCGCGGTTGCGTTTCTCGTCTCTATGCCTGCGAATGTCATTTTATACTTATTTGTGCCTGCTGGCTCAATATTTTGTCGAATCGCAACAAAGCTTACTTCCCCATCTGGCGTTGTTGGAGTAAACATTTTGAATACAAACGCCGGGTTATTCGGCACCTTCGTTTTCGTGCTCGGTTTTCCCTCTTCATCAAAGTAAAAATCAGGAAAATAACTTAGCAGCTCCACTCGATATCCATTCCCTAAATCATACTTCTCTTCTGGATTCGCAAGATTCACTTCAATTGGACCATATTTCTCAGAAGTTGTCTTATCTTCCAGATGAAGAAACATTTTGCTTAGCTCTCCCTCTTTATAATCCGTCTGATATAAGGCAAAGCTTTCAAATTTTAGAGGATCGTTTACTCGAATCTTGTAATCTGTTACCTTTTTCATCTTAGGCTCTTGACCGGCAACTGTGGAGCCTACTGCTTCGTACAGCACAGCATTCGTTTGATAGTTTTTCGGAATCATACTGTTGCCGACGCGGTCAATCGCCTCATCGAACACTTTATCCTCTTCTTCTTTGCTATACACTTCTTTAATAAATTTTTCATTTTTTAAATAGTACTTACCATCTGTACCCGGTATTTCCTTCGTCTCACCCTCGCGTAACCAGATGGCCTCATCTACGTACATACCAGGTACAAAACGAAGCATGGCACCAAAGAGAAAGATAATGAGACCAATATGATTCACGTAAGGTCCCCAGCGAGAGAAGCGGCCTTTTTCAGCTAGTATGTTTTCATTTTCTATTCGTACATGATAGCGTCGTTTTATCAGATTTTCTTGAATGATCGTAATGTCTTCAGTTGTTGCAGAAGAAACACCAAACAACCTCTGCCGCTTCAAAAAGCTGCGATGGCGCGTTACTCCTTGGTTTTTCAACGCTTTATACAGAGGCACGACCCGATCTAGACTGCATATGACAAGCGAAATTCCAATGGATGCAAGTAAAATCATATACCACCAAGAACTGTACAGATTATTAAAGCCAAGATCATAATACATCTTGCCGAAAACACCGTATTGATCCGCATAATATTCACTTGGTGTAACCGCCGGAGGCAAATACATCTCCTGCGGAAGCACCGTACCGATAGCAGACGCCACAAGCGTAACTACAATAAGCCAAATTCCAACCTTTACAGATGAAAAAAAGCTCCATACTTTGTCTACAAGTGTTTTGTTATATGTAATCGAACGTCGTGCGCTTCCTTCATACTTCATATCTAGTAAGCTTGCAGACTCTTCGTGTTGAAACGGCTTCCCGCATGCCTCACAAAAAAAGGTGCCAACAGGATTGACATGACCGCATTGACATTTTACGTGCTCCATTCCCTCACCCCTTATGTGTACTTAAAACATGCTCTATTTAGGAACAATCCCCTTTATGTATTCTTCAAGCTGCTCCTTCGTCTGTGTGCCTGTAATCTGCTCTACTACTGTACCGCTCGCATCAATTAAAAAAGTCGTAGGAAGCGGCCCCACTCCGTATGTATTTAATATCTCTTGTCCCTTATCAATCGCGATTGGAAATGTTAAACCATATTGATTCACAAAGTTTTTCACAGCAATTTCCGTCTCATCGGCATTTAACGCAATCATTTCAATTCCCTTTTCCTTATAGGAAGCGTACAACTCATTCATATACGGCATTTCTTTCTCACAAGGTTTACACCAAGTTCCCCAAAAGTTCAGCAACACTCCTTTTCCTTGTAAATCAGAAAGTGAAATTTTGCTGCCATTCATATCAGTAACAAGAAAATCTGGTGCCTCTTTACCAATTTCCACCTTTTCCGTCTCTGTAAAGAAATTTTGATATAGAGTGAACGCAAGCGCGCCAACAAGAATGAGTAAAATAACGGTACGAAATACAAATCGGTTTTTCTTCATCATCTTCTCTCCCCTCTAAGCTAGATAGCCCGACATAAGCCGAGCTGCTTATCTCGGCTTAGTGAGAGCCACTGCGCGGAGCTGCTTCACTTCATGTGGCGACAGTGCACGGGCTTCCCCAGGTCTGAGCGATGTCAGCCCTAAAAACGCATAGCGCTCCCGCTTTAGCTTCACAACCTTGCAGCCGACTGCTTCAAACATTCTTCTAACCTGCCGATTACGTCCTTCATGAATGGCAATTTCAACAACAGCCGTTTCCTTGCGGCGATCTCCAGAAATAAGCTTCACGCGCGCTGGCGCTGTTTTACCATCTTCCAGCATGACGCCTCTTTGGAGCATGCGAATCTTCTCTCCGGTCAATACGCCCTTCACTTTTGCTACATACAATTTCTCAACTTCAAACTTCGGATGCATAAGCGCATTTGCGAACTCTCCATCATTAGTCAGGAGGAGAAGACCGGACGTATCATAATCCAAGCGGCCAATGGGAAAAATACGCTGCTTAATTTCCGGAAAGAAATCGGTTACAACCTTTCTTCCTTTATCATCGCTTACCGCAGAGATTACACCAGTCGGTTTATATAATAAAAAGTATACAGGTTCTTCCTTCTCAATCGGCACACCGAGCACTTCAACTTCGTCCTGTCTCCCTACCTTTATTCCTAATTCAGTCACCACTTTGCCGTTGACTTTGACCTTTCCCTCAAGAATAAGCTCTTCTGCTTTTCTTCGGGAAGCAATCCCGGCTTGTGCGATTACCTTTTGCAATCTTTCCATTTTGTTTTCCACCTCAAGTTCATCTTACCGTTATGTAATAGGGAATACAAGTTCACAACTTCCAATTGACGGCATTTCCACAATAATTTGTTAACAATTTGTTCACTTTTTGCTTTACAAATCTTATAAAGAAAACTCGCCGATTGGCAAGCCCTGCCTTCGGGCGAAGACAGCGGCACAGTTGCACTTACAGTGTATTCCTAAAATTTTCGACTACGTCGAATCCGCTTCTAGCTAGAAATTTATACTTTCCTACAGTGTAAAGAAAACTCGCCGATTGGCGAGCCGTTAGGCGAAGACAAAAGCTAGTTGCACTTACATTTTATTACTAAAGTGTAAAAAACTCTATTCCACACCTTTCCCTCATAACGGCGTTAGTTTCATTATAATAAAAGTTTGTCGAAAAAGAAAACATTGTTCCTAAAGAAAACTCGCCGATTGGCGAGCCCTGCCCTTGGGCGAAGACAGAGGCGTAGTTGCACTTATACTTTATTCCTAAAATTTCTCACTACGTCGAATTATCTTCCAGCTAGAAATTTATACTTTCTTAAAGTGTAAAGAAAACTCGCCGACTGGAAATGTATACTTTCTTACAACGCAAAGAAAAAACCGCTGATTATCAGCGGAACATGAGTGAAACGAATATAATAGAGCAAACAATACCAATCAAATCGGCAAACAGGCCAACCTTCAGAGCGTCTCCCATCTTTCGGATACCAACCGCCCCGAAATAAACAGTCAAAACATAAAATGTCGTATCTGTACTTCCTTGCATAACAGCAGCCAAACGACCAAGAAAGGAATCAGGGCCATATGTTGCGATTAAATCCGTTGTAATACTAAGGCCGGCAGATCCGGAAATCGGACGAATCAGGGCGAGTGGAACAATTTCTGCAGGTACTCCGATTTTATCCAAAAAAGGCTTCATTACACCAACGAGCGCATCCAATGCTCCTGAGGCACGAAAAATGGAAATGGAGACAAGCATGCCGACCATAAAAGGCAAAATAGAGACAGCAATGCCGAGACCTTCTTTTCCTCCCTCGACAAATGTTTCGTACGTTGGAACCTTTTTGACAGTACCGTACAAAAGAATAAAGGCAATCATGCATGGTATAAGCCAAAGAGAAATGGTATTTACGATACTCATCGTTTGTTCCCCTCCTTTTTTGTACGCCTTCTATAGAAATAACGGTCAATGCAAATCGCGCCAATCATAGATAATAGTTGAGCAATAAACGTAACAAGCACAATGTCTGTTGGGCTAGCCGAATTATACGTCATCCGAATGGAAATGACTGTTGTTGGGATAAGGGTAATCGCTGACGTATTCAGAGCAAGAAACGTAATCATCGAACGACTCGCTGAATCCTTGCCCCCATTTAATTCCTTCAAATGCTCCATCGCCTTAATCCCGAGCGGCGTTGCAGCATTGCCCAGCCCAAAGAAATTTGCCATCATATTTGATAGAATAAATCCCATTGCCGGATGATCCTTTGGCACTTCAGGAAACAGCTTTTTAATGAGCGGTAAAAATATAGCCACCAGCTTTTTTAGTAAACCAGCTTCCTCTGCAATCCGCATCAGCCCGAGCCAAAAAATCAGTACACTCAATAAACCAATACAAATCGTAACCGCCATCTTTGCGCCATCGAATACGGCTTTATTTACAGCTTCCATTGTGCCGTTTATCATCGCGTACAGCACACCAATAATCGTCATCGCAACCCAAATAAGATTAACCATCGTATGTAACACCTAACATGGAAGAAAACACTTCCTGGAAATCTTCCCAAAATAAACCTGTCACAGGCAACAACCTCTTCTTGCTATAAAACACATTTCGCTCGCCAATCCGTTCCCCCTTTAATAGAAATATAGCTTTTCCAACTATACTGCCGTCTGCTTGTACTTGTGCTCTTGGTTCCAGCTCGATACTAACTGTGATGTCCTGTTTTTCCTCTGTTGTCAATGGATACGAAAAGCCGTTTTTTAAATATACATGCTGTTTGTACGAATTCCCCTTTACTTCAGCAAGACCGCCATCCTGCATAATCGTTGTCATGCTGTATTTCTTAAAGCCTTTGTTAAATAAATACATATGATCATTCCAATCACCCGACGCATTCAATGTAACAACAATTAAATCCAAACCGTCCTTTGAAGCTGTCGTCACGAGCGTTCGCCCTGCTTTTTTCGTGAATCCTGTTTTCCCTCCTGTTGCATACTTATACATGGAGGTAAGCAGCCTATGCTTGTTGTGCCAAGGATAATCCCACGCCTCAGATTGATACTTTTCCGTACCGAATATCTTTTGAAAAGTCTCATGTTGCATTGCATATCTTGTTAATAACGCCATATCATAGGCGGAGGAGTAATGGTTTCCATCTCCATCTAAACCGCTTGGATTAGAAAAATGCGTATTCTTCATCCCAATTTCCTGCGCCTTCTCGTTCATTAAATAGACAAATCCATCCGCACTTCCGCCAACATGCTCAGCGATTGCCTGTGCTGCATCATTACCAGATCGAAGCATAAGACCATATACTAAATCCTCAAGCTTCACCTTTTGTCCTGCTGTCAAATAAATGGAGGATCCCTCTGTTCGCACCGCTGTATTGCTAACGGAAACCAGCTCCTTCATTTTCCCAGACTCTATCGCCAACAGAGCTGTCATAATTTTTGTAATACTAGCGATTTTCTCTGGCTCATTCGCCTGCTTGCTGTATAAAATACGCCCGGTATGCTGTTCAATCAAAACAGCGTTACGCGCACTCACACCTTGAAAACCGGCATATGTATGCTGAGGAAGAAGCAAGACACATAAAAAGGCAGCACAAAGAACGGAAAGAGCTGTCTTTACCCATACGTGCACTGTTTCCACATCCTTTCCCATTCCAGTTTTGTACAAGTGTATGCTTTGTCCTAGGAATTATGATTGAAAAGCAGTAAGAAAGGAAAAACAGAGTTCATATGGAAATTGGTGCAGGAACAGCTGCATGATTTGCTTTGCTCTCGCCAAAGAACATTCCGAATACCTGAGCAGAACGTAAGCACTAGGCGACTTCCTCCAAAAAGTCATACATAAGAAAAGCGGACAAGACCCGCCTTTTATGGCAGCGCAGGGGTGGACCGGAGGGAGTAAAAGGCGCTTTTTTCCTTTTGCGGAGGTTCAGCCCGGAGTCTGCCATTTTGGGCCTTGGGAGCTAGACAGCATCCCGAAAAGTTATACTTTCTTATCTTGTAAAGAAAACTCGCCGATTGGCGAGCCCTGCTCTTGGGCGAAGACAGAGGCGTAGCCCTACTTATACTGTATTCCTCAAATTTCCCACTACGTCGAATTCGTTTTCAGCTGGAAATTTATACTTTCCTACATTGTAAAAAAGCTTCGCCCGACTACGGGGCGAAGCTTTTAAAACGGCTGCCATTGCAGCTTCCGTGCTTTTTGAAACCGTTCCTCTACATTGTTCCAATCGACAACGTTCCACCAGTTTCGAATATACTCCTCTTTTCTATTTTGGTACTGCAAGTAATATGCATGCTCCCAAACATCCAAAACCAGCAGTGGAATCGTATCCCATTGCGTAAATAACTGATGCAGTGTGCTTTGCAAAATTTCCAGACGTCCTGAACGCGGACCCCAAACGAGAATAGCCCAGCCTGATCCTTCCACCTTATTAGCTGCTTCTGTAAAGTGAGTTTGAAATCGATCGAAGCTGCCGAAATCCTGTTCAAGCTGCGGAAGCAGGGTTCCCTTTGGAGCTCCTCCGCCGCTCTTCTTCATATTACTCCAAAAAATAGTATGCAAATAATGGCCTGATCCGTGAAATGCCGCTTCACGTTCCCAATGCTTTAGTAAATCATAATCCCCCGTATTACGAGCCTTTTGCATCATTTTCTCCGCTTTATTTAAACCATCTACATAGCTGCGATGGTGCTTATCATGATGCAACATCATAATTTCTTTTGCAATATAAGGCTCCAATGCGTTGTATGGATAAGGAAGTGGCGGCAGAACGTGTCCTCCGATTGGGACAGGCTCCCTTTCACAGCTCCTTTCATATGCGGCATATTCCTCATAATGCCCAGTCGTTAGCACCTCTTGCAAATGATGCTGAATATGTTCTACATCATCGCTAATTTGATAGACCAACTCTACATTATAGTCAGCATTCTGTCCTTTGAGCTGCTCAAGCAGCATTTGAATTCGATACTCTAATATATGAACGTCATAGATTTCCATCGCCCGGCTATCCAATACGTGAAGTACACTTTCACACCAATGTTCCACCTCGTGAAAATAATGGTCGAACAGTTCCCGCTGCATCATGGAGACACCCCCGCTTCATTGCTGTACCTTCTAAATGTATTCCAATTAACGGCTTACTATGACGCCAACAAAAAGCAGGATAAAGAAAACTTGCTGATTGGCGAGCCCTGCCCTTGGGCGAAGACAGAGGCGTAGTTGCACTTATACTTTATTCCTAAAATTTCTCACTACGTCGAATTGGCTTCCTGCTAGAAATTTATACTTTCTTAAAGTGTAAAGAAAACTTGCTGATTGGCAAGCCGCTAGGCGAAGACAGAAACGTAGTTGCACTTACACTTTGTTCCTAAAATTTCTCGCTATGTCGAATTGGCTTCCAGCTAGAAATTTCTACTTTCTTACAGTATGAAAAAAAAAGCAGCGTATTCGGCTGCTTTTACTGTGACTGAATCATTTTCGTTTGATAATCTGTTTCGTAGTATTCCAGCTCCTCGCGCATCGCTTGGAATTTACCTTCAAGTGATTTCATAAGCTGCTGTACAGAAAACGGTGGTGTCATAGTAAATGCAATAGCATTTTTCCCTGTATAAGCAGAACGACTATTTTCATACCAATAATCGTTTTTCGGTGTAAAAAACTCACATATGACTTGATGATAAATTTTGTAGAGCATGCGCTCCGCTGCTCCTTTACGAAACGGGGTGCTTTTTACTAGAACGCGGCACGCATCTAAACCCTCTTCGCAAAAAACGAGTAAGCGGCGCATGCCGGCAAGGAGACCTTCGTAGTATTCCTTATTTCCATTCTCAGACTCTTCGAGCAAGGATATAATCGTGTGATGATTCATATACTCGGTCATAACAGAGACAACATCCTGTAAAAAGGCTTCCACTTGCTTTGTTTGATTTTCCACTACAGAATTAGACATGCTATATTCCCCCTCTTCCTTCTTGTACTTTATGTTTATGCTGTTTTGTTTTCTTCCTTTACTAGGGCGCTGCCATTTTTACGGCACTCGGCAGCAATTTCTTTTAATCTTTCAACAGCGTGTACATCGAAGTACGGGGCAAACTCTTCTGTTGTATTAATATACACACGCTTTCGAGAGATCATATTGGGGTCATGCAGTAAACAAGCAAGTGCAGCGATGTCTTTAAATGCTATATCTTCGTTTTCGATTTGAAATACCGGATTTCCTGCAAACGGTGTAAATTGTTGCAGCTGCTCTTCGAAATAACGAACGTATAAGACGTGTAGCGTCCGTTCTTCTCCATTAGTTATGTAGGTTACTTCTGAACGATTAAAATAATCCTCGGATGTATTCGGTTGCGCTTTCGTCAACTCGTATCCGCTGTATTGTTTTATAATCATCGTCTCACCCCTCTTTTACTCTCCTACTTGTATCTTACCATAAATATTTTTTCAATTTTCTAAAATATCCCAGAAAAACAGAAATGGAAAGCGGTCTGTTTACTGCATAGCTCTGTCATGTTAAAAAATAGCCTATCCAGGAATACTGACAAGTACCTATTCAAAGCAAAAGAAGACAAATTCCTACAACCTACAGCGTCTGTCTTCTCTTGCATTCACTATATTCCGTGCCTTGATATGTAAGTATTCAGCTCGTCAACAGCTCTTATATGACTTCTACTTTTTACTCCCAACCTGTACAACAAAAGCCTGATGATATTCCCTGCCATTTATATAGAAGGTACCCCACATTTTATACAGTCCTTCCTCGGGAAATATAACAGACAGTGAGAGTTCCTTTTTTTCCTCCTGACCCTGTGCCACTGTATGTACGAGAGAACGTTTTGATTCGTTTACAAACAGGAAGGAAGGCGACTCTCCACTTTTCGAACGAAAACGCAGATTCCCTTCCTTATCTGAAAATTGAAAGGTTAACGTTTCCATTCTTCCCACTCGCAGCGCATCAAACACGAGAGATGTTTTATATGGTCCGATTTCTGTTGTCAACAAGGAGTCCGGAACTAAAGTCTGTTTTTTCTCGCTATGCTGCTCACTATCTTGGCCGATTGTTACCCTTGTATTTGCAAAGGATTGCTTCATATTTTTGTTTTTTTCGTACAAAAAGACAGCATATTCCCCTTTTTGCTTAAAAATGTGGGTAAACATAAACGCTCCTTTGCCGAGAAAGGAGGGTTGAATTTCTATATACTCCTTCATATCCGGTGGTATAATTACAGCTCGTATTTCATTTTGTTTTTCATCATTCAAGCCTCGCAAACCTTTCCCCTTGTCATCTTGAATAATAAAGGAAATCTTTGTTTTTTTATCAACAGCCGCATTTTCAACCTCCCATTCTACCCCACTCTTCATCAGAGAAACTGTACGTTCTGTTCCGCTCCCTTGCTTATGTATGTATGCCGCAACAAGAAGAACAAGAAATAAAGCCGTCATTCCAAGCGTTATGTTTCTCATGCGCTATCACCCGACTGTTTTTCTTCTATTGTAACATCATTCCGTTTTTTTCCAAATAAAAAGACATAAAATCTATTATGCCTTTTTGGATAATGCTTGTATTTTTTCAAGACGCTCCTGCTCCGATAAACGAGGACAAGTATAGCAGGGCCCCTTGCTATTATCTGTCTTATAGTTCAGACAGCACGTTTTTCGGACAAGTACCGGCTTGTCTTCTATAGGATGCTTCATACAAGAAAATGACACACACAGCGGATTCTGGACACGCGCCCCAAACCACTTCGCAGGCAACTGCCGCAAGTAAGCAAAATCATCTATAATTCGCTCTTGTGTCAACGGATCCGTTTCTTCGCGAATCCACCTCTCGTACATGACATGAATATAATACGAGATATGCAACCACATCACGGAAGAGGAGAACCCTGTCTCTCGTTCGAACGACGAAATCATGACAGAAAGGTGCTCTTGGAATAACTCCTGCAGCAATCGCTCTCGCCACACATCACGACTTTTCTTGCTTCGCTTCGTAAACAACGTTGGGGCGTACGTAAAAATATAAGTAGCCGAACAAGAGAATGACATTTGTGAAAGTGACAGCCGTGCCTCTGCGTTCCGGCAACTCATAGCCTCTAGCACGGCTATGTACGCACTATATCGTTTCATAAACAACGAAGCTGCTGTTTTTAAATCAGGAGTGCGGAATATACTTTGTATTGTTTGTAAAGAAGCCTCAAGTCCTTCCCCGTCAATCAGCTGTTTTCCCTCTAGATGAACACTCCCAGCTTCTGTAGTGCGAATGCGATACTGATTCCACAACTCCTCCATAATAACCCCTTCTTTTCCGTTCATATTTTCTTCTATCCTACCAACAATGATAATCATTGTCAATTGAAAAAATGAAAGAAAGCTCGACGATTGGCGAGCCCTGCTCTTGGGCGAAGACAAAGACGTAGTTGTACTTATACTGTATTACTAAAATTTCCCACTACGTCGAATTGACTTCTAGCCTGCCTCCTTTCTTTTTAACGCTTCCCCTCCTCCTCATATGCAACAAGAGCAACTCTCTTTCCTAATTTTCGCTCGAAGTCCTCTTCAATTTGCTTTAAACGCATATGCATATCATCAGTAATATGTGCGACTGTAAAATTTGATGGTTGTTTCTTCATATTTGATCCTCCATTATCACTAAATTATCGGTTGTGATGAGTCTATTTTTGCTTTTGTTCAACTGTCCCCCGTCCAATTAGCTCATCAAAGGAAAATGCCCCTAACGCTTCTTGTGCAATTTCCGAAGTTACACTAACGGTTCCGGTTAGACTAATGTCAGCCTTTTCTATGTGAACTCTTTCCTCACGCACTTGACTGTTTCAATGCTTTTCCTTGTCAACTCCACCACATGCCCCCTCTCTTCGCAGATGATATATTCCAATGACAAAAGATAGTAAAGCATGAATCGGCATAAAACTTCGTCATCCTTCCACTAGTCTGCTCGATTCTTCCCACTTATATGAAAGGTTCGGCAAAGTTTGATTTCCGCCGCGGACGTGCATACTACAATTGTTCAAGCAGCTCTGTCCACAGCTTTCTTATCGTTTTCTTTCCTGCACTATTGTATAATTTGTATTACATATATTTAGGGGGGACAATTCATGAGCATTCATATCGAGGCTAAGCAAGGTGAGATTGCAGAAACGATTTTACTTCCGGGTGATCCGTTACGCGCCAAATATATCGCAGAGACATTTTTAGAGGACGCAGCGTGTTATAACAATGTACGCGGTATGTTCGGCTTTACAGGAACGTATAAAGGAAAACGTGTATCTGTCCAAGGCACAGGAATGGGGATTCCTTCTATCTCTATTTATGTGAACGAACTCATCCAAAGCTATGGTGTAAAGAATTTGATTCGCGTTGGTACATGCGGCGGTATTCAAAAGGATGTAAAGGTGAGGGATGTTATCCTTGCTATGACATCGTGCACAGATTCTAACATCAATCACTTAACTTTCCCCGGCTTTGATTTTTCGCCATGCGCTAACTTTGATTTATTAAAAAAAGCGTATGAAGCAGGCATTGAAAAAGGATTATACATACGTGTCGGAAACGTACTAACAGCTGATATATTTTATCGCGAAAGCATGGATATGGTAAAAAAATTGGGTGATTACGGTGTATTAGCTGTAGAGATGGAAACAACAGCATTATACACGTTGGCAGCAAAGTATGGTGTGAATGCACTATCTGTATTAACAGTAAGTGATCATATTTTTACCGGAGAAGAAACAACAGCCGAGGAACGTCAGACAACATTTAACGATATGATTACAATTGCACTTGAAGCATCTTCGCAATTGTAGGGCAATGAGGCGGTCTTCTCGTACAAAACGCATGATTCTGAAAAAGTGGATTCACAGAAGCTCCCCTTGTATCCTTACCATAAAAGATGCTTTTCTTGTGGGTGGATTTGACCTCGAAGACTTGGATGCCGGGGGCTAGATCCCCTGCTAAAAAAGGGCATTTTTTATCCTTTAAGAAAATGCCAGTCCTGCCTTTTAGCGAAGACAGAGGGGTAGTTGCACTTATACTTTGTTCCTAAAATTTCCCACTACGCCGAATTGGCTTCCAGCTAGAAATTTATACTTTCTTAAAGTATAAAAAAGCAGCTTTGCCTTTACTGCTGCCAACCGATGTTTTCAACTATACTTTCGTCATTTGTTTCAATAAAGAGCATCTTACCGCTCTTTATTTTTTTTGATGGGACATACTAATGAAACTGCACTGTTCCCCTCCCTCTCAAGCTGCCTCATCACACTGACCACAAGCTTACGATCGCCACGAACATCTTCAATGATTCCTTTGCCTAGCAGATGCTCATACAAGCTTACGAACGTAAGACTGTCCCTTGTCTCATGTAAGATATGGAGGATCTCATGGTAAATCTGTTCCTGCTTTCTCAACGCATCTCACTCCGTTTTCCACAAATTTGTTGACATTTTAATTGATAATGGTTATCATTATTAACAAGAAGTTTAAATAGTGTTGAATACAGAACAACACCCCTATATGTATATGAGAAAAACGCTGCGCATCCCCCCTGTTTGTACAGCGTTTTTCTTTTTTTTCCACTTTCCTCTCCTTCAATCAAATAAACGCATTTGCTCACAATCCTTCTGTGGCTCCTCCACTCCTAACAGCTTCATCAGTTGCTTCGCATTATCAGCAGCATCACCGCCAGAGTTATTATTAAATAAAACATAGATTTGCTTCGTCTGTTCTTGCAGCCATCGCAACCTCTCAGCCCATTCTAATAGCTCCTCCTGATCGTATCGGTATAAACAGCGGACTGCCCTCCAATTTGGTAAACCGGTATTGCTCCAGCCATGAATGTTACGTCCGTGTAAACGAATAAGTGCTGCCTCACGACTAGTCGCTTGCAAAACAACTGGTACAGAACCAACTCCCGCTTGGGGTTCATCACAAATCGTATGAATCCACTTCTCTTGCTCTAAAAATGCAAGCGTTTTGTCACACATTTGCGGCTCAAACCAGGATTGATTCCGAAATTCAATGGAGCATGGAATATCATTCATACGCTCCTTCGTATAACGCAGCAATTCTACATGCTTCTTCTGACAGTCAAACCAAGGTGGGTATTGAAATAATACCATGCGTAGCTTTCCTGCCTCCTGCAGCGGTACAATGGACTGCTTAAAGACTGTAAACATCTCTTCTGCGTCTGTAAACGGAACGTCTCCCCGCATATGCCCTGTCATCCCTTGATATGCCTTAACTACAAATGAAAAATCTGCCGGTGTTTCTTCAATCCACTTATAATAATTGCGAGTTGGCTGCATCGCATAAAAGGAGCTGTCCACCTCGACAACCGAAAAATGACGACTGTACGTACGCAGCTTTTGCTTTGCTGCTTGTTTGTCAGGATATAAAGATTCGTGGTCGCCCCAGCCAGTTAACCCTATTGAAATCATAGCAAAACAATCCTTTTCAGTATTTTCTTTAATCTTACCAAACAAAGATACTATTTCATACTTCTGTCTAAACTGTGCATGCTATACAATAAGATTTAAGTATTTGTAAATTCATTATGAATTTTAATAACGGAGCAACATCGATATTGTTAAGAGTTTGTAAAGAATACGATAAAATGTTTTAGTTTTCGACATTTTTCTGATACAATCCGAATTGTGTGTCTTATATATTACTTTTGGTGGAGGTAACAAGGATGGTTTTCAAAGCAAAGAAGGATAAGTTTTCTGAGATGCTTTCGAATATTTCAGAAAACATAAAAGAGAGTGCACAATTTCTAATCGATCACGAAATTAAAAACGCAAGTGATTTAAAGGAATTATCCATTCGTATGAAGGAGTATGAAACAAAAGGCGACTCTTATATGCATGAGCTGATTATGGAGTTAAATAAAGCATTTATTACGCCTATTGAACGTGAAGATATTTTACAATTAGCAATGAGTATGGATGATGTATTAGATGGTCTAGAACACTCAGCTGCTTTATTTGATATGTACTCCATCACACAAGCGGATGAATACATCGTAAAATTTGTAAATGAAATTCATGCATGTGCGAATGAAATCGCAACTGCTATTGAACTTCTATCTAACAAAAAATTGCTCGATATTCGCACAAATGCGATTAAAATCAAGGACCATGAGTCCACTTGTGATGACATTTTAAGACATTCCATTAAGCATTTGTTCGCAAGAGAAAAGGATCCAATTAAAATTATTCAATACAAAGAAATCTATGAGAACCTTGAAGAAATTGCTGACAGCTGCCAAGGTGTGGCAAATGTATTAGAAACAATTATTATGAAAAACGCATAAGGGGTACTGGCATAACAATGGATACATTTTTAATTTTAACTATTTTAGTTGTCATTGGTGCGTTAGCCTTTGATTTCATCAACGGCTTTCATGATACAGCAAATGCGATTGCCACTGCCGTTTCTACAAAAGCATTAAAGCCGCGACAGGCGATTATACTAGCAGCTGTCATGAACTTCGTCGGTGCTATGACGTTTACAGGTGTGGCAAAAACAATTACAAAGGATATTGTTGACCCATTTAAGCTAGAAAATGGATCAGTGGTAATACTAGCTGCCTTAATCGCAGCCATTACATGGAACTTAATCACATGGTACTACGGTATTCCAAGCAGCTCCTCCCATGCCATCATCGGCTCTATTGCAGGTGCAGCCATTGCTGCCGCAGGATTTGGGGCGCTTAATTATCAAGGATTTCTAAAAATTCTTCAATCCCTTATTATCTCCCCAGTTCTTGCATTTATAGCTGGATATATTGTGTACTCAATTTTCAAGCTTATTTTTAAGAACTACAACTTAACAAAAACAAATAAAGGCTTCCGGATTTTCCAAATTTTCACGGCGGCTTTACAATCTTATACACATGGTACGAATGACGCCCAAAAGGCAATGGGGATTATTACAATGGCTCTAATTGCCAATAACTATGTTACCACAACGGATATCCCAATGTGGGTACAGGTTTCCTGTGCACTTGCTATGGGTCTTGGTACATCAGTTGGCGGTTGGAAAATTATCAAAACTGTTGGCGGTCGTATTATGAAGATTCGTCCTGTAAACGGCGCTGCCGCGGACTTAACATCAGCTGCTATCATTTTTGGAGCTACGTATATTCACCTACCGGTAAGTACGACACATGTAATTACATCCTCAATTTTAGGGGTAGGTGCTGCTCACCGTGTAAAAGGCGTAAAATGGGGAACAGCGCAGCGCATGTTAATTACATGGTTCATTACCTTGCCTATTTCCGCTTCACTCGCAGCTATTATGTACTTACTATTAAATTTAATTTTCTAAATAAGAAAAAGAATCATCCATTATTCGGATGATTCTTTTTCTTGTAGAGCAATTCCCTCACATAAACAATCCGCGATAAATAATTGAGAGAGCTTAGCGCCAGCAAACGTGTCTGCGCCGGTTGTAAATAGTACATAATCTGCAGCTTGTGTAACGACAGAATCGGCATAGTGTGTAATAGCAAGAATAATAGCTCCATTCCGTTTTGCTTCCTGCAGCGCCTGTGCCATCTCTGTTTCGTTTCCAGTAATTGAGATAGCGATGACTACATCCCCTTCTGACAATGCGCCAGCAGTCATTCTCTGTGCATGGTAATCTGTTGCTGCATCAGCATGCTTGCGCGCCATCCAAAATCGGTACTTCATATCAACAGCGGTAACTCCCGATAATCCTGTTCCAAATATATGTACAGAGCGGGCGCGAAACAGAGCATTCACCGCTTTAGTTAAAACTTCACGATTCAAAAAGCGGGAACTATCCTCTAAACTTTCCGCATAGCCGTGTAATAATCTTTGTATCACATCTGACTTCTCTTCCCCTCCATGCGCAGCTTCATCAGACGGCTCTTTTGCTAACGCAAGCTTAAATTCCTGATACCCCTTATACCCAAGTTTTCGACAAAAGCGTAAGATCGTCGCTTCTCCCACATCCGCAGCCTCAGCAAGCTCTGTTACTGAAAAATAAATAGTCTGTTTCCCATGTTGCAGTATTGCATTTGCAACCTTTTGTTCCGACTTCGTAAAAGAAGGATAGAAAGTATGAATTTTATTTTTTATTATAACCTTGCCCTCATCCATGTTCCTGTTCGCTGCTACTAAAAACATAAGCAAAGCAACCCATTGGTTTATGCCGGATCATTTCCTGCTTCTGCGAATTCGATCTCGCTAATCGTTCGCGAATTTTTTAAATGATGCCGCTTTGCTTTTGTATGTTTTTATAGCAGGATTCACCACCTTTCTGTTTGGAATCATATTTCTATCTTAATTTTCTTTGCTACCGCCTCAGCTATGTTTCTAATTTTTTGATGCAATTAGGTTCTGTTTGAATATTGAAACACTGAATGGTTACTGCAGGCTGTTTCACTCCTACAGCCACACTGATTTCAGTATTTAGATTAATTTGAGACCAGAAAAATTATAACAAGTTACAACATAACATGCACTGAAAATCCTTTCCTCTTCTACACTAAATAAAGTGTATAATAATTTTATACCGCATACATAGAGGAGCTGTATACCTTGGAATATATCGTATTACTTGTTGTTGGATTTATCGCGGGCACAATTGGGAGCCTCGTAGGCCTAGGTGGCGGGATTGTGATTGTTCCCTTGCTCGCCGGGTTAGGAGCTTTATTGCACCTTCCAAATGTGTCCCCGCAACTTGCAGTCGGCACATCTATCGTGACAGTCGTATTTACAGGACTGTCCTCTACGCTCAGCTATATGAAGCACAAGCGTGTAGATTATAAAAGCGGGCTGCTGTTTTTTATAGGGAGCGGACCTGGAAGCATGGTTGGCTCATGGGCAAACCAATTTTTTAATCAGGATTCCTTCTCGTTATACTTTGGAATATTTATGATTGCAGTTTCTGTTTTATTGATGCTAAAAGAAAAATTGAAGCCTGTTCCGTTCTCAAAAAAACGCGCCATTACAAGAAGCTTTATTACAGAAGAAGGGAAAACAGTGCAATATGGCTTCCATCCTATCATAGCTGTTATTCTTTCTTTTCTCATCGGCTGTATATCCGGTTTATTTGGAGTCGGCGGCGGCTCGTTGCTCGTGCCTGCAATGCTGCTTTTATTTGCATTCCCTCCTCATATTGCGGTCGCGACATCCATGCTCGTCGTTTTTTTATCATCAATAACAGGATCTATTACCCATATCCTGCTTGGAAATGTCATTTGGTTATATGCACTTGTCCTCGTTCCAGGAGCTTGGATAGGAGGACGATTTGGTGCCTATATCAATATGAAATTAAGCGGAAAAACAATTATAAACATCTTGCGGGCTGTGCTCATTATGATTGGAGCACGCATGATTTATCAATCCCTTTTTTAAACAATCCCACCCGCTGGCGAGCCCTGTCCTTTGGCGAAGACAGAGGCGTAGCCCTACTTATACTGTATTTCTAAAATTTCTCGCTACGTCGAATAGGCTCTAAGCTAGAAATTTATACTTTCTTACAGTGTGAAAAAGCGAAAAGACGCGTCAGTCGTGCGTCTTTTCTTTAGAAAATATAGTATTATATGTCCGAGAGTATGTTTCACTTCCACATATCTACTCATTGCAAAGGAGCCAACCAGTTTAGAAAACAAAAGTACTCTGTCTATAGAAATCTTCTACTAGGCAAAAACACGGCTTGTCCACTATTCTCATATGACTAATAAGATATGGAGTCAAGCCACTTTGTAAGCAAGCTGGTTTTCTGTCGTGTAAGAATAATAGAGAATGCTCATCCAAAAATGATACCAGCAATTACAAATCTGCTTTTAATGAAGCAGCTGCCATCCCATTAGATCATGGTGTACCTGCCGTGCCCGTTTGTCGTTACGGTCATACAATTCACCGTAGCTGTCCGTATCCTGATTGTATGCCATCGTATAGATAACACGGCCGTCTATCTCTACCGATAAAACAACGCCGCCCTTCATTTCTTCTACTCGAATAATCGCATCAGCAGGCATTTTAATATCATTCATTTTTTGTTCTAGCATGTTTGTCCCCCTTAGCTCTATTAGGTTCGCATTGCAGTTTTACTCGCTACCAAGTATACTAACAAACAGAACAATAAAAATAAAGAAAAACCTTATCAACGGGAGAATTTATCTGTTTTTTGACACTGCTACAAGCTTTTCTTGATCGTAAAACCGAAAGATTCCAGCTATAAAAAGTGTATAAAGAGGTGCTTACATTGCTTATACATAAAGGAGAAGTATTATTTCACCAAGGACACGAAGGACCTCTCTACCTGATAAAAAGCGGTCTATTAAAAGTAGTTCGTCTTCAAGAGGATGGTACACCCTTTCTATTTAACATTATTGTCCCTGGTGAAACAATCCCCCATCACTCCTTACTTTCACCAAAAGAATACCATGGCACTGCCATTGCACTGGTGAAAACAGAGGTAGAAGTTCTCCCCACTAGTTTGTGGTATGAGCAGCTGCGCAGTAACCCACAGCGTTACGCAGATATTGCGCTTCAGCTTCAAGAAAAGCTGCGTATGATGCAGCTGCGTATTGATCAGCTAACAGCCATATCCCCGAAAGAACGGTTTATGCGTCTTGAGGAATGGTTTGCCTCGTATTTGAACGAAATTCCGATTTATGAGATTTTAACACAAACAGAAATTGCACAGCTTATCGGCTTACGCCGAGAAACAGTAAACCGGCTGCTTCGTGAACAAAAAAAAGCTAACAAAGAAGCATAAGCCCTTTGTTAGCTTTTTGCACTGTAGGAAAGTATAAACTTCCAGCTAGAAATCATTCGACGTAGTCGGAAATTTTAAGAATACAGTGTATTTGTCTGCAGCACAAGCATGCTTTTACTGTGAAACCGATTGGATTGCCTCTTCTACTATTTTTACGTTTTCCTGTTTCTCGAACTCTGTATAATGCCATACATTCGTTTCAAGACTATATTGATTCACTAAAATGTCTAAATCGTGGTAAATACGATGACCGTATATAACAAGCTGGATGTTGTTTTTATCTACTCCTAACTTAAGCGTTTCATACGCACGTGTTGTATCGTTCTGTAGCTTTGTATCTCGCAGCAACTTAGGGAATTCCTTTAATGCAGGCTCCTGCTCCTGAAACCATTGCTTCAGCTGCTTCCAATCTCCCTCTGTATACGAATCCGCTTTTCCAAAATTCAAGAATGCATTTAAGCTTTCATGTGTAGTCCGAATGAACTGCAGCGATGACTCCTTCTCATCCACTGTTTGCGAATGCAAAGTGCCTGCCGCACTAAGGGAACGGTTTCCATAATAAACAAACAGCTCTTTTAATGCAACGTACCCTATCGCCATGCATGCTAAAATCCCTAGTACAACCATCAGTCGTTTCATTGTATTCACTCCTACTCACGTCCACCTTTAGCTTCTTATAAAACAAGTATGTACAGTATTCTTTACTACTATTGCTAACAGCTTCTTCAACTTAATATTACATATATTACAAAAAATAGGATGTTATAACATTCTATACGACGAAAAACTTTTCCTTTTAAAATTTTTCTTGTAATTTCGACAATCTTTCCAAATCACGCTTATAATTTATCCATTTTCAACCAATAATAAATATGAAACTGTATGTAAGGAGGTATTAGCTTGAGGTTGCATTTAATTGTCATCGGACTTCTTTCATTTTTCGCTTCCATTCTCATTTTCTATGTATTCGGAAGCTTTTTATCAATTGAATGGCTGCAGTACGACATGACTCATCCACTGCTCTCAGCGGGATTCTGGACGCCGCTTCTCTTTGCACTCATCATTGGATTTTTAATAGCTCGAAAGTACAGATCTAGACTACAATAATAAAGAAAGCTCGTGCGGTTTTTTCATGACCAAACATTCTTTGGAAACAAAATTAGAAGCTGCCCGTGCTTATCTTGATGGTACAGAATCTTTTAAGGACAGAGCTAACGAATTAAGACAAAAAAAAGGCATGAGTCCGGTTCAATACCGGACTCATGCCCAAGAAGCTGCCTGACATCCCAGTCTAACTTTTTGGAGTCAGTTCAGAGGTAAGATTTCTTTTCTATAACCGGGTCCGGCAACATTCCTGATAGCCGCCATTAGCCATCTGTGCTCTTCCACATTTGACACAAACCACAAAACGAGAGTGCTTTCCAAATATACTTCCTTTGTTAAACAACAATGCTTCTGATTGCTTTAAAGAACGTGCGTATGAAGCATATAAAAATAACGTGACTGTACTGGCGACAAGCAACAAAACTGACACTAGCATTTCCGTCACCTCTTTAGATTTGTTTAATCCGCTTTTTGGATTACATAATACATTCTGTAAAGCCACAGTATATTCCTTCTATTTATTTTCTAGATACTATTACATGATTAGCTAAAAAAACAACATATATGCGGCTTATTTTCTTGTTGGCCACTAAGCATAATTCAGTGCGCCCTAAAGTAGCGAGCCCTAACCTTAGGCGAAGACAGAGGAGTAGTTGCCCTTATACTGTATTCCTACAATTTCCGGCTACGTCGAATTCGCTTCTAGCTGGAAATTTATACTTTCTCCTGCAGTGGCACAAGCATGAAAAGAAGCCAATTATCCACATCTAGTAGGTAATTGGCTTCTTTTTCTTTTCGAACGAACTTTTTTAATGCCTTCCGTTTCACTGGAGGCTTCTTACTTATCTACACTCATAATAATCAATGTTATTTAAATCAATTCCTGTATAAACCCATCTGTATTGATTTTGTCTCCATCGATAGCCAGCGACAGAAGTACGTCCCACAAATACGGGATAAAACCAAAAGCCTCTGCCGTTTCGCAGCCAAATATACGTATAGCGATACAAACAGCCTCTTATGCCGCCCGGATCAACGGCATACGTCATAAGTTGCGGCTTTTGTGGTGTATACGAAGGAGGAGCACTTTGTGGAGGTCCTTGCTGGGCTCCTTGTCCCTGCCCTGGCGGATATGACGGGTAACCCCCATCTCCCTGCCCTGGCGGGTATGGTGGATAGCCTCCGCCTCCCTGCCCTGGCAGATATGGTGGGTAGCCTCCGCCTCCCTGCCCTGGCAGATATGGTGGGTAGCCTCCGCCTCCATACCCTGGCGGATAGGAACCAGGAGGAGGCAATCGTGTAATATCCGGCTGTGGTTGCGGCTGTATCGGTCTATCTCCGTAAGGAAAATACGGATTATCATACATACGTCTTCACCTCGTTTAGAATCGGCAATCTCTACCTTTTGTAAATGTATGTAAAAGGAACTTGCCTGTTTCTAGTTTCCCGGATAAAAGGGCTTAATCCATTGTTGCTATTCCCCTACTTTGTGAGCTGGTGACGAAATGCATAAATTACCGCTTGCGTACGGTCACTGACGTTCAACTTATTTAGAATATTGCTTACATGTGTTTTCACTGTTTTTAACGCAATAAACAGCTCATCAGCAATTTCTTGATTTGATTTTCCCTCGGCGATGAGCAGCAAAATTTCTCGCTCACGCTCTGTAAGTTCCTCATGTGGCTTGTACTCCTGCTTTTGGCGCATTTTGGACATCATTTTTCCCGTTACCTTCGGTTCAAGCACAGTTTCTCCTCTATACGTTGCTCGCAGTGCATCAGCAATATCGCTCGCTCGTGATGTTTTCAGCATGTAGCTTGCCGCCCCTGCCTCAATAACCGGATACAGCTTTTCATCATCTAAAAAGCTCGTCACGACAACAATTTTAGCAGCAGACCACTCTTGTATAATACATTTTGTTGCTTCTACACCATCCATTTCATCCATCACTAAGTCCATTAAGATGATATCAGGACGAAGCTCCAGCGCCAGCTCGACTCCTCGCTTGCCGTTTTCTGCCTCCCCTACAACCTCAATATCTGGCTGCGTAGACAAATAAGCAGCGACTCCCATACGAACCATCTCATGATCATCTACAAGTAATACCCGAATCATCGTCTATCCCTCCTCCCTAGCAATGATGGGAATTTTCACTTCCAATTGTGTTCCTTTGTTTGGAAAGCTAAGAATTTTAAACGTACCTCCGATTTCCTGCGAACGCTCCTGCATGGACTCCAAACCGTATGAACCAACTTTACGCTGCGAAACATCAAATCCGATACCATCATCCATCACCTTTAAAATCGCATACTTCCCAAAGCGCCGGAAACGAAGCTCCATTTTATTCGCTTTGCTATGCCGAAGCATATTCGATAGCGCTTCCTGTACAATACGAAATAAATGGTCCTCTACCCCTTTTTCTAAATCAATTTGTTCAATATGCCAAGATAGATGAATATGCTGTTTACGCGAAAGCTCTGTTAATAACTCTTCTATTCCATCCTTCAGCTTTTTCCCCTCAAGTTGTATTGGACGCAAATGTAGCAAAAGGGCACGCATTTCCGTCTGTGCATTTATGACCATATGTTCTACCAGCTGCAGTTGCTGGCTCACCGTTTCCGAATTTCTATCATTTTGCGCTATCACCGCAGACATCATCATAGACATAGCAAACAGTTGCTGGCTGACAGAATCGTGCAGATCGCGAGCCAATCGCTGCCTCTCCTCAGAAATCGTAGCCTGCCTCATTTCCTCGCTCCATTCAGCTCTTTCATTTGTTAGCTTTTGAAATAATCCAGCCTGTTCTTCTAAACGGTTAGAGAGAGCTACAACCCGCTTACCAATGGAGCTTAATTCATCCTCTGCAGTGAAGAAAGCCTCCTTTGGATAACTTCCGCGCTCAACTTCCAGTAGAACGGCAGAAATTTCGTTTAGACGTCGCTTTGTATATTGTCCGATCGAATAGCCGACTACAGCACCAAACAAGCCGCTTCCGCCAATTACAAACAAAACCATTGGAACAGACGCCATCTCCCGTCCTACTAAAAATTCATATACTGGCTGAGCACTTTTCCAAGCATATACAATCGTTGCAAAAAGCGAGACGCCGAGACAAGACAAAATCGAATAGTTAAAATATGTCCATGGAAAACTAGATTGCTTCCCTATCATACATATCTCACCTCCGTATGACCAACAAGAAGTGAGGAGATGATTTTTACTCGTCTCGAAGCCTCCCTGTACTGCTCTGTTTGAAGGATGAGATTTCGATTCCATCCCTCCTCCTCATGGCCACACGCAGAAACGCTTCCAAGCAGCATAGAATGATTCAAAGATAACTCAATATCGTACGGCACATACAAACGGATATTACCGACAAGACCATGAATCACAATGACCGTTTCTCCCTCAGCAATCATTGCTGTCGTTAAATCGATTTGAACATCCCCCACTCCATAGCGAATATTAATATCCTGTAACTCGTAGACACAATCCATTATCCGATAATTTCCGACAAACATATTTTTTAAAAATGGTTCGGAGCGCAACACTGCAGAGCCAGATTCCGGCACTTCCTTTGTTTCGATTTGCAGCGTAACTGGCCGCCTTCTACTTTGAAGCAATTCATAACCTATATATATAATTGCGCTTGCAAGCAACAGCTGAAACGCAGCCGAAGAGAACACATGTACAATAAAAATAAGAGCACCAATAGATAAAAGAACGGTTCCTCTTGTTCTCTTTCCTTTGCTGCGGTAATGCTGACCGACTACAATCATTACAATTGAAAAAACAAGGGCAACCGGTTCAAAGTTATCTGTAATAATATCAATGAGGAGTCCAATCCCAAACAAAATGGCGGCAATCGCGACAATTTCCGTTTTTAGCAGCTGCCGTTTCATACCCCTCTCCTCCTTTCCCAGTTGTGATAAAGAAAACTCGCCGATTGGCAAGCCCTGCCTTTGGGCGAAGACAGAGGCGTAGTTGCACTTATACTTTGTTCCTAAAATTTCTCACTACGTCGAATTGGCTTCCAGCTAGAAATTTATACTTTCTTAAAGTATAAAGAAAACTCGCCGATTGGCAAAGACAGAGGCGTAATTGCACCTTACATTGAATCCCTAAAATTTCCAGTCAGGAAATTTATGCTTTCTTAAATTATGAAACAGAAGAAAAGGAATTGTTATGCAATTCCTTTTCTTCTCTACTATATCATAAGCTGCTAGACAATGGCTGTTATGAATGCGCAGATTCTTTCAATTCTTTTTCAAGTTTAGCAATTCTGTAATCAAATGTGTCACGTTCATATGCCTCTTGTACTCGAATCTCCAGATCACGCATATGCTCTTCAATCTCTTCAAAACGTGTAAACGGATTATCTTTAGACATTTTGCCAAGTGTGTCATGAATGCGGCGGTTGGCATGTGCCATATTCTCTCGTGCCATGAGCTCCATCCGCTTTGTCTGCATTTCCTTCAGCTTATTTTTCATCTCACTCAGCTGGCGTTGTAATTCTTCGACCTGCTCCGCTGTTTTTGTATGAGCCTCCGCTAAACGTGATGCTTGCCCCTCATAATATTCCGCTTCCTTCCATGCTCTTGCCTCTAAGTCAGCAGCGCCTGCTTGACGCGCAATATCAGCCTGTTGCTTCCGCTTTTCTGCCATATATGCTGCTTCCTCTTTCTCGCGAAGAAAGCTTGTCTTCAACATGCCGTGACGCTCAATGAGCTGTTCAATTTTTTTTGTCTCTTGTTCACCATCACGTAAGTATTGATTCAGGAGGGCAATCGGGTGTTTGCGCTCCTTCTCATCAAGTGCGCTATGGAGATCCGCCATTACAATATTACGAATTCGTTGGAATAAGGATTGTTTCATACATATCTCTTCCCTTCTCTTAATAATGTTTCATTACATGGTCCCATTCATCTTCAAAACTACGAAACGATTTGTACGCATCTTCCTGTTTTCCGCTACCGCATGTAGTCTTGTAATTGCGATACCCGTAATACAGCAATGCAATTGCCCCGACTCCAATAATAGCTGGGAAATTCCCGAAGACAATGGACACGCCGATCAAGCCGATAATGCCCCAGCAAAACTTTCCTAGCAGCGCATCGGCTTTCAGGAATGACTTGAAGCTCCAATATGCAATCGCTGCTCCAATCAATAAGCCTACGATATGACCGAGCGTGGCAAGCGCAATGACAACGAGTACTCCCGCTGCTAAAAAGGTGAGAAACTTTTTCATACCTTTTTGCCTCCCTTCGTTTTGATACTCTTATCTTATCTGAAACGAAGCACCCTCATAACGAACCAGAGAACGGTTTTCACTAAGACTTTAGACCGATTTCACCCTCGGACTCGCAATTTATACTTCCCTACAGTGTAAAAAACTAACATTCTATTAAATTTCTTTACATTATGGTAAAAATAATAGATTCTTCCTTCATTCTATGGTATAAACATACGGTAGAGAAAGGAGCAAACAGCAATGAAGAAACATACTGTTTTGAGCATGCTAGCGACAGGGGCCTTTTTACTTGCTCCAACCGCTTCCATATATGCAGAAACAAACCAGGATAAATTAAACAGCATTGAATCACAATTGAACGGAACATCTCAACAACTAGACAACCAGCAGCAGGAGAAACAGCAAATCGAACAGGAAATTGCACTTCTTCAGCAGAAACTAGATGAACTGAATACAGCAATTGCTAACACAGAACAGGAATTAGCAACAATTGAGCAACAAATTCGAGAAACAGAAGCTGTAATTGAAGAAAAGAATCGTCATATCGCGTATCTACAAGTACAAATTGAAAAACGACAGGTTCTCATCGAGCAGCGTCTGCGCACACTGCAGGAGCAGCCTCGCAGCACCTTGGTCACAGAGTTGATTATCAACTCTAAAAACATAACCGATTTATTGGAAAATATGTATTCCGTGTCGCTTATATTAGATTCTGATAATGATATTTTGCAAGAGCAAACACGCGACAAAGAGACTGTCGAAGCTGAACAGAAAGCAGTAAAAGAAAAGGAAGCGGCATTGCAGCAGCAAAAAGAAACACAAGTACAAAAGCAGCAGCAGTTGGCGGCAGACAAGCAGCAACAGGAAGTTCTTATGAATGACATGCATGCAAAGCTATCGCAAACAATGGAGGAAATCGAAAGCACTGAAGAAACAAAAGCGCTTTTAGAAGCACAGAGACAAGCGACTCAGCAACTTGTGGAAACGGACAAACGCGCAGCAGCGGAGGCGGCAGCGGCTCAGGCAGCTCAAGCAGCGGCTCAAGCAGCAGCAGCTCAAGCAGCAGCAGCTCAGGCGGCTCAAGCACAGGCTGCGGGAGATGCAAAAAAAGCAGCTGCGCCTTCCACTGGAGCATCAAGCCAACCTAGTGTAGCAGCTATCAATCGAGGCGGATTCATCAAACCTGCAGCTGGCGCTTACACATCAGGTTTCGGAGGAAGATGGGGTAAATTGCATGCAGGTATAGATATTGCGGCACCAGGAACAGTGCCGGTTGTAGCGGCGGCAGATGGTGTTGTCATACGTGCCTATTCTTCAAGCAGCTACGGAAATGTTGTATTTATTTCACATCGCATTAATGGACAAACCTACACAACTGTATATGCACACTTAAGCAGCTATTCTGTTGGAACAGGACAAACTGTAAAGCAAGGGCAGCAAATTGGAATCATGGGTAATACAGGTGAGTCACAAGGGCAGCATCTTCACTTTGAATTGCATGTAGGAGAATGGAATCAATCAAAGAGTAATGCAGTAAACCCAATGCCGTACTTATAAAAGCAAAATCACTATATACTGTATTCCTAAAATTTCCGACTATGTCGAATTCACTTCCGGCTGGAAATTTATACTTTCTTACAGTGTAAAATATTATTCACCTTGTTAATTGAGGATTACCTTACAGTTAGCAGATTGATAAGACTAGACAATACCGAAAAAGGATCTCAGTTGAATACGCAGCTCGGATCCTTTTTTTCATTCATATCCCCTATCTGCCCCTTTGTTTGCTTATTCGCTAGGGTCTTTCTTAGTTCTGAGTAAGCAAAGCAAACATGCGGTTCAGGCAAAGAATATTTATGAAAACTTCCTATATGTTCTTCCCAAGATTATTTAATTACCGAATTTTGTTAATAGATCCAGATGATGTAACAAGGTTATATTTTCTTAAAATGTAAAGAAAACTCGCCGACTGGCGAGCCCTGCCCCCCAGCGAAGACAGAGTCGTAGCCCTACTTATACTGTATTCCTAAAATTTCTCGCTACGTCGAATGATCTTCCAGCTAGAAATTTATACTTTCTTACAATGCAAAGAAAAGCACTACCGTAATGATAGTGCCTTTTCTGTAAAAATCCTCTTTTACACAGAGGATGTGGCAATTATGCCATATCAGTTTTTATAAGCTCTCTAAAAATTGCTGCTGTTTTTCCAGCGAGCCTATATACTCTGGTTTGAGTACCTCCTGCAGCAATACATTCCGCGCAGCTTTGTTGTGAGCAGAAGCTTTCACTCTAATCCGGCATTCATATAAAAAATCCAAATACTGTTCATACTCTTCTCCATATGTATCCGAGAGATCATCCCGAATTTTCTTTGCGAGTTTCGGACTAGCACCACCAGTGGAAACAGCAATCATTAACCGGCCGCGCTCAAATGCAGCCGGAAGATGAACATTTCCTGCCGTCGGATCTGTAATGACGTTTACGAGCTGACTCTCGCCCGCCTCCGCTGCAATGCGAGCGTTAAGCTCCGCATCATCTGTCGCTGCAATAATGAGAAGGGCTCCAACAAGATCTGATTCTTCATATGTCTTCGCAAGCCACGTAATGTGCCCCTCTTCAGCAAGTTTTTGCACCTTTCCATCAGCTTCAGGACTAATAACAGTCACATGTGCTCCTTCTCTGACAAGCGGCCCAATTTTAAAAAGAGCCACCTTACCGCCGCCGACGACAACAACGCGCTTATTGTGTATGTGTAGCGTAAGTGGGTACATACTCTTCTCCTTCCATTGCTTCCTGTACACGCGCGGCAAGAACCTTGCGCAAATTCGGGTGATAACCTAAATAATCACAGAGTATAAGCTCTTCCCGTCCTAACTTCTTAATTGTTCGTTCCATCTTTTTCATTAGAATGCCCGTAAACAATAAGTATGGCACAACAAACACTTGTTTATGACCCGATGCAAGCGCCATCTCTAGCCCTTGCTCAAAGGTTGGTTCCGCTGCTGCCAAAAAGCAAATATCGACCTTCTGAAATGAATATGTATGCTGTAAGCGCGAAGCTATCTCCTTCATGTCGCGTTTTACATCCGGGTCACTGCTGCCGCGTCCGACAAGCAATACCATTGCATCATCAGAGACACGCTCTTGGCCAATTCGCTCCATCAAAATCGATATAATTTCATCATGTACGCCAAACGGCTCACCATACGTTAAGGTTACACCAGGATAATACGGCTTTACTTCTGCTAGTTCATTCGGAATATCCTCTTTTGCATGTGCAGCAGTGAGCAATAAAATCGGCACAGCCGCAACACGCGTTGCTCCTCTTTCCACACACGCTCGTAAGCCTGCTTCAATGGATGGTTCCGCTAATTCCAAAAAACATACCTCTTGAATCGGTACATCTACGTCAGCCATTGCTTGAGAGACAAAGAAGCGCGCTTGCTCGCACGCTTCTTTCACTCTGCTGCCGTGGCAAATGTATAATACTGCTTGCATTTACAACGCCCCGCTTGCATAGTAATTTTTGGATGTTTGTTGTTCAAACCATTGGATCTTATCCCGGTAACGAACGACCTCGCCAACCACAATCATGCTTGGATTTTGTACTTCTTCCTTTTGCGCGATGGTGACAATCGTTCCTAATGTACCCGTTACTGTACGCTGTGATACAGTTGTGCCCCACTCAATAAGCGCAACCGGTGTTTGTTCACTTTTTCCATGCTGCAATAGCTTGCCGCAAATGTATGGAAGATTACTTACACCCATGTAAATCGCCAGCGTGTCAATTCCCTTTGCCAGGCTCTCCCACTTCGTATCCTCTTCCTGACCCTCGCGGCGGTGACCTGTAATGATGGCAAAGCTGGCACCAGCATCGCGATGTGTCACCGGAATGCCAGCGTAAGCAGGAGCAGCAATGCCAGATGTAATGCCAGGAACGATTTCAAACGGAATATTATTTTTAGCTAACGTCTCCGCTTCCTCAGCGCCGCGTCCAAATACAATTGGATCTCCGCCTTTAAGTCGTGTTACCGTTTTTCCTTCTTTCGCAAGCTTTACGAGCTGAGCATTTATCGTTTCCTGCTGCATAAAGTGGCAATCAGGGAGTTTTCCGCAAAAAACCAAATCTGCATCCGCCTTCGCATGAGACAGTAATTCCTCATTTACCAGCCTATCATATAAAATGACATCAGCCTGCTGAATACACTTAAGGCCCTTCACAGAAATCAAATCCGGATCACCCGGTCCTGCTCCAACAAGGTACACCTTTCCCACTTTGCCACCTCCTATCACAGTATATTCTTCTGTCTATAAATCGCTTAAATAAACTGTTTCTGCTTCAAATATTGAATGACTTGCTCTGCACATTCCTCAATAGAATGTAAGTGTGTCGAAACAACAATTTCAGGGTTTTCTGGCTCTTCATAAGGAGAATCAATACCTGTAAATTGTTTAATCTCACCATTACGCGCCTTTTTATACAAGCCTTTTGGATCGCGCTTTTCACATTCTTCAATCGGGCAGCTCACAAATACTTCAAGAAACTCGTCCGCTTCTAAAATATCGCGTACTTGTGTACGATCTGCACGGAACGGAGAAATGAACGCCGTTAATACAATTGTACCACTGTCCACAAACAGCTTCGCCACTTCACCGATGCGGCGAATATTTTCTGTGCGTGCTTCTTCAGAAAATCCTAAGTCTTTGTTTAAACCATGACGAATATTATCGCCATCTAATACATAGTTACCGATTTTTTCTTGAAATAGCTTACGAGCTACCGCATTGGCAAGCGTAGACTTGCCAGATGCAGATAAACCTGTGAACCAAAGAACAAAGCTATGATTTCCTTTTTGCTCGCGACGCTCTTGCTTGGAAACTGATGCCTCATGCCATACAATGTTCGTGCTCATTGTTTCTCCCCCTTAAGCGTTCACTGGCTGCTCTTGCATGCCGCGAATTAATACTTCTACTACTTCTTTACGGCTGAATGTGCTTGGCGGAAGCTGACCGCTGCGAAGCAATTCACGCACCTTTGTTCCAGATAAAATTACACGGTCTTCAGCACCATGCGGACATGTTTTCGAAGAAGCCATACCTTCGCATTTTGTGCAGTAGAAGCTATGCTCAAAGAATAATGGCTGAATACCAAGCTCTTCTGCTGTAAAGTTAGAGAAGATATGCTGTGCATCGTATGTGCCATAATAGTTGCCCACACCTGCATGGTCACGGCCTACAATAAAGTGCGTGCAACCGAAGTTTTTGCGAACCATTGCATGGAAAATCGCTTCACGCGGTCCTGCATAGCGCATTGCTGCAGGGAACACAGCTAAAAATACACGGTCTTCTGGATAGTAGTTCTTTAAGAGTACTTGATAGCTTTCCATACGTACGTCGGCTGGAATGTCATCAGATTTTGTTTCGCCCACAAGCGGATTTAAGAATAAACCGTCTACGATTTCAAGCGCAGCTTTTTGAATATATTCATGTGCGCGGTGAACCGGGTTGCGTGTTTGGAACCCAACTATCGTTTTCCAGCCAAGATCTTGGAACTTCTGACGTGTTTCAGCCGGATCTAAACGGAATTCAGCAAATTGATCCTTCTCTGTGCGTTTTACTAACGTAATCGCTCCACCTACATATACAGACGGACGCTCTAGCATTTTCTTCACGCCTGGATGCGCAAGGTCTGTTGTGCGGTACACATTTTCCGCTTCCTTTTGTTTGTCTGGCACATAGATGTCGCCAACTGTAAGTACACCATATGTTACGCCGCCTTGTACTAAGCGTACCTCTTCACCTGCTGTAAGCTCGTTTGCTTTTTCTTCTGTTACAGGAAGCGCGATTGGAATGCTCCAAACTGTTCCATCAGCAAGACGCATACGTTCTACAACAGAATTATAGTCCTCTTGATTTAAGAAACCTGTTAGCGGGCTGTATGCACCGACTGCAATCAGCTCTAGATCGCTAAGTGCAATATTGTCTAATTCAATTTCCTTTTGGATATGCGCTGTGCTGTATGTTTCGTCTACGCGATTAATAAGAACACCGCCATGTGCTGTAATACTTGTCATCTTGAAATTCCTCCTACTTCCTGTTTCGTATGTTTTAATAAGCTAATGACTCCAAGTGTTGCGATAATTCCCGCCCCAACAATAAAGATAGAATACAAATCACTTTCTAGCAACAATTTAATGCATGTATAGGATGCTAAAAGCGATATAAACGGGGCAACAAACCACACCTTGAGCATTTGCGAAACAACGCGTTTTTGAAAGACCTTCCTGCCTTGCTGCGCGGAGCCCATGCCAATAATAGAAGAAGATGTAATTTGTGCAATCGGCAATGGAATTCCGAATAAAGCTGCTGAAATTACGAGAATTGAACTAGTAGAAGACACAGCAATTCCCTCGATCAAAGAAACAGATGTAATTTTCTTCCCGTTTGTTTCAAGAACCCTGCTTCCTAAGAGCAAAGCACCCAGAGCAACGAAAACACCACCTAAAAGCAGCCCTGTTTCTATCGAAAGCAAATGAGCTCCAACTAACGGAGCAACTGCATTTGCTACGTTTTTCATTCCAGCTGAATAGGCCTCGAAGAAACCTGTTACAATAACAAGAATTGTAAAAATCGGCTTCCATTTTCCTTTTTCCAAATCAGGATACTTGGAATTAAGCTTATGAATAAACTTTCCAGCAATATAAGTAATACTAAAAGCTACCACAGGGGTAATAATCCAAAAAGCAACGATAAACAAAAGTTTATCCACATATAATGCTTGATATGCAATTCCCACCCCTGCAACAGCTCCTATCGTAATCTCACTTGTAGAAAGCGGAATACCCAGAATATTTGCCGTAAAGAGGGCAATTGTTGCTGCAAGCAATGTAATAATAACAATTTTTACTGTAAAGATATCTTCAGGAATAATGCCTGAGCTAATCGTTTTTGTAACCTTTTGTCCTCCAAATACAGAACCAGCAATGATGGCAGCGCCGCATATGAGCAGCGCTACCCATTTCTTCTTAATGGCTCCTGAAGCATATGCGACCCCCATTGAGGCTGCTGCTCCACTCGCCCCTATATTCATCGCAAACAATAACGCTGCACAAAATGCGAGAGCTACCATGTTTTCTTTTCCCCTTTATCTCTTACTGATGAAGTCCGCATTCTGTTTTACCTGTACCTGACCAGCGTCCGGAGCGGTCACTGCTGCCACCCTCTGAAGGACGTGTGCATACCTCACAGCCAATGCTCGGATAACCGATATCATGAAGCGGATTGTACGGAAGGTCATGCTTGTATACATAACGCCATACTTCCTTCCATGTCCAATGAATCAATGGACATACTTTGATAGAATGGAAACGGTGGTCATGATTTAAAAACTGTACATTTTGGCGCGTTGGCGACTGCTCGCGGCGCAATCCAGAAATCCACGCCTTCCCTTGTGCAAGAGCCTTTTCAAGCGGAACAATCTTTCGAATATTACAGCAGGCATTCGGATTAGACTTCCATAATTCTGCACCATGCTCTGCCGCCTGCTCTTCTAGCGTAAGCTCTGGCTTTTGTAACACAATTTGAAGTCTTGGGAACCGTTCTTTCACTCTCTCAATTAGTTCATACGTTTCTTTAAAATGAAGATCTGTATCTAAAAATACAACCTTTGCATCAGGCTTCACTTGGTCAATTAAGTGTAGAAGAATCATCCCCTCCACACCAAAGCTGCATGCATATACAACATCGTCTCCATAATGATCATACGCCCATCGTAAAACCGAAAGCGCACCTTTTGTTTCATCGTCCTCATTAAAATCAATGGATGGTGCATCCCATGTTTCATATGTTAACATGTTGTTTCCCCCTCTTTTAGTAACATCTATATTCCACTGCTATGTAGGAAGGAGCTGTCTTGTTCCAACACTGCAGTAACCTTCCTAAAATACTCCTTATCCGTTTGCACTAAAAAAATCTTTCCATTTCGAAAAGACTTTCGAGGCGTCTTGACCTTATCTCTCAAAATGGGATTCCATTTTGACGGATTAGCACCTTGCATACATGCAGGTTGCCGGGTTTCATCGGGCCGTGTCCCTTCACCTCTCTGGATAAGTAATTAATTTGTATTGTATCACAATTACAGGTAATTGCAATCCTAGTTTTCTGATATGAATTATATTTTAAAAAGAATTTTTTGAAAATATGAAAATATATTGTAGGACACTTCTAAAAAAACTCGTCGACTGGCGAGTCGTTAGGCGAAGACAAAAGCATAGTTGCATTTATACTTTATTCCTAAAATTTCCGACTACGTCGAATTCACTTCTAGCTGGAAATTTATACTTTCTTAAAAGTGTAACAAAATTTATATTTTACTTATTACCTTGAAAACAGAGTAATCCATCATTTCTTATCTATCGCACATGCCTCTTGTCATTACTTTTCCCTGTTTTCCCAAAACTACACTTTTTCTCTCAATAAAGAAAGCTCGCCGACTGGCGAGCCTTGCCTTTGGGCGAATACAGAGGGGTAGTTGCACTTATACTTTGTTCCTAAAATTTCTCACTACGTCGAGTTGGCTTCCAACTAGAAATTTATACTTTCTTAAAGTATAAAAAATCCAATTCCGAGTAATTGAATAGGGAATTCCTATATTTCTGCCTGAAGCAACAGTTGCTATGTGCATTTTATACGCAGTTTTCTTTACTTCAGGAACAAAGCAAATTATGAGAATTTTTTCTGCAAAAGTCCTCTGGCACACAGGGTTTGCGGCGATAAAACTATGCTAATTTCTTATAAAAATAGGCGAACAACGTACAGTTGCCCGCCTATTTTTAATTATTTTCATCTTCTGGCTTTCATACAAGCTCACTTGCACGAATACGATCCTTTTGTACAAGATCTTCTAATGTTTCCCGCTCCACAACAACTTGCGCTTTTCCGTCCTTTGCAAATACAACAGCAGGGCGCGCAATACGGTTATAGTTATTTGCCATCGAATATCCGTACGCCCCTGTGCAGGAAATCGCAAGTAAATCCCGTGACGCCGCTTCTGGAAGCTCTATATCCCAAAGCAGCATATCGCCGCTTTCGCAGCACTTGCCGGCAATGGATACGACTTCCTTCGACGCTTCATTTGCTCGATTCGCCAAAATTGCCTCATACTTTGCACCATACAGCGCAGGGCGGATATTATCTGTCATTCCACCATCCACGGCCACGTATTTACGAATGCCTGGGATGTCTTTAATAGAACCGATTGTATACAGCGTTGTGCCAGCATCGCCGACGATGCTGCGGCCCGGCTCAATCCAAATTTCCGGCAGAGGATAATTACGCTTTGTAAACTGCTCGCGCACCGCATCAGTCATCTCTTTAATATATTGCACAGCTGGGAGAGGAGTATCGCCTTCTGTATAGCGAATACCAAAACCGCCCCCGAGATTTAAAATCGGCATTGTATGTCCTGTTTCAGAGCGAACAGCATCTACAAATGCTGCTAATACTTCGACTGCACGAACAAATCCATCCGTTTCAAAAATTTGAGAACCGATATGAGAATGAATCCCAAGCACATTGTAATACGGCTTAGTGACAGCATGCTTTACCGCCTGCAGCGCCTGTCCGCTAGAAACGCCAAAACCAAATTTTGAATCATCCTGGCCTGTTGTAATATACTCGTGTGTATGCGCCTCAACACCCGGTGTTACACGCAGCAAAATATTCACCTTTTGCCCACGCTCTTGTGCTAAATCATGGAGAACCTCCAGCTCAAAGAAGTTATCTACAACAAAGCAGCCAATATTTGCTTCCAGTGCCATTACCAATTCTTCTTCTGTTTTATTGTTACCGTGAAAATGAATGCGCCCTGCTGGAAAACCGGCTTGCAGCGCCGTATACAATTCTCCCCCAGACACAACATCTAAAGACATGTTTTCCTCTGCAGCTAAACGGCTCATTTCCATGCACAAAAATGCCTTACTTGCGTATGCTACTTGGTAGGAGAATCCGCTCTCCTGAAACGCACGGTTATACGCACGGCATTTTTCTCGAATTAAAGCTTCATCATATACATAAAGCGGTGTGCCATATGTTTTTGCTAATTCCGTCGTGTCACAGCCCCCGATTTCTAAATGTCCCTTTTCATTAATTCTGCTTGTACCGTGCAAATACATCTAAATTTCCCCCTCATCTATACGTTCTGCACACCTACATCCATTTCTCAAAAGAAAAAGGAAACAGTGAAGCTAAGAACACAATCCATTTTATTTGTATAAACAAAAAACGCGCCGAACTGCTATGTTCACACGCGTTTCTTACAGAAAATGACTACTTCAAACTATGCGCCCTACATATTTTCATATAAGAAACCGCATCAGCATCTCTAATAGCTCCTCACAAGATATACTTGTGACAGTTCCACACTTATTCAGTGCAGACCCAGCAACAAAACATGGCAGCTGTTTTGCCGCTTCGGCAGTTACCCCTTTCGCGCTGCGCTCTTTAATCCTGCACGACTTCACACAGCCTACTCTTGACTCCTGCAGCCTCTATTCGCGAGAACAGATGAGGCTGTTGTATTTACTTTTGCTGATATTAAAGATAGCAGAGAAAAATGTACATTGTCAAATATTTTTTCAGTATCCCATTCACATTTATGTAGAAAAGTGAAATATTATGCAGTCCTTCGAGAAACAAGTGCAAAGGTCTTCTCATTCTTACACTGGCTTTCGGCATGTCAAACTTGTGCTATCAGGCAATCGCGTTAACTTCGTGCTTTTTACCTCCCATTCCCCCTGTTCATTGTCGAACGTAATCCTTACCTTCTCAAAGGGGGGCTCCGGCTTTCCCTGCGGTTTCTGATTATATGTAATCACCTCAATGGAGGATTGAAACAGATACGTACCGCTGTAAAGCTTCTTCATCTCTACAATTTCCGGGCAATCATACTTCTTTTGTTCTCCATAAGACTTTTGAATTTCCTCATTGACTTGCGGAAATAACACAGAAAAGAAAGCGTCCTCCAGCATAGGAAGTGATGGCGCACTCGCCAATGCGGGTAAACTGCTGTATAGGAAAAAGCATGTAACTGCAGCATACATTCGTTTGTTCATCGTCTCCCTCCAAACTTTCGTATTCGTAAATATTGTACCCAATCTATATTTTTTCATAGAAGTGTACAAAATCATCCACAACACCTTTTTATTTTTATATAATAGTTAACGTAATAGAGACCATACAAAGGTAACAAAGTGGATACCACGAATAGAGCATGTCCCTGCTTACATATATATGTATAAAGAAAACTCGCCGATTGGCGAGCCCTGCCCTTGGGCGAAGACAGAGGCGTAGTTGCACTTATACTTTGTTCCTAAAATTTCTCACTACGTCGAATTGTCTTCCAGTTAGAAATTTATACTTTCTTAAAGTGTAAAAAATAAAGAATACGTTTGCCAGTCTTCATCGGAGAGGAGCTCGAATTATGAATACATTTTTTAAGAAGGTGCGCTTTACCCTTTTAGCCGTCACTCTTCTTTGGCTAAAAACTTATGCTGTATATAAGCTTGCGTTTGATATAAGAATTGAGAACGCGTTTGAGGAAATCATCCTCTTTGTCAATTCTGTTAGCACACTTTTATTATTTCTTGGGACTGCTCTATTAACTAATACATATCGAAACCGCTACGTTATGCTCATTAGCTTTCTTTTGTCTGTATTGTTGTTTTCAAATGCAATATTTTATGGCTTCTTCAATGACTTTGTAACATTGCCTGTCGTATTTCAAACGAATAATATGGCTGACCTTGGCACAAGTATCCGTGAGTTGATGACATACAAAACACTATTTATGTTTTTTGATCTCTTCATTTTACTATTTGTTTCTCGAAAGTTCCCGCGCTTTGCTGATGTCTCTCCTCTTATCAAAAAAGAAAAATCTATTTATTTTCTGGGAGCGGCTTCGTTGTTTTTATTCCATGTAATGGTGGCTGAAGTCTATAAGCCTCAGTTATTTGCGCGTTCATTTGATAGAAAAATGATTGTCAAGAATCTCGGTCTTTACACATACCATCTCTATGATATTGTTCTGCAGTCTAGATCATCCGCACAGCGAGTATTTGCAAGCAGCAATACGTTTGCAGAAATTGAAAACTATGTAAAAGTAAAGGACAAGGGAACCAATCCAGCTATGTTTGGTGTTGCTAAAGGGAAAAATGTGATTTTAATTTCCATGGAATCCACGCAAAGCTTTGTCATCAATCGAAAAATAAACGGTGAGGAAATTACGCCATTTCTAAATAGCTTTATAAAAGAAAGCTACTATTTTGATCAGTTTTACCATCAAACAGGACAAGGGAAAACATCGGATGCTGAGTTTACTATCGAAAACTCGCTTTATCCTCTTGATCGCGGCTCCGTATTCTTTACACATTTTAACAATGAATATACAGCAACACCTGAAATACTAAAGGATTACGGTTACTTTTCAGCTGTGCTCCATTCTAACGACAAAACATTTTGGAATCGCGATCTCATGTATCCATCACTTGGATATGACCGGTATTACCATCAACAGGATTTCGTTGGTACGCAGCAAAATTCCGTCGGCTGGGGACTGAAAGACAAAGACTTCTTTGCACAATCCATCTCGCATTTAAAAGAGATGCCACAGCCATTTTATACAAAATTTATTACACTAACCAATCATTTTCCATTTACCATTGACCCGAAGGACCGTCTCATGGAGGAGTATGATTCAGAGAGCGAGATTGTAAATCGATATTTCCCGACCGTGCGGTATACAGATGAAGCAATCAAATATTTTATACAGCGTCTGAAAGAGGAAGGACTGTATGACAATACGATCATTGTCATTTATGGAGATCATTACGGTATTTCTGAAAACCATAATGCAGCTATGGCACAGTTTCTTGGCAAAAACGAAATCACACCTGTTGATTCCATGCAGCTGCAGCGTGTTCCGCTGATCATCCATATTCCAGGGCAGTCCGGGCAAATTATTTCTAAGGTATCCGGACAAATTGATGTAAAATCGACCCTCCTTCACCTGCTTGGAATTTCAACAACAAAAAGTACAGAATTTGGAACAGATCTGTTTATTAAAGAAAAAGATCCGCTTGTTATTATGCGTGATGGTAGTTTCATCACAAATGATTACGTATATACGAAAAATATTTGCTACGCGAAACAGACAAGCGAGCCGATTGAAGAACAACTATGCGAACCATATAAACAAAAAGCCAAACTTGAGCTGAGGAATTCAGATAAGCTGATTTACGGAGATTTACTTCGTTTCGACCCTAGCAACAAACGAAATACAGGAACGATGACAACAATATTAGAGTAATAATGACGATCTGCTTGCTACGAGGCGAAAAAGAAGGGATGTTACATCCCTTCTTTTTCGTTCTATGTACAACCCTTATCTTCATATTTTACTTTCAGCAATACATATACAGTAAATGATAAATTGAATCCTTTTTTCCATTATGGGAATTTTATGGTATGAGCTTCTAAAAGTGTGTTATGATAAATTGAACAAACTGTTGTACACTAAAGAAAAAAATTAAAAAGAAAGCAAGGGATCACACATTGTACAGAGCAGCCATTCCGAATTTATTTACACTCGGAAATTTATACAGCGGTTTTCTATCTATCGGCTACGCATCTACTGGACATTACAGGTCAGCTGCCATTCTCGTCTTAATTGGCATGATGCTCGATAGTCTCGACGGACGAATTGCCCGCTTGCTGCGAGTTGATTCCCCTCTTGGAAAAGAGCTGGATTCTCTCGCAGATGTAGTGACATTTGGAGCAGCACCTGCCCTCTTAATGTACTATACCTCTTTTTCACAATACGGTGTTGCCGGATTGTACATAGCCGGACTATTTCCGTTATTTGGTGCGTACCGCTTAGCACGTTTTAACGTAACAGCAACTGCAACATCCTTAAAGTATTTCACAGGTGTTCCAATTACAGCAGCAGGAGGAATTGTAGCGTTTCTCACATTATTTTCTCGCGTGATTCCAAACATTGTACTTATTCTCATCTTTATCATCTTTGCTATTTTGATGGTAAGCCGCATTCAAATTCCAAGCTTAAAAGATATACCAATTCCAAAATACAGCATTATTGTTACACTCTTTTTGATTGCAATTATCTTCACCTTGTATAAGCGAGAAGCGGAACGTATGCCAGAATTTTTATTCATTGCACTTCCTCTCTATATTCTTTACATGTTATCACAGTTTTTACGACGCAGACATTTTGAAAAAAGCAGCAATAAAAAATAATCCCCTCGCATAAGGGGATTATTTTTTATTGCCATCTTGTGTATTGCTTTTATTTCTCTTTTTCGTAAGTGTATCCTTTTCTGTACCATAATGATAATTTGTCAGCTTGCCTGTGTCTCTATACTGCTCATTTTGACTCATACATATTGCCCCCTTCGTGATACTTCGCTTTTAGTTTGAACCAAAATCGTTATTTCACGAGTGACATTATATTCCTATCGCTGCAATATAGACGACTCAAGCGGCTTCATAATCCGTTTGCGCTTTTCAAACGTTGCAACCTCTGTAAAGCCATGGCGAAGCAATGTTTCCACATTTTGTGCAACGTAACTGCCGATATCATCTGGGTAATGTGAATCAGAGGAAACTGTAATCGGAACCTGGTGCTTCGCCAAGACGCTTAAAAAGAGCGGACTTGGACACATTTCCTGCACGGGATAACGATAATACAAACCTGCATTAATCTCTGTTGCTACATTTGTTTCCAGCAGGACCTTCGCAATACGTTCATAGTAAGGAAGCACTGTATTTTCATCCGGTCGATAGCTAAACACCTTCATATTATCAAGATGTGCCACAAAATCGAATAATCCAGAGCGAATACGGCCCTTCCTCTAAATGAAGATGATAATCGACCTTCATACAGTTCCCTCCTTTCCTTACAGGCTCTCGATTTCTTTTCGATCTGCTGTCTTAGACAACTTTCCTTGCCGGCGCTCTAGCTCTTTCTTTACATCCTCAAGCGCAATCCCCTTCTCAGCAAGGAGAACAAGGCAATGATAAGTTAAATCGGCAATCTCATAAACGAGCTCTTCCTTATCATTGTTTTTCGCTGCAATAAGGACCTCAGTGGCTTCTTCGCCCACCTTTTTTAAAATTTTATCTTCGCCTTTGGCAAATAAATAATTTGTGTATGACTCAGCTACCGGATTGTTCTTCCGGTCTACAATATTTTCGTACAATGCACGCAATACATCTGTCATTTTCTTTTCCTCCTACAGCACCTTCGTAAAGAAACAAGTGCGGCTTCCTGTATGACATGCCGGTCCGATTTGATCTACGCGCACAAGCAGCGTATCTTGGTCGCAATCTAGATACATTTCTTTCACATGCTGAAAATGCCCAGACGTTTCTCCTTTGTTCCACAGTTTATTGCGGGAGCGGGAGAAAAACCATGTTGTTTTTGTTTCTAATGTTTTGGCATAAGATTCTTCGTTCATATAACCAAGCATTAACACATCATTCGTTGTATCATCAATAATAACGGCAGGCAATAGGCCTTTAGAAAAATCAGGCTTCATCGTCTCACCTCAATACGCGCCTTTGCAAGTTCTTCCTTCGTTTCTGCAATCGTCGTTTCACCATAATGATAAATCGACGCTGCTAATGCTGCATCCACTGATGTTTCCTGGAATACTTCTACAATATGACCATTATTGCCGCAGCCGCCTGATGCAATGACTGGGATTGTAACCGCCTGACAAACAGCTTCCGTTAATTCTAAATCATAGCCTTGCTTCGTACCATCCGCATCCATGCTTGTCAGCAAAATCTCACCCGCACCAAGCTCTTCTGCCTTTTTCGCCCACTCTAATACGTCAAGCCCTGTATCGATACGCCCTCCACTTACAAACACATTCCACTTACCGTCAGAAACACGCTTTGCATCAATCGCTACAACGATACATTGTGCTCCAAAATGTTCAGCACCCTCTGCAATCAGCTGTGGATTACGAACCGCTGCAGAGTTTAGTGAAATTTTGTCCGCTCCAGCACGCAGTAGATTATACATCTCTTCAACTGAACCAATGCCGCCGCCAACTGTTAGTGGAATAAATACTTCAGCTGCTGTGCGCTCTACAACGTCAATCATCGTTTTACGTCCTTCATGTGTTGCGGTAATATCTAAAAATACAAGCTCATCCGCTCCAGCTCGGTTGTAAATTTCAGCAATCTCTACTGGATCCCCAACGTCTGCCAGCCCAACGAAGTTTACACCCTTTACAACGCGTCCATTTTTCACATCTAAACAAGGGATAATGCGCTTCGTTAACATACTGCCACCGCCTGCAGCGCTTCTTCTAGCGCGAATTTCCCTTCGTATAAAGCTTTACCAGTAATCACACCATACAGCTTCATTTCATGTAAGTTTTTAATATCCTCTAGGGAGCTTACACCGCCAGATGCAACAATATCGACGTTCACTGCATCCTGCAAAGCCTTAAGCTGCTCAAGATTTGGACCTGTAAGTGTTCCATCTCGGGAAATATCAGTAAAAATAATTGTTTTTACTCCCATTTCTTCCATTTGCTTTGCAAGTGTAATGTAATGAACATCTGATACATCAAGCCAGCCTCTTGTCGCAACTAATTCATCCTTTGCATCAATGCCGACAACAATACGCTCTCCGTACTTATCAAGTGCCTCCTGCAAAAATGCTGGATTTAAAAGCGCAGCTGTGCCGATAATCACACGCGATACACCAACGGATAATAATGCCTCAATTGTCTCCATCGAACGAATGCCGCCGCCCACTTGGACAGGAATCTTTAACGTACGTGCAATACTTTCAATTACAGGTAAATTCGTTGGCGTACCATCTAATGCACCATCTAAATCGACAAGGTGAAGAAACGGGGCACCCAATTTTTCAAATACAATCGCTTGCTCAAGCGGATTTTCGTTTACAACGGTTTCCTGTTGAAATTGTCCTTGATATAAGCGAACACAACGTCCATTTTTTAAGTCAATTGCTGGGAAGATGAGCATGTTTCGACCAACTCCTTAAAATTTTGTAGCATTTTTAATCCAACGTCGCTGCTTTTTTCCGGATGGAATTGTGCGCCGTAAATATTTCCTTTTGAAACAACACCTGGTACAAATACGCCATAGTCGCTTCCTGCCACTATCACGTCATTTGCTGTATCCGCATAAAAGGAGTGGACATAATATACATATGGATTTCCTGTAAGACCTTGCAACAATGGTGACTCTTGCTTCGTCTCCAACGCGTTCCAGCCCATATGCGGAATTTTGCGACCCGCAGGCAGCTTGCGTACGGTACCCGGGAGTAACCCAAGACCCTCAGTGAATTCAATTTCTTCACTTGCCTCAAATAATAACTGCATCCCTAAGCAAATGCCTAGCATTGGCTTGCCGGAGTCTGCTTGTTCTTTAATAAGAGAAATTAATCCGCGTTCCTCCAGCTCCTTCATTGCTTTTGGAAACGCACCAACGCCTGGCAAAATGATTCCGTCGCTTTGGCGGATTGTTTCCGAATTATCAGTAATTTCACATGTTACTCCAATATGCTCCAGCGCCTTTGAAACGCTGCGCAAATTCCCCATTCCATAATCAATAATGGCGATCATATTACAGCATTCCCTTCGTTGAATTGATGCCTACAATCTTTTCATTAATCTCTACCGCTTCTGATAGAGCACGACCGAACGCCTTAAACAACGCCTCAATTTTGTGATGTGTGTTTGTTCCATACAGCACACGCGCATGAAGTGTGATGCCTGCATTAAAGCTAACAGCACGGAAAAACTCCTCTGTTAACTCAGTATCATATGTTCCAAGACGGTTATTTGTGAGCTCTGCATCAAATACTAAAAACGGACGTGCGCTAATATCCAATGAAACAAAGCCCAATGCCTCATCCATTGGAACGTAGGACGTGCCATATCGATTAATTTGCTTTTTGTCGCCAAGAGCTTCCTTGATACACATCCCGATAACGATACCAACATCCTCTACTGTATGGTGAGAATCGATGTGTAAGTCTCCATTTGCTCGCACCTTCAGTCCAATACGTCCGTGTCTAGCAAATGCTGTAAGCATATGGTCAAAAAAGCCAACTCCTGTCTCAATGCTCACTTCTGCTGGATTGTCTAAATCAATTGATACGGTAATATCTGTTTCTGCTGTTACCCGTGAAAGCTCTGCTGTCCGTGTCATTCATCTGCTCCTCCTTTTTCCTCAAAGCGAATCGAAATCGCACGCGCATGAGCCTGCAGACCTTCTTTTTCCGCTAAGATAACAATTTGATCCTTTACTTGCTCTAACGCTTCTCTTGTATATGATAAAAAGCTTGATTTTTTCACAAAATCATCAACGGAGAGCGCGGAGAAAAAGCGCGCAGTTCCGCTCGTTGGCAGCACATGATTCGGTCCGGCGAAATAATCACCAAGCGGTTCCGGTGCGTACGGTCCAATAAAGATGGAGCCAGCATGCTGGATATCCGCAAGCGCCGTCATCGGCTCATGAATATGAAGCTCTAAATGCTCAGGAGCAATTTCATTTGATACAGCAAATGCTTCCTGCAGTGAATCCACAACAACAATCGCACCGTTCGCCTCAACAGAAGCTCTAGCGATATCCGCACGTGGCAGCTCCCGCAATTGTCGCTCCACTTCCTGCTTCACCTGCTGCGCAAGCTCCTTGTCTGTTGTAATCAAAATCGCTGTCGCATTTGTATCATGCTCTGCCTGTGACAACAAATCAGCTGCGATAAACGACGCATTTCCTGTTTCGTCGGCAATGACGACAATTTCAGACGGTCCCGCAATCATATCAATGTTAACAGCACCAAATACAGCACGCTTTGCTAGCGCTACATACATATTGCCCGGTCCAACAATTTTGTCAACACGCGGAATCGATTCAGTGCCGTACGCAAGCGCTGCAACTGCCTGAGCGCCGCCGATGCTGTAAATCTCATCTACACCTGCAATGTGGGCAGCGGCTAAAATATGAGGGTTTACGCCATCCTTTCCTGGAGGTGTTACCATCACAATACGCTTCACTCCTGCAATTTTGGCAGGAAGCACATTCATTAATACAGAGGAAGGGTATGCAGCCGTACCACCTGGTACATACACGCCTACCGTATGAAGCGGCCTGATCAATTGTCCGCGTATAATACCATTTGTATCTGCATCTACAAAGCCTTGTCGCTTTTGCTTCTCATGGTATGACACAATATTGCGCTTTGCACCTTCTAATGCTTCTAAAAAGGAGGGCTCAACAGATTCTACTGCGCGTTCTATTGCTTCTGCTGAGACACGAAATGATTCTAGCTCGACTCCATCGAATCGATTTGTATATTCACGCAGCGCTTCATCCTTACGCGTCTTGATATCTGCGATAATGCGCTCTACCGCTTCCGCTGCAGTTTTTTCCACTCGTCCTGCTTCTTCCCGAAGCACAGTCATATCATTTAGAATGCTAGAGATATCTCCGTATAAAATTTTCAAGCTGCGTCCTCCTTATACCCGTGCTGACAGATGCTCTTCAATTTGCGTAATAACTGAGAACATTTCGTCTTTTTTCATTTTTAAGGAAGCTTTATTTGCAATGAGACGTGCTGAAATATCGCAAATATCTTCAAATACAATTAAGCCATTTTCCCGCAGTGTTGCACCAGTTTCAACAATATCAACAATCGCATCTGCAAGGCCAAGAAGAGGCGCAATTTCTACAGAGCCTTCTATCTTGATAATTTCTACATCTTCACCTTTGCGGCGGAAATGTGCAGAGGCAACATTTGGATATTTCGTAGCAATTGTTTTCTTTTTATAGCTATCCGGGTTATAAGAAGGAATCGATGCCACGCTGAATTTACAACGGCCAATTCCTAAATCCACCATTTCATATAATTCTTTTTCATTCTCCATTATCACGTCTTTTCCGACGATACCAATGTCAGCAACTCCATGCTCGACATACGTAAGCACATCGACTGCCTTGACGAGAATAAAGGAGACATTTGCGTTATGACTATGAAAGACAAGCTTTCTTCCTTTATCCTTTAATTCTGAGCAATCAATACCGATTTTCTCAAGAAGTGGAACAACTTGTTTTTCCAGTCTCCCTTTTGTTAACGCGATTTGAATGTGACGCATGAGGTTTCTCCCTCCTTTTCCAGCTCCCATTTTTCTTTCCAAGCGTACTCCTTAAGCTTGTCGCCTGATGTATCAACAACAGTAGAAATACGGTTTGCTCTTGCAAAGCTGAATGTCTCCTGCAGCGAAGACATCATAGATAACTCAGTCTTTACGCCGTCCTTAATATATAAAGCGCGAAACCGTTCTGCTTCTTCAATTGTTTCTAATGAATAATGGATAAGCACTTCTGTCGGTTCTTCTTTTGAAGGTGGATTCTGCTCCTTAAGCACCCGTACAATTTGATCTACCTCAAGAGCAAGTCCAGTCGCTGGAAGCGGCTCCCCGAAATGCTCCATTAACTCGTCATAACGCCCGCCGCTTAAAATTTCCTCTCCAATTTCATGCGCATAGCCACGGAAAATGACCCCTGTATAGTAATGAAGGTTTTGAATCATACCTAAGTCTACGGATATGTAATGACCGTATCCTAGTCGTTCCACCGTTTCATATATATCGCGAACGCGCTGAATCGCTTCCTTCATTTCTGCATTGGCAGCCAAACTTTCGGCTTCGTCAATTACGTCTAAACCGCCAAATAAACGAGGCAAACGCTGAAGCAACTGAACAGTGTCATCCTGTTGATCAAATTGCTTCTTCTCTAAAAATTGAGAGAGCCCTGTATAGCTCTTATTTTCGATATATTCACGCAAAATCGCCTCATCTTCCTCTGTTAAAGAAAGCTTTTTAACGATAGACTTGTAGAGTTTTACTTGACCAATCTCGATTTTAAACTGTGTGAGACCTACTGCCTGCAAGGCTGTAATCGCACTTACAATACATTCTATCTCTGCACGCAAATTATCAACACCGATAATCTCAATCCCAGTCTGCGTGAGTTCATTGTATTTCCCTGTCATGCTTTTATTTGCACGAAAAATATTTCCGCTATATGTGAGTTTAAGCGGCGGCTTCATCATCGTAGAGCCTACTACACGGGCAATTGGAATCGTCATATCAGGACGAAGCACTAAAATACGGCCCTGATGATCAAAAAATTTATACATTTTTTCTTCATCGATCGGGCGATTACGGAAGGAAAACACATCATAAAACTCAATTGTTGGTGTACGCACCTCTTCATAACCGCGCGATATAAACACACGACGCAGGCGCTGTTCAATTTCTTCCTTTAATGTGCACTCTTCAAATAAAACGTCCCTCGTTCCGCTTGGAATTGCTCGTTTCCACTTTGTCATAAAAACACCCCTTATCTTTCGAAACGAAAGTTGCTACCTAAAAGATACCGAGGAACGAAAGGTATGTCAAATAGTTTCGAGTCGAAGATTTCCTACAGTGTAAAGAAAAACCTTCAATTGGCATCTGCCGCATTGAAGGTTTTCTACACTTTATACGCGTTGTTCGTACAGAGCGATTTCTTTCTCGTATTGAAGAGTAACAGCGATATCGTCTAAGCCCTTTAATAGCTTTTCACGCCAAACCGGTTCAATAGAGAAGGAGAAAGTGTCGTCTCCTGCTGTAACAGTTTGTTCTTCAAGGTTTACTGCAATCTCAACATCAGCAGCAAGTGAAGCAAGCTTCTTACGTGCAGATTCATCAAGAACAACCGGAAGAATTCTATTTTTTGTACAGTTCATATAGAAAATATCGGCAAAGCTTCCAGCAATAATTACTGAAAAACCATAGTCGGCTAACGCCCATGGCGCGTGCTCACGAGAAGAACCGCATCCGAAGTTTTCTCCAGAGATAAGAATCGTAGCACCTTTTCGTTGATTTAACGCAAATTCTGGATTATCGCTGCGATCATCCAAATAGCGCCATTCATCAAATAAAAACTCACCAAAACCTGTACGTTCAATACGTTTTAAATATTGCTTCGGGATAATCTGATCCGTATCAATATTATCATTCATTAATGCTACTACTGTTCCCTTATGCGTAAGAAACGGCTGCATGGTGCTCCTCCTTTCGAATGTCAACGAAACGCCCGTGTACAGCTGCCGCTGCAGCCATTGCTGGGCTGACTAGATGTGTACGTGCGCCTTTTCCTTGACGTCCTTCAAAGTTACGGTTAGAAGTAGATGCACAATGCTCACCTGCTGGCACTTGGTCAGGGTTCATTCCAAGACACATAGAGCAGCCTGCTTCGCGCCATTCAAAACCTGCTTCAATAAACACCTCATGAAGTCCTTTTTTCATCGCTTCATTACGCACTTGCTTTGAACCAGGAACAACAAGAGCCCGTACTCCTTCTTTTACCTTCTTCCCTTTGATAAAGGAAGCTGCTTCCTCTAGGTCAGAAAGGCGGGAGTTTGTACAGGAACCGATAAATACATGCTGCACTTCAATATCCTCAACCTTTTGCCCAGGTGTAAGCCCCATGTATTCATAAGCACGCTCATCATTTACATCAGCAGCTGGCGGAAGCACTGCATCTACACTTACACCCATGCCAGGATTTGTTCCCCAAGTCACGTACGGAGCAAGGTTAGATACATCCACAGTTACGTGGCGATCGTAGACAGCATCTTCATCTGTAAAAAGTGTTTTCCAGTCTTCTACAGCTTTTTCGAAATTCTCTGGAGCGAAAGGACGGCCTTTTACGTAAGCAAATGTCGTTTCGTCAGGTGCAATCAATCCCGCTTTTGCCCCGCCTTCAATCGCCATGTTACAAAGCGTCATTCGCTCTTCCATCGTCATATTTTCAATTGCTTCTCCGTAGAACTCAATCACGTGCCCTGTTCCCATGGAAACGCCGTACATCGCAAGCAAATGTAAAATAATATCTTTAGAGTATACACCTTTTGCAAGTTTGCCTTTCAGCTCCACACCCATTGACTTTGGCTTCTTTTGCCAAAGCGCTTGTGTAGCTAATACGTGCTCAACCTCGCTTGTACCAATACCAAACGCCAAAGCGCCGAACGCACCGTGTGTAGATGTGTGGCTGTCACCGCAAACAATTGTTTTGCCTGGCTGAGTTAATCCAAGTTCAGGACCGATTACGTGAACAATCCCTTGGCGCTCATCATCCATACCGGCAAGCGTCACGCCAAATTCCTTACAGTTTGCGCTTAGCGTATCCATTTGCTTCTTCGCAATCGCATCTGTAATATTCCAAACATCCTTTGTCGGAACATTATGATCCATCGTAGCAAAAGTCAAATCAGGTCTTCTTACCTTACGGCCTGCAAGACGAAGCCCTTCAAACGCTTGTGGAGACGTTACTTCGTGGACAAGGTGAAGATCGATATAGATGAGTTCAGACCCGCCTTCAGTTTCCGCTACAACGTGACGTTCCCACAATTTATCGAACAATGTTTTTGCCATTATCTTCCCCTCCCAACTGGTGCTTGTTCCTCCATCGCCTCTAATACAGCATCAGTAAATGACACAGTTGTCTCTGTTCCACCTATATCACCTGTACAGCGGCCTGATTTTAATACAGAAGAGATTGCATTTTCAATCGCCTTTGCTTCTTCTCGTAAACCGAACGATTGCTCAAGCATCATCGCTACCGAACGAAGCATAGCAATTGGATTTGCTTTACTTTGTCCTGCAATATCAGGAGCTGAACCGTGAATCGGCTCATATAGTGATAAACCTGTTTCTGAATGGCTTGCAGACGGCAGCATACCTAGTGAACCAGCTAATACTGAAGCCTCATCGCTTAAAATATCACCAAATAAGTTTTCTGTTACAATTACATCAAAACGACCTGGACGTACAATTAGCTCCATAGCCGCTGCATCTACGAGCAGATGTTCAAGTTGTACATCTGGGTAACGACCTGCCACTTCCTCTGCAACTTCTCTCCAGAGCTTACTTGACTCTAGTACATTCGCTTTGTCAATTGACGTAACTTTTTTGCTACGTGTTTGCGCAAGCTGGAATGCATACTCTACAATTCTTTCAATTTCTTTTCTTGTATACGTCAGTGTGTCCGTAGCCTGCTCAGCTGTGCGTTCCTTCGGCTGAGAAAAATAAATGCCGCCCGTTAATTCCCGCACGACTACAAAGTGTACATCCTTCGCCGCCTCTTCCTTAAGTGGAGATAAATGAGCTACCGCTTCATCAACCTCTACAGGACGGACATTGGCATATAATCCAAGCGCCTTACGCAAAGCGAGAAGACCTTTTTCCGGACGCTCCGTTGCATTGTCCCATTTCGGACCACCAACTGCTCCTAATAATACTGCATCACTAGCTAAACAAGATTCTAACGTTTTAGCAGGAAATGGTTGACCATACTGGTCGATTGCCGCTCCGCCAAATGCCTCGTCTTGCAAATGAAAGCGATGCTCATAGAGACGCTCTGTTAATGTAAGTACCTTTTTGGCACTTTCCATAATTTCCGGGCCAATCCCGTCCCCAGCTAAACAAACGATTGTTTTTTCCATACATGCTCACTCCCTTACGATTTGACGACAGCTGCCAATCTGTTCAGTTTGCCCGCCGCATAAAGTACGCTCGCTTGGAAGCTTCCAGCATGTCCTGCGCTACCCCGAATCAGGAAAGACGTTTTTTCGTTTTATTCCAATTCAACGTGAATATGCGCAAATGCGTTCGTACCGCAGCGAATTACTGCTTTAACCGCCTGTGCCAAGAACAGATTATCCGTTCTTGGCACATGTTGGGCGGAAATTTGAACGTCCGGAAACAGCTACTATAACAATGCAGCTACTTCACGAAGCGTGTGTATTACCTCTTTGTAGGATTAAACTCCCATTTTCACCTTTGGTTTTACGAATGGCATCATAGCACGAAGCTCGCGGCCTACTACTTCGATTTGGTGTTTGTTGTCCGCTTCGTTAATTGCGTTGAAGTTTGGACGACCAGATTTATGCTCTTCGATCCATCCTTTTGCGAATGTTCCATCTTGGATGTCTTTTAAAACGTCTTTCATTGCAGCTTTTGTTGCATCTGTTACAACGCGGTGACCTGTTACGAAGTCGCCCCATTGAGCTGTATCAGAGATAGAGTAGCGCATGTTTTCTAATCCGCCCTCATACATAAGGTCTACGATTAATTTTAATTCGTGTAAGCACTCAAAGTATGCAACCTCTGGTTGGTAGCCAGCTTCTACAAGCGTTTCGAATCCTGCTTTTACAAGAGCTGTTGTGCCGCCGCAAAGTACTGCTTGCTCACCGAAAAGATCTGTTTCTGTTTCTTCTTTGAATGTTGTTTCAAGTACCCCAGCGCGAGTAGATCCGATTCCATCAGCATAAGATAATGCTTTTTCGCGTGCTGTGCCAGTTGCATCTTGGTATACAGCGAATAATGCAGGAACTGCTCCGCCTTCTACGAATGTACGGCGCACAAGATGTCCTGGGCCTTTTGGAGCTACTAGGAATACATCTACATCTGCAGGAGGCTTGATTTCGCCGAAGTGAACGTTAAAGCCGTGCGCGAATACAAGCGCGTTGCCTGCTTCTAGGTTAGGTGCGATTTCTTGGTTGTATACGTCTCCTTGAAGCTCATCTGGAAGCAAGATCATGATTACTTCTGCTGCTTTTGCAGCTTCTGCTACTGTTTTTACTTCGAATCCATCTTGCACTGCAATATTCCAAGATCTTCCTTGACGAAGACCGATGATTACATCAAAGCCATTGTCACGAAGGTTTTGCGCATGCGCATGACCTTGGGAACCGTATCCTACGATTGCGATTGTTTTTCCTTTTAATACGTTAGTTTGTACTGCGTCTTGATAATAAACCTTTGCCATGTTAGTGGGCCTCCTAATAATTAGTTAATGAGCATTGCTTGTTGTTTTTCTTGCTTTTTCATGCTGCGTGTAAATGCTGTAACGCCTGTGCGGGCGATTTCTTTTAAGCCATACGGGCGCAGCAATTCAATTAAAGCTTCTACTTTGTCTTGTGTCCCCGTTACCTGCACAACGACAGAGTCCTTGCCTACGTCAATAATAGACGCGCGGAACGGTTCAACTAAGCTATATATTTCGGATCGCGTCGCAACCGTAGTCGCTACCTTAATTAAGGCAAGCTCACGGGCGATCATCGATTCATCCGTAATATCTGTTACTTTGAGTACATCAATTTGTTTATTCAGCTGCTTTGTCAGCTGCTCCATTTGCTGTAGATCATCTACATGCACGACAATCGTCATGCGCGATACATCGGGAAATTCGGTATGACCTACGGAGATGCTTTCAATGTTAAACTGTCTTCTTGACATAACACCAGTGATGCGGTTTAGCACTCCGCTTTGGTTGCGGACTGTAGCTGTTACAATGCGCTTCATCCTTCTATTCCCTCCATTTCATGAACACCTTTACCCGGCGCAACCATCGGCATAACTTTCTCCGACTGGATAACACGGCAATCGATAAGCACCGGACCTGGATAGTCCATAGCTTCCTGCAACTGTTGCTTTAAGAGCGCAGGGTCTTCAATACGCACACCGTGAATGCCGTATGCGGCTGCAAGCGCGATGAAATCAGGCTGGCTATGAGGAAGAGAATGTGAATAGCGCTTTTGGTAGAATGACTCTTGCCATTGACGTACCATGCCGAGAGCTTCGTTATTAATAATCAAAATTTTAACAGGAAGATCATGATCTTTCAAAACACTTAGCTCCTGAAGCGTCATTTGGAAACCAGCATCTCCAACAATCGCAACAACAAGCTCATCCGGTTTTCCAAATTGTGCTCCAATAGCGGCAGGGAAGCCAAAGCCCATCGTTCCTAAACCGCCGGATGTTACCCATTTGTCAGGGTTTTTGAACGGATAATATTGCGCAGACCACATTTGGTGCTGACCTACATCCGTTGTGATAATTGCATTTCCTTCTGTTATTTCATGAAGAGCTGCAATCGCCGCCTGCGGTTTAATTGCTTCATCAGTTTCTTTATAAGCAAACGGATATTTTTCTTTTCGATTTTGCTGTAAAACAAGCCATTCCATATGGTTTGTCTTAGAGCCGCTCTTCTCAAGCAATGCCTCTAGCGCAAGCTTCGCTGTTCCAACAATCGGAATTTGCGTTGGGACATTCTTGCTAATTTCAGCTGGATCGATATCAATATGAGCAACCACAGCGTTTTGAGCAAAGTGTGCTAAATTTCCAGTTAAGCGATCATCGAAGCGTGCTCCAATATTAATCAATAAGTCACACTCGTATAGTGCCATGTTTGCCGCATATGATCCGTGCATGCCGCCCATTCCAAGGAAGAGCGGATCTTCCGGCGGGAATCCGCCTAGACCAAGCAGTGTATGCACAACTGGAATTTGGTACATACGAGCAAAGCGTGTTAATTCTTCAGAAGCTTTTGCATGCAATACACCAGCTCCTGCCAAAATAACAGGCTTTTCCGCTGTTTGTAATGCTTTAAGCAATTTAGCAATTTGCATGCGGTTTGGCTCATAATTTGGCTGATATCCCGGCAAATTAATAGGAGCCTTCGCAAGCACTTCTCCAGCATCTGTTACCATATTTTTTGGCAAGTCGATTACAACAGGACCTGGACGCCCTGTAGATGCGATATGAAACGCCTCTTTGATAATACGCGGTAAATCTGATACCTTACGCACTTGATAGTTGTGCTTCGTAATCGGTGTTGTTAAACCAATGATATCCGCTTCCTGGAATGCATCTGTTCCGATTACCGTTGACGCTACCTGTCCAGTAAAAACAACGAGTGGCAAAGAATCCATCATCGCATCCGTTAAACCAGTCAATACGTTCGTAGCACCAGGGCCGCTTGTTACTACAACTACCCCTGGCTTTCCTGTAACACGAGCGTATCCTTCAGCAGCATGGATTGCTCCTTGTTCATGACGCGTTAAAATGTGCGGAATTTCAAAGTCATATAAAGCATCGTAAAGCGGAAGAACCGCTCCTCCCGGATACCCAAAAATCACTTCTACGTTCTCCTCTTTCAGCGCCTCAAGCAGGAGCGCTGCCCCTGTAGCCATTTTTTCTTGAGTTTGTTGGGACATCTTCTCAGGCCTCCTAACACCAAATTTTTCCACCAAAAAAATCTTCCGCCCATACTTCAGCTATGCTGAAGGGACGAAAGATTTTCGTGGTACCACCCTTCTTCACAGGAATATACTCCTGCCTCAATGACTCCTATTGGAATCAAGCTTATAACGCAGCTACCGTCCAAGCCTACATAAGTTCAGCTTGGCGCTCAGGGGCGATGTTCATTGAGACGAACCGTCGGTTTTCACCAGCCACCGACTCTCTGTGAGGCTTCGTCTTCAACTACTCCTCCCCGTCAACACTTTATACTTTTAAGATGCCGCCTGTATTCGCTGATGTAACGAGCTTCGCGTAACGCGCTAAGTACCCGCTCTTCACCTTTGGCTCAGGAGCAACGAATTGAGTTTTACGTGCTTCTAATTCTTCATCTGAAATATCTAAATTAAGGTTTCTTTCCACTAAGTCAATAATAATTGTATCACCATTGTTGATGTAAGCAATAGGACCGCCTTCTGCCGCTTCTGGCGATACGTGGCCAATTGCAATTCCGCGCGTTGCCCCAGAAAAACGTCCATCTGTAAGCAATGCTACCTTTTTACCCAATCCTTTTCCAACAATAGCGGATGTAGGAGCAAGCATTTCCGGCATACCAGGACCGCCTTTTGGTCCTTCGTAGCGAATAACAACAACGTGACCTTCTTTTACAGTTCCATTATGAATTGCCTCTACAGCTTCATCGTGAGAATCGAAGCAGATTGCTTCCCCAACAAACTTTGTAATTGATGGATCAACAGCACCTACTTTGATTACACTGCCGTTTGGAGCAATGTTTCCGAACAGTAAGGATAGTCCTCCTGTAGCACTGTAAGGATTTTCTTTCGAACGAATTACCTCGTTGTTGAGAATGGAAGCATGCTCCACATTTTCATACAATGATTTTCCTGTAATTGTAATGCGTTCTGAGTTAATTGCACCTGGAATGGAAGCAAGTTCTTTAATAATGGCAGATACGCCTCCAGCCAAATGTACATCATGCATGGAATAATCAGAAGCTGGGCTGATTTTTGCCAAGTATGGTACGCGTTTTGCTACTTCATTGATACGATTTAAATCATAATCGATACCCGCTTCATTAGCAATAGCCAATAAATGCAATACTGTATTTGTAGAGCCGCCCATCGCCATATCAAGAGCAAATGCATCATCAATAGCTTTCTCTGTAATAATATCGCGAGGCTTAATATCATTTTTAACTAAGTCCATAAGATGGAATGCAGCTTTATAAATTAGTTCATGTCTTTCTTTGCTTGTTGCAACGAGCGTTCCGTTACCAGGAAGTGCAACTCCAAGCATTTCCATGATTGTGTTCATAGAGTTTGCTGTGAACATTCCTGAGCAGGAGCCGCATGTAGGACAGGCCGCCTGTTCCATAGCAATAAGATCATCTACACTCATTTTCCCTGACTTTACTGCTCCTACACCTTCAAACATGGATACAAGGTTGAGCGGCTTTCCATCTTTGGATACGCCTGCTTCCATCGGGCCACCTGATACAAAAACAGCCGGCACGTTTGTACGAACGGATGCCATTAACATACCTGGCGTGATTTTGTCACAGTTAGGCATATAAAATACGCCATCAAACCAGTGGGCATTAATAACTGTTTCAGCCGCATCCGCAATGATTTCACGGCTTGGCAAGGAATAGCGCATACCGATGTGTCCCATCGCAATGCCATCATCTACTCCGATTGTATTGAACTCAAATGGTACACCGCCTGCTTCGCGAATTGCCGCCTTTACAACATCTGCCAATTCTCTTAAATGGATATGTCCTGGAACGATATCGATATAAGAGTTACAGATAGCGATAAATGGTTTGTCGAAATCTTCCTCTTTTACCCCCGCCGCATAAAGTAAACTGCGGTGCGGAGCACGATCGATTCCTTTTTTAATCATATTACTGCGCAAAGGTATCTCCTCCATTAACCAACTTGATCTGCTGTATAAATTTTTTCTCCATCTTCTACTACAAGCTTTCGGAATTCTTCAAGGAGACGGTTTGTATGAGCACCTGGTTTTCCATCGCCAATTGTGCGGCCGTCTACCTTTGTTACAGCAATTACCTCTGCTGCCGTTCCTGTTAAGAATACTTCTTCTGCTACGTACACATCATGTCGTGTGAATAATTCCTCACGCACTTCATAGCCAAGCTTTTTACCGATTTCCATAATTGCATTGCGCGTAATGCCTTCTAGCGCACCAGCGGAGCTTGGAGGAGTAATAAGCTTGTTTCCCTTAACAAGAAATACATTGTCACCTGATCCCTCTGCAACATACCCTTGTTCGTTGAGCATAAGGGCTTCTAATACACCCGCCAATTTCGCTTCTATTTTCACAAGAATATTGTTCAAGTAGTTTAAAGACTTCACTTGTGGGCTTAATACATCCGGACGGTTGCGTCTCGTTGCCACTGTGATAATTGGAATGCCTGTTTCATAAAACTCAGCCGGGAAAAGCGCCAATTGTTCCGCAATGATGACAACGGTAGCAACTGGACAAGAAGCTGGGTCCAATCCAAGGTTTCCTGTTCCACGAGATACAACTAAACGGATATAGCCATCCGATAATTGGTTTTTTCGAATTGTTTCAGCTACAAGCTCTGTCAGTTCTTCTAATGTATATGGAATCTCCAGCAAAATGGACTTTGCGGATTCAAATAATCGAACGAGATGCTCTTTTAGGCGAAAGACGTTGCCGCTGTAAACACGGATTCCTTCAAAAACGCCATCGCCGTATAAGTACCCATGATCATAAACTGATACTTTTGCTTCATGCTTTGGAACGAATTCTCCGTTTAAAAAAATCAACTGTTCGTTCACTTGAAATCCCCCTATATGCTTTCAATTTATCTTTGTATGTTACTTAGTTTACGACTCCTTCGCCAAGAAATCAAAATAATTTTTAGAATTTTTTAATAATGGATATTCAAAACAAGCTGAAAACATTGTTATATCAAAGATGTTAACGGTTTCAAAAAAAGAAAATTTTTTTTTCGACAAATTCTGCATTTTAAAAATACTTTTGTACTAGCAGGAACTTTTTTACATATTCAGGGTATATTTTAAGCTGTAAAATGATTTACCTTTCGTTAGTATGCCATATATAGCAAGACATGCACCTTCCATATAGCGGAAAAAAAGACAAATCAACATAACAGTCATATTCAAGTAAAATGACTCATATTTCTATTTTCAAAAAGTTCTATTGCCCAAACAGACAAGGAGGACTCGAAAAATGACGATTTTGCAAATTAAAGGTACGAAACAGGAAATTCAAAAAATGCTGGACTTGTTTAACTTTCTGGGGACGACCAACCTTTGCCCAGGAGAACATTGTATAGAACTTCGTCTTCACAAAGATAATGGAACACACAAAGCTGACATACTTATTGTTTCCTCAAATGCAGAGTTAAACGACCACGAAGCCAACGAAGCTGATAGCTTTGTTACTAAAATGCTTACTGGTGTCTATAACGATTAAAGTATACGAATTAAAATCGCCCCCTTGCATAATTCTGCAGGAAATGAAACATATTACAGATTGTATAACATAGCGGGGGGTGAACAATATGGCAAAAATCGGAGTAGAACATTCATTAACAGACGTACAGCAAGCATTGCAACAGAAAGGTCATCAAATTATTCAACTTCATTCTGAGCAGGATGCACAAGGATGTGACTGCTGTATCATTACCGGAATAGATTCGAATGTAATGGGAATGAGCAATCGTTCAATCGATGGACCAGTTATTGAAGCAAGCGGTTTAACAGCTGAGGAAATTTGTCAGCAGGTAGAAAGCAGAATTCAGTAATTGTAGTCTCTTTAATGATTGTGTTTCTTTTCAGCAAAAAACCTCCTTGCTCATATAGAACAAGGAGGTTTTTATATAAACGGGAAAGTAACAATCACTTAGTACTCTTATGAAAGCCCTGCCTCTCTTTCATTGTGCGGTTCCAATGACCGCTCCCTTTGAAAGCCAGCATACAAAAAAATTCATAGAGTGCGCTGTCCGGCTCACGAACACAAGGCCGAATGGCAAAAGCTGCTAAAGTTGTTGGCTTCTCATACAAAGCCCGATCTTTATACAGTTTCTTATCAAGTGCAGACAAGCATTGTTTTTCTCTTTTTCTATACTAGCTAATGAATACTAGCACTTACAACTGAGACACAATAAATTATTTTACATCATAAATCACCAAAAAGCAATATGTAAATGTTTTACATATAAAAATACTACAGCAGCATAAACTGATAAACTCCAGAATGAAGACACCGACAGGAATAAGGTATTCCAGAATCGGTGCCTTCACAACTTATATATGTGTTTTCTCATCAAACAGCTTTCGCATGCGCTCTTTGAGGAAATAAATGACAACAGCACTGATTAATAAGATTAATCCAACCGTAAATTGCTTTACATTAATCATTTGCTTACCTCCTCGTCTACATCATTCCACATAACGTATCAATTTCATACATGTTTTCCGTTTGAAAAGAGATCACGACAGAAGATGAGAGGAAGTAACCGAGGATAATTGTATGCTGCACTTATATGAGTTGAAGCCCTTCAAAATCAATAAAAGATGGCCTTCGCCATCTTTTATTGATTTTGACCCTGATTTTGACCCTGATTTTGATTTTGACCCATCATGCTTTGAACTGACTTCAATGCTTGCGGCGCCGCGTCCATTGCTTTTTCGATAAGATGTGTACCGCTCTGCAAGTGCATCACTTGAACTCCCTTAGCACCAACGACCAAAAACGCAACCGGCGAAATGGATACGCCGGCCCCGCTTCCGCCGCCAAACGCGAACTGAACGTCAGCTGCTGGTTTTTCTCCTGCTGCAGTACGTGTTTTCTTCACGCCGTCTCCGAAGTCGCTTCCTCCTGCCCCAAAACCGAACGCCACCTTCGAAACAGTTAGTACTACACTTCCATCATGCGTAGAAACGGGCTTACCCATAATTGTATTCACATCGATCATCTGCTTTAAATTTTCCATAGAAGTTCTCATTAAGTCTTCAATTGGATGGTTTGTCATGAAAATCCTCCTGCCTTCTTTCGGTGTCTCTCATATGTTTTCCAAAAACAACATAACCATACCAAAATTTTTAGGGCTGTTTTTTGTAAATGAAAGTCGGTCATTGGGGTCATAATAAGAGAGCCTTCTTATTCAGGAAGGCAATGGACTCAAGGAGGAATCGCTATGGCAGATTATGAACGCAACAATCGCAGATTGCTTCGCGATTTTCAAACCGAAGATGAAGAATATGCTGCAGAAGTAGCACCCGCCCGCATCCGTAATGAAAGACGGGAGGACGATGCAACAGCAGGAGGAACCATCGTCGGCTTTATCTCTCTAGCACTTGCTGTTCTCTCCTTCTTCACATATCCTGTTATTTTTGGTATCGGAGCCGTATTGCTTGGTATGTACGCGCGAGCACGCGGCGCACGCAAAACAGGAACATTTGCGATCATTTTAGGAGCCATCGCCGCAGTACTCGCATTAGTATTCCGTGTTGCGTTAGCTGCGTTTTTCTTAGCATTATTCTAAAGAAAACTCATCGACTGGCGAGCCGTTAGGTGAAGACAGAGACAGAGTTGCCCCTACACTGTATCCCTAAAATTTCCTAGTGCATCGAATAACTTCTAACTGGAAATTTATACTTCTACAGTGTAAATAAAAGACCAGGAAAAACTGCATCTTCCTGGTCTTTTTATTTTTCACAGCAGATTGATTGACTTCCAGTAATTCAATACTAACAAAGAAGTGACAACCCTCCGTCTACAATGATTGTCTGTCCGCGAATCATACTTGCAGCCGGCGTACATAAAAAATATACTGTCTCTGCCAAATCATTAGGCTCAACAATGCGCCCTGCTGGATTTCGATTTGCCGCCTCCTCAAGCAGCTGCTCTCGATTAGGAAAATGCTTCAGCGCGTCCGTATCAACAGCACCTCCGGAAACAGCATTTACAACAATCCCTTTCGGTGCCAATTCCACCGCTAAGTAACGAGTTAATGCTTCTACTGCTGCTTTTGAGACACCTACTGCCACATAGTTCGGCAGCGCCCGAATCGAACCGAGACTTGACATCGCCACAATAGAACCTCCGCCACTTTTCTCCATCAGCTTTGCCGCCTCCTGCGCCGCAAATAAATATGCTTTACTATTAATTTCCTGCGTCCAATCCCAATGGCTCTCCTCAATCTCCATCAGTGGTCGTATCACACCAGAAGCTGCGTTATTAATAAACACATCCAGCCTTCCAAACTGCTGCTCTGTTTCCTGAAATAAACTGCGAATTTGCTCCATTTCCTTTACATTCGCTTTTACAAGATGAACCGCAACACCATACTCCTGTTCAATTTCCAACTTTGTTTGCTCGGCATCGCTTTTCTTGCGCATATAATTCAGCACCAAATCGTACCCTTCGCGCGCAAACCGATTTGCAATTGCTTTCCCAATCCCTCTTGTTCCTCCGGTGATAAGTGCTACTTTTTTTGTCATAAGTTGTTCCTCCTGCCCCCGCTAATAATGTCCAAATTTTACCGCCCTCTTCGAATTCGGTCAATACTTAAAATTCGTTTTACTTTTTCACCGTTTGGATCTTCCTATTCCAAAGCAGAAAACATACGATAAAGAAAACTCGCCGATTGGCGAGCCCTGCTCTTGGGCGAAGACAGAGGCATAGTTACACTTATACTTTGTTCCTAAAATTTCTCGCTACGTCGAATCGACTTCCTGCTAGAAATTTATACTTTCTTAAAGTATAAAAAAGAAAGAGGTGAGCACGCTCACCCCTTTTGATCATGTATGTCTTTCGACTTGCTCCCTTTGCGAGAACGATATTCTTTTCCTTTGTTATCGTCTCCCGTAACAAGATGGTCTCCTAGTTGTATTTGACTATGGCCTGCTTCTGGAGAGCCTTGATTTTTACTGCCTTTACTTCCATTTCTGCTCGTCATTATAATCCCTCCCTTTCCTCACCGATAAAATTATTGTGCCTCAACCTATACCGAATTACTCGTCATAAGGTTTTCCTTTGTTCACTATGCTCTTTTCTGTAAAGAAAACTCGCGCCGACTGGCAAGCCCTGCCTTTGGGCGAAGACAGAGGCGTAGCTGCACTTATACTTTGTTCCTAAAGTTTCTCACTACGTCGAATTTGCTTCCTGCTAGAAATTTATACTTTCTTAAAGTGCAAGAACAGCCAAATGATACTCCATAACATTACCTTATTTATACAAGCCGCTGAAAAACCAAAATCATCGTTTCCATCTCTTCTTCTGTTAAGGAAGAAAATTTCTTTTGGAAATAACTCTCCCGTTTTTGCTCCATTTCTTCAATAAGCTGCTTTCCCTTTTCAGTAATCTCTAAATACACAATCCGCCGATCTAGCTCAGATCGAAAACGAATGAGCAGCCCTTTTGTAATAAGCTTTTCAGATACAGCTGTAATATGACTATTAGACACGTTTAGTTCGCTTGCCACACGTGATACCATTTCCCTATTCTGCTGTTTTAAAATACGCAATACAACAAACTCATTCCATGGAATATAGGGTTCAAACATCTTTCCTATATCACTGCGAAATGAACGAAATGTTGCAAGCATTTGTACAGATAAATCATTCATAAGTCGTTCACGTTTTTCCACTCTATCCTCTCCTGTCCTTAATCATATATGTATATAAGTAACATATAATATTCTCTTGTACATGTCATTTCTTTTTGTGATGAATAGTATCAGTTCATGTAAATTTGGTAATACATGATAACAGTTGCTTTCATTACATGCTTTACCTTTGAAGGGCAGAAGTGTCATGCCCTTCTTTTTTACACTGTAGGAAAGTATAAATTTCCAGCTAGAAGTGATTTCGACGTAGTCGGAAATGTTAGGAATACAGTATAAGTGCAACTACGCCTCTGTCTTCGCCCAAGAGCAGGGCTCGCCAGTCGGCGAGTTTTCTTTATATTTTAGTAACAAGAACTACACCTCTATCTTCGCCTAACCTAACTGTACAGCTTATAGCCGTGCTCCATAGCAACAGTATCCCAAGAGCTCGTAAAATCTTGAATAATAACCAGTGTTCCAATGTGCACTCGTTCAAACAATTCCCGCACATCACCATTGTACATCCGGATGCATCCGTTTGATACATGCTGTCCAATTGTCGATGCGTTACTATTTCCGTGTATAGCATACGTTGTGCCATTCGTACCGTCTATATCCAGACCAATCCATCGATCGCCAAGCGGGTTACGGGGATCGCCGCCTGGAATGTTGAATTTGTAAAATGGCCGATTTTTAATTTTATTTACAATAGGAAACTTTCCTGTCGGCGTTGGCGTTGAGCTTTTACCTGTGGCAACTATAAACTTCTTTACAAAATGTCCGTTCTCAAATAGTGCAAGTTCATTGGTTGCGCGATTGATAATAATTAACTGCTCTGGAACAGGTGCCATATACTGCCTCAGTACCTCCTCATCGGATTGCAGAGAATATGAACGAGATGGCAATTCTACAGCGGTTTGATACAGAGATACAGCTTTCGGCTTCATCATCCCGCTATAAGCTATAACGCCCGCAAACAAAACGAGACACACAATCCAAAAAAGCAGCCAAGCACGCTGTTGTATTTCGCTAGAAAACCCTTTCATACTCACATCCCCCTTTGAAACGAGATACTTTTATTTTATATCTCTGCATTCTAAAGGAGCGATGGGAGTATGCCAAAAATTCCCTTGTTTTTCTCGGTTATTCTTTATTTCTCTACATCTTTTAACACATCTATATACAATAACCTATTTTTTACTATAAGAAGATTACAGCGTACAAATCTCCAACGGCCACACTCCTTGAAGAAAAAGACTTCTTTCGGAATTCCATTAAAGGAATTCCCGCTTTTGTAAAGTGTGATTGGAGTACGTATTATTTCTAAGGCAGAATATAATATTTCTACCTATGTCTTTTTACTCTGACACTAGAGTGAGGATGTGCTATAATAATCTGTATTTTGCACAAGGAAGGACAGTTATGGAACATACAACAACGATTCGACAAAAGCTCAAGCAGTTTCTTATGCTATTTCTACCCATATTTGTTACACAGCTCTCATTGTTTATGATGAGCTTTTTTGACACAACGATGTCGGGGCATGCCAGCTCCTCAGATTTAGCAGGTGTCGCCATTGGTACAAGCATTTGGATTCCCGTCAGTACCGGTATCGGCGGCATTTTATTATCAGTAACACCGATTGTCGCGCAGCTAACGGGCGCCAAAAAGAAGGAGGAAGTTGCACCGCTTATCATACAAGCTATTTACCTCGCTATCGCCGCAAGCGTTGTAATCATTATTGTCGGCCTTTTCATCGTCCCGCTTGTTTTACAAGAGATGAAGCTCGAACCAGAAGTGCGCCGCATTGCCAAAGGATTTTTAGCGATGCTTGCATTCGGTATCCCCCCGATGCTTGTCTATAACGTGCTTCGTTCCTTTATAGATGCGCTCGGTCAAACACGTGTATCAATGCTGATTACATTATTATCACTTCCTATTAACATAGCGCTGAATTATGTATTTATATTCGGAACGTTCGGTGCACCGCGATTGGGCGGTATCGGGGCCGGCATTGCATCATCTGTAACATATTGGTGCATTCTTGCTATCGCTATTTTCATCATCCATACAAAGAGACCTTTTTCTACGTATGGGGTTTTTAAAGGATTGTACCGCATCTCGTTAGCAACGTGGAAGGAATTACTCAAGCTCGGTGTGCCAATTGGGTTTGCAATTTTCTTTGAAACAAGCATTTTCGCCGCCGTCACACTGCTGATGAGTACCTTTGATACCGCAACGATTGCAGCGCATCAGGCAGCCATTAATTTTGCTTCTATGCTCTATATGACACCGCTTAGCCTCTCTATGGCAATTACAATCGCGGTCGGCTTCGAGGTTGGCGCAACAAGATATCAGGACGCACGGCAATATAGCATCATCGGCATCAGTCTCGCCCTCTGCTTCGCTGCTGTCTACTCGATTACTATCTTCTTATTCAGCGAACAAGTAGCGTCACTCTATACCAAGGATGCACATGTCTTACAATTGGCGCAGCACTTCTTATTTTTCGCCATTCTGTTCCAAGTATCGGATGCTATCGCTACCCCTGTACAAGGTGCACTGCGCGGATATAAAGACGTAAATACAGCTCTTATTATGACGCTCGTGGCCTACTGGGTTATCGGCTTACCGTCCGGATATATCCTTGCGACCTATACCTCTCTCGGTGCGACAGGTTATTGGATCGGTTTAATCTCTGGGCTTGCATGCGGGGCAGTATTTTTATCGTTACGGCTTGTACATGTACAACGGATGAAACAAAAAGAAAAGAAAGCTGCATAAAGAAAACTCGCCGACTGGCGAGCTTTTTTCATGAATTCTTCCTTTTTGGAACAAACTAAAACAAAAAGTGAAGGTGATATAATGCATACCGTATGGAAAGGAAACCTCTCATTCGGTCTTGTCAATATCGGCGTAAAGCTGCACAGCGTCATCGAAGAAAAGGACGTCAAATTGATTAGTCTCCATAAAGACTGTCTCGTCCCTATTCAGCATGAAAAAATCGCTCCAGGCTGCGATGATGATCATATTGAAGCAAATGATATTATTAAAGCGTACGAATACCGTCCTAATGAATATGTACTCATCAGTAATGAGGAGCTAGAAGTGTTGAAAAAAGCTTACGAGGTCAAGTCCGTTACCATTATTTCCTTCGTTCAATTAGAAGAAGTTGATCCTGTATATTTCGACCGCTCTTATTTCCTTTCTCCTACGGGTGGCTCAGAGAAGGCGTATGTCTTACTTAGACAAGCACTTGAGAGAACCGGAAAAATAGGCATTGTCAGCATCACACTCCGCAGCCGCCAGCATCTCGCTGTCATTCGCGCCCATGAGAGCTGCCTCATCCTAGAAACCATTCACTATCCGGATGAAGTGCGTACTGCCGATATGGTGCCAAACATTCCAGCAGACGACCAAATTACCATTCAAACGAGAGAGCTCATCGCCGCAACTACACTTATCAACCAACTAACTGTTCCATTTGTACCAGAAGATTACACAGATCAATATCGCACCGCTCTTTTAGACCTTATTGAATCCAAAATTGAACAGCACGACGTCCAAAGTAAACCGATTTTAAGCCCAACAAGCGAACGTATCGCAACCATTATTGAAGCACTCAACGCAAGTATCGAGCAAACAAAGCCGACCGCTAAACCGAAACCCGTTCACAAAACAACACAGGTCACTAGTTAAAAGCGACTCTCAATAGAGCCGCTTTTTCGTAAATATAAAGAAAACTCGCCGATCGGCGAAGACGAAGGCATCTTTGCTCCTAAAATTTCCTGCTACATGGGATTAGACTTCTAGCTAGAGATTTATACTTTCTTACAGTATAAAAAGAGACTGTATGTACTATACAGTCTACATCAAGTCGGATGAATCATCATAATCATAGCGAAGGCCATCCTTATACTTATCCATATCCAAACCGTCCGCATTCATATTCTGTTGCGAACCATTTTTCCAACTCAGCTTGTGCAACAGGCTTTCATACAGCGTAATTTCTTCATAATCTGTGCTATTCAAAGCTGCTACCCGTAAAGCTTGTGCAATAATCGCCTTATCATTTTCATCGAGCACCATCCGCATAACCTCCAGCCCTATACTTTTTACCTTTTTACCTTTTGTCAAATTCTTCATTTTTATGCAGCATGCAAATAAAGCATGATTGTCCTGTTTTGCTCGCGAGGAGAAAACAATTTTCCGGAAGATGAAGCGCTTTTTTTCTCAGTGATCCAGGGATTTCCCTGAGCAAGCAGATCACTGAAGCTAGACACTGCCACCAAAATGGATACTTTCTTATTTCTTGAAAAAAGCTGTCCAAATACAAATAGCTAGTTCTCCTCCTATCGCTTGACTGGATTGGAATGGATATATTCACTAGACAAAATCCCATTTTAAGTATACTGGGGATGTGCGAAGAATGCTTTTGTCCTTTTTTCTTTTTGATGTTGGAAATATTTAAGGTTTATCTTGACGCAAGGTAGGATGGTGAGTAGAATATAAATCAAATGATAATTTATGAAAACCATTACATAGTATAACTATACTTGCAGGCACGAGGCTTTGATTACAAATTTATGGGGCTGTAGTTTAATGGGAGAATAGCGCAATGGCATTGCGTTGGTGAGGGTTCGATTCCCTTCGGCTCCATCCTTTTTATCTGACAAAAATCTACGCTGTATAACGCTCATATTTTAACTAAGGCACCCCCACTTATTCTGTAATCCAGATAAACGGGGGTGCCTTGGTTTATATCCTTCAAGCTTTTGAACGTAACAGCCAAGCGATATCCTTGGTGATTATATCCAAACGAGAGATTTCCCAGAGTGCATATAAATTTATATAAGGAGAGGATCGCCTTACTTACATAAAGCATCCTCTCCTGCAGATAATTAAACTGTTACTTTTCCATAACGTTTCACACGAAGCAATGCTTGTTCCGCTTCTTTTGCACCTTCCCTTTCAAGTGCTCTTCCCTCCTTTACTTCTTGTTGTTGCTTTTTTTAAAAACAGGCATCAACATAAGTGATCCGACAGGAAAAGCCTTTCTAACTGGATACTTTTGATTCGTTTCGCTAATCAGCCTACCAAATCTCACACTTAACATCATTCTAGGAAAAAGGGACTTTTGAGACAGCCCCTATTCCTTTTGTTTATTGCACTGAGACTTCATTTGTAAGCCGTTTCTTATATACAATCTTAGAAATCGTGACACTTAATTCATAAAGAAGAAGCAAAGGAACAATAACCAAAATATCCGATATAAAATCAGGCGGTGTAATCAAGACGGATACGACAATAAGAGCAAAATAGGAGAGTTTCCTTGCCTTAGCCAATCTCACCGGATTGAGAATTCCCAGTCTTGTTAAAAACATTACCACCAAGGGCATCTCAAATAGAAAACCAAACGGCAAACTTAAGTGAAGCATGAACCGAAAATATTTATCTACCGTAAACATCGTTTCAAACTGCCCTGCAGACAGTTTTGTTAAAAACCCCAACACGATCGGGAACAGCACAAAATATCCAAAGGAGATTCCCGTTATAAACAAAATAAATAAACCCGGAATAAAGCCCAAAGTCACCTTGCGCTCTTCTTTTGTCAACGCCGGCGCTACAAACCGCCATGTCTGATAGGCAGCTACAGGAATCGTGGCAGCTATGGCAAATACCCCTGATATAATCATGTACACCCATAAAATATCACTCGGACCTAAGAGGGCTAGCTTTCCATCAAGATTCCTAACTAGCCATTGATAAATATCCTGTACGAAAATAAAAGTGATAATGAGAAAAATAATGAATGCAATTAAGGTTTTAATGATTCGTTGACGAAGTTCGTCTAAATGTTCAATAAGATGTAAATCCTTGTTTTCCATTCTGGATACCTCCTGTTTTTATATAAGACAAAAGAAGTAGACGAGTCCCCCCGTCTACCCATTCATTATCAAATTGCAGATTTTTCCTGCTTCTTTTCAACAGCTGTTAATTCAGGCTTTTTCTCTTCTTTTTTCTCTTCTTTTTTCTCTTCCTCTTTATCTCCATCAGATACTAAACCCTTGGCTGCACTTTTGAATTCAGTTAACGTGCGGCCAAAAGCCCGTCCGATTTCCGGCAGCTTGGAAGGTCCGAAAATAATCAAAGCAATCACAAGGACTAAAATCAAACCAGGAATCCCTATATTTTGGAACATTTAGATTAACCCCCTAATTTATATAATATTTTTTAAGCCTCGTTTCCTTATAGGAAAATAGTCAAATAATTTATAATTAGCTTGCTGACAACAAAAGTCACATCTGAGATTTTTACTTGTTTTAGCTTTATCTGAGATGGACTGAATGTGAGGAATATGAATCCTCTTTAAAGCTTCCTTCACATGTTTTGCACAAACAAAAACCATCAGAAGTGCTCCTTTCATGCGAAATGAACTAAGGTGTAAACAGGCTGCTTCGTTTACACCTTGTTCTATAAAGAAGGCTGACTTTCTTATTTTTTAGCTGCGGTGCGTATAGGCTAAAATTTTATCGTATAGCTTAAGGATGAATTCCCTTGTTGTGTTGTTTCAACTGCTATTACTTATTGAAGCTTCCGCCTTGTACAGCTACTAGACAGGAACGTCCAAAACTGTAGCCAGGGTATGGATTCCATGTCTCAGGATGCTGTACATCGAGGAATAAAGTACGTTCATCAGGTGTTAACCATGGACCAGTTACTTCGCAGCCCTTTGGACCTGATGCAAATTGGTGTGGGACACCGTAGCTTTTTCCATCTGTTGGGATCATGAATACACCACAGTTTTTATAAGCTGCATACATATTATCTTCTGTCGCACCGAAGTCTTCTACTACCCACAGGTTTCCTTTGCTGTCAAAGTGAAGGTTATCAGGGCAAGTAATACCGCTTTGTTGTCCGCCCGCAACAAATACTTCAAATGTAAATGCATCACTGCCATGGTCACCATTTGCAGGAGCAAATCGTACAATTTGACCATGGAAATTGCCGTGGCCTGAGTTATTCGTTAACGCTAAAAAGACAGTTCCATCATGTGGGTGGATTTCCACGTCTTCTGGGCGGTCTAATTTAGTTCCGCCTACAGCCTTGGCTGCTGCACGAGCGTTAGTTAAAACAGCAGCTTGGTCAGCAAATTGGCTTTTTAGAGTAGGATTAGTTGCATGATCAAGCGCGATCCATTTTTGTTGACTCATATTCGCTACATATAATGTTCCACTTTCTAAAATATCAAAGTTTGCTTCACGGTTAGTTGGATTGAATTTCTTGTTGCTGACGAATTTATAGAAACATTCATCACCTTTATCGTCACCCATGTAAACGACAACTCTGCCGTCTTTTGTCAGACCCATAGCAGCATTTTCATGTGCAAAACGGCCAAGCGCAGTATGCTTACGAACAGGTTTTTTTGGATCAAATGGATCGACTTCCATAACCCAGCCATAATGATTATTATTAAAGTTAGGCCAGCCGTATGAGCTTCCATATTCTGTGTTTTCCTCACAGGATAAAGCTGTATTCCATAGAGTGCGTCCACCGCTGCAGTTTCCAAGTGAGCCATAAACTGTTGTAGCACCATTTACAGCTGCACTTCCACGAGCAGGACCAGTTAATTCAATAGGAGTTGTACCATCGACACGACGGTTATAAGTATCGTCTACTACTAGCTTCCATTCGCCATTTTCTTTCTTTACGCGAATCACAGAACCACCAACTGCTTCTTTCTCCATTTCTAGCAGTTTAGGATAGCTCGAAAGGTTTTCTTTCTTAAAAGTAGCTTCGTCAATTCCTAGCATCTTTATGTAGTTTCCTGGCTCAGGAAATTCATGATTAACCCAGATTAAGCCCTCTTCTGAATTGTTTCCGCCTTCTAAACTATCGATAGGGAAGTAAACAGTCAGGTCCGCTGCATCCCCGAACCTTTCACCTTTAGAGTTAATTACATCTCCATAAGAGGCAATAATATTATACTTGTATCCTTCAGGCAGCACTAATTCATCTTCCCATGTGCGATTAATTGGAGTGAACGGAGCTGTAAGCGGCTTGCCTGTCCCTGAAGGTTGTCCAGCCATTAAATGATTTGCTGTCATAGCACCCACTTCTTTTGTACCAAGTCCTGATGCTGCAGCAACTAATGCCGCAGCACTACTTCCAGAATATGTTAAAAATAAACGACGATCCATTGAATGTTCTCTCCCTTAAAACTAAAATATATTATGTTAATCAACTTACGACTCTGATTATATTAGAATAATGGGACAATGTTAATGAACTGAATGTAAACAATTGTAAAACAATTATGAATAGTTTAATCTTTTGTAAACTTTGTTAATATTAAACTATATATATCTCCTGTTTGTTTCTCTATAAAACAAATAAGTAGACGAGTTTCCCCGTCTACTTATTCATTATAAAACTGCTGATTTCTCCTGCTTCTTTTCAACAGCCGTTAGTGCAGGCTTTTTTTCTACCTCTCTATCTCCATCGGATACTAATCCCTTGGTCGCACTCTTAAATTCTGTTAACGTGCGACCGAAAGCTCTTCCGATTTCAGGCAGCTTGGAAGGTCCAAAAATAACCAAAGCAATCACAAGGAGCAAAATCAATCCCGGAATTCCAATATTTGAAAACATTTAAATCAACTCCTATAGTTGAATCATTTTACTCATTGAAAATAAGATGCATTAATTGGTTACTTTTTCTTGTTTTTTCTCTATTTGTTTTTCGTGAGCACGTCCATGTGCACGATGTCGATCTTCTTCTACTTCACTCGAAATCTTAATACCTTGCGGAACCTCGTTAACTGCAACCTCCTGCAGTCCCATGCCGTCTTTTTTGTAAACAAATGAAGCTCTCGTCGAAATAGCTGCCCCAGGCTCTGTCACAAATGGAACAACACGGTAATCAGCCTGCCATTGCTCCGGTGTGACGGTACAACGGACATAACCACGATAGTTATTAAAGAATTTGATATTTGGATTACGGCTTAAGATGCGGTCCGTATCCGCCCGCTTATCCGAACCGTTTCCACCGGATGTAATGGAAGTTCCAACAAACTCTGCTCCAATGATTTTAGAGTTTGGATCGTTAAAATTTGTCATGATATTTGATGCCCAGCTGGCATGCACATCTCCGGTAAGGACGATCATGTTGTTGATGTTCTTGCTGCCCGCCAAATCTGTGATACGCTGGCGTGCCGCCGGATAGCCATCCCAGGAATCCATGCTGTAAGTTGGTGTTGTGTCTGTTCCAAACTTCCGCTGTGAGAAGAAAATTTGCTGTGCGAGTACATTCCAATGAGATTTCGGATTTCCGAGGTTTCCAAGCAGCCAAACTTCCTGCTCCTTTCCTAAAGCGGTGCGATTCGAATTTAAAGACTCTGGCGTATGCGCCTTCGTTCCGTCACCGTTTGCCTGATCATCGCGGTATTGACGCGTATCGAGCACAAAGAAATCAGCTAGATTGCCATAAGAGAAAGAGCGGTATAATTGCATATCTGCTCCATGCGGCAAGGAAGTTGTCCGAAGCGGCATATGCTCGTAATACGCTTGATAAGCAGCAGCGCGGCGTTTGATAAATGCTTCAACAGACTGACCTTTTTCAGGAATAACATTGGCATAGTTATTTTCAACCTCATGATCATCCCACGTTACAATCCATGGAAACGCCGCATGAGCAGCCTTCAGGTTCGCATCTGAACGATATTGAGCATGACGGTTTCGATAATCTTCAAGCGTAACAATTTCTGGACCGCTATGGGTACGAACGTTGCCCGTTTCGGCTATATATTCATTCGGGCCGTACTCATAAATATAATCACCTAAATGGAAGACAAGATCGAGTTCCTCTTTTGCCATGTGCTCATAAGCCGTATAATAGCCATGTTCATACTGTTGACAGGAAGCAAAGGCAAATGTCATGCTAGCGATGTTTGCACCATTTGCTGGGAGTGTTTTCGTTTTTCCGACTGGGCTCAGTTCATAGCCGCATTTAAAACGGTAGTAATACACTTGATTCGCTTCTAATCCATCTACCTCGACATGAACAGAATGTGCAAGTTCCGGTGTTGCTAATTCGGTTCCTCGTTGCACAATTTGGTTAAAGTGTTCATCTTTAGCAATCTCCCATTTGACCGCTACCGTATGCTGCGGCATCCCTCCACCGTTAAGCGGATCTGGTGCCAGCCTTGTCCACAAGACAACACTGTCGGAAAGCGGATCACCGGAGGCAACACCAAGCGTAAATGGATAGTTTTGAAAGCTAGGAGCAGTGTTAACACTAGACGCCTCCACTCCAATCGACTGTGCAATCGTCAATCCAAGCGAAAGTCCAGCAATTTTACCAGCTCCTTGAAAGAAGCTGCGGCGATCAAACTTGTTATTTTGGAAGCTTTCTTTATTCAATTTTTTAATTAACTCATTTAATGGTTGCTCATTCAGCATGGATGGTTTCCCCTCTCTGACTAAAAAATCTCATATAAGCTATACCTACACTTCGTAAACCTAGTGAAGTAAATTGCAAGAGAGAACAGCAAATCCGGCAGCTTCTCCTGCGTGTACAACAAACTCTGTCATGAATTAGATTTCCATTTCTTACGTTACTGTTCTGTCTTATTCCCCCTTGATTTCTACAATTACCGACATTATAAAAAAGGGTTATTAACCAAATATTAAAGAACGGTTGTGGCTATGTTAGAAATCATGTAATTTTTGTAAATTACATGTTGTAGCACTAAGCTTCACCGCATAGAGAACTCGTGCCATCACTAATCAGCAATGTATAGGCATAATCTGTTGCTCCATTTTCTAACAATGCATGAAATCATCTTGTAGAAAATGTAACCGACAGATCTCCCCAGGTAAGAACGCAGTCTTTCCCTCCATCTATCCGCTTCATTTACTTTGTATCACCTTTGGCAGTAAGGACTTTGTTTTGTTGTGCAAACTCATCCAATGATACCTAGCCTTCTATGAAGTTCGTGTTCCTCGGACCGGAGGTTTGCCGCTCGCTCCCTTCAGATTCCGCGTCGCCACGGACACCCTTGCGTTAAGCTAACCGCTACTACTGCTCCGCGGTTCGGGACTTTCACCCTAGAGACTGCGCCCATGCTGGGCGCACACAAAAAAAAGAGACGGCATGCCGTCTCTTTTCCGTATATCTGTTTACATAAAACGCAAAGGAGTTTTCAATTACTCTACCACCCTTTGCACCATCCTTTTCACATATTACGCCCACCACATATCGCCTGCAGACTCGCGGATTAAAACGCTATTTAAGTTTTTCACAGCACGCGCAAAGCCTTCGTCAATCGACATGATTGCATCTTCGTGCTCAATACTGACAACGTAGTCATAGTTGTACATACGAAGTGCACTCATCATATCAGACCACTCCTGCATGCTGTGTCCGCAGCCGACACTTCGGAATGTCCATGCGCGTGATTGCACATTTCCGTACGGCTGCATGTCTGTCAATCCGTACATATTAACATTATCTTGATCGATATACGTGTCTTTTGCATGGAAATGGTGAATGGCACCGGCTTTACCGAGAATTTTAATTGCCGCAACCGGATCAATTCCTTGCCACCACATATGACTTGGGTCAAGATTTGCGCCAATTGCGTCACATGTCGCCTCACGCAGCTTCAGTAATGTGTATGGCGTATGAACAAGGAATCCTCCATGCAACTCAAGACCAATTTTGACATTATGCTGCTCGGCAAGTTCACCGATTTCTTTCCAGTATGGGATTAATTTATTTTCCCATTGCCATGTTAATATATCACCGTATTCCAGCGGCCATGGTACAACCGGCCAGTTCGGCTGCTTCGCTTCCTCGCTGTCGCCTGCAGTACCTGAAAAAGCATTAACAACCGGGACACCAAGAAGGGATGCCAATTTAATCGTTTTGCGCAACACGGAATCCGATTCTTCTGCAAAGGATTTGTCCGGTGTAAGCGGATTACCGTGACAGCTAAAAGCGCTAATCGTCAAACCGCGTGACGTAACAGCTTCTAAGTAAGCTTTTCGTTTTTGTTCATCTTCTAAAAGCTCATCCAGAGGACAATGTGCATTCCCCGGGTAGCATCCTGTACCGATTTCAACCGCATCAAGCCCGGAAGCCTTTACATGATCGAGCATCTCTTCAAAGGATTTATTCGCAAATAAAACCGTAAAAACACCTAGCTTCATTTCACTGACACTCCTTCTTTTTGTAGTGAAACAATCTGTTTCGTTTCCTGTGATTGGAGCGCTGCTAAAATAATTTGCAGTGATTTCATACCTTCCTCGCCATTAATAAGTGGTTCTTTATTTTCAATGATGCTTTCAACAAAATGGTCGATTACATGCGAGCTTGTCTGACCGCCTTCTTCATTCGTTTGGATTTTCGCGAGCTTATGATTGATCACATTACCATTGCGATATTCTTCAATCAGTGAGTACTCTGGATCATCCTCTAAACGAAGAACTCCCTTTTCTCCATAAATTACCGTTGAGTTGTCGCCGCCTGCCACATACGCCCAGCTTGCTGCGAGTGTTCCGATAATACCGCTTTCTGTACGTAAAATACAAACTGCATTATCATCTACTTCTGTATTTTGCTTTGCGTTTGTCTCAATGAATGCGCCGACTTCTGTAAAGTCTCCGAGTAAATACCGCATGAGATCTGCCTTATGGACACCAAGATCACCCATGGCACCAATAAAGGCCTGCTCCTTATTGAAAAACCAACTCGTTGCGCCATCTACACTCCAAGCTTCTGGACCTGGATGGCCGAATGTTGTTCTAAAGCTATAAATTTTCCCAAGCTTACCGCTGTCAATAATTTCTTTTGCCGCTTGGTGTGAAGAAACAAAACGCTGGTTATGTGCAATCATCAGCTTTTTACCGCTTACTTTTGCTGCTTCAATCATTGCTTCTGCCTCTTCTTTTGATGTAGCCATCGGCTTTTCGCAAAGAACATGTTTTCCCGCATTGAGCGCCGCAATTGATACTGGTGCATGCAAGTAGTTTGGCAAGCAGACGCTGATTGCATCGATATCATCAAGTGCTAATACTTCCTTATAATCGGTAAACGCTTTAGCACCGTACTGTGCAGCCATATTTTCAGCACGCTCAGCAACAATGTCACAAACCGCAACAATCTCTACTTCTTTATTTGCATGATACTCTGGTAAATGACGATATTTTGCGATACTTCCGCACCCGATAACTCCGACCTTTAATGTACTCATCTTTGTTCCTCCTCATTTTTCTTCTTCATTATGGAATCTATCTCGTACCCAAGCATTAAACACCCATGCATGTCCCACTCTTTTATTTATTTAAAAGATGGGGCAGCTTTGTTTTCAAGTAATTAATGCTGATTTCAATGCTTTCAAACGGCGTACGGCGGCTTACGTCCTGCTCCACTACCCACCACTGGACACCGGCTTCTTCTCCTAAGTTGAGCACTGCTTCTACATCAACCCCGCCTGTTCCAAGCTCCGCAAAGAATTGCTCCTCATCTGTTGTCATATCCTTCAAATGAACGAGCGGTGTTCTATTTTTATAACGGTTAATCCACTGAACCGGTTGTTCTCCTGCCTTTGTCAACCAATATACATCAAGCTCCGTTTTCACATTTTCTGCATTCGTATTATCAAAAATAGTCTCCAGTGCCGTTCTGCCATCAGACAAACGCTCCAATTCAAAATCGTGATTATGATAGCAGATGGTAATTCCTTCACGTCGGCATCTTTCACCTGCTTCATCTAATAATGCAATAAGTGCTTTGTAATCTTCTTCACTTCGACGATCCGGCATGAGATAAGGACATACAACATACTTACTTCCTAATATTTTCTGATCTTCAATGACTTGATCTAGATTGTTTTCTAATTGTTCAAGCGGTACATGACTCGCTGCAGCTTGAAGACCTAAATTATCCAGTAATGCTTTTACTTCCTTCGCAGTTAATCCGCCATATCCAGCAAATTCAACACCATCAAAGCCAAGCTCAGCAACTTTCTTTAGTGTACCTGCAAAATCTTGCCCACTTTCCTCACGTAATGTAAACATTTGTACAGCTACTGGAATTCTTTTCATCCTACTTCCCCATTTCTACTATTTAGTATGAAACACATATAGCCATTGTTTTCTGCTATTCTTCTCTTAATAACATCCTGTACTATAGATTTTTAAAAAATCGCTATACCCCTGTTAGAAAGCGCTACCAACAAGCTATAAAAAAATTTAAGTGTAAATCCTTTTTATAACATCTTGTTTCACAGCTTGTACAGCCATTCACGCGACTTCTCAAAAACTTCACTTTTCTCGCTGCAACTAATATATTACTTATTTGATTCCATCATACCTAATGTTCCTTTATATGAACATAAACGATATAATTAAAACATCTACTATTTTGCTATTTTATGAAAAAGGGGAAAGTTTATGACGACAAACATTTTCTTTTGCGGCTATTCATATCATACACAGCAATTTCACTCCCAACATAAATCAGGATTCCCGGTCTATCTGTTCCGCCTGCAAACGGAAGGGATTTGCGAAGTAGTCGTTAAGGGACGACGAATGGAACTTAAGAAAGGAGACCTCTTGCTTATTCAACCAGGGGATCACTATGAATTATTCGTTAAAGAACGCCAAAACAGCGGAGACTACCACTTAGCCTGTGAAGGAGCTTGGGTCGAAGAATGGTGGAACCGTTCCGCTAAACCAACGATCTCCCGAATTGATCTTGATGAAAAGCTGCTCTCCCTCTGGCGCTATATCATTGTCGAAAAACGCCGGCCGCCGTCTCAGGAAAACGAAGAGCTTACCGAATATCTGCTCCGGTCGCTCTGTTTGTCTCTAGAGCGTACCATCAACGAAACAGCTCCCTCCTTCAGCTATCCGTATGCAGTAACACGGATGATGCGATATATTGAAGAACATGCTACAGCAGTATTTAAAGTTGAAGAAGTAGCGCGGCATGCCGATCTCAGCGTCTCTCGGTCCGTCCATCTCTTTAAAAAAAGCGTCGGGAAAACGATGATGGAATATGCGCAGGAAATCCGGCTATCAGCTGCAATCGAACGGATGAAATATACAGCCATGACGCTCGAACACATTGCCGAAAGCTGCGGATTTGGTGCCTATCCTTATTTTCACAAGGTATTTAAGAAAAAATATGGCGTAGCCCCTGGTGCTTATAGACGTCTAAATTTAGAGTAACTACTTTCCATATCTCACAGCTCCAGTTATTACTATGTTTATGGTCTTTAGTAAAGCTGGTGCAGAAGCATAATAGCTGTCCGTTTTATACCAGCCTCCCCACCGATCAGCAATCCTTTGTAATTCTGCTAAATCTTGTTTACCGTTTCTCATTTTCTTTATATAATCAAAAGCGAATTGCAAAAGAAAAACGGTTTCAAAACCATGGGGGATTTAAAATGCTAAAAAGAATTATCTTTTATGTAGCCGGAATGATAATTGCCTGTACAGGTGTAGGTTTGGTTATCAAATCAAATATTGGTGCAGGTCCGTGGGATGCCTTTTATGCGGGAACTTCCGAAAAAATAGGACTCTCTATCGGAACATGCGTGATTATCGGACAAGTTGTATTTTTACTGATTAACAGTCTGTTATTAAAAAAGCGACCAGCTTTTGAATCCGCTATCACTATTGTGTTATGGGGACTTATTCTTGATTTTTGTATGGAATTTCTTCTTAAACACGTCTATCTTACCAACTTATCTCTACTCTCAAGATGGCTGTTTTTCTTAGCAGGAGTGATCTTCATCGGGATCGGAATTGGTGTCTATCTAACATCCAGGTTCCCCTCTATGCCATATGATGGAACAATGTTAGCGATTGTGGAACGCTTCCGTTTAAACATGAATTTTTCAAGAACAATTCTTGAGGGAGCAGGCTTACTCGCTGCTTATTTCATAGGTGGACCTGTTGGACTGGGCAGCGTTGTGTTTGTATTTTTCCTAGGCTCCTTTATTCAAATTTGTAATCGAGGAGCTGAAAAACTGCTGCTAAAAGCATAGGTTTTCAAACACTTACCTATTTGCAGACTCATCGCAAAGTGAAGCTGACTATTTTGTACAATGAATCAAGGAATTTGTATAAAATATCTCTCCTAAAGGAACATAGGAGAGATATTTTTATACAGAAAACTCGCCGATTGGCGAGCCCTGCCCTTGGGACGAAGACAGAGATGTAGTTGTACTTACACTGTGTTCCTAAAATTTCCTGATGCATCGAATTTGCTTCTAGCTGGAATTTTATACATTCCTACAGTGCGAAGAAATCTGTCAGACTCATTGTTTATCTAGCACATCATCCATACACATCAAAATCAGCTTATCTTGATTCACAGCTAGCCAATCCGCTCTTCTGACCGCTTCATACACATACTTTTGGACAGTCTCAACTGGATCAATTCCATCCCAATGGCGACCGAGAAAGTGGAGAAATACATCAAGCCTCCGAAGCTGGATGAGGAGCGGTATCATCGCTATTTCCCCTTCCGTCAACTTCATAACACTCCCATACCCTGATAAAAAGGCATCAATTTTTGCCCAGGTTATTGCCTCATCCTGATCTGGGCGAATACAATCAGCTAAACAAACCGCCAGTTCCATTACCCGCAAATCATTTGTGACAAACTCAAAATCTAAAACTGCTGATACCTCTCCCTTTTGATTCACTAAAATGTTAGACCCATTTAAGTCTCCGTGAACAAGTTGGTGCGGCAGCTGCTTGAGCAGAGGAATTCTCTCCTGAAACACCGTAAGCTGCTTAGAAATATGGAGCAGTTCAGCGGTTTGCGCTGCAAATTCAGTCGGAGGGTTCACACAAAAATGCATCACCTCTTGCAGAGAACAGCGGGGATGGGTGTTTTCCATTTCATAGTACGGCCTATAAACCGGAGGCTGGTTCACTACTACCTCTGCCAGAAGCCGATTCAATTGACCGGTTATCCATCCAAAGGAACGGAGCTGATTCAAGTCATCGAGAGTTGGATTCATACCATCTAAAAAGCGGAACAACCCAGCAATCTTGCCGTCCTGCGTTCTCACGATCGTATCTTCTTTTGGCGTCATGATTGGCTCAGGTATACCAAACAATAGCGGCAAAGCTTTTAAAGAGAGTAATACGCCATGTTCATACTGCACCTTATCCTCATCCTGGTGGGTTTCGTAAATACGCAGCACATATCGCTCATCCTGCACCTCTACAAATCGAGTCGTATTGTTTGCACCAGTCCCCCCTGCCCATGTTCTCCAATTACCCTTAGGAAAAAATCGGACAAGAATCTCATCTATATATGTCTGCTCTTGTTTCATAACCTTCCGCTTCCTTTCCATGTTTCCGCAATCTACATTTGAAGCAAGTCTAGCATTTTACAAAAGAAAATACTATCCCTACATATTTTCATATGTCGGAGGAAACAAGGCGACAAAAATGGAATATGTACTTGCTCACTAATTTTAATTCCTTCGAACGAGGTGACCTTAAAAATGCAAATCCGCCAGTTAACCGATCAAGAATTTGATGAACGTATGGAATTATCGATGTATGCGTTTCAATATGAACTAACGGATGAGGAAATGACTGAAGCAAGATCCCGATTTAAACCAGAAGAAACATGGGGAGCGTTCGTTCAAAATCGATTAGCTGCCCAATTAACCCTAATCCCGCTGCAAATCTATCTGCACGGACAAACATTCTCTATGGGAGGCATTGCCAGTGTTTCCACCTGGCCAGAATTTCGCCGCCAAGGTTTGGTTGCGCGCTTGCTTACGCATGCAATGGAACTGATGAAAGAAAATGGACAGACCCTTTCTTTTCTCACGCCGTTCGCATTTGACTTCTACCGCAAATACGGATGGGAAACATATATTGACTATAAGCGATATGAAATAGAAGCAGCACTGTTTCCAAAAAGGCAGGAAACAGAAGGCTATGTCGAGCGGCATACCGGGAACATTGAGCTACTTAGCGGAATATACGAGGAGTACGCTTCCCGTTATAGCGGCACGTTGCGGCGTACGAAGGAATGGTGGGAAACATCGGTACTTCGCCGAAAAAAAGGACATGCAGCTGTTTATTTTCAAGAAAACGGAGCTCCTAGCGGATACGTGCTCTATCAGGTGAAGCAGCGGGAGCTAACCATTCATGAATTCGTTTTTCTCAATGAAGAAGCGCGACAAGGGCTTTGGACGTTCTTAGCTACCCATGATTCTATGGTAGAAAAGGCAATAGTAACTGCACCTGTGGATGATGCACTTCCTTTCTTGCTGCCGAACCCACGCATTAAACAGGAAATTGTTCCTTATTTTATGGCACGAATTGTAGATGTAAAGTCATTTTTAGAGCAATATCCATTCCAATCATCCCACGCTGTCTCAGAGTGGATAATGGACATACAAGATGAACATGCACCTTGGAATAATGGTCACTGGCACATAACAGTGAATGAAAATGGGCAGGCTGCGGTGAATCGGTTGGAACATCAACTAAAGGAGAACTCGCCTATTTTTAGCTGTGATATCCAGACACTCACAGCTATGATGATCGGCTACCAAAGACCAAACAATCTGCATCACTACGGTCGACTTAATGGAAAGGAAGAGCAAATTGCACAGCTAGAATCTATCATTCCTGTTACAACGACTTATTTGCTCGACTTTTTTTAATATCACACAGCAGAGTCTCATTATTCAATAACATAAAAAGGGAAGAGGATGTCCTACCTCTTCCCTTTACTACTTACTACTACAGCTTAGTGTTGGAACTTCTGATGGAAACTGCCTTGTATTGGCGTCATTGCTGTCATCGGCATCATAGATTGTGATGCCAGCTGCTGTTCCATTTGGTTGCACATTGCAATGATTTGCTGGCAACGTTGAATTGCCATCTCATGTCCTTGCAAACTTTGCTGAATGATTTGAACAGCTTGACGTTCACGTTGCGCCATTTGTTCAAGCATTGTTGCATTCTGCTGCTCATTTTGCATCATTTGGCGGTACATTTGATTCGCTTGTTGCGTTTGTTGAATCAATTGTTGAGCAATCATACGACATTGGTTCAGCTGCTGCACTCCATGCTGCGTTGTGTGCATATAAAAACCTCCTTGGTGATAAAGTCACCTTTATAATTGCCCAAGGATGCTTGAATATGCCGCTACTTTTCTTGTAAGCTTTTCATATTTTTCATAATACTTCTACAAGGAAAGCTCGCCGATTGGCTAGCCCTGCACTTGGGCGAAGGCAGAGGAGTAGTTGCACTTATACTTTATTCTTAAAATTTCTCGCTACGTCGAATGGTTTTCCAGCTAGAAATTTATACTTTCTTAAAGTGCGAAAACTCCCTCTTACTGCAAACTCCATACAGTTTCATCAAATGATGGATAATGAGCGGATAAGGATTATTTTCAGCTCTAATTAGACACATTAAGAGAGGAATTTCCGCAAAAATGATGGAGGGCTGAATATGAAGCATATGATGGCGTTACTCGTAAAATTTGCCGCTGTCGGTACGGTCTTGTTTTCCATTCTAGGAGCATTCGAACATGTATCTCTCACTAGAATTCTTCTCATTACAATCATTACAACTGCAGTGGCTTACTTTGTAGGAGATTTATTGCTCCTGCCGCGACTTGGGAATATGAAAGCACTCATGGCGGACCTCGGGCTTTCCTTCGTCACTGTTTGGGTGCTCAGCTACATGTTCATTGGTCCAGCAAGATTCCTGACAATGGCCACCTTCTTCGCTGCACTTGGAATCACAACGGCTGAGATTCTGTTCCACATGTTTATGAAAAAATTTGTGTTTGACCAGAAGAGAGAGGTTTTTTTTAGAAATATGAGCCCTCAATATGCAACAGAGTTTTCCGAAGAACAAAATGACTTTAAGACAACCGACAAGCTAATAAATAAAGAAGCATCCAAGCATACATGTACAAATACTCAATATACAACAGAGTTTGCTGGGGAACAAAATGACGCTAAGACAAATCCTAAACCAACGAAACGAGCGACGAAAATAAGGAGTTAAAATGAATTTGGGTCTGGTGCAAAACAACCGGACCCAGGCTACGGAATCTTCCCTTTAGGAAGGGAAAGGATAGCACTAAAAAGGCAGGAAATAGAGTCCCTGCCTTATCATACTGAGCTACTTTCCTTCCTTTACATTCTCTTGCTTTGTGGACGTTTTTTCTGAAGCAGCATCCTTAGAAAAGTCATTACTCGTCATATTTTCAATAGCTTGCCCTACTGTCGTTGTAAAGTTCAGTTTGTGCTCTGGAATTCGTTGTCTGTTCATAGTCATTGCCCCCTTTACCTCTTTATTTTTTCTTATCCTATTAGATACATACCTTACACTTTTTGTCTGAGCATAGTAGACAGATAACAGACTAACTCACTTATTCAGCAGGCGCATGCTCTACAGCAATTTGATATGCAGCCAAAAGCGCTTCACTTTCTGAAGGATCAGAAATACCTACTAGGTACTGATGTCCTTCCTCTCCCTCAATTTTCATCACGATTGTTTCATCCGCAGCCGTTAAAAGCGCATAAGATTCATCATTCATGTCAAACAATGCTTCCACAGCAAAATCCTTCCGATTGCCCAGTTCATCTTCTACCGTAATATAATCCCTAGGTTCGTCATATACCATAACTTCTCACCTCACTAAAAGTAGTTATGTATACTGTTCCCTTTACCCTCAAAGGTTATAAGATGATGAAGCAATCAGCAGGCATAACATGGGATATAGCAATTAGAAATAGCACTGCTGAATCCTTCCCATCCTGATGGACAAGACGGAAAGGATTTGGTGGGGGATTTTTAGCTCGCAGGCTGTCATGGAGAGTTATCTCCAAAAGCAATAGTACCGTAATTGATACTCACAAAACTCCTTGATCCAATTCCATAAAAATTCTATCAGACCAAAACCCCTATTTCTTACATATCCTCATACATACTAAATATTTTCACACCTCCCCTCATATTTTTATAGAGAGGTGATCCCATGCTAAACAAGCTCATTATGATTGCAATTCTTTCCATCCTCCTTGCTCTCACCTACAAAGCATGGAAGCAGGGCAATCCGTCCGTTGTCGATACAGGTGCGGCAGCTTGTGTTTCCTCTTTTGTTTTTAATGCATAGGATATTACAGTAAGTCAATGGAGAGGGGAGAAAGAAAAATGGGAGTATTTATTAATCGAGATGATCATCCCAATATCTATAAAAATAACCAAACCATTCATACATCCAATCAAAAAATTGTACGGCGTAATCCTTTAACAGAGCTTATGACCGAACAGCAAAAAGCCACTATGGCGCTTATACAAGCAATAGCTGAACTTAATGTGCGTTACGAGCAGCTGGAAGAAAAACAAAGTAATCAGTGGAATCATATTCAGAATCAAATGAACGGCCTTACCGCAAATAGCCGTCAACGCGAAGCATTTGAAGGTCAGTTAATGCAGCAGTTACACATATTAGAGGAAAAGAATGTAAGTCTGCAATCATTGTTGGAACATGAGGGTCAGGTCAAGCAATCACTCCTAGAGCAAGTGGATCGTCTACGTGAATCTAATCGTGAAATTGCAAGCCGCTTAGAGAAAAATGAGGCGACTAATGAGCAACTCTCTTTGCAGCTGAACGAGCAGCTTGAGCTGCAAAAGGAAGTCGCAGATACATTGACAAATCAGAAAGAAGTTCAAGCTGGAATACTAAAACGATTAGACAACCAAGAAGCGTTAACAGAAAAAATCTCTCGTCAGCTCAATCATATCCGTTCTATTCTTTTTGAACGAACTAACTATTTAGCTACAAAACTTGAAGATGGCTATAAACTAACGTCTTCCTATGTTTATAAATTCATGACAGGCTCTGATCAGCCATTAACCTTTTCCTTAATGAATAATAAAAAGAAGGAAAAGGAAAACAAAAGCACTCCGACTAAGTAACCTTTAGCTGAAAACAATCGGAAAAGCGGCCCAGCAGCCGCTTTTTCTCTTTCTTCTTTTTCATTATGAAACTGATAGGAATCCCTATTGTTAGGGTAATATACTGTAAGAAAGAACACCTCTGTCCTAAGATAGATATTGAATCTATCCTTTTACACGCAAACTATCCATGCCCTATATCCCTTGCTCAACTTAGAAGATGCTAGCACCTCGGAGCTTATAGTATATCCATTAATTATCACGCTCTTCTCCCTTATCATTCAAGCGTTCTTCTAAATCCCTAAGGATTCTTTCAATGAACTTTGGAATTTTCACACCGCTTTGTTGTAGGTTCTCAATAATGGAAAGGGCTTCGTTCGCTGCATAAAACCAAATGGTAATATTTCGAATCATCCCTGATTCATTGAATATACCAAAAGGAGTATCATTTGCTATTAGCACACTTGCACCTTCAAATAGGATTTTATCGAATAAATGACTAACAATAATTGCAATAAATAGAAGTGCTTTTTTGAAAATTCCCCTCCACCCAATCCTGCGCGATACTTTTCCTAATACAACTCCTTTGGCAAAGCCTGTGAAATAATCAATAATCACGAGCACACATAAAACCTTTAAGCTTTCGTCCCATGCACCAAATAACCATAAGCCTGTTTCCCCTAGCCATGCTGCAACTGGCACAAAATTGATGCCTTGTAGATACACACGTTTCCTCCTTTTCAAAAAGGGAGAAAGATAGATGACGACTGCACGTATCTTATAAGCAAAACAAGAGATCTTTTTTGTTAAGCATAAGAATACTCATATTGCTCGGCATCTTCCGTCCACTCTCTCATTCTATCGTTGGCTTTTGTTTCAGAAACCCAATTGTGATAGCGGTTACAAAAGATCCTGCTAGAATAGCTATGAGGTATAAAAACGGATTTCCTATTACAAGGGGGACAACAAATATACCGCCGTGAGGAGCTGGCAATCCAATATGAAATAACATTGCTAGCAAGCCAGCGATTGCTGAGCCAATGATGCATGCTGGGACAACACAAATTGGATTCTTTACGGCAAAGGGAATGGCACCTTCTGTAATAAATGACGCTCCCATGATATAACACATTCTCCCTGCTCTTCGCTCTTGCTCTGTAAACTTCGCAGAAAAGAATGTTGTTGCAAGAGCAAGACCTAGCGGAGGCACCATGCCGCCTGCCATAATAGCTGCCTGCGGGGCATAGTTACCGCTATAGATCATGGTAATACCAAAGGTAAAGGCTATTTTGTTAAGGGGTCCCCCCATATCAATTGCCGTCATCCCTCCTAGGAGCAATCCCAGCAGCAGGATATGCTCTGCTCCTAAGTTCTCAAGCCAGATCATAAAGGCATCATTGATTCCCTGTATAGGACCATTCGTGACATATATCATGATAAGACATGTAAAGATTACCCCAAACAAGGGATACAGCAGCACAGGACGTAAGGTGGTTACAATTTGCGGAAGCTTGCTGCTTAGCTGCCTCAGTCCTGTAATCGTGTATCCTGCAAGAAAACCGGCAAGTACACTTCCTATAAAGCCTTGGTTGCTTATCAATGCGATGAAGCCGCCAACCAAACCTACAATTAACCCCGATCGACCTGCAATACTCATCGCAATAAAGCCTGATAACACCGGAATGATAAACTGCACTGCTTGATTCCCATTCTCTGTAATGGAAATGAGTTGTTCAGTAAATCCGGTAGATGGCACATGAGCATAGTGCGCTATCATCAAACGAACTATATAAGAAAAAGCAAGTAAAACACCGGTACATACGACAAACGGAAAGGTACGGGATACACCGTTCATAACATGCTGATAGATACTCTCTTTCGGATTCCCTTCGAATAACCCGCTTCGTTTCATACAATCCCCCTCTAGGCTGGTTAATGTGCAGATAAACTGTATAAAAGATTTCCTGCGTCGATTTCGTCCTATAATTCCACCACACTTGCAAAAAAGACCTTTTTACATAGTATTTTTTACGTATGCAGAGGTTCTTTTTCGAGCTATAAAAGTTTGCTTTCTTTTGTAAGTTCACAGCTTTATTTTGATGACTATGTTATTCTTCATGCACGAGATGATATTGACAAAACCCATATTCTATGATAATAAAAATAATGATTAGCACTCAAATTACCGAAGTGCTAACTGCTAAATATCTGGCTTGGCAATGCGGATACATTTACAAATGGAAGGGAGAGCTTTTAATGGAAAAAAAGCAGTTTCAAGCAGAATCTAAAAGATTGTTAGACATGATGATTCACTCCATTTATTCTCAGAAGGAGATTTTTTTACGAGAATTAATTTCGAATGCCAGTGACGCGATTGATAAAATTTATTACAAAGCACTTACTGATGAGAGCTTACAGTTTGATAAAGACAGTTACTACATAAAAGTAGTTGCGGATAAAGACAACCGCACATTGAAAATCTCCGATACTGGTATTGGAATGACAAAGGAAGATCTTGAGCATAATCTTGGAACAATTGCCAAGAGCGGTTCTTTAGCATTTAAAAATGAAAATGAGCTGAAGGATGGCTATGATATCATCGGTCAATTCGGTGTTGGGTTTTATTCTGCTTTTATGGTAGCTGACGTTGTAACTGTCATCAGCAAGGCTTTAGGCAGCGACAAGGCATATAAATGGGAATCTACAGGTGCGGATGGATACACAATTGAACCATATAAAAAGGATTCCGTTGGCACAGAGATTATTCTAAAACTGAAAGAAAATACAGAAGATGAAAACTATGACGAGTATGTAGAAGAGTATCGACTAAAGTCGATTATCAAAAAATACTCTGACTTCATTCGCTATCCAATTAAAATGGACGTGACCGGAAGAAGACTTAAAGAAGGCAGCGAAAATGAATTTGAAGAGTATCATGAGGAACAAACGATCAATAGTATGATTCCGATTTGGAGAAAAAACAAAAAGGAGCTTACTTCTGAGGACTACGAGAAATTTTATACGGAAAAGCATTACGGTTTTGACAAACCAATCAAACATATCCATATCAGTGTTGATGGCGCTGTAAGATATAATGCCATTTTATTTATCCCGGAGAAAATCCCATTTGACTATTATACAAAGGAATATGAAAAGGGATTAGAGCTATATTCCAATGGCGTACTGATTATGAATAAATGTGCGGACCTCCTTCCTGACTATTTTAGCTTTGTGAAAGGAATGGTCGACTCAGAGGATTTGTCTCTGAACATTTCAAGAGAAATGCTGCAGCATGACCGCCAATTAAAGCTGATTGCCAAAAATATTAAAAGTAAAATTAAAAATCAGCTGCAAAGCTTACTGAAAGAGGAACGCGAGAAGTATGAAGAGTTTTATAACGCTTTCGGCCGCCAGTTAAAATTCGGCGTGTACAGCGATTTTGGCAGCAATAAAGATGTATTACAGGATTTATTGATGTTCTACTCTTCTAAGGAGAAAAATCTGGTAACCTTAGATGAGTATATATCAAGAATGCCTGAAGACCAAAAATATATCTACTATGCTTCCGGAGAATCTTACGAACGAATTGAAAAGCTGCCGCAAACTGAGCTGGTGCTTGAGAAGGGCTATGAAATTTTATATTTCACTGATGATATTGATGAATTCGCAATCAAGATGCTCATGACTTATAAAGAGAAGGAATTCAAATCTGTATCCAGCGGCGATTTAGGGATTGAAGCGGAGGAAACTGAGCAAAACACAGATGCACAGCAGGATGAATACAAAGAACTCTTTGCTTATATGAAAGACATGTTAGCAGACAAGGTGAAGGACGTACGCATATCCAAGCGATTGAAAACACACCCTGTATGCTTATCTGCCGAAGGCGAAGTGACCATCGAAATGGAAAAGATACTAAAATCCATGCCGAACAACCAAAATGTCCAAGCAGATAAGGTATTAGAAATCAATCCAAACCATGAGGTCTTCCAATCATTGAAGGATGCGTTTACGAACGATAAAGAGAAGCTGGCTTTATACACAAGCCTACTATATAACCAAGCGCTTCTTATTGAAGGATTGCCAATTCATGATCCGGTAGAATTTACAAACGATATTTGCAAAATCATGGTGTAATATTCCGTTGATACAACAAAAGGAACCGAATGACGGTTCCTTTTGCTATGTATGTTCTCTCATGGAAGTGTCTTTTACTAGCTGCCCGCAACATTAAGCTGCCAGGAAACACCGTATGAATCTGTTAACCAGCCAAACTTTTTACTAAACGGATAAGCTGCCAATGGCATCAAGACCGCTCCACCTTGAGATAACCTCTCAAAAGCATGATCAACTTCCTCTTCTGTTTCAAGCGTAACATACAATGACATGGAAGGAGTAAAGGTAAAATCATGCTTTATGCTGCTATCCATGCACATAAACTCCTGTCCATTGATTGAGAATACGGCTTGCATCACCGTTCCTTCAGCACCAGCCTCATTTGCTCCATAACGAACAATATTAATAATCTTTGAGTCGTCAAATACAGAGGTATACAAATTCATCGCTTCTTCAGCTTTACCGTCGAACATGAGAAAAGTTTTGATGTTAGGCATAGTTCCCCCTTATGATTTGTAGAATTAGTATTTCGACACACTGCACTATTAGTTATTAGGAGCAGCTGTTGAGATTTGCCAGAACACACCAAACTTATCAACTACCTGTCCGTATAATGGGCTCCAGAATGTTGGTTGCAGCGGTAATTTGACTTGGCCGCCATCTTGTAATTTTTCAAATACTTCTTTTGTTTTTTCAATGTTATTCGGCATAAGCGCTATCGTTACATTCGTTCCAATGGAGTACTCTTGGCCTGGGAATGTATCAGAAAGCATCAAATCAGTGTCCCCAACCTTCAAATGAGCATTTAAAACCAGCTCTTTTACAGCATCAGGAGTAGGTGCTTCTGGATTCCCCGGCATATCTCCAAACTTCTGTACATTAAGCACTTTTGCATCAAGCGCATTTTCATAAAACCTAATAGCTTCTTGTCCATTTCCATTAAGTACTAAGTACGGATGCATTCCTAAAATCATTTCAAACACCTCTTTAAAATTATTTTTTTACTACTATTACTTATTTTCATCTAGATGAAAGCTTTCCACCATTGTTTCAGATGCTCAGACTCAGTCTATACCTTAGCTACAAGCTCACTCTCATCTGCTTCTACCATGATGCTGTTTGTTTCATTGTTTTCTGCCACGATAAGATTTGCTGCTTGTAGCCTCTCACGAGAGACTCATTTTCTTGTTGAATTGACATATCTCATTATGTCTCCTTGACGCAGAACACTTGTTCTATATCTATTATAAACATAAAGAAGTCATATTTTCAATAGCTAAGCAAAAATTTTTGAGTTTAAGTTTTTAATTGTATGCAATCGGTAATTCCCTAGTATCTAAGCGGTTCAAAAACAGCCATAAAGAAAACTCGTCGATTGGCGATTCCTGCCCTTGGGAGAAGACAGAGGCGTAGCCTTACTTATACTGTGTTCCTAAAATTTCCGGCCACGTCGAATTCACTTCTATATGGAAATTTATACTTTCTTACAGTGAAATAAAATAATAAGGCTTCCTCTGTAAAATAATCACTGGAAGAAGCCCTTTTTGATTCGGAACAGTATTTATTCTCGCTTAATATTATCTATCTATTCATTAACCGTAACAGGCTTTCCAGTTTGAGCTGACTGTAAAGCGGCAACCGTAACCTCCTGAGTACGGAATGCATCCCTATAATCAGAAAGAATCCGTGAAGAATCTCCCGTTTGTACCGCATAGGATTTTCGCATGTACACCACTGAACTAACCTGTTCCTACTATTCCAATATTAAGCATGATTTACTTCCTTTCATTAGCAAAATATAAATGCACCTTTCTCCATACATAAGTTTCGCCTATCCCCTATATATCCCTCTTTTTCAATCCATTCGCATTTTGGGGCGGAAAACAATGCTTTTCATGCGTTTTTATTCCCTCCATCTGCTTATTCGAAGTAAATGCCGGAATGTACAAGTTATGCTCTCAATTTATAAAACTGACATACTTGTAAGACTAAGGACATATAGTTTATTAATCACCTAGGAAGGAGGAAAAACCAATGGATAATCGGATTTTTTTATTCCTTGCTACGATTTTCTCTGGCTTTGCACTTATTAAAGTTCCTTTAGCTAACTCATTTCTTGAAAGCGTTTCAATTGTTACTGATACCCTTGGCATATTAACTGTTATAATCTTCTCTCTCGTTTTAACTTACAAAGGGGTAAGAAGTTTGTTTAATAAATAGAATTAATAAGGAAAGCACTCGGATGGGTGCTTTTCTCTTTTTGATCTTCAAAGCAAATTCCCCCTAAAAATTATCAATACCTGTTTGCATGGAAGCCTGTTCTGGAGATAAGAGAAGGAAGAAATAGCAGCTTTGCTTTACATGACGATACAAATCAAAAATAGCATCAACTTCTTTAGCTTGAAGCGAATGCTTTTTTAGGTTCGATACGATCCTCCACAAAATTCATTTTTTTATAGAACATCCTCTCATTTTGTATTAAAATTAAGAAAACAAACGTCGTAATTTGTCGGATTTTAAAATATATTGTCTATCAAACCTCTTTTCATGCTTTCGATTGTATGACACTTGGGCAAGATAAGGACACTTTACTGGTGACGTTTATCAAGAGTCTTCCAAATAGAACAGATTTTTTTTAGTATACTACCCCGTTAACGAAATACAGATTCGTTTGTGAAATTCCCGCTGCTTAGCGTTACCAGACGAGTTACAGCATTCGCATATGCGCATAACGCGTATTTATTTAACCGTTTACAAACATACACACTATAAAACCTTGTTTTTTGTATTCAATTCGCGAACTTTTTTCTTTTTTAATCCACTTACTCATGCTATAATGATTGCGGAATATAATTAGCTTTAAAAAAGTCAGAAGATTTCTTCATATAAGTTAATTTTGATTTTTATTTAATATTCTGTACCCCTATTTGAGCCTGCACTTAGAAAAGCACATGGTTTATACGAATAGATAAGGTACATACTTTAATTAAACGTATATCAATCAATTTCATAAATGGTTTGCTAAGAAATAAAAGTGAATGAAGTTAAAAGCCTGCTTAATACCGACGAGAGTCTTCTCATAATGGACTGTACCAATTTAGAGTTATTTAACATTTTTATGGCTATGCTTATTTATTGCGAAATTGATTTATATAGATATTTTTGGAAATTCATCTTTAAACTAGGAGGACAACTAGATGGACAAACTCTTTAGAAAAAAGTCTATTACCGATTTAATAGCTCAAAGCCATAACAAAGAACTAAAACGTGCGCTCAGCCTGCTCGATTTAATACTTCTTGGAGTCGGCTGTATCGTTGGAACCGGTATTTTCGTTATCACTGGTGTAATTGCTGCCGAAAGTGCAGGTCCAGCTATTATTCTTTCGTTTATTCTGGCGGGTATTGCTTGTGCGCTTGCAGCATTTTGTTATGCTGAATTTTCATCTTCTATACCGGTATCTGGGAGTGTATACACGTATACGTATGCTACAATGGGAGAGCTTATCGCCTTTTTAATCGGTTGGGATTTAATGCTTGAATATGTTATTGCGCTTGCTGCTGTTGCCACAGGCTGGTCAGCTTATTTTCAATCATTAATTGCCGGATTTAATATTCATGTTCCTGCTTTACTTGCCTCTGCACCGGGGAGCGGCAAAGGTGGCATAGTCAATTTGCCCGCTATGATTATTATTTTATTAATCACAGCTCTTGTAAGTAGGGGTGTAAAAGAAAGTACACGCTTTAACAATATAATTGTTTTCCTTAAAATCGGCATCGTTTTATTATTTATTTTTACAGGGATTAAATATGTAAAGCCGGAAAACTGGACACCATTTATGCCATTTGGTCTAGAGGGAGTCATTACAAGTGCAGCCACTGTTTTCTTTGCTTACATCGGCTTTGATGTAATTGCTAATGCATCAGAAGAAGTGAAACGCCCGCAACGGAATATGCCTATTGGAATTGTGGCTTCTTTAGCTATTTGTACAATCTTGTATGTTGTAGTTTCACTTGTGCTAACAGGTATGGTTCCATATACAAAACTGAATGTCGGAGACCCTGTTTCATTTGCACTTAACTTTGTCGGCCAAAATAGCATAGCTGGTATTATTTCAGTTGGTGCTATTGTAGGTATCACGACTGTTTTGCTAGCGCTATTGTATTCTCAAATTCGTTTAACCTACGCAATGAGCCGAGACGGTTTATTGCCAAAGGTGTTTGCGAAGGTACATCCAAAACTTCAAACGCCTTTTAAAAACACATGGCTGACAGGATTTATTGCTGCGGGAATTGCTGGATTTGTTGACTTAACAACACTTGCCCATCTTGTAAACATGGGAACATTAGCTGCTTTCACCCTCATTTCTATCGCTGTTATTGTGTTAAGAAAGAAACAGCCAGAGTTAAAAGCAGCATTCCGAGTGCCTTTTGTTCCTGTCCTTCCAGCTATTAGCGCACTTTTATGTATCTATTTATCACTGAGCTTGCCTGCCATCACATGGATTTGCTTTGTAATTTGGATTGCCGCAGGAGCAATCTTGTATGTATCATACTCAAGAAAACATAGCAATCTAAATAAGGAATTTGATACATCCCAAGGCGAAAAAACAAGCTGATTTCTTATTAAAGTAAAAATAGGGGCATTCTCGCTCGCATCATCAAGAACCTGAGGAAGCATTATATTCCTCAAACGACAAAAACACCATCCTTTTCGCAGAATTATTGAAAAGGATGGTGTTTTTTACACTGTAAAAAAGTATAACCTTCCAGCTAGAAGCCAATTCGACGTAGTCAGAAATTTTAGAAATACAGCGTAAGTGCAACTGCGCCTCTGTCTTCGCCTAACGTCTCACCAGTTGGCGGGTTTTCTTTATAGAGACTTCATTGTAGTCCAATTGTCATATGATTAGTCGAAATAAGAATAATCCCCTTTCAGTATACTAACCGATATATTAAAAACCTCTCATTCGAATTACGTTCATATACATCCGGCAGTTTAATTTCCGCCTTCAGTTCAAAGGAAGTATTGTTTTCTAAGAAATAGATATAATCCTCTGATATGTAATAGAAAATCAATTCTACCTCTCGTTCTGATTTTTCGACTGAACGCAATATCCGATTAATAACCTTTATAAAGATTTGAGTAGAAAATGGATTAAAAAAATAAAACCGATTGTCCATTGGATGAATTTCATACTCCTCAGCCAAACAACAGTGGAAATAAATTTTATCTTTACTATGTTTCTTTTTCTTTAGATAACGATTCCGATTCTCCATTGCCTCTTGGTAGAAACCGTCATTCATTTCGATTCCTACAGCAGTTGTATCAAATACGTAATTCATATAGAAGTTTAAACGTCCTTTTCCGCACCCAAAGTCCACAATACGATCGCTGCTTTTGAATTCATATGTTTTACATAATATTTCTAAAGCACTGTATGGCGTTGCTTCATAACGATGATAATGCAGAGACTGATGGAACCCCTTTTGGTCTCCAGTTGTTTTAATATTTAGTAAAGCATCATACAACTCTTCCTTCATGATTGACTCCTATTCAAGTGATAATCGTTATACTGATAAATATGCACAACGTAATCTTACTGTAAGTATATCAAATGAGTAGAGGCTTTCGTATCCGATTATACTTTCATAAAATAAGTGAAATACAAAGAAAAAATATTGGGAGAAGGGTGTTCTCGCCTAATTTTGATAAAAATCGTCTGAGATTCAACATCTGTCTGAAGCATAATAACTTTATTTAGAATATGATGATATATAAGAGAGATATGTATCTATTGCCCTATACGTACAAACATCTCCACCCTACAATGCAGCAATATCTGAATAAATTCCCCACTCTTTTGGGGTGTTAAAAGTCTTTTTCGTAAAACGAAAAGGGCTTTTTATTCTCATTCAATTTTTTTCTGAATTTACGTATGATCAAATAAAGAAAACTCGCCGACTGGCAAGCCCTGCCCTTGGGCGAAGACAGAGGCGTAGTTGCACTTATACTTTGTTCCTAAAATTTCTCACTACGTCGAATTGGCTTCCTGCTAGAAATTTATACTTTCTTAAAGTACAAAAATAATTGTATTTATATAAATCTCTGGTAATGAAAATAGCTCCGCAAAAGGAGCTATTTTTTCTTAATTAAATAATATTCGCCTGTGGTCTACAAGCCTCACCGAAAGCTAATGGTCTATAATCTATCAGTGCAATCTCTTGTTTCGAGGAATGAGACTTCATGACTGTTCCATCCTCAATTGTGACATTACTTCCAATAACAGCTTTTTCAACATATACATGATCTCCTATAACAGCATTTGGGAGAATCACGCAATCCTTTATGACAGAATGCTTCCCGATTTTCACCCCGCAAGACAGAACAGAATGCTGTACCTTTCCAGCAATGTTACATCCTTCACTAATTAATGAACGCATGATGCTCCCTGTTTCATTTAAAAAGAATGGGGAGTAGTTTTGCTCCTTCGTATAGACGTTCCAATCTGTATTATATAGGAAAATATTCCTTTCCTCCGATAACAGATCCATGTTAGCTTGCCAATAGCTATCAATCGTACCTACGTCTCGCCAGTAGCCTTTAAACTGAAACGCAAATACATGCGTAGATGCTTTAATCATGGCAGGAATAATGTCCCTCCCAAAGTCGGCCGATGTATCTAAGTAGCTGTCTTGTTCTAAAAACATTTGTAGAGCCTTCCGTTTGAAAATATAGATTCCCATTGATGCTTGATTTGATTTTGGATGGGCTGGTTTTTCTTCAAATTCTATGATCCTGCCATCCTTATCACTTGTTACAATCCCAAAACGGTTCGCCTCACTCCAAGGAACATTTATAGCTGAGATAGTAACATCGGCATTTGTTTGGAGATGCTGCTCTAGCATCTCATTATAATCCATTTTATAAATATGATCACCTGAAATAATTAAGATATGCTCCGGGTTTTGCTCCTCAATATATTTACGATTGTGAAAAACAGCATTTGCTGTTCCTTCATACCATCTTGCTCGATTCTGACATTGGAAGGGAGGCAAAATGGACAAGCCGCCATCTTTTCTATCTAAATCCCAATGGTATCCATTTCCTATATAGTTTTGCAAAGCATGGGGTTGATATTGGGTGAGGATTCCTACTGTGTTGATGTTTGAGTTTTTGCAGTTGCTTAAGGCAAAATCAATAATTCTATATTTCCCGCCAAATGGTACAGCTGGTTTAGCAATGTCTTGTGTTAATGTTTTCAAACGAGAACCTCTGCCGCCTGCTAATAACATAGCAATACATTGTTTTTTTGCCAAGGGACCATCTCCTTACACGGTATAATATTACTTAGTTATAAAATAAGCACGAAAATCAGGTTTTATGTTTCAGAAATGTAAATATTTTATAACGTGAAGTAAAGAGAACGTTTACAATTTTTATAAAGAAAACTTGCCGATTGGCGAGCCCTGCTCTTGGGCGAAGACAGAGGCGTAGTTGCACTTATACTTTATTCTTAAAATTTCTCGCTACGTCGACTGGCCTTTCAGCTGGAAATTTATACTTTCTTAAAGTGGAACGTGAAAAAAGCGATCGGCTTTCGCCAATCGCTCTTAATCATTATTTTTTCAATCCTGTATAAATATGAATCGCATCCCGTAAAAATACAGCTGTTCCTGGTTGGTTTTTATCGTAGTACGCTGTAAATCTCTCATCATCTACATACATTTGCGCAAGGCCTGCATGTGCTTCTTTCGTATAGCTATCCCAGTAATAGCAAAGCCATTGTCGGTGTAAATGTGCGGCTTTTTGGGCTAATTCTCCCGCAGGGTCACCCGTTGCGAATGCCTCAGCTAATGTAGTTAGGACGTCAGCAGCCAATTTTTCTACTTCCGTATACTGCTCCTCTGTCATACCTTTTACTTTTTGGTTAGATTTATCGACTTGCTCATCCCCATACTTTGCTCGAATCTCTTTCCCGTATTTCTTTTCATTATCATCAATCAGCTTTTGCTTAAAGCCTTCAAACTTTTCTTTATCCGTCATTGTTATACTCCCTTCCGCTGCGGCTATTGTTTTATCCACATTCGCAATTAATCGATCTAACTGTTCTCGTTTTACCAGAAGCTGCTCCCGATGTTCTTTCAGCGCATGCGTGCTATCAAAGGATGGGGAGGTTATAATCTTCTTAATATTTTCTAAGCTTACACCTAGCTCTCTATAAAACAAAATTTGCTGGAGTCGATCAACCTCCTCTTGCCCATAAATCCGATATCCTGATGAGTTGATTCTTGCCGGCCTTAGAATCCCAATTTCATCGTAATATCGCAGCGTCCTCGTACTCACACCTGCTATTTGGCCTAGCCTTTGCACTGTGTATTCCATCTTCTCACCTCCTGATATAAACACTATATACCTTGACGTAACGTCAAGGTGAATAGGTTTTTGAAAAATAGTTTTAAAAAATTATTATTGGAAATTCAACAAAAAGAAAAAGGACCGTGTGTAGCCATTAGTCCTTTTATCTGAGTTTCTTGTTTAGTTAATTGACTTCCTATTCTATTTCTAGCATTCCATAAACGATATGATCAACGTAATGACCATACAGCCATTCTGCTTGTCTTATTTGTCCTTCAGATGGAAAACCTAGTCTCTCTGGAATAACTCTACTTTTGATATTTTCAATCCTATTCAAAAAGACTTACATCAAAAGATATATATCCTATAACTTCTGCATCAGTCCCTTATTTCTTACATAGCAGCCTCTTCTTCACTAAACTGACTGTTATACAAGTCAGCATAAAATCCATTTTGCTGCAGCAATTCATAATGCGTCCCTTGCTCAATAACTGTCCCCCGATTCATTACCAAAATTAAACCCGCATCCTTAATCGTGGAAAGACGATGCGCAATAACAAAGCTCGTACGCCCTTGCATGAGTCTGGTCATCGCTTTTTGTATATGCACTTCTGTTCGCGTATCAACGCTGCTCGTTGCCTCATCTAAAATCATAATCGCAGGGTCTGCCAAAATGGCACGGGCGATTGTGAGCAATTGTCGCTGCCCTTGCGAAATATTGGATGCATCTTCATTAAGCACAGTATCGTAGCCATTAGGCAGCGCCCGAATGAAATGATCAGCATACGCCGCTTTTGCTGCCTCCCGTATCTCCTCATCTGTTGCACCCAATCTGCCATATGCAATATTCTCTCGAATAGTACCGTTAAACAGCCACGTATCCTGCAGCACCATTCCAAACATTGCCCGCAAATTTTCTCGTGATAGATTGCGCGTGTCCACCCCGTCAATTGTAATAGCACCGCCCTTTAGTTCATAAAAACGCATGAGCAAATTGATGAGCGTCGTTTTGCCAGCACCAGTTGGACCGACAATCGCTATGATTTGACCTGGCTTTACATTCAGATTCATATCTTGAATGAGCAACGCATCCTCTTTATAGCCAAAGTCCACATGCTCAAATACTACATGCCCCTTCACTGTCGGCAGCTTTGTGAGATTCATTGCTTCTTTTACTTCCTCTTGTTCATCAAGCAATTCAAAAACGCGCTCTGCCGCAGCAATAGTTGATTGAATAATATTAGCAATATTTGCTGTTTGGGTAATTGGCTGCGAAAACTGTCTGGAGTATTGAATAAATGCTTGAATATCGCCAATTGCGATGAAGCCCTTTGTACATAATAAGGAAAATCGTCACAGCCAAAATCGGGATAATGGCTACAATAACAAGTGATAGTTTTGCATCCTTTGTCACTGCCATCATCACCCCGCCAACAAACATAATCGGTGCACTAAGTACCATCCGCATGAGCATCACAAGTACTTGCTGTACTTGCGTAATATCATTGGTTGTTCGGGTAATGAGGGAAGCTGTTCCTATCTTGTCAAATTCCTGAAGTGAAAATGCCTCAACACGTGAAAAAACCCGTTTGCGCAGCTGTTTGCCAAACCCCATTGCAGCCTTCGATGAAAAATAGCTGGCAAACACTGAACAAACCGCCCCAATCGCCGCAATGAGCAGCATAAGAGCGCCGATTTGCAAAATATAGTTCGTATCTCCTTTTACAACACCGGTATCAATAATATCTGACATTAATGTCGGCAAATAGAGATCAGACATGGACTGGATGAAGACGAGTACCAGCACTCCCGCAATCATCCCGGCAAATGGCCGCAACTGACGAAATAGTTTTAACAACGAGCATCCTCTCCGTTCTCTGTTGTTTCTGTATCTATCATCAACTCATACAATTGCTGGTGGAGTCCTAATAATGTGTGAATGGATTCCTCTGGTAGTTGTGACAGGACACCCACCATTTTTTGATATACTCCATTTGGCTCATTATGCATAAGCAGTATTTGCTCTCTGCCAGCCTCAGTTAATTCAAGCTCTACCTCTCGACGATTTTCTTCTGGGATGCTGCGTTTTAGAAAGCCTAGCGTTACCAATCCATCAACACTTGCGCTCAGCGTACTTTTCGGAAATAGTAACCGTTCGCCCAAACTCTTTTGCGAAATCACTTGTGCGGGGAAAATTTCTTGTAAAATCAAAAACTGCGGCATACTTAGGTTACTGTTCTTGATGCTCGCCTGCCCCCATCTTCCAAAGTCCCGTTGAATCCTCCAAAAAGACCGCAACACTTGAATGGTTTGTTCTAATTGCGGGTTAGTTTCATCCATATGCTCCCTCTCTTTCTTGTTCACCTTCAAACAATTCCAATAAAAACTGTTCCAAAAAGAATAATTAATCTAATGAGTTAATTATATATCCATCATCCAAAATATGTAAAATAATAACAAAAATATATTTTGTTTATCTTTCTGTCCATCATTCATATGAGTATTCCACCACCCAAACCGTGGATATTAATATGCTAAGAACAATTAAAAAAGCCATCCCAAACTTGCGACTAGTTATGTTGTATTAGAGCTTGATCTCCCTGTCCCACCTTGCCTTTCCCAGAACGCTTGCGGGTTTTAGAAATTAACAGCATAAGCGATAGAATGATACTAGCACAAGGGACACGTGGCTTTCTTCAATATGTTCAGAGAAATTTTGGGTCAACCATCCTAAAGAATTAGCTTGCGATCTGTATGTAACCATAGTTTATAATGAATGAAACGAATAAAAATATAAAAGTGCTCAAGACAAAAGTTGTTACGAGATAATAGGGAAGTTGGTGAAAATCCAACGCAGCCCCCGCTACTGTGAACGTTGAAAAAAGTTGCCCAGGAAGAAAGACAATCGGGTAATTACGAAGCCAGGAGACCTGCTTTTATATGATAGTTCTGCTTTCTTCGGTGGGAAGGAAAGGATTTTATAAGTATATTGATAGAGTTTCATCATATTCTGTCAACATGCTTATTCAAAAACCTTAACTTCAGTCGTTAAGGTTTTTTGTATTACATACTCCTTTTACGTGAAAGAAACATATAAGCTGTTATTAAGTAGCTTATACCTTTCTGTATGTTCTGCACAAATATAAATAAGACTGGTGGTGTTGAGGCTTTGTTTACTCACGAAGAAAAAGATGCAATTTATAAAGTAATAGAAAAGAGAAGAGATATTCGAAGTTTTCTCCCTGACGCGGTGCCGCAAGAAGCAGTGGCACGTATATTAGAAGCTGCGCACCATGCACCTTCTGTTGGATTTATGCAGCCTTGGAATTTTATTTTAATCGAATCAGATGAAATCAAAAACCGCTTAGCTTGGGCTGCAGATAAAGAAAGGCGGGCACTTGCAATCCATTATGAACAAGATGAGCGGGCAGCAAAATTTCTCAATCTCAAAATCGAGGGAATGAAAGAGGCTCCTTTAACAATCTGTGTTACATGCGACCCTTCCCGGGGCGGTTCACATGTTCTAGGCCGTAATTCGATTCCAGAAACTGACATCATGTCAACCGCTTGTGCTGTTCAGAATATGTGGTTAGCCGCTTGTGCTGAAGGATTGGCAATGGGCTGGGTGAGCTTTTATAAAAAGTCGGATATTCGAGACATTTTAGAAATTCCTCCTCATATTGATCCAATAGCTTTGGTTTCTATTGGGTACACGGACACCTATCCGACAGCTCCTATTTTAGAAATGGCGAACTGGGAGAAAAGGCGGGCATTAGAGAAGCTGATATTTCATGAAAAATGGGGACAGTAAGAAGAGAATCGCAACACCAATGGAAAAAGCGGGTATCTTAAGATTTGAGACACCCGCTTTTCTATTATAACTTTGCAAATAAAGAACCAATAATCGGATAGCGGAATGGACGGTCGTCCAACGCACGGATAATGCCCATAATCGGAGCAATCAATGCCATCAGTCCGAACACGATAAGAAATGGTATGCCAATCAAAATCCAGGAAAAGAATATTGAAATGGAAATTAAGACACCAATGACAAGGTGAAAAATTACTGCCTGCAGCGATAAGCTTTTTACTTCTCGATTTGAGGTAAGAAAATATACGATAATAGGAACTAACACCGGTGCAAACCATGTGCTAGCATGAATAAGGATCTTAAGTCCCTTATGTTCCATTTGAGATGAACTCCTTTTGAATTATATTTTGTTGTGCTGTATTATCATTATACATCAGTTCATGACTCAAGTTCATAAGACCTAAGACTGATTTTTTATCGATCACCTTGGTCATTTTCATAGGAGCTTGGCTGAACGCGGAAGTGGGAAAGATTATTCCTTTAAAAGCTTATGTATTTTGAGTATAATTTAATTGAATAGTCAAAAATATAAAAATTTATATTTACATGGAAGCTTCTATAGGAGATGAAAATGAAATATGATTTGGTAAAATTAAATGAAATAATAGAGTTATCAAATGGCGGTCATATACTATATGTTTATGAAGATATAGAGTGTTATGTAAACAACGCAGTATCATATATAGTTAGCGGTCTTGAACAAAACCATCATCTATTGGTGGTAGATAATCGGGAACTATTACTGCTTATTAATCAAAAACTTGAAAATATCCTTCCCGAAGAAAAGCTAACCATGGTACATTACACAGATAACTTTGATTTTTATAGGATGCATGGAAATTTTAATGTTGAGAACATTGTAAATCATTTCAAACAAATATTAGAGCCTTTTTTCAAGAAAGGCATCTCTATCCGTACATGGGCACATGTTGATTGGAAAGAACAAGATGATATAGCGTCCGTTCTTAAAGAATTTGAAGATCGTGCAGATTGTTGTGTAAAAGACGCAGGACTCGTTTCTGTTTGTGCTTATCACGCTCATACTCTAACTGTTCCTCTTCAAATGGATTTAATGCGTAATCACGAATATTTCATGACAGACAAAGAGCTTACGCGTTCCTGCCTGTATAGAAATACGAAAAAAACAGTAATTTTCCCCTCACTGTCTGTCCAAACAAAAATGCAATCGGAAATGGACTTATATAAGCAAAAACTAGATTTTGTGCATGTTGTATCCCACGAAGTGAGAAATCCTCTTACTGTAATTAAAGCATATTGCTCTATCATGTTGGATCAGAGTTTGAACTTCAATGAAGAGAACCTCAGTAAAATTAAAGAAATAAGAGATTATGTCGATGTAATTGATAATGAAATGAATCATATTATTCATACAGAACAAATGCTATCCAATGATTTGCTTTGGAAGAAAGAACTTGTTGAGCCATTACCTGTGATTCGAGATGTCATTGAATTTATGAGCATTAAAGCACGTACGCAAAATCTAGAGCTTCAACATACACTCGACTTGCAAGGTAACGAAAAGATGTATACGAATAAGATTGGTTTAAAACTAATTTTATCAAACCTCTTAAGCAATGCCATTAAATATAGTTATGAACAATCAATCGTTACACTTTCCGTTTCAGCCGCTCATGATAAAATTGTCATCAAAGTGAAGGATCACGGGATAGGAATGGCTGAGGAACAAACAAGGGCATTATTTAAAAAATACGGGAAATTCAATCCTCATAAAAGCGGTTTGGGAATAGGCCTTTATATGGTAAAGGAACTTGTGGATCATTTTGAAGGATTCATTCGGATAGATAGTCAATTTGGTGAAGGAACAGAAGCTATAGTAGAGCTGCCGTTGCATCAAGATTATTTGTAAATAGAACACTTATTATGACAAACTTATCATCGACAAGTGTACACCTTCGCTTCTCTTGTGAATTAATTAACACTGACCTTCCCTCACCTGCTCCGTATTACAGATCTGACATGTCAAAGAGACGATGCTTATCTCTGTAATTCCGTCAATTGGGAAGGATTAAAACAGGCTGCAGAGAGATTTTTCTCTACAGCCTGGCACAATTCAACTCGGTTAGTCTAATAAGTGAGGAGCCTCATCTTTCTTTTTCTCTTCTCCATCTATCAAAAGATAGGTTTGATCCTTGTTTCCTTCTACAAGCTTCTCTAATTGGCTTACTCTTTCACTCAGCCTTATGTTTTCCGTCTCCAATTGCCTAGCTTTGGAAGAATAGTACGGATCATTCTCCCACCAATTTAAGCCAATCTCCCTTGCTTTATCTACGGAAGCTACAAGAAGACGAATTTTAATAGTTAGCAAATCCACATCCGCTAAGGAGATTTTAATATCGCCGGCAATCACAACTCCTTTATCGAGAATCTTCTCCAATATCTCAAGAATATTACTGGATGGTGATGCATGTTGGATGGACATATTCTACCCCTCCCTTAAGATAGTCTAGAGTAATTGACCTAATGGTCCAAGGTCAATATTAAGCGCTTCATGTTCCAAACCAAAAATGATTTTTAACTCCTGCATTTTTCTCTCAAGCTCCATAAGTGTTAAGCCTAGCTGTTCAATTTGCTCATCTGAAAGTGTACCGTTATCAACCCTTCGCATCGCTTGCCTTTCCATGAGCTGCCTAAGAAGCTCAATAATCGTTAAAACGAGCTTAGCTAATCCCTGCTCTACATTGTTTGGCTCCAGTTGAATCCGTTCCATCAGGTATACGTTCACCTCCAGAATAGCTAATGATTTGATCATGAAAGGCGTGATCAATCGTTGCAATCAGTAATTTCAGATCAATCATAATAAGATCAATCCCCGCCATCGAAATGATCAACTCCCCGCTGACAACGGCTCCTTTATCAATGATTCCATCTAGAAGGTCTAATAATGTCATGTCTTTATTTTGATATGGCTGCGGCTGCATCTATTTACTCCTCCCTTATCATTTGGGCAAAATGATAGGGCGGCCAAGGACCTGTTAAAACAAAGCTCCAACCAAGTTCGGCATAGCTTTGTTCCTTTTCCCGAATGCAATGTAAAAATGTTTCTACTTTCTCTTTATGAATTAAGTAATCACAATTAAACAGCATATCGTCATTTCGATGGGTAATTTCTTTGCCCCAATTCTTTCTAATCTTACAGTCCGAGGTTATATTTTGTAATTGCTGATGTATAGCTTCCCATCGTCCCATCTGTTCCTTCTCCACTTCAGCTGCAAGGAGTCGTTCGAGTTTTTTCTTCATAATAAATTGCTTACCTCGGGGCATATGTTTCAGTTCCTCCGCAAAAGCCAAAACAGAGGCGTTATATTCAGCAACATGGGCTTTCATAGAACCTACGTCACAGTACACTTTCAGATTCCATTCTTCCTTGGCAGACAACTGATAAAATTTCTCTACAATCACATCGTACTGATCTGCAATCATGTTTTCGAGATTCTCTTCATTTTGAAAGATTGTACAAAAAGACATTGGAATCACTGTGAAATCCCGATAAATTAATTCTATACAACCATGATGATGAAGCGCTTTTTCCTTTAGCCAGTTTGGATCCTTTAACCGTATCTCAACTTGCTGTGCTGAAAAGTCATTTGCACTTACAGGACAAACAATCGCTGTGATTTCATCGTATTGCTTAAGATAACTTTGTGTATCATTAATGCCTATAAAAGATGGCGCTTCTTTTTGTTGTAGTTCTTTGGACGGAATTAACCCATATACATAAACAAATGGTGTACACGTTTTTATACCAGTCAAAATTAACTCCTCCTTCCAAATCTTTCCCTAGTTAATCCGAAGAAGTCCTTTGTTCTCGTTCCTTTGCAATTTTATATCTTTTTAGTAATTCTTCCTCTTTGGCTTGATACAACTCTTCATCTATTTCCTGCATTTCATACATCATATGCAGTTGGATCAGCTGCTGTTGTAAGGTAGGGATATGGTAGAGCTCTTTATCGGCCTCTTCTTGAATTTTTTCTCCAATCTGAATTAGCGTTCGGATCGGGATTGTAAATAGCTTATGAATCATGACTCACCCTCGATTCTCAGTCTAATATTTACAAAATTATACGCCGGCCACGGCCCGCTATATTTAAATTCCACTTTATCGTGCCATTCTTCGTACAGTTCGTTTACTTTTCTATCAAACTCTTCTTCCTGTTTGCGATCAATTAAAAAGGCTGCATTCAGAAGCATCTTCTTTGTCAGGGGAGTATTTAATTTAGAGGCTTCAGCTAGTTCTGAGAGTGGCAGAAAAACTTTATTCTCCACTTTTTTCTGCAGAGAGAGGACAAATTTTTGTGCCATTTCCCCTAAGCGGATACGGTCATAAAAAGCAGCTGCTGCTGACTTATTGTTGACTTCTTTTTTCCATTCCTGTAAAGCAGGTTCCTTCTCCATTTCCTTGTCAATCCATTGTTGATTAGCGATTACCTTCAATCCAACTTCAATTTTATTTTCCAGCTGTGGAAATAACAGTTCAAACTGTTCATATAGATGTTCTGTTATAAGCAGCACATCCTCCTTAGAGCTAAAGACATTTCCAAAACTCATCGGAATGATGCTATGGCTTTTCATAACCTTCGTTAAAATTGTCTGATGAGCGAATAAGTTCTCTTTGTTTGGGAGAACATCACCATCTATTGAACATACAACCATGGCGACATTTTGATAAGGCAAAGTGTATACTTCCCTTTCCGCCTCATTCATCTTTATTTTCCCAAAGTGCTGCAGTTGATTGTCATGGACAGCACAAAAAACATAAATAGCTGCTCTTTTCATTAGCTATGACCACTCTTTTTCATATTCTGTAACTCCTCTAAGATACATTCTTTTACTGCCTGTTTATCCATATAGGACTGGCATCTGCATACTGATAGCCAAAGAACATCGCTGCATAGCATTTGAAATTGGCGATTCATTGGATCCATCGGAATTTGCGCCTTCTGCGCAATACTCGCTATCATAATCGATGTTCGTAAACTAGGACCCTGTTTGTTTGCATTTCTGCACCGTACACGTATACGGGAAACCAGTTGAGCAATCATTTTAGCTTCCTCCATATTTACTCCAGCCCTATGATGAATGATTTTCATTTCGGTATCTGTATCACAGTAATCTAAATCAATCGTAATGAATCGATCAAGAAGGGCATCTTGCGTTTGAAAAACACCTGCATATTCATCTGGATTACTTGTAAAGATAACAGAAAAATTCGGGTGTACCCGAATATAGGGCTCTTTTGGATTTCCGTAAAGAGGAAGGACCTTTTCTTCTAGAATAGATAGAAAAATGTTGTTGGTGTCCGGCTTCGACCTTGTGAATTCATCAAAAATCAAGGTATGCCCCTGTTTCACTGCCTCTACTAATTGGCCATTTATCCATTTTGGCTTTACTTCTTGTTCCTTTTTATAGACTGAGTGAATATAGTTATCTATTAACTCCTTTTTTGAAAAGCCAAAATACCCGCCTATTAAATCGACATTGGACATTTCAGGATTGCCGCGAATAATCGTAACGGGACGATTTAGTTGACTGGCTATGAACATAGCAAGACTTGTTTTTCCTACTCCAGAAGGTCCGACAAAATGAATAGGAAATCCGAAATGAATATATTGGCTCGTGCGCTTCACGATTTCCTGGAAAAACGGAGTTTCAATGAACGTATTTGGGCGCAAATGCTCATTGGCCTCTGGCTGCTTCAAGCTTTACTCCTCCCTGCATAGGTAAGTTTCTTACATTTATGAAATAGAAGCCAAGGCATATCTAACCGCTGCCTCGGCTCTTCCATCTATATCTCCGCTGTTTCGGTTGTTTCTTGCTTTAAAAGTCCAACAGCTTCAGCGTACTGTAACCAGGTTGCCACACTTGCAATTACAATACGCGCTTCTATTGTGAGCAATTCTATTCCCACTAACGAAACGCGAGCCCATGCATCGATGACTATACCTTTGTCTAAAATGCGGTCAATTACTTCCGCTAAACTAGACGAATCCATACTTTTTTGAACGGATGCCATACAATTCCTCCTCTCCTTCTACACGGCTGGAGCCTAGAGGTTATGATTAACTTATGCTCAAATAATAAAGAGGTGCTAATACATCCTCTAAGATTAATCAACCGGTTGTACCGTTAGAAAATATCCGCATATTACCAACGGCATGCTTTATTATATGAAAAACATATTAAGGGGGCTTTAGACCCTTATATGATTTTCTAGGGAAAATGATGATTGCTCCTATAAAACAATGCGGCTAACAGTTGCATTCATGAATAGAAAAGGAAAAATGGTCTACCTGATAAAGCAGGGAGTTAGACCATTTTTATTTAAAATATATTCTATATATCTATATATAAAATATATAAAACGAAATAATACTTGATGATTATAATGCTTTCTACCAACTGAATCAGAAAAAATGTTCTAGTTGGACAATCTGAAAAATCTATAAATCCATATAAAAAGAATAACATTCCTTCTACTACTTGCAGCAGGATTTATCCCATTCAATCATCGAACATACTGCAAATAAAGTGTCCTAGATGGTGAAGCATATCAAAGTCAGCAGCAAAGAAACTTATGTTTAAAACCGCCACCATTTCTTTTTATTAGCAGCTTCGGTTAATGTAAGGAGTAACTGTTTTAAATATTCATTTTGTTCCTTTACGTCATGTATTTCTTTTTTTAATTTAGTGATATCATAGGATAGCTCTTCCATTTGATCATGCAGCAACGCAAATTCTGTTTTTTCTTCCTTTTCGGGTTCCTTGGGCACCGCTAAAGGATTGCTAGTATGGGATTTCGTAATATCTTTTACAGAATTCATAAGCGTGTCATTGTTTAAGAGAGTTGTTGCCATTCTCATAATCGAGCCTATATCAATAGACTTCTCATTCTTTAATAAGTTTGTTGCAAGATTCATAATTGCGTCCTTGTTGACAGTATTTGTTTCTTTTGAAGAATTCGTTGTATGCTCAATTTCATTATGATTTTCCTTCATAAATATATAGCCTGCCTTTTTAAATTTATACGAGGAGGTCAATATCCCCTTTTATCATGTTTACGGGTTTATAATCCTCTATATTTGTGTAACAAACATGGAGAATACTCATTCCTATTTCTGAAAAAACCTAGAAGACTACTCAATCTCGAGCGGATCTTCTAGGCGCTTGCAGAATATCTAGGTTAAATCCAAAAACGTCTAGTAACAATTGCTTCTACCCAAAATTTGAAAGTTCATGAGAGATGAATAGCTAAGGGCTGTATCGTTCCCTTTCAACGTTAAGGAGTAGCAGGACAAAGTATTCCGCAAATCGCAGCTTGAACTTCCGGTGCATCTTCTGGACTAAGCAGAGTAGCCAAAAGTAAGGCAACTAATAACACTACTACGATAAGAAATGTCCCAAGATCAAAACTCATATATCTCCCCCCTCTCATCTTTTAAATGATTTATAAGAAAACCCTTACAAGATATACTATTCAAAAATATTAAACAAGCTCCCGCAAATATCCTAAAAACAGAAAAATAGGCTGCTAAAATTCACGATTTTTTATGTTTTCAATAACATATTCCATTACATTTGAATATAAATATATTTTAACAATATAATTATTTAGACTAAAGAAAACTCGCCGATTGGCGAGCCCTGCCCTTGGGCGAAGACAGAGGCGTAGTTGCACTTATACTGTATTCCTAAAATTTCCGACTACGTCGAATTCACTTCTAGCTGGAAATTTATACTTTTCTACAGTGGAACAAAAAAAAGACCGCTTTTATATAAAGGAGTGATCTGAAAGATAGTAAAATATCCTTCCTCATCATTCCATAGTTTGTAGTAAACAGGAATCCATAAGGCTCTTTAAGCACAAAAAAGAAGCTGTTCTCAAAGTACCGTTACGTAACTTTGAGAACAGCCTTCTTTTGCCTCATTCTCACATTAATATTGGCAATCAATGCTTATTAGATGAGTCCAATTGCGTAAGCTAGCCTAATTTGTCTGCAGTCTGCTTGATAGCATACACTATTCTTCATCCACCAAAGCCTCTACCCCAAAATGGTCAGATACAACCGGTCGATTTACATTATTAAAAATCACTTGCGAATACGCTACTTGGCATGGCTGGTTCGTCAAAATCAAATCAATTCGCAAATCCTGCTTATTCTGATCCCATCCAGCAATTTTTCCTTGTACCGTCACACCGCTGTCCGTTTCCTTCGCAAGGCGATATGTGTCGTACAAGCAGCCATGCTGCATAAGATATTCATATCCCTCACCCTTCAAGCCTGCGTGATTATTAAAATCACCCATTAGAAAGAATCGTTCTTCCCCCTTCACATGCTCAAGGAGGGATTTTGCTTGATGTACAAACGGTTCTTCCTCATCATGCCACCAGCCGAGGTGACAGGAGTAGAAAGAAATCAACTCATTCTCATAACGTATGCTTGCGCCAACAATCTTTCTTGTTTTCCACTTCATAATATCTTGACTTTGTGAAACGAAAAACGAACACTTCCCTTCGATCGGATGCTTTGTAAGAATCGCAAGCCCTTCTTCATATGTCCCCCCATAGCTGAAGTGAGAAAGATCCCATACATACTCGTAATCAGTAATACCAAGCCTTTGCAGTGCTTCCAGTAAAACAATAATATAATTGCCGCTTTTAACGTTTTCTCGTATCACCTGTCCATCAGTAGGCTGGCTTACTTCCTGTAACGCAATCACATCATAAGAGTTTTCTTGAATGGCCTTCGCAAGAGCTTCAATTTTCTCAAGCTGATTCTCTTCCTGCCATGCATGACAATTTAATGTTAATAATTTCATTCTTTACGCTCCTAATCGGTCTTGAATGTCAGATTTTAATACATCCGCCTTTGGTCCGTAGATAGCCTGTACCCCCTTATCCTTCAAGATAAGTCCAAGCGCACCGTTTTGCTTCCACTGCTGCTCGGCGGCAACGCTATCAATATTTTTTACGGTTACACGTAAACGAGTCATACAAGCATCTACATCTTCAATATTTTCTTTTCCACCAAGCAAACCAATAATTGTGGCAGCAAGGGAATCATCCCCAGTATTCTCAGCTTGGCTGCCTTGTGTTGCTGCACTTGCCTCTTCCTCGATATAGTTTCCTGCACGGCCAGGAGTTGCATAGTTGAATTTCTTAATGAGGAAGTTCGCTACAAAAAAGTTTAACGCAAAGAATACTGCACAAACAATTAAAAAGTTAACCAAATCTAACCATAAACCGGCCTTAACGCTCATTGGTGTACGTGTTAGCAGCTCAATAAATCCAAAGGAGTGAATACGGATATGAATTAAATCTACAACTGCAAATGCAAGCCCTGTCATAATTGCATATACAACATATAAAACAGGAGCAACAAACATAAACATAAATTCAATTGGCTCTGTTACACCTGTTAAAAATACTGCCAATCCTGCTGAAAGAAACATTGATTTATATTTCGAACGCTTTTCCTTATCTACATTCAAGTACATCGCTAACGCAATCGCCGGCAATGCTACAGTTGAAAGAATCATTTGTCCTACCTTAAAGCGCGCTGGTGTCACATCATGCAATAATTGCTTGTAGCCCTCTGTATCCCCTGCTGCAAGTAAATTATTTAAATCAGCAACCCAAGCAAGCCATAATGGATCTTGCCCTGATACAATGCTTCCTGCATTAGATCCTGTCAAAATTTTGTATGTGCCGCCTAGGTCAGTATAGTTCATTGGAATCGTTAACATATGATGCAAACCAAATGGCAGTAACAGACGCTCTAGTGTACCGTAAATAAACGGAGCAATAAATGGTGCTGTATTGCGAGAAGATGCAATCCAATTCCCAAAATCATTTAAAATCCCTTGAATGAATGGCCATACAATAGATAATAAGATTGCGGCTACAACAGAACCGCCAATTACAACAAACGGTACAAAGCGTTTACCGTTAAAGAAGGAAAGGGATTGCGGCAACTTATCAAAGTTATAATATTTATTAAATAAGCTTGCTCCTAAGAAACCGGAAATAATCCCTACGAATACTCCCATATTTAATGCTGGCGCCCCAAGGACAGATGTGAAATAATCCTTTACTACTAATTCAGTTCCAAACAAAGATGTAACTGTTGCATCAGGATTGGCTAACATATCGCTATTTACTGAAAAAATAGCTCCTGTAATACGATTGATAAGTATAAAGGCAATCAACCCGGCAAACGCACCGCCCGCACGTTCCTTTGCCCAAGATCCCCCAATTGCAACAGCAAATAAGATATGCAGGTTCCCAATTAAACCCCAACCAATATCCTCGACCACATGTGCAATCGATTCCACAATAGCCATGTCGCCACCCATCATACCAATTAATTTGCCAATTGAAACCATTAAGCCGGCAGCTGGCATTACCGCTACTACTACGATTAAAGCCTTTCCAAATTTTTGCCAGAAATCAAACGAAGCAAGTTTCATTTTCTACTAACCCCCAACTTTAGAAATCTTCTAAAACATTCTTTACAAGAAACCATAAAACAACACTCTTCAAAGGCAAACGTTTGCATGGATGTATTGTAATAAAAGTCGTATCATAAATCAACCCTATATCTTTTTTTCGTTACATAATTTTGAATCCTATAAAAATACAAAAAGCTAGAATATGAACTTGAATGCTTGTTGTGCATCAGCGTTTACTGGTGCTTATATCCCTTCTTCTTGCAGAAAAAACTTCAATATCCACAGAAAATGGTAAGTATTTTATTGAGAAAAAATTATTTTTAGCGCAAACGGTTGCCATTCATTTCGCAAATATGATAATCTGTGTGGTATATAGAGAGGGAGGACATTTTTTATGCAAAAAAAATGGTGGAAAGAAGCAGTAGCTTATCAAATTTACCCGCGCAGCTTTATGGATAGCAATGGAGACGGAATTGGTGATTTACAAGGAATCATTTCTAAATTAGATTATTTGCAGGACTTGGGAATTGATGTAGTTTGGATTTGTCCAATCTATAAATCTCCAAATGAAGATAATGGATATGATATTTCAGATTATCAAGATATCATGGATGAGTTTGGAACCATGAAAGATTTCGATCAGCTATTGGAAGAAGCTCATAAACGAGGAATGAAGATTATTATGGATCTCGTAATCAATCATACATCAGCTGATCACCCATGGTTTATCGAATCTCGTTCTAGCAAGGATAACCCAAAACGGGACTACTACATCTGGGCAGATCCGAAAGAAGATGGCACGGAGCCCAATAACTGGGAAAGTATTTTCAGCGGTTCCGCTTGGGAGTACGATGAACAAACAGAGCAGTACTATATGCATATTTTCGCAACAAGACAGCCCGATTTAAACTGGGAAAATCCTAAAGTTCGCCAAGACTTGTATGCAATGGTCAATTGGTGGCTTGATAAAGGAATTGACGGCTTCCGTATCGATGCCATTTCCCATATTAAAAAGGTGCCAGGATTCCCTGATCTGCCAAATCCAGAGAAGAAGCGCTATGTGCCTTCCTTAGACGGTCATATGAATCGTGAAGGTATTCATATATTTTTAGAAGAGCTAAAGCAAGAAACTTTTGACAAATATGATATTATGACTGTTGGTGAAGCCAATGGCGTAACACCGGCAGATGCCCATCTATGGGTAGGCGAAGAACATGGAAAGTTTAATATGGTGTTCCAATTTGAGCATTTAGAGCTATGGGGCAGAAGTGTGGAAAATACAATCAATCTTCCGGCATTAAAGAAAACGTTTACTACATGGCAAAAAGGGCTTGAAGGTGTCGGCTGGAACGCGTTATTCCTAGAAAATCACGACCAGCCTCGCTCTATTTCCACATGGGGAAATGATACAGCGTATTGGGACCAATCATCCAAAGCTCTTGCAACAATGTATTTCTTAATGCAAGGAACACCTTTTATTTATCAAGGACAGGAAATTGGCATGACAAATGTCCAATTTGATTCAATTGAAGATTATAACGATGTTGCAATCAAAAATTTATATAAATTTGAATTAGAAAACGGAAAAACGCATGATGAAGTAATGGAAATCATTTGGAAGCGCGGGCGTGATAATTCAAGAACACCAATGCAATGGAACGCTGAGCCAAATGGCGGATTTACTACAGGAACTCCATGGCTCAAGGTAAATCCAAATTATAAGGATATTAACGTACAAAGTGCACTTGAGAATCCTGCATCCATTTATCATTATTACAAAAAACTGATTCAGCTGCGCAAAGACAATCCACCCCTTGTGTACGGTGCCTATGATGTATTATTAGAAGAAGACGCACAAATGTATGCTTATACAAGAACATGGGAAAATGAAACGATACTCATCCTTACTAATATTTCTGATCAAGAGGCGAACTTTACCTTGCCTGCTGATGTAGCGTATACGTCAGCCGAGCTATTAATAAGCAACTATGATGTAGAAGATACGGATATTCAAAATGTATTGCTGGAGCCTTATGAAGCTAGGGTTTATAGACTAGTATAAGAATCGCATACATGAATGACCGAGCAAGACTTTTTAAACAAAACTGGCCGACTGGCGAGCCTTGCCCTTGGACAAAGACAGAGGCGTAGTTGCACTTACACTTTATTCCTAAAATTTCCTACTACGTCGAGTTCACTTCTGGCTGGAAGTTTATACTTTCTTAAAGCGTGAAAAAAGACTAACTAAAATTAAGGACTAAAAGCCAACATGTAACATACATTGTTGGCTTTTGGTCTCTGAAAACAGATAGTATAGAAATTATGATGATAACAATGTGCGCTTCACCACGGAAGGCTGTTTTTGCATTTTATAGGGGCAGTTATGCGCGAAGGCCAGGCACACATCTTGACTTAAAAAAAGAAGAACATGCTTACGGCTTAAGAACAACTTTAATACAATCATCTGTTCTTGTATCAAAGACTTCATATCCACGCTTCGCTTCACTAAGAGGCAGGATATGTGTCACAACATCGCCAATATCCACTTTCCCCTCCGTTATCAGATTATACAGATGCGGCATATACGGAATCACCGGCGCCTGTCCTGTTCTGAGGTTTATATTACGCTGGAATATATCTCCGAGTGGAAACGCATTGTATCGGCCGCCATATACACCTGTTATTTGAATTGTTCCTGCTTTCCGTACTGCTTGGGTAGCAATCACAATACCTCCCATCGCTCCGCCTTGCAACTTAAGCCCAGTTGCCAAAAATTCAAGCGGCGTCATCTTTCCGCTCATCCCAGAACAATCGATGACTACATCTGCGCCTCCATCTGTCATATCCCTTAAATATTCTCCAACGTTTTCCTCTTGTTCAAAGTTAACCGTCTCTACTTTATTTGTTCGTTTCGCATGCTTTAAACGATAATCAATATAGTCAACCGCAATAACCCGTTTCGCTCCCTTCAGCCATGCAAATTTTTGAGCAAGCAAACCAACAGGCCCACAGCCAAGAATAATAACTGTGTCACCCGCTTTCACACCGGCATTATCCACACTCCAATATGCTGTCGACGCAGCATCAGCAAGCAATACGAGCTTTTCATCTTCTACCTCACAGTTCTCCGGCAGTTTAAACGGAGTAAAATTTCCATAGGGAACTCTCATATATTCTGCTTGTCCGCCGGCATATCCGCCAGTTGTTTCGGAATAGCCAAAAAACCCTCCCATTTCTCCATGAGGATTTGAATTGTCACACTGACTGGTGAGGTCGTGGTTGCAATACCAGCAATGACCGCAACTGACGTTGAACGGGATAATAACGCGGTCTCCCTTCTTCAGCTTTGTTACCTCTGGGCCTACTTCCTCCACAATCCCCATTGGTTCATGACCAATTACATAGTCTGTAGGCAAGTTAGGGATCATGCCGTGAATTAAATGCAAGTCGGAGCCGCAAATTGCTGAAGTTGTAACCTTGATAATAATATCGTCCGCATTTTTAATTGCCGGATCTTTCACTTCTGTGATGCCGACATTTTTAATTCCTTGATATGTAACGGCTTTCATGGCTTTTCCTCCTCTTTATTTATTAGGTGTTGCGAACATTCCAAGCCGGTCTGTATCATTTGGGAACAATGTCATTTCAGCAATGCCTAATGCTACCTCTACCGATTTTAAATCGAGTTCGATTTGCTTGCCTACATCATGAGGATACAGCCAACCTTTGCTCATCATAAGCTCAGATACTTCTGCATGCATGTCAATGGCTTGTTCCATTTGTTTATGTAACACCTTTCTTAGTTCCGGACTTGCTGCTTCGGTTATTGCAAACGCGTAAGTTTTAATTCCAGTCTTAATAGAAAGCAAAAAATCCAAGGCAAAGGCTGCATCAGCCGTTTTGGACATTCCCTCCGAATACTTCGGATCTAAGTAATCCTCATTCATCGTGTCCTCACTCCATTTAATGTAATGTTGTTCGTGCCTGTAGATATAGCTCTTTCAGCTCTTGAATCGCTGCAACAGATTGTTTTACATCTTTTTCCATGAGTTCTTTCAGGTCATTGTCAAAACAAATTCCTATCATTAATTTCGATCTCATTAAACAAATGGTTTTCAAATTGAGGATTTCATGAGTGTCCATTGTTTCATGAAATGCTAAACCGTCATGCTTCATGTATTCTCACCTCCTAGCTTCCTCTAATATCTATCATAAAAATACTTTTCCCTTATAGTTTTGCCTCTTATTCAAAGCATGCTTTTTTAATAAAAATACAGTAAATGAAATTACACATGACCCGTAACGAAGTAAACACAACTTATGATGCATAATCTAGATGCGAATTCATCAGCATAAGCGTATAGATAATTACAAACAGAGGTGAACAGGATGACAAAACTCCTTGGGCTTCATGAAACACTAGAAGTACATGAATTACTAACCTTTAAAAACCTTGCCTTAACCAAATCCATTGCAATGAGCGGAATTGCACAAGATGCAGAGCTAAAAGCCCTTCTTACCGCAACTGCCGCTGCCGGGAAAAAGCATATTCATGAATTACAAAAATTCTTAATAGATACGGAGGCGCTGCAATGAGTATTTTCTCTCGGATTATGAATATGGATGCAACAAAAGGAATGACAGGTATGACAGAAATGACCGATCAAGTGATTGCAACTGATTTGTTAATCTCCGTCAAGTCAGAGGTCAGAAATCTTGCTGCAGCAATTACAGAAACAGCCACCCCTGAATTAAGAGAAGTATTGCGAGAGCAATTGAATACAGCTATCAAGACGCATGATAAAATAAGTAAATATATGGTTTCCAAAGAATTTTATCATCCATATGACCTTAAGGAGCAAATACAGGTTGATTTACAGGCTGCACAAACGGCACTTCACCCGCCTACCTCATGATAAACACTCCCTGTGTACATAGAATGTTAAAAATTAATATGCCTACGCTCAATATTAGAGAAGGCCAACCCTTTATAACAAAGGGCTGGTCTTTCTACATTTTAAGAACAAGGTATAAGCGCAACTCCCCCTCTGTCTTCTCCTAACGACTTGCCAATCGGCGAGTTTTCTTTATGAGCAATCCCCATTTGTATAAAATGTTAATTTGCGTTATCTTAAAAACATAACTCTATTTAAAGGTGTGTTTCATTTGCGGATTAATAAGTATATTAGTGAGTCAGGCATTACTTCTCGGCGGGAAGCTGACAAGTGGATTGCAAGTAAAAGAGTAACAATTAATGGAATTGTTGCAGAACTAGGAAGCCAGGTTGAGCCTGGCGATGATGTGCGTGTTGACAATAAACCGATTGTTACTCAGCAGCAACATGTCTATATAGCGCTAAATAAACCGGTCGGCATCACAAGTACAACCGAACGACATGTGAAAGGTAATATTGTTGATTTTGTCAATCATCCGTTGCGCATTTTTCACATCGGACGGCTTGATAAGGAATCAGAGGGTTTAATTCTCCTCACCAATGATGGTGACATTGTGAACGAAATCCTGCGAGCGGAAAATAAACATGAAAAAGAGTATATCGTAACGGTAGACCGACCTATCACTCCTTCCTTCGTGAAAGCCATGGAAGAAGGTGTAGAGATTTTAGATACGGTAACACTCCCTTGTAAGGTAACAAAAATGTCAAAATATGTGTTTAAAATCACTTTAACCCAAGGCTTAAACCGTCAAATTCGCCGTATGTGTGCAGCGCTCGGCTATAAGGTCCGCAAGCTGCAGCGTGTTCGCATTATGAATATTCATTTAGGCAATCTTCCTATCGGACAATGGAGAGATTTAACAAAAACTGAACTGAATCAGTTATTTAAGGAATTGCGTTACAAGCCGAAGCAACAGTAAAATGAATTCCAAAAAGTCAAAAGGATGAACCTACAAAGCATATAATACGCCTTCTAGGTTCGTTCTTTTTTACACTTTAAGAAAGTATAAATTTCTAGCTGGAAGACAATTTGAGAATCTGTTTTTTCATAGTGCCTTCTCCTTTTTTATTTTTATTTTGGTTGTTTTATCTCATTTCATTCCTTTTAAAATAAAGAAAGATGTGTATGATAAAGAATGAAATGAAGGAATAGAAGACAAACTATAAAAAATACTAAAAAAGGAGAGTTTATATGATGAATAATAGGAGCTTACAGCAAAAAGAAAACCGGAACTCACCTGTGAATAAACAGAAAACATCCAATATTATCGCAAGTCTTGATGAGCTGAAAAAAGAACATAAACCAGATTATGTAAATATTTATTGGGATGAGTGGAGATAAGTTCTCAACGAATGTAAAATTCCTCATAAGCAGGTATCAGTAATGATATACAATTTATGTATAAATCGTAATAATTACCTAAAATTGATATGATTCAGAAGAAGGAAAGAAGGTTCCTTATCCTACAAGCAGCGATAGAGTGGTTACTTGCGCTCCTTCTTCTCTTTTCTTTTATGCTTACAGAAGTAAATTTAGATTTTTAGAATCCCTCTCTATAAATATCCAACCCTGGCCTAAAACGGTTTTATCTATCTCTATTTATTAGGGAGATGCCCCAGCAAGAAAATAAGTCTAGTGTTTATACATATAAAAACAGCTTGTACTTTTCGAATTAAATCATCATTACTTTTCTTCCGCTGTCGGACAAAGCACCTACAAAATCCACGATAATACTATTAAAAATTAAATCCTTTTAACTAGGCCGAATGTCGGTTCCTATTCTTCCCCCCCTTCATTTAATATAGTAATCGTTTATAGAGGGGGGAATAATTTGCTCGATCGTCATGAAAAACCTTATATCGAGAAAGCAAATCAAAACATGAATGAAGCTGTAGTACGTTTAAATGATGCCTTTCTTCAGCTCGATAAAGTAATCGCTCAATTCGAGAAAGAGGGAGATTTTGCAAAGGCAATTGCAGCTAGAGGAGCACAAAATACCCTTAAAGGAGCAATCACATATATTTTGCAGGCTTTATCTATAATCTAATGATAACCCACTGTCTCAACCATCCTCATTGGATGGTTTTTTTCAAATAAAAAGAAGTGCCGCGATCAAATACACACTTACCTATAGATAAATGCCGTGACAGCTTCTATGAGACATGCATATGCATAAAGTAGACTTTTGCAAAATAGAAGTGAGGGCAAAAATATGAACATTCTCTTTCTGGAGAGCCACCCCATATGGATGTATGGTCTACCAAATGGATTGAAAGAAATTGGGCATACATAGTGAAGGGGTATGCCCCTAACTGTAATCTTAGCCAATCCCATTGGGAAGATTTAAAGGCTTACCCCTCCCTCATAGCCCATTACGCTGATTATGCGGCGACCCGTTTCTTTAGAGCTACTGAATTGATCGCGAATTACTTATACGGTCCAATAAAGCTTATCCCATCATAAAACAAATAATCCGTATAAATCCCAATCCCCTGCGCCCTGTACGCAGCAGCTTCCGCTGGATCATTAACTGTGTGGGCATAAACAAGAATCCCCTTTTTTTGTAAAGCCGTACGCATATCATTCTTGAGACGAAAAGGAAACGCGGCAACAGCTGTAATATGGTTACGTGCACTCCAGTCCGCCAACTGTTCTGGGGATTGGATATTGATATGATGATACAAGGTATAAATGATATGCTTGAAATCATGATACGATTGGATATAGCTAAGCATGGCCGGATCATAGATTTGCGGAATAATACGATCCAATATTTTCGGATCCACCTTTTTTGCTGCTTTCACTAAGTAGGAAAATGTCTGGTGAACTTGATTTTTATCTCTTTCCTTTGTATCGGTAATAACATATAAATCCTGATGCTCCTTCATTACCTGTAAAATGTCTTCCCAAGACGCAGGCTTATATTTGCCGTGAATTTTTAGCGACATAAAGGTTTCAAACGGAATCGGTCCTGCAACAGGCCGATATGTTTGCCCTAAATATTGATAATGTCCCAGCGTCCAATCGTGACGGGCTACTAAATGACCATCTGATGTCATATTTAAATCGATTTCAAACACACGAAAGCCTCGTTTATAGTTGACGAGAAGAGCATCGAGAGAGTTTGTTACATAGTGTCCCTCTATAAAGCCAAGACCGTGAACAACGACTGGCAAATCATACAGAATAGACTGCTTTGCATGACTTGTCTCCCTCCACGCCGCCCCTTGAGGCACTAAAGAAGTGATGAGACCAGTTGATGAATCTATGTGATTGTATCCAGCAGCTAATATTGTACTTTTAAATAAACTTGTCGCGTTTGCCTCCTCACCTTTCGTGAGACTAACTAACAAAAGGCTAACTAACAGGATTGTGGCTAGTAGGAAGGTTTTCATACTCAACCGCACAAGAAAGCTTGAAATACCATGCTTTAGTAGCAAAATCAATCCTGCGCTCCTCCTTTTCTAATAATGTAATCATTATCATGCAAAAACATGGCTTACAACAAAGCCTTCCCTTTTCCTCCATGCTCGATTCCCTCTTCTCACTCCCCATAAGAATTGCAAACCTTATAATAATTAGAATCCTTGTCCCAATTATAAAGAGCTACCATAATTCACCGTATCCAAAAGCCACCCACACAGGCCATACTAAGAAAAGCAAAATTAGTTTACCTTTGCTCCTGCGAAAAAGCTACCACACATAACACACGATTTAAGCGAAGCTGATTCATTAAAGCTTTTCTTATGTTTTGCTGCACGCAAAACGTGTTCAAAAGGCTTTCTTCCACAGCGAGCACACCGATACAGCTGGTACTGTCCTATACGGCGCTTCCCTATTCTCTAACAAGAAGGAGGATACAAATGATTCAAACAGATTTATATGTAGAACAAATTGAGAAATATGCTGTTCGTTTTACTGATGAATCCCATCTAAAGCCCTTAATTCAGGCCGCGAGTAATGCCAAATACGTGTTACTCGGAGAGGCCTCTCATGGGACATCGGAATTTTATACGGTTCGATCAGCTATTACAAAACAGCTTATTGAAAAGCACGGTTTTTCCTTTATCGCTGTAGAAGGAGATTGGCCTTCTTGCTATGAAGTAAACCGCTATATAAAAGGAAATGCACCAGAGTATAAAAATGCGACGGAAGCATTACAGGCCTTCAACCGCTGGCCAAGTTGGATGTGGGCAAATGAGGAAATTGTGGAACTTGTAGACTGGCTTTACTCCTATAATCAAAGGCAAACAACGGAACATAAAAAAATCGGATTCTATGGTATGGACGTATACAGTCTGTGGGAATCAATGGAAGCCATGATTCAATACTTAGAAAAAATTCAATCTCCTGATGTCGAAAAGGCCAAACAAGCATTTGCATGTTTTGAGCCGTTTCATCGCAAAGCGGAAATGTATGGGGTGTCCGCCGCTTTGTACGGAGAGAATTGCATGAAAGAGGTCGTAGCACTTCTTCAGACGATTCAACAAAACAAACATACTTATAACAGTGACTCTGAAGCTTCATTAAATATGCAGATCAACGCGCTCGTAACAGCCAATGCAGAAGCCTATTATCACGCAATGGTCACTCATGATGATAAATCGTGGAATATTCGAGACCGACATATGGTTGAGGCTCTTGATTCTATCGGAAATTATTATGGTACAGAGGCAAAAGGAATCGTTTGGGAGCATAACACCCATATCGGCGATGCTCGGGCTACTGACATGGCAAGACAAGGTTTGGAGAATGTCGGGCAGCTCACTCGTGAAAAATATGGACAAGAACATATTTACTCTATTGGCTTTGGCACGCATCACGGTACTGTAATTGCTGCAAGAAGCTGGGGCGATCCGCTGGAGAAAATGGTTGTGCCAAAAGCAAAACGAGGCAGCTGGGAAAATGTCCTCCATCAAGCTGGCGCTTTTAATAAATATATTATGTTTACAGAGGAAAATCGTGAGATATTCCAGCGCACGATCGGGCACCGCGCCATCGGGGTCGTGTATCATCCTGAAATGGAGCATCTTGGTAATTACGTTCCTTCTCGTCTGTCAAACAGATACGATGCCTTTATTCACATAGAAGAAACAAACGCTTTGTCTCCATTAAGTGTGCAAGAGCTAACTGTCACGTAAAGAAAACTCGCCGCCTAGCGAAGATAGAGGCGTAGCCCTACTTATACTGTATTCCTAAAATTTCCGACTACGTCGAATTCACCTTCCAGCTGGAAATTTATACGTTCCTACAGTGGAACGAGATATTTTATATACCTTTTACAATAAAAGAGGAAAAGAACAAATCTATATCAGACCTGTCCTTCTCCTCTTTTGTCATTTCGCTTCTGCAGCCGTACTCACTTGCTCATAATTATTCTAGAACTCCAAAGACGTTCTGACAAATTATTATATGTAATAGCTTCTCAATTTCATAGCAATTTTAAAACTAGCTTCTGCATAATGGAAATCAGATGCATTACTATAAAAAGATTGTGAGACTGACACAATAAGCATATCAGTCTCTTTATCTATTAAACAGCATAGAAGTTTTAATATTTAAAAAATTCTACCACCATTTAAAGCCGTCTTGCTCCAATAGCTCATGAGAAGCTTCTGGTCCCATAGAACCTGCATTATACGGATGAAGCGGAACAATATTTTCAGCAAATGCCTCTAGAACAGGCTGTACCCATTTCCAAGATAATTCAACTTCATGCCAGTGCGCAAAGAAGGTTGCATCGCCGCGAAGAGCATCGAAAATTAATAATTCGTACGCTTCAGGAACCTCATCTAAGTTAGCAGAGAAATCAATTGTAATCGTCTCGAGCTTTCCGTCGTTCAATGGATTTTTACTGTTTAATTGCAAAGAAACACGTGAATCAGGATTTACTTCAATCACCAAAAGATTCGGAGCAGTTTCGCTGTCTTCATGCGCGTACAAATCCTTTAACGGATTTTTGAATTCAATGACGATCTTTGTAGATTTCTCATGCATTCTTTTTCCTGTACGGATATAGAACGGAACACCTTTCCAGAAATCATCATCAATCCATAAACGTGCAGCAATGAATGTATCATTTGTAGAAGAAGCATCGATACCCGGCTCGTCCTTATAGCCAACAACCGGTTTTGCTCCCATTTCGCCAAATGTATATTGACCACGTACAACATCTGTAATAACATCTTCCTTTGTCAACAGACGAAGAGCATCCATTACTTTTCTCTTTTCATTGCGAATATCTGTTGCACTAATCTTCTTTGGCAGCTGCATCGCTGTCATCATCAACATTTGCATCATATGGTTTTGGAACATATCACGAATCGCTCCGGCTTGATCATAGTAACCGGCTCTCGTTTCTACACCCACTGTTTCACTAGCTGTGATTTGAACATTAGCAATGTACTCTTTATTCCACAGCGCTTGAAGTACAGGGTTAGCAAAGCCTAAAGCTTCCAAGTTTTGAACCATTGGTTTTCCAAGATAATGGTCAATACGATAAATTTCATCTTCTTCAAACGCGCGGCTTAGCTTTACATTTAGCTCCTGCGCTGTTTGCAAATCATGCCCAAATGGCTTTTCGATAATGAGGCGCTTCCAGCCTTTTGTAGAGCCCAAACCGCTTGCATAGATATTCGATGAAATGATATCAAAGAACTCTGGAGCAACGGATAAATAGAATAGACGATTCTCTGGGATATTTAACTCCGCTTCACGCTGCTGGATAACTTCAAGGAGTTGTTTATATCCTTCTGTATCTCCTACATCTAGAGGATGATAGTGAAATGCACGAAGAAACTTCTCCATCTTAGCTGAATCAGCTAATGGACGTCTAGAAAAGCTCTCTAATGATTGTTCTACAGATGATTGAAATATATCATTAGTCCATTCTCTTCTTCCTAGACCAATCACGGAAAACGAGTCCGGTAACTTGTCGTCTAAATATAAATTGTACAGGGCTGGATAAATTTTTCGTTTTGCCAGATCCCCTGTTGCCCCAAATAAAACAAAAGTCATAGAATTCACGCTTCATTCCTCCACTGTTTGCATCGATCGCTCGTCCGCATTATGCGTGACAAACTTCTTCATTATGATGATAAAATCATTTTAAATCATAATACCACATTATGGCTGGTTTTTCTTGTTTCTGACAAGATTCCCCTCAATAAAAATGCCGTTTTTTCTTACCTTGTACCTTACTTCAACTGTTTTACTGATTACTACCCGCTTTGCTCTAATCGAAAAACCTTATTCTGAGACTTAGTCAATTTTGATGCATCGTTATTGTTTCCATCCTGCAGAGCGATACTCACTTCACTTAACCGAGTATAACCACATCGGGGACAGATAGTATCGCTAGCGATAGCTAAGCATCTTTCGCAAATTTTCCGATGACCCTTTTTCACATGTACCATCAATACTCATCCCTTCCTATGTGTTTTATCCAGGTCAAACTATAGAACCGTCAGGAAATGAACATGCAAGCTAGAGGACTAGCTAGACAAAGCAGTTGTTGCTTATACCTTCCCTCTGATACAAATCTAATCATACGATGCAGTTCATCCCTCCCCTTATGAAAAAAACAATCCCATAAATGTTAGTATAATTTGTGTGACTGAATTTTTAAAGTATACAGTTTTTTTATACAGCAGAAAATTAAATGTAAGGGTATACATTTTTGTTAAAAAACATTTAAACCCCCAAACAGCAATATTTATGGAAATAATTACATATAAAAAAATAAGAAACATTCCTCTTCGGCATCATTCTACAAACTGCTCTCACCCCCAATTCTTAACAAATCCACAAAACAAAATCGATCCAAACACTTGAAATACATCAAATAAATAACATTTAATGGAAATGTGTGTTACATCTTAAATTTGCGGGATACTATAATAGTGTAAATTAACAAAGGTGAGGATGCAGAATGACGAACAATAATCATACATATTGCACAATAGTTCTCTTTGGAGCAACAGGCGATTTAGCAAAACGAAAATTATTCCCCTCCATTTATAATCTTTATAGAAAAGGGCTGCTCTCTGAGCACTTTGCTGTAGTCGGTGTAGCAAGACGCGAATGGAGCAATGAAGTATTTCGTCAGAACGTGTCTGCCTCCATCAGGGAATCAAACATAACCGCAGAGGAGCATCATCTAGAAGGATTTTTAGCTCATTTCCGATACTTATCGTTGGATGTTACAAACGCCGCGTCTTATCAGGATTTAAATGCGCTGCTTTGTAGTGTAGAGGAAGAATTTACGATTCCAGGAAATCGGATTTTTTATATGGCTATGGCTCCTGAGTTTTTCGGAACAATTGGTTCATACCTGAAATCAGAAGGAATTACGAATACAGAAGGCTGGACACGGTTAATTATTGAAAAACCATTTGGCCGGGATTTAGAATCCGCTCAAAAATTAAATGATGAAATTCGCCATGCATTTGAAGAAGATGAAATTTATCGCATTGATCATTATCTAGGAAAAGAAATGGTGCAAAATATCGGCGTTATTCGTTTTGCCAATTCCCTCTTTGAATCACTATGGAATAACCGGCACATTTCTAATATTCAAATTACCTCTAGCGAATCACTAGGCGTGGAAGACCGCGGCGGTTACTATGACACCTCAGGGGCGTTGCGGGATATGGTACAAAATCATATGCTGCAAATGGTTGCGTTGCTTGCAATGGAACCTCCTATTCGTTTAGCTACAGAAGAGGTACGAAGCGAAAAAATTAAAGCATTGCGTTCCCTTCGTTCCATGACAGCCGAAGAAATTGATCAATATTTTGTACGCGGGCAATATGGTCCGGGAACAGTCAGCGAGAAAGAGGTTCCGGGTTATCGCAGCGAGGAGAAAGTCAATCCAAACTCTAAAACGGAAACATTCGTTGCAGGAAAGCTGTTGATTGATAATCATCGTTGGGCTGGGGTTCCTATTTATATTCGAACAGGAAAACGAATGAAGGAGAAATCAACTGAAATTGTTGTTCAGTTTAAGGATCTTCCGATGAACTTATACAATAAATCCGAGGAACAGCTCCATCCGAACCTCCTTATTATTCACATTCAACCGGACGAAGGCATCTCAATTGTTTTAAACGGAAAGCGAATTGGTGCTTCTGAAGAAACAATACCGGTAAAGCTAGATTACTGTAATAACTGCGAGGATGGGATCAATACACCGGAAGCATATGAAAAGCTTCTATACGATGCAATCCAAGGAGATGCGACAAACTTTACACACTGGGATGAAGTCGCTCTATCTTGGAAATTTGTTGATATCATTTCTAAAACATGGGAAACATCTTCAGTCAGCTTTCCTAACTATGAATCCGGCTCAATGGGGCCGAAAGCTGCTGATGAACTGCTGGAACAGGATGGTTTTTCTTGGTGGCCTGTTTCAAAAAGCAGTAAGTAAAGAAGTCTAACTATAAAAGCGAGGGTTGGCTCTATAGCTAAACCTCGCTTTTTATTTATAATCCTTGACTTTAGTGACGATGACTTCCTTTTGCTGAATTCGTAATTACCATCTCTTCACTCGGAACGTAAAAATATTGAATCCACACGCCATCTAAAAATTCATCCCGTGTATCAAGCAACACATCAATATCCTTATCGGTTTTCACAATTTCATCATGCTCTGTCGGTGTATCTAATTTTATACCATAATGAGCGTGGTCTCCGTGCATCTGTGTAACGTATACACGAATCATTTTCCCTTCTGCTTCTTCACTTTCAAGCATTCTTTTTAACACTTTCGCAGCATTTCGGTTAATTTTACATTTCATGGACAATTCTCCTTTTCTCACGATTCACTATTATGTATGATGTCAGTAGGTTAGAAACGAAAAGCACAGAGATTGTAAAGGTTCTCACAGCACTCTACCATGAATGTTATACTGATCCCTTGTTCAACGTATTACAAATCCATTTCATTCAATAGCTTCTTCAATTGAACAAGCTCAGACTTAGAAAGTGTCACACCTTTCCCCATTTTCCCGTGTTCCTCCGACCAATCACGGATATCATATTTCGGTTCTCTCCCATTCCAGCTGATTAACGTAAGCTCCTTTTTCCATCCCTTTGATCCTTCTGACAGCACACCAAACTGTTCTTGAATTTCAAATTTAATCTCGGCCATTTCTTGTACCTCCACTTATTTCATTCTCTCATCCATTATAAGCGTTGCTTCTAGCTACAACAAATCCATCTAAGCTGTTATGGACTCTCTTTTGCATAGTAAGGTATAGCCCACAGTCCCCGAGGTTCATGAGAAGCCTATTTCAGGCAGCCTTTTGTGGAAGCCAGAAGCAACCTATGGGATCTGCATAACACTTCCCAAAGTCATAAAGAAACAGCAGTTCAAAATCCTCGAACTGCTTTAGACAACACCGTTTCTAAGCACCAACGGGGAAAAATATACGTACCGTTGTTCCATACCCTTCCTTGCTTTCAAACTCCAATCTTCCTCCGTGTTCCTCCATAATTTTAAAGCATACCATGAGCCCTAAGCCAGTTCCCTTCTCTTTATTGGAATAGAACGGTTCACCTAGTTTTTTAATTCGTTCATTTGGTATTCCATGCCCATCGTCTGTAACTTGAATTAAAACTTCATTTTCTTGAAGCTCCGTGCTGACATGAATTGTTCCGCCATTTGGCATAGCTTCAATTGCATTTTGAAACACATTAATTAATACCTGTTTGATTTTATTCTCATCACAATGGATTAAAGAAATTGGATTCATTAGTGATGCTACAATGTTAACCTTATTCATAATTGCCTGCGCTTCAATAATCGGTAAGGTATGGCGAATAATAGAGTTGATATTTTTTTCAATGAAGTGCGTGGCATGCGGCTTTGCCAGCAATAAAAATTCAGTCACAATCAACTCAATTCTCTCTAGTTCCGATAACATAAGGTCTACGAATTGCTCCTGAATGTTTCCGCGGAAAAATTGAATGAACCCCTTAATCGATGTAAGCGGATTCCGAATTTCATGCGCAATAGATGCCGCAAGCTGGCCAATTGCCGACAGCTTTTCAGATCTGCTTAATAGTTCCTCTGTCCTTTTTCGCTCACTAATATCTCTTGCAATAGCCGCCATCCCGATAATATTCCCCTTTCCGTCCTTTAACGGTGAAAAGGTAATGCTAACATCAATGAGCGTACCATCCTTTTTCCTTCGAATGGTCTCCAGCCCTACTACCTCCTTGCCGGATTGAATGCTCTCCCTAACTCTCTGAAGCTCTTCCCTTCGATCCTCCGGCACCATAGGACAAAACAGACCCTTTGCCTCATCAACCTCCCAGCCAAACACATTTTTTGCCGCTTCATTAATGTCCTGTACAACACTGTCAAGCGAGAGAAGCAAAATCGAATCCGCACTATGATGGAAGAGCGACTCCAGCAGCTCCTTTGTTTGTCGCAGTTCCTCTTCTTTTCCTTTCTGCCTTGTAATATCCTTAGCAATTCCGTATACTCCGACAATCTCATCTTGTACAATAATAGGAATATTCGTAACCTTTAGGAATACAGGATGTCCCTCCTTATGGATCGCTACCGTTTCATAGGTTTGCGCATTCCCCTTTAATGCCTTCTGAACGTGCTCCAGCATCTGTTCTACATAATCTGGAGCTATAAAGGGCACAAGAGACTGCAATCCATCCTCCTGCTTCAGACCAAGCATTTCTTGCATAGAAGCATTCAAACTCGTAATCCGCCCTCTTGCATCCATAGAATAAATTCCATTCGGATTATGCTCAAATAACGACTTATATTTTTGCTCGCTCTCCTCAATATGAAGCGCTTCCTTTTTCTTCTCCGTAATATCTCGCCCAATTACAAGAATGCCGTCTTTTATTCCACTACATCCGTAAAGGGGTACCTGCATAAAATCAAATGTACGCTCTTCCCCAGCGTGATTTGTCAAACTCCATTCCATCCGGGCAGCTTCTCCTGTTTCCCATGCCTGATGATCCTTAATTTTACAATACTCTAAGAGCCCCTTTTGTCTTGGGAAGATTTGCGCCAGCTCTTCATTTGACTTTCCTTTGTACGGAATATCACCTAATACAGGAAATTGTTGTATGGCAGCCTTATTAACATCTAACCATCTCCCATCCTGATCCTTAAAAACAACAAGATCTGGAAGCGTATCAATTAGTGTTTGAAAGCGCCTTTCTTGCTCCGCTACAATCTGCTCCTCAATCTTGCTTCGCTCCACAGCAAGTCCAACCAAATAAGCACACATTTCTACCGCTTCTAATTCAAACTCGCTAGGAGAAGAGGGTTCTCTATGATATAACGCAAAAGAGCCGATAACTTCCTCATCTATAAAGATAGGAACGGACCAGCAAGCATGAAGCCCTAACTCTAATGCCCTAGGTCCGTAATCATTCCAGAGCGGACTAGCAGCAATGTTAGAAACAATCACATTATCTTTTCGATACATTGCTGTACCACAGGAGCCCACATTAGGTCCTATTTCAATATTCAGCAAGGACTCGCTAAAAGAAAGTGGCAAATTTGGAGCCATAGAAGTTTTGATCTTTGTTCTGCTCTCATCTAATAATAAAATGGAACAATACGTAATTCTGCTAAGCTGTTGTTCTAGCTCTGTTGAAAGTACCCGTAAAATATGACATAAGGATTCCCGTTTGACGATCAATTCTAACATCATTTTTTTCATATATAACAGAGATTGTACTTGTTTTTGCTCTGTCATATCCTGAAGCTGCATCACAATAAATGCTTCATCCTGTTCTGCTATGGCAGAAGCATGAAGCCGCACATATCTTACCCTTCCTTTTCCAATCCACTTTGTTTCGATTGAGACAGGTGAAGAGATGGATTCTAATCCTTCATTAAGATTGTGTATACACAGCTCCCGTTCCTCTGGATGTATAGACTCATAAATTGAGCTAGGACTTGTAATATCTTCTCTTACATCAAGCCAATCATCCATAAGAGGATTTTGGTAGACAATCATTCCTTTTGTATCTAGTACAACAAGGGGAATAGGGATTTGCTTATACAACCTCTGAAATGATTCGCTCACAGCCCTTGTTCTTTCCATTTTCACGTTCCTCCACATCCAATTTGCTGCATGTCTCTCTTACGACTATCATAGAAAACAAGAACAGGAATAGTAAAGATAAATTTTCACTTTTTAGAATAAAAAAGGAAAACATGATGAGCATTCTCCTAAGTAAACTCTTTAGGATGCGTAGCTTTCCTTTGCTATGTCATGTTTATTGTATATAACAAACCATCCTATTTCAAACAATGGTGCATATCTTAAATTTCTATCAATATCCTTTTTCACCTTTTTATGTGTACTCCCTATTTTATCTCACAAAAAGCCTAAGTCCATCAATCGACTGCTGCTGCTTTTCATGAAAGCTACTCCGCTTTTCGATTTGCTTATTATTCATACCTTTATTCAATGCCCGACCTGTTTCATCGCCGCCAACAGCATGCTGCTGTTTCGTATTTGTGCTTTCAACCGCGGCATTCGTGCCAGCTGCGCTATATACACCGCTGCCGCTCGCTACTTGGGTAGCTGCCGCATCAGTCTTCCCGCTGCAATGAAGCTGATTATTGATAACAAACACAATTTCATCACTATCATGATGACTCGCATGCTTGTCCTGCGGCTGGAACTGCTCACCCTTCATACCTTCATTTCTCGCTTTTCCTTGTCCGCCTACGCTTTGCTGCTGCTCCGTATTTGATGAATCGATTGCAGCATTATTTCCAGCTGTGCTGCTGCGCCCTGCTCCGCTAGCAATTTGTGTTGTATTTGGGGCATTTGTAAATTGATTGTTAATCACAACAGTAACCTTCAATTTTCCATTTACATCGTACTCTGTAACAGTTCGCTCTCCCTGCACCTCAGCATTAATATACACTTTCTTCTCTGTCATTTTTATATCCCCTCCTCACTCAGATGTACTATATTCTATTAAAATGTGATAGATTGGATTGTATATTTGTCCATCTAAATAAAAAAATAGAAGAACATGCTTCTATTTTTTGATAGAAACAGCTTCTTCTATAATTTATTCTTCCATATATCATCAAATCTGATTGTACAAAAGCCTCTTCTCGACTCTCGTTCTGCTCTCTATACTTCTTTGGCGTTCATTATTTCGTGCAGTTTTTCCATACCTGGGTCAGTCTGGGGAGTTGCATGAAACGGATTTGTCGGCTGCTTTGGCAAAGCTGGATCAGCATCAATTCTAACTCCCATTTGACGTCCTGAATCTGGAAACGAGTCATTAATTGGTCCTTCAAGGCGTCCATCTGGATTAGGTACTTGACCGTACATATTTTTTGATTTTATCTTCATATAAAGTCCCCCCTTCCTCTCTATATTCTGCTATTTTTATTCCTTTTATACAGCATATTGTTATGCAGAATTTGCTTTCTATAATAATAAAACGCCTGCAAATCATTTTTACCGCTATCGCATGCATGAGAAACACTGCTTTCGTTCAATCTAAAATTGTATGTTAGGCATGCAATATCCTGACTCATTTATCCGAAGACAGAGGCTTAGTTGCACTTACACTTTATTCTTAAAATTTCTAACCACATCAAATTGTCTTCCTGCTAGAAATTTATACTTTAAAGTGTAAAAAATCGCAACATAGGAGTATAACCGATGAAAGAAGATCAAAGCAATTTCAACGAGGAGTTTGCACAGGAAATTTCACCCGGCAGCCGCCAAGATGTCCGGAAGGAAGAAGGAAATAAGTTGTCCCCCCTCTTCCCAGGCTTAGCTGTGTTCATCTTTATTCTGCTTCTCCTCCTTTCTTCTTTACGATAACGCAACGTACTTTATGAGGAGGAAACACAAACATGATGAAAGATAAGGATTTACAAACGAATGCACCAAAAGAAGCAACGGTAGGAGTTACATCTGCTTTGGACACAAAGCATCCCACTAAAACAGAACAGCTATATCCAGGCGATTCCGTTAATGAGCATAAACGCCTAGAGATTGCCAACATGTTTCTAGCTAAAAAGGAGTTAGGACAACAAAACGAAAATTCATAACTTGGCAAAAAAGCATACGAGGACACCTTTGACCGTGCTTATATTGCAATCGTCAGAGGTGTCCCCGTGCTTTTGTTTCATTCTATTACTACTTAGATCTCTTCCTTCACCAATCTGTATCAAACAGCTCCTCCGCTTCCATATCCTTGTTTTGCCAAATCATGTTTTGTGATAGAATGCCCTTATACAGCTTTAGCAAATTGCTGTAAAAAATGCAATGAGTATGGAGAGAGCCAATGACAAACTACAAAATTTTATTTTTAGACATTGACGGAACAATTCTTACGCCTGATGATACGATTCAAGATTCTACAAAACAGGCTGTGGCCCAGTTGCAGCAAAAGGGTCTAGAGGTATTCCTCGCAACAGGAAGACCTCTGCACGAGATCGCAAACATCGGAGAAGAGCTCAATATTAACTCCTTTATCGGCTATAATGGAGCGTTCGCAATCTATAAGGGTGAAACGATCTTCCGTGAAGCAATGAACGAGGCTACAGTAAAACACTTTCTAGACATCGCCAAAGCACATGGCCATGAAGCCGTTCTGTATACGAGTGATAAGAATGCATTTACTTCTTTAGAGGCCCCTATTACAAAGGAGTTTATGAAAAAATTTCATCTGTATAAAAACGACAGCATCACCGCTGACATTCTCAATCAAGTTTTAGGTATCACCCTTATCAACTTAAGTGAAAATGAATACGCCCTATATGAAGAGGATGCTGAAATTCATTTATCACAGGTGAATATTGAGGGGTTTCGCCATAGCTATGACGTGATCAGAGAAACGGTGAACAAAGGTCTAGCAGTTCAGATGATTCTAGAGCGTCTCGGTATTCCTAAAGAAAGCGCAATTGCCTTTGGTGACGGCATGAACGATAAAGAAATGCTAAGTTATGTAGGTGAAGGATTTGCGATGGGGAATGCGCATCCTAATCTATTTCCGTATGCAAAGCATACAACAACAAGCGTAACCGAGTCGGGAATTTATAATGGACTAAAATCACTAGGGCTCTTAGAATAGTAATTCTTTATTATGTAAACACCGCCCACATTGCTTTCCTGCTAATGGCTGCTGCATTCCTGCCCTGACCCGTTCACAGTTTTACAATTGGACGATAAACTGAGCTAGCTGGATTTGAACCAACGAACGACAGAGTTAGAATCTGTCCGCCTTACCGCTTGGCTATAGCTCCATAATTAAGTGAAATCGGGCAGGAAGAACTGTAGAATTCTTTCTGTCCTTTTTCTATAGGATATACAATCATATCGACCTTCGTAAGCCGTGTTCTGTTCATCCTGTGCTGCAAACGGATCAAATCCTCGCATAGGATGGAGAATCATCTATCTCGCCGCATAATTGCCGCGGTGTCTGTCAGTTCCAATTCCCTTCAGACACTTCCCCTACCATTGTTTGGGTTTCTCGCTCGTGGGGTTTACCTCGTTCCACCTCCGACGTTTCCATCAGAGCTTCGTCACTGTGGCACTTTCAAGGTAGTCAAACCATATCCTATTGGACTTAGGTTTTTTCCCTGCCGTCAGTCAAATACTTGACTGCCCTGGCTTACGGTTTCGCCAGGCACGAACACTACAAGCATCTCAGCTTGTGCGAGCACGGACTTTCCTCACAGGCTATCTAAGAGCCTGCGCGATTCTCTCTAGTGATATGATTATCTATAATATATCCATAAAAGAAATCTTTCAAGCAAGTGCCTTACATGTTTCTCGCGGTGAGACAACATGCGATTGTCTTGCCTTTTCTTTCGTTTGTATCACCTCTGTGGTACATTCTTATAATAATCCATAAAACAAAATAAATAAATGTATACTTTTTTCCAGATTCCTTAATATTTGGTATCACATCGCCAACCATATAAACACGAATAGTCATAAAGCAACTGGTTTGAAGTTTATAGTATAACTTCCTACCTACAGTACAAAAAAAGCCTTGTTTTGCATTCAAAACAAGGCTTTTTTTTTGCCTAGCGACGTCCTACTCTCACAGGGGGAAACCCCCAACTACCATCGGCGCTGAAGAGCTTAACTTCCGTGTTCGGTATGGGAACGGGTGTGGCCTCTT
>JBEPZN010000009.1:0-141584 GCA_041640875.1 Ectobacillus sp. | reverse complement strand
GTAGTTGCACTTATACTGTATTCCTAAAATTTCTCGCTACGTCGAATGGTCTCCCAGCTAGAAATTTATACTTTCTTACAGTGTAAAGAAAACTCGCCGACTGGCGAGCCCTGCTCTTGGGCGAAGACAGAGGCGTAGTTGCACTTATACTTTGTTCCTAAAATTTCTTACTACGTCGAATTGGCTTCTAGCTAGAAATTTATACTTTCTTAAAGTACAAAAAAACTTGGCACTTTATATGCCAAGTTTTTTTGTTATGCTTGCTGCTTTTTCACTTCACGTACCGCATTACGATCAAACGTTAAACGAGATCCGTCGCTTCCTATTAAAACAAGCGTTGTGTCTGTAACAGAATCAACGATGCCATGCATTCCGCCGATTGTGATGACTTGATCACCCTTTTGCAAGCTGCTTTGCATTTGCGCTACTGCTTTTTGACGCTTTTGCTGCGGACGGATTAATAGAAAATAAAACACCGCAAACATTAAGACAAGTGGCAACACCTGCGTTACTAAACTGTTCATGCCTTATTCCTCCTTTTTAAGTCTCATATGTATGACTTAGAAATTTTTTGCATTCGGTTTGTTAAAGCCATATTGCTCAAAGAACTCTTCACGAAAATCACCAAGACGGTCTTCTCGAATGGCTTGTCTCACCTGCTCCATTAATTTTAACAGAAAATGAAGATTATGATAAGATGTTAAACGAATTCCAAACGTTTCGTCGCATCGAATTAAATGACGGATATACGCACGTGAATAGTTGCGGCACGTGTAGCAATCGCATTTCGGATCAAGCGGTCCGAAATCTCGTGCAAATTTCGCATTTTTAATAACGAGACGGCCTTCGCTCGTCATACAAGTTCCGTTTCGGGCAATGCGCGTCGGCAGCACACAATCAAACATGTCAATACCGCGAATCGCACCGTCAATTAATGAGTCGGGCGATCCCACTCCCATTAAGTAACGTGGTTTGTTTTCCGGAAGAAGCGGCGCTGTAAAGTCAAGCACACGATTCATTACATCCTTTGGCTCCCCAACAGATAAGCCACCGATTGCGTAGCCCGGGAAGTCGAGCGAAATTAAATCTCGCGCACTTTGACGGCGCAGTTCCTCGTACTCGCCACCTTGTATAATACCAAACAACGCTTGATCATGCGGACGCTCATGCGCCGTTAGACACCGTTCCGCCCAGCGGCTCGTCCGCTCTACAGAACGCTTCATATATTCATATTCAGCCGGGTACGGCGGACATTCATCGAATGCCATCATGATATCCGCACCGAGCGCATTTTGGATCTGCATCGCTTTTTCTGGAGACAAGAACAATTTATCTCCATTCAAATGATTGCGAAAATGCACACCCTCTTCTTCAATTTTACGAAACTCGCTCAAGCTAAATACTTGAAAGCCGCCAGAATCTGTTAAAATGGCACGATCCCAGTTCATAAACTTGTGCAACCCGCCTGCCTCGCGCACAATTTCATGCCCAGGGCGAAGCCATAGATGATACGTATTACTCAAAATAATACCCGCCTGCATTTCTTTCAATTCTTCCGGCGACATCGTTTTTACCGTAGCTAATGTGCCAACAGGCATAAAAATAGGTGTTTCAAATGAACCGTGTGGCGTATGCACACGCCCTAGTCTTGCACCTGTTTGCTTACATTTCTTAATAAGTTCATACTTTATTGCCATAAAATTACTCCTTCCTGTTCACATACAAAAGAAAAACAACTTACACCATCGTGCAACCGATAGATTGCCTGAAATTCCTCTTTAAATTAAAAGCATCGCATCTCCAAAACTGAAAAAGCGATATCTCTCCTTCACCGCTTCCTCATACGCATGAATCACATGCTCTCTCCCTGCAAGTGCACTAACGAGCATAATAAGCGTCGATTTCGGCAAATGAAAATTTGTAATAAGTCCATCAATTGCTTTAAATTGATAACCTGGATAAATGAAAATATCCGTCCAGCCCGAAACAGCGCGGAATTCACCAAATTGGGATGCAATTGTTTCAAGCGTACGCGTGGACGTTGTCCCGACCGTAATAATGCGTCCGCCATCTTGCTTCACGCGGTTTAAAAGCGCAGCTGTCTCTTCGGACATATGATAGTATTCGGAGTGCATCTCATGCTCTTCTATGGCACTAGCTGCTACCGGACGAAATGTACCAAGTCCAACATGGAGCGTAATAAATGCGATATGTACACCGCGATCGCGAATCAGCTGCAAAAGCTCTTCTGTGAAATGCAGACCTGCGGTTGGTGCCGCAGCTGAACCAACCTCGCGTGCAAATACGGTTTGATAACGATCGCGATCCTCTAAACGTTCTTTAATATAAGGAGGAAGCGGCATTTCGCCAAGTTCATCCAGAATTTCATAGAAAATGCCCTCATACGAAAATTGCAGCAAGCGCCCGCCTTGCTCTCCTATACCAGTGCATGTTGCTTTCAGTCTGCCCTCGCCAAATGACAGTACAGTTCCTTCCTTCACACGCTTTGCCGGCTTGACAAGCGTTTCCCAGCAATCATTCTCTTCCTGCTTGAGAAGCAAAACTTCAATATGCGCACCTGTATCCTCTTTTACACCGTAAAGACGTGCAGGCATTACTTTTGTTTCATTCAGTACAAGACAATCTCCTGGATTTAAGTATGAAAGAACATCTGCGAAGTGCTTATGCTCAATCTCACCGCTTTGCCGATGCAGCACCATCAGACGGGAGCTTTCACGTTTTTCTAGCGGTGTTTGGGCAATAAGCTCCTCCGGCAATTCAAAATCAAATAAACGAATATCCATAATTCCACCTATTCCTATTTAAATCTTCCTATTACATACAAAATAAGCGACAACAAAATACTAATTAAAATGGATGTTACAATGGGAAAGTAAAAGGTGACATTTCCTTTTTTAACTAAAATATCCCCCGGAATCTTGCCGATAAACCTCCAAACAAGACCGATCACAATAAACAAAACACCGAGGGTCAAAAATAATTTTGAAAAATCCATCATTGCTTCGGTGCCTCCCGCTGAAAATGCTCATATGCCAAAGGGGTAGCGATGCGTCCACGCGGCGTACGCTGCAGAAAACCGATTTGTAATAAGTACGGCTCGTATACGTCCTCAATTGTATGCGCCTCTTCACCGATTGTCGCTGCTACCGTATCTAACCCTACTGGACCGCCCCGAAATTTATCAATAATGCCAAGTAATAGCTTATGGTCAATATGATCCAAACCGAGCTTGTCGACCTGAAGCAGTTCTAGTGCTGTTTGGGCAATTTCAAAGGTAATAATGCCGTTTCCGCGCACCTGAGCAAAATCCCGTACACGGCGCAGCAAACGGTTAGCGATACGCGGGGTTCCGCGTGACCGTCTTCCGATTTCATGTGCGGCCAATGCTTCAATTTCAATCGTAAACACATCCGCTGTTCGTGCAACAATGTGAGACAACTGATTCACGTCATAATATTCCAAGCGGCTTAACACACCAAAACGATCACGAAGCGGTGCGCTGAGCGCACCCGCACGCGTCGTTGCGCCAACGAGAGTAAATGGCGGCAAATCCAAGCGGACGGATCGGGCAGAAGGGCCTTTTCCGATCACAATATCAAGACAAAAATCCTCCATTGCCGGATAAAGCACTTCCTCGACCGCACGCGGCAAACGATGAATTTCATCAATAAATAACACGTCTCCTGGCTCAAGAGCCGTTAGCACTGCTGCCAGATCACCGGCACGCTCAATTGCCGGACCTGATGTTGTCCGTATATTCACTCCCATCTCCACTGCTATAATATTTGCTAAAGTTGTTTTCCCTAGTCCAGGTGGACCATACAGTAAAACATGATCAAGTGTTTCCTCTCGCAATTTTGCAGCTTCAATGAAAATTTCTAGATTGTGTTTTACTTTTTCCTGACCGATATATTGCTTTAACGTTTGCGGGCGAAGTGAGTATTCCAATTCAGTATCCTCAAATACAGATTCCCCAGAAACGAGACGTTCGTCCACGATCATCACCTCTTACCGTTTAATAGAAGACGAAGTGCCTTTTTAATATATTGCTCGGTTGAAAGGGACTCTTTTTGCAGATCGGGCACCACGCGATTGACTTCACGCTCCGCATAGCCAAGCGCCTTCAGCGCCTCTAATGCCTCATCTAGCTCGCGGGCATTTCCCCCCTCATCAGGATGAGACGAGGCAGAAAATAAATCTGGCAGAAAATCAGCCAGCACATCTCCAAGCTTCCCCTTTAAATCCAAAATCATCTGCCGGGCTGTTTTCTTGCCGACACCTGGAAATTTCACAAGAAACGTCTCATTTTCCTGCTCAATCGCCTGCACAACCTGTTCAATTTGACCGGCTGCCAAAATAGCCAGCCCTCCCTTTGGTCCGATGCCTGAAACGCCAAGCAGCTTCACAAACAAAGAACGCTCCTGTCTCGTCTGAAAGCCATATAAGGCCAATACATCTTCTCTAACATACTGATATGTATAGACACGAACTAGCTCCTTGCTCGGTCGGAACGCATACGGATTTGGCGTCAAAATTTGGTATCCGATTCCGTTATGATCAATCACAACATATTCCGGTCCCGTATATTCCACGCTTCCTGTAATATATTCAAACAAGGTACGACCTCTCCCTTTTTAGTCATGACTTTCATTGTATCATAAGTTACCGAAAAAAGTACAAACACAGCGAGAGGTCCTTCATTATATAAAGAAAACTCGCCGATTGGCGAGCCCTGCTCCCCGAGCGAAGACAGAGGTGTAGCCCTACTTATACTGTATTCTTCAAATTTCTCCCTACATCGGACGGTCTTCCTGTTAGAAATTTATACTTTCCTAAAATATAAGAAAGAGACTAGCGGGCAGCTAGTCTTGCGAATTGGAGTAGCTTTTCATTTCCTCTAGTACTTCCGCGTAACGCTCCTTTGACTGAATCCGAATTCCCTTCTCAAGCTGCTGGCGGCGATCTGTCTCCAGCTTCTTCGTATCAATTTGAAAAAAGGATTGAATAACATGTTCACTATTTGGCATACCCTTAAAAATTTGCAAAATCCCTTCCTTTGAAACACCGAAATAACCGCTTGTTTTTAGTAAGGGAGAGATATCATTGATCCTCTTTTGTAAAACAATCTCTACATCATCACGGTCAACAATTTGCCAATCTTTGTATTTACGCAGCACTTGTTCTAGTTGCTGCGTTTTCTCTGTAAGCACCTCTTCACTCACTTCTCCATCTAAATATGTACGCTGCAAAATAACGGTTATGCGCGGCTCTTCATGAGAAGCATCCGGTCGCTTTGGGATTATTGGCTCTATTGGCGCAGCCCATACATTTCCCTCATTTAACATAATGAAACAGGCAATTACTATTGTAAATATAGCCTTCATTATGACATCCATACGAATCACCTCTTTGAAGAGAATCGGGGAATAGCGCAAATACATATGTATTTTTACCGGAATGAGTTATTTTATCCCTCTTATTAAAGAAAACTCGCCGACTGGCGAGCCCTGCCCTTGGGCGAAGACAGAGGCGTAGTTGCACTTATACTTTGTTCCTAAAATTTCTCGCTACGTCGAATTGGCTTCCAGCTAGAAATTTATACTTTCTTAAAGTGTAAAGAAAACTCGCCGACTGGCGAGCCCTGCCCTTGGGCGAAGACAGAGACTTAGTGGCACTTATACTGTATTCCTAAAATTTCTCACTACGTCGAATTCGCTTCCAGCTGGAAATTTATACTTTTTTAAAGTATAACAAAGAGGAAATGGCAGCTTTGCCATCCCCTCTTGTTTACATTAATCTGCTACTCGCTGGTAATCCGTACGAATCGAACGGAATAAATCCGTCATATCACGATTCATGTCGTTTGTCATAGCACCGTTTCTCAGTTGGTTGCTCATATTACGTACGCGATCGTACATCGTTTTTGTTACTGTCACATGAACGGTGCGCCCTTTCGCATACGGTTCGGCAACACGTCGTACATCACTCTCTAATGTTCCCGTTGCTGCGGCATTACGAGGCTTAACCGCAACCAGAATATCATTTCCATATGTGACAGCTGCAACGCGGTCTATATCACGTAAATTCTTCACGCGATTTTCAATCTTTTCCGCTGCAGCGCCTCCCCCATCAACATTGTAATCACTGATTGTCAGATTACGCGTTGTATCCCCATCGTTCGTTAAGTGCCCGTGATAGTTACGGGAACCATAATAATTATAATTAGGATCGTTATTCCCAATTTGTTTCATTCTTTGATTCACTTTAGAATATTTTACATTTCCGTAATCATCTGTTTTCGCTCCGCGATTTGTGACACGGTTTGCATCATACGCTCGATTATATTCCGTCATATCTGGATTGCTGTAGCGGTTTGTTACTCGGTTCATATTGTAATCACGCGTTCCTGTACCGCCGTCAATTTGATTGGAGCGCGTCATGCCAATGTTCGTAACACCAGGACCTTCACCACTGTATGTGCCTGCGCCCATGTCCATTCTTCCTACTCCAGCACCTGTACCGGTCATGTCTGCTCCCGTGCCTGTTGCTCCAGCACCTGAACGTGTTGTCCCAACATTTGTGATGCCCGCACCAGGATATGTGCCTGTACCCGTCGTACCTGTAATTTCTCTATTACGATTGTTATCGTTCGATCCCGTTTTTCTGAGATGATTGTTAATATTGTTATCGTTCAATCCCGTTTTTCTGAGATGATTGTTAATATTGTTATCCCCGATTCCTGTAATCTGGCTTCTTACATGTCTGCGCATTGCTGCCCCATCGGCCGTACCATCTGGGGTACCAGTTGCCTTGTTATGATAGCCCAATCGGCCAGCATCCCAAGGGTTAGCTCCAGGTACTGCGTCAGTGCCATATACATTGCGATCTGCCACATTTCGATACTCACGTGTCGACATATTATGTGCATTACGGTCTTCTATAGCTGTGTCTCTATCTGTATTACAAGCAGTTAAAGCACCGGCAACAAATAACGATGTTGCAAGAATCCTCCATTTGTTATTCAATACAAAAACCCCCTCTGCTAAGTGAACATCAATACGATGCTCATTCTTATCATGACAAGCAGAGGGGGTTTTTAAACTGTAAGTATTTAGCTTAGAATTTTGGAGGAGCTGCTGCTAAATCACGTTTATGCTCAGAGCGTGCATGCAATCTTTCAATAATTGCACGATCCTGCTCAGGGACTTCTTCGCCTTTTAGGTACTTGTCAATCATATTATATGTAGTACCCATTTCGTTTTCATCTGTTTGCCCTTCCCAAAGACCAGCTGTCGGTGCTTTATGTATCACTTCATCTGGTACTCCGAGCAGGCGAGCCATTTCGCGCACCTCTCCCTTTGTAAAGTGTACAAGCGGCACTAGATCAACACCGCCATCGCCGTATTTTGTGAAATAGCCCGTATGCCATTCTGCCGCATTGTCTGTCCCAACAACTAGATAGTTGAAATTATTCGCAACCGCATATAAAGTAGTCATACGCAAACGGGCTCTCGTATTGCCATCTCCAAGACGAGCCTTCTCCTCATTCCATTCACCTGTTGCCTGAAGCTGCTTTTCAACTTCACCAAACAATGCTTGATGCGTTTCTGTCAAGTTGATCACATAATGATCAATCCCAGAGCTTTCTACAACGCGTAACGCATCTTCCTGATCTTTTGGATTGCTTTTGCAAGGCATAATTAAGCCAAGAGATTGATCCGGAAACGCACGTTTGATTAAGTGCGTTACAACAGCTGAATCGATTCCTCCGCTAATACCGACAATTGCACCATTTGCATTTGCTTCCTTTACCTTTTGTTGGAGCCATTCCACCAGCTTCGCAATTTTATTTTCCATTTCCTGCTACCCCTTTTCTTAGACTTGTTGCCTGTAGTTATGTTATCACATTATATAATTTCTCAACAAATGCGAAGCGTAATTCATAGTTATTTTTCGTAAATAAAATGAGTTTTCGGCGAAATTTCTCCTGTAAAAAGGAAGGAAGTTCTAAAAAATAATCCCATTCCCTCATGATATCCCCTGGAAATATAAGTGCTAACAGAAATGCTCTATTAAGAAGAAAGGGGTGAAGTTCCTCATATCGAGTCAATGCAACAAATGACCAATTCAGAAAAGGAAGAATCCCATAGCAATATTTCACATAATCATACAAAATAGGACCAAAGCTAACACAGTCAAAATCGATAAGGTACGTATGTTCCCCTTTAACAAAGTTATGCTCAATAACATCACCATGAATAAATCCATATGGCTGCGAAGACCAGTCAAAAGAACTTAACCCACACAAAGAGAACTCTGCCCAGCGGAGCAACTGACTCGTTATTTCACTGCCAATGAAAGATGAAATCAATGACGTATGGCGCTCAAACTTGAGCATGCGCATCTGCCATTTTGCATTCCATTCAAGAAGCGGCACTTGCGACAATAAGTAGTTCGGCATTTTAGAAGCGTAGCAATGATATTGATCAAGCGCTGCTGCAGCTTGCCGTCTGTTCTGTTCCTCGCTAAAGCTAAACATCCCTATATGCTGGATATACCGAAATAAAACCCAATATCTCCCATCAAAACAACCATACTGTAGCCCGGACGGAAATAGCTGTATATAAGAGGTAAGCCGGAAACCAGTTTGCTGCAGATGCTGCAGAAATATTATTTGCTTACTTGCTTGTTCATACGTATTGTACCCTTTCAATATATAAGACTCCGCCTCACATTGAATAAAAAACACAGTCGGCCGCAATCGTACAATGTACCGTACGTTTATCCCATGCCCCGTCAAGAAGAAAAAAAGGCGATGTGTTAATGCATCGCCTTTTTCCAGTTGGTGCTTATTCCGTTTCATCTTCATCATCAATGTCCGGTGTACCAAACATAGATGTTTGTGCAGGACGATAATAAGGCATACCAGGCTGCGGCGCATACGGTGTATACGGCGTTGGCTGATAATACGGCACTTGCTGATAGGACGGATAATACGGCGCTCCATACGGTCCCCCAGGCTGCGGCGCATATGGATAGGATGACTGCGGATCACTGCAGCCGCAATCCTCTTGCGGAGCATAAGGACTTAGAGCCGGCGGCATATTAGGATCGTAGGCAGGACTAGTTGCAGATGCACTTGGATCATATAACGGCATTTGTAAAGAAGATGACTCATAAGGAGCATGATGATGCGGCTGCATGAAGGCAGATGATTCAAACTGTGTATAAGCTCCCTGCACATATCCAGGATATACAGGTGGATATGACGTTTGATATGGCGGTTGATATGGTACTCCTCCATAGTATGGAGGCTGCGGCTGATATGCTGGTACATATTGTGGATATGGCGGATATGGCATATATTGCGGCGGCTGGACATAGGTTGGCATCGGCATTGCCCCATACGGATTCATTTCGTATGCTGGGGAAACAACTGGAGCAGCATACGGATCGTATGAAGGCATATAGGACTGGCTCGGCATTGCTGCCATATTATCGAATACTGTATTCCCATATGGCATACTCGCTGAAGGTGATATCATCCCCGGATTTGATAGATTCGGCATAGTTCCCTGTGGCGACAACATTCCTGGATTTGACGTGTTTGGCATGTCTCCCAATGGCGATGCCATTCCTGGATTGAATGTGTTCGGCATGTCTCCCAATGGTGACAGCATTCCTGGATTTGATGTGTTTGGCATGTCTCCCAATGGTGACAACATTCCTGGATTTGATGTGTTTGGCATGTCTCCCAATGGTGACAACATTCCTGGATTGAATGTGTTTGGCATGTCTCCCAATGGTGACAACATTCCTGGATTTGATGTGTTTGGCATGTCTCCCAATGGTGACAACATTCCTGGATTTGATGTGTTTGGTATGTCTCCCAATGGTGACAGCATTCCTGGATTTGATGTGTTTGGCATGTCTCCCAATGGTGACAACATTCCTGGATTTGACGTGTTTGGCATGTCTCCTAATGGCAACACCATTCCTGGATTTGGTGCAGGCATTGCACCAATGCTCGGCATAGCTGTCACCTGAGGCATAAAGCCCGTTAATGGCAGCGTTGGGAAGGCTCCAATATTTTTATCAGCAGCAGGAAGAGTCAGATTTGGCATTTCTGCCTGCACAGGACTGAGGCCTGGTATACTTATAGCTTGAGAAGGTGCTCCCATTTGTCCTTTATCAGCAACAGGAAGAATTGGATTTGGCATTTGTGCCTGAACAGGACTGAGGCCCGGTATACTTATAGCTTGAGAAGGTGCTCCCGTTTGTCCTTTATCAGCAGCAGGAAGAACGGGCACATTTACATTCTCCTTTTCTGCTGTTGGTGCTGTAAAGCTTGGTAGCGGTGCTTTAGGCATTGGATTAGCTTTTGCTTTGTCGGCCGCAGGATTTACGTTCGTTTTTCCTGCTGCCGGGGATACAGCCATATTTACATTTGCTTTCTCAGCACTAGGAACAATGAATTGGAAGTCATTACTTCCTTTATTTGCTATCGGCGAAACAGCTTCTGTATTAGATTTGCTTGCTCCTGGAACAACGATTGGCTTTTCCGCCTTCTTTTCCGCTCCTCCGACCTTGAATTCATTGGCAACATGAAAATTCTTCGTTGGGGGCTGCGGGGGCTGCGGTAAAATATTGATTGAAAACTTTGTTGTTTCTTTTTGTGGAGCAGCCATTTTTGTAATTGGCGCCTCTTTTTGAACTGGCTTTTCCTTTTGAATCGGCGCCTCTTTTTGAATTGGCTTCTCCTTTTGAATCGGTGCCTCTTTTTGAATTGGCTTCTCCTTTTGAATCGGTGCCTCTTTTTGAATTGGCTTCTCCTTTTGAATCGGCGCCTCTTTTTGAATTGGCATTTCCTTTTGAATCGGCGCCTCTTTTTGAATTGGCTTCTCCTTTTGAATCGGTGCCTGTTTTTGAATTGGCATTTCCTTTTGAATCGGTGCCTGTTTTTGAATTGGCATTTCCTTTTGAATCGGTGCCTGTTTTTGAATTGGCATTTCCTTTTGAATCGGTGCCTGTTTTTGAATTGGCATTTCCTTTTGAACTGGCGCCTCTTTTTGAACCGGTGTTTCCTGCTGAATCGGCGTCTCTTTTTGAACCGGTGTTTCCTGCTGAATCGGCGTCTCCTTTTGAACCGGTGTTTCCTGCTGAATCGGCGTCTCCTTTTGAACCGGTGTTTCCTGCTGAATCGGCGTCTCCTTTTGAACCGGTGTTTCCTGCTGAATTGGCGTCTCTTTTTGAATTGGCATTTCCTTTTGTTTCATTGGAGGCAACTGATATTCCTTTTGTTTCATTGGAGGCAACTGATATTCCTTTTGCTGCTGCACCATTTCTGGCTGCATCGCAGGCTGCTCTGTAGCTGGACCAGTTCCTGGTATAATTTCTTCTTCTTCTTCGATTGAGAGCGTCTTAATTTCTGAAGCAGGCTGCTTCATTTGTACCTCTTTAACATACTCTTTCGGCGACACGGCTCCTGCCCCGGGATTTTTCTTACCTGCCATGCTGGCAGATGGTATTTTTATCTTCATGCCCGGCATAATTAAATCGGGGTTACTCAGCTGTGCATTCGCACTTTTTACTGCATTAAAGTCTACTCCATACTTCTTTGCAATTTTATGCAAACTATCTCCTTTTTGTACAATATGAATTTTCACCTTTTCCCCCTCCTGTATAACATCTCTATAATTAGGAATGAAAGTTTGAGTGCCATGTGACTTCATCACAATCTATGCGCTAGAAAAGGACTTTATGTACAAAATTTATGGGCAACCCTGTGTAAAGCACGAGAGCGCATATCGTCGTTCCTCACCTATAACTACACAATACTCCGGAAACGTTATACTCTCTAAGCCTATAGAGAAAACTCGCCAATTGACAAGCTATGCCCTTGGGCGAAGACAGGGGCGTAGTTGCACTTATATCAAATCCCTAAAATCACCAATTACATCGAATTGACTTCCAGCTAGAAATTTATACTTTCGTAAAGTATAAAAAAAGAAGCAAAGAGAGATATCCCCTTGCTTCGTTCTACCTTCATTACTATTATGCCAAAGCGAGCATACGATCTAGTGCAAGCAACGCGTCCTTCGCAACTTCTTTATCTACTTCAATCACGTTTACTACTTCGCCCTGCTCCAATGATTCTAATGTCCATAGCAGATGCGGCAAATCAATGCGATTCATCGTTAAGCACGGACACATATACGGATTTACCGATACAATGTGCTTATCCGGATGCTGTGCAATAATACGTTGCACAAGATTCATTTCTGTTCCAATTGCCCATTTGCTTCCTGCCGGTGCCTGTTCAATCATATCAATGATATATTTTGTAGATCCTGCGTAATCGGAAACAGCAACAACTTCACGACAGCACTCCGGATGTACGATTACATTCATATCCGGGTAGTTCTTTCTTATATTTTCTACATTTTTCACTGTGAAGTTTTGGTGAACGGAGCAATGCCCCTTCCATAGAATGACCTTAATATCTTCTAAATTCCCTTCATACTCAAGCACATCTGTTTGTGGATCCCAAACTGCCATATGCTCAAGAGGCACACCTAAGTCATACGCCGTATTTCTGCCTAGATGCTGATCCGGTAAAAATAGAATGCGTTCTTTTTGCGTAAATGCCCATGCTACCATTTGCTTTGCGTTTGATGATGTAACAGTTGCCCCGCCATTTCGGCCGCAAAATGCTTTAATCGCAGCTGTAGAGTTTACATAGGTAAGCGGTAAAATTGTATCGCCAAATAACTCGTGCAGTTTCGGCCACGCGCGTTCTGTCTGCTCAATATCCGCCATATCCGCCATGGAACAGCCAGCTCGCATATCCGGCAAAATCACAACCTGTTCGTCAGTCGTCAAAATGTCTGCTGTTTCCGCCATAAAGTGCACGCCGCAAAATACAATATATTTTGCTTTCGTATTTTTTGCTGCTACCTGTGCAAGCTGCAAGGAATCTCCTGTGGAATCAGAGAACTTTACAACTTCATCCTTTTGATAATGGTGTCCAGGAAGGAACAATTCATCCCCAAACTTTTCTTTAATTTCACGAACGCGCTTCTCCATTTCTTCTACAGACATGTTCGCATATCGTTCTGGAAGTGCCACTTGACCATGTTGTTCTACCATCTCTAAAATACTCATGCTTTTTCCCCCTAACACCCTTTAAGTTATCCTTCAATATTAAAGCTAATATCAAGTGCCTTTGCCGAATGCGTTAGTATTCCAAGCGAAATATAATCAACGCCAGTTTTACCGTACTTATGCAAATTCGCCAAGGTAATGCCGCCAGATGCCTCCGTTGTAATGCTGCTCGGTACAAGAGCCGCAAACTCCTTTACCTCTTCTGGTGTACGATTATCAAACATGATAATATCTGCGCCTGCTTCGATTGCTTCAAGCACCTGTTCTTTCGTTTCCGTCTCTACTTCAACCTTCACCATGTGGCCAAGCTGCCCTTTCACAGCCGCCACGGCCTTTGTAATCGAACCGGCAAACGCGATATGATTGTCTTTAATCATTACGCCGTCATACAATCCAAAACGGTGATTATAGCCGCCGCCGCATGTTACAGCATATTTATCAAACATACGCAAACCTGGCATTGTTTTTCTTGTGTCACAAACGCGCGTATGCTCGCTATTCAGGCACTCGACTGCTTCTCTCGTCAATGTAGCGATTCCGCTCATACGTTGGATGATATTCAAAACAACGCGTTCACCTGTTAATAGCTGTACAATCGGTCCGTACACCGCACCAAGAATGTCTCCCTTTTCTACACGGTCTCCATCTTTCTTGTAAAGCTCGACTTTAATGCTTGAATCAAGCAGATGGAAACCAGCTGTAATCACATCTGCACCGGCAAACACACCGCTCTCTTTCGCAAGGAACGTTCCCTTCGCCTGCATGTTTCCTGGAAAAATAAGTTGTGACGTCACATCACGTTCTCCGATATCTTCCATAAAAAATTGCTGCAATGCGTGTTTCAATTTTAACGAATTCATATTATTCCCCCTTATCGCGCCAATGAAAGCATGGTCTCTTTTGACAATACAATCGGCTTTGCCGTTTCGCTTCTATTTGGAAAATCACTTCGATAATGTCCGCCTATACTCTCTCTTCGTTCCAACGCAGCCGTCACCATCAGCCACGCGGCTGTCATCATGTTGTATATTGTTACTTGCTCGTTTGTTAGCGGTTCGTATGGAAGCGCTTCTCTTGCTGCGAAAGATAAATGACGTTCAATCCATTGCTTGACTTCCTGCAAAGATTGCTCCGTTCTGACAATCCCAGCATGCTTCATCATCATCTCCTGCAGCTCTTTCTTTGATGGAAGCGTAACATCTGGGAAAGCCGCTTGCTGCTTTGGCTTGCTTGGTTGTATCTTTACAGCCGGCTTTGTGAGTAAATGCTCTCCAAGTCGTTTACCGAATACAAGACATTCTAATAAAGAATTACTTGCAAGTCGGTTCGCACCATGTACCCCGTTGCATGCTGCTTCTCCCACAGCATATAATCCCGGAATTGTTGTTTCGCCATCCAAGTTTGTCTGGATGCCCCCCATATGAAAATGGGCACCTGGCACAACAGGAATACGACCTTCTTCCAAAGAAATTCCATTGCTTTCACATAAGGAGGCAATGGTTGGAAAGCGTAAAGTGAAACGCTCGATCATTGTGATATCCAAATATACACTTTTTCCCTTTAAGATTTCCTCATGAATTGCTCTTGCTACAACATCCCTTGGAGCAAGTTCTTTTTGCTCGTGGATGCCTTCCATAAAACGCTCGCCCTGAGAATTATAAAGGAGCGCTCCTTCTCCGCGCACCGCTTCTGATATAAGACCGCGGCACCCTCCATCCACATATAGCATTGTCGGATGAAATTGCACGAACTCTAAATCAACGAGTTCCGCGCCAGCTCGGTACGCCATCGCCAGTCCGTCTCCTGTTACCGTACCATTATTGGAACTGAATGAATAAAGCGATCCGCTGCCGCCTGTTGCGAGTACAGTATGAGGCGCATAATAGCGTTTTACTTCACCCTCTTCGTTCCTCGTTACCACTCCAAGGCATACCCCATCTTCAACAATTAAATCTAATACCGTTTCATTCTCTATGACCTGCACCCGATCCGAGAGATGCTGCAATGTATGCTGCATCATATTTGCTCCGGTAGCGTCCCCTCCTGCATGAAGGATTCTTCTCATACTGTGCGCGCCTTCTTGTCCGAGGCTAGGACCATTCTCATCTCCATCAAATACCATACCGCCTTGAATTAAACGATGGATTTCCTTCGATCCTTCTTGAACCAAGTACTGTACTGCAGCTTTATTATTATAGTAGCAGCCAGCACGGATCGTATCTTCGTAGTGAGAGGTCCAGTGATCCTCTGGGGCGAAAACAGCAGCAACCCCTCCTTGCGCCATATTTGAATTGTTATGATATTTTGTTTTCTTTGTGATAAGAATCACATTCTTTGACCGACTAAGCCTGTTTGCTGTCTGTAATGCAGCTAGCCCGCTTCCAACAATTAAGACGTCCATCCCGTACGCCTCCTGTTTCCACTTTTTTTACTGTCTTGACACCTATATTTACATATATTTAAACTAATGACAAGACCTTTTTATGAAAAGGTAAAAGAAAGCAAGTATTCTTCCATGAAAAGAGGCTACGATTATGATATATATGGACTACGCAGCAACAACTCCAATGAGCGAGGAAGCCTTGCAGACTTTCGTACAGGCCTCTCAGCAATACTTTGGAAATGAACAAAGCCTGCATGATACAGGAACATCTGCAGCTGCCTTGCTGCAAGCATGCCGGAAGGAATTTGCGGGTATGATTGGCGGTAAGGAGCAGGGAGTGTATTTTACAAGCGGCGGCTCAGAATCGAACTATTGGACCCTTCACTCCTTGTTAGCTGTACACGGACCGGGAAGTCACATTATTACAACCGACATAGAGCATGCCTCGATTCGCAACTACTTTCGGAAGCTAAAAAAAGACGGTTATGATGTTACGTATATACCAGTAGATCGTTATGGGATGGTTGACCTGGAGGTTTTAGAGAACAGCATAACAGAACGAACTGTATTAGCAAGCATTCAGCACGCGAACTCAGAAATCGGGACTCTTCAAAATATAAAAGAAATTGGAAAAATTTTAAAAAAGTATGGTATAGTGTTTCATACCGATTGTGTACAAACATTCGGAAAGATTCCAATAGATGTTCTAAGCATGCATATCGACAGTCTATCTGTTTCATCGCACAAGCTATACGGTCCAAAAGGAGTTGGCGCGTGCTATATTAACCCGCAGATTCGCTGGCGTCCTATATTTGAGGGCACCTCCCATGAAGGTGGATTTCGTCCCGGCACCGTGAATGTACCAGGCATAGCCTCCTTCATTACGGCAGCTCGACATATAACAGAAAAAATGGAGACGGAAGCGGCTCGCCTGACACAGCTGCGCCATTTGTTCGTGGATGGACTGCAATCCATGGGATACTCGATTTCAGTGGAGGGGCATCCAACATCTTGCTTGCCTAATATTATAGGCATTACCATCAAAGGAATAGAAGGTCAGTATACAATGCTTGAATGTAATCGACACGGTATCGCAGTTTCTGTAGGCAGCGCATGCCAAATCGGAAAGCAAGAGCCCTCCAACACGATGCTCGCTATTGGCAAGGAAACAGAGGAAGCAAAGCAATATGTCCGCTTTTCTTTCGGTGTTCATACAACGGAGGAACACATTTATAAAACGCTAGAGGTACTCAGAACAATGCTTCAGCAATTTTTTAAAGGAGCCAGCTTGACATGAGTGAAAACGAACAAAAAAAAATACTGGGCGAGGAACGAAGACAGCTCATTTTACATTGGTTGATGGAAACGGAAAAACCGTTATCCGGCGGAGAATTATCAAAGAAAACAAATGTTAGCCGACAAGTGATTGTACAGGATATCTCTCTCCTTAAGGCACGGAACGAGCCGATTATCGCGACATCACAGGGATATCTGTATGTGAAGCCTCTCTCCCCGAAGCAGCGCTTTGAACGGGTAATCGCCTGCCTTCATCGGCCTGAGCAAGTTGAACAAGAGCTAACCATTCTTGTCGACCACGGCGTTACAATTCGGGATGTAAAGGTTGAACATCCGGTTTATGGAGACTTAACAGCACCCATTTTTGTTAGCACACGCAATGAGATGGCAGCATATTTAAAAAAAATAAAAGAAACCAATGCAGCCTATCTATCACAATTAACTGGCGGCATTCATCTTCACACGATCGAGGCCGACTCCATCCGTAAACTAGATGACGCATGCCGGGCTCTTGACGCAGCAGGATTTCTCGTAGAAGATTAAGAAAAGCGGACAAGGCCCGCCTTTTATGGCAGCGCAGGGGTGGGCCGGAGTAAAAGGCGCTTTTTGCCTTTTGCGGAGGTTCAGCCCGGAGTCTGCCATTTTGGGCCTTGGGAGCTAGACATCACCCCGAAAAGTTATACTTTCTTATCTTGTAAGAAAAACTGAGCACGGGAAAACCACCCGTGCTCAGTCCTTTATTTTGTGCAAGAAGCACATAAAAAAACAGTGAACGCACTGCCAACATTTCCTAGCATTACTCAACAATAACCGCCGTTCCGTACCCGATTACTTCTGAAGTCCCCTGTCCAGCCGCCAATTCAAACTTAAAGCCGATAATGGCATTTGCGCCTGCTTGCTGCGCTTGCTTAATCAATCGTTCCTGCACCATTTTCTTGGAATCTTCGAGCATCTCCGTATAGCTTTTGAGTTCGCCTCCAACAATTGATTTCAAGCCCGCGACAATATCCTTGCCGATGTTGCGTGATTGTACTACACTGCTTGTAACTAACCCGATTGTTTCTACAATGTGCTTACCTGCGATTGTTTCTGTTGTTACGATTAACATAATTTAAATGCCTCCTCAAAGCTATTGTGAGATTAAATCTATTCAGAATCCCTTCATAAAGCACTTCTATTTTCTTTTCAGAAAAATTTTAGATGGTCAATTTCATCATAAGCGAACTCTGGCAAGCCTGCCTCACTTATCCTGCCACATGGGCGATAGTTGCAACTTATACCGTATTCCTAAAATTTCCGGCTACGTCGAATTCACTTCCACCTAGAAATTTATACCCTATTACAATGTAAAGAAAAGCGCCAAGTCTTATGACTTTGCGCTTTCGTTTTGTTTAAAGGAATAGCATGGATAGTTTCCAAGAAAGCTCACCGAACAGCCAAGTGCTTCCAGCTCCGCTTTTGCTCCTGATAAAAGAACGCTATCATGCTCCCCTTCAACATCAATTAAAAAGAAATAGTTTCCAAGCCCGGTTTTCATCGGACGAGATTCAATCTTGGAAAGGTTAATTTTACGCCATGCAAATGCGGCAAGCACCTGATACAGCGCACCGGCATAATCAGACGGCAGTGTTACCATCAGCGTTGCCTTCTCTCCGCAATAATCCTCATTTCTTTGGAACTTTCTTTCTGGCGTTTGATGCAAAATGATAAATTTTGTATGGTTATTTTGATGCGTATGAATGCTTCGCTGTACGATTGTCAGACCATATTTTTCAGCTGCTGCCTCATTCGCAATTGCTGCAATATTCTCCTCTGGATGCTGCGCCACAAGCTGTGCTGCTGCGCTTGTCGATGTTACATCCTCAACTGGCGTTCCCTTTAAATGCTGACTTAAAAATTTATGACATTGCGCAATCGCATGCGGATGGGAATACACCATTTTCACCTCTCGCCATGTATCAGCATGGTTTGGATGAACGAGAAGATGCTGCTGAATCGGGACCGTAATCTCTCCCACAATCGGGACTGGCTGTTCGTGCACGAGATAGTCAATTGTAATATTGACTGAGCCCTCAATCGCATTCTCAAGCGGTACAACCGCATAATCAATTTCTCCAGATGCAACCGCATCAATGCAATCCGGTATTGTCACATAAGGAATGCTTATTTCTCCCGGAAAGAAACGCGTTACAGCCATGTTGGTAAACGTTGCCTCCGGTCCTAAATATCCAATTCGATAACCCAATGGTGTTCGCTCCTTTTTCACTCATTATGCTCTTAGTTATACCATGGATACACTTTTCCTTCTATATGTTTTTCTAATATTCGTATAAGGAACAAAGGTCTAAGACTAAATATGCTTCATATATTCTCTTTGCGCCAACAAAAAGTACAGAAACGCTGCTGTGCAATATATGCCAATGACAATAAGGCTTGTTTGCAATAAGTTAATATCTAGCATGTGGCTTAATGAATACAGAGCAAACACACTATGCAATACACCTGTAAAAATTGGAATAAAAAAGACCACTCCCATTTGCCGGATGGCAACTCGATTAATTTCCTCCCGCGTCATCCCGATGCGCAGCAACGAATGAAACTGGGAACGATCCTGTTCAATATCTGTGAACCACTTGAAATATGTCATACTGCATGACGAAAGGAAAAATAAAACACTAATGAAGCCGCCGATAAACAGCGTCAATGCACCAGATTGCTTAACCTCTAGAAACGGCAATATCCTCGTGTCAAACACCTGAACAGGTCCGGTTCTCCCCTCAAAGCTGCGAGACTCTCCTCCTGTTCCCGTCACCTGCTGCTGTAACTCTCGCGCAAGTTCCTCTGTTTTTTCCCAATTCTTAATCTCATAGGCGTAATAGGCATATCGTTCACCTTCTGGTACAGACATAGCAAATTTCTGATAGTCCTCATCATTCACCAAAAAACAGAGCTCAGATGCAAAAATAGAATCTGCCTCCTGTATATTTTGCTTCATCTTGTGCTTTGCTCCCATGAGCGTAAAAACAAACTGGGAGCCTTCATAAAAACGAAATTCACCGTACGCATCTGGGTACAGAAGCACACCGCTTCCCGGCTGGCTATGCCACTCCTGTTTGCCAAGCCGCTTCGCCTCAGCATTATACAATGCTTCTGACACAATCATAATATCCATTTCTTTCCCTTTTATAGAAGAGAACTTTGCAGGAAGCTGTTCAATACTCATTTCCCTCGCATCGGAAAATCCGTACTTTTGCAGTGCTTCCTGCAATCGCTCAGGCTGCAAAACGGTATGCGAACCAATTCCCTTCTCTGTATACGAAAATGCATATGGCCGACCTTCTGTTACCTTATTTTTCAAATCCGCATAATATGTCAGCATCGCTCCTGTCGCCGAGACAACAAGCGCGGTTAAGATTGAGATCGTAAACAAAAACCTTGCATTGTCTCTCATTTTATATACAAGATTGCTAATGACAAACAAATTTGGATATTGGTAAAACAAGCTCTTTTTACGTTGCAATGCCTTTAACCATGCTACACTTCCTTGCGTAAATAGAAAGTATGTCCCAATTGTCACAAGGCCAATGACTGGATAGAAAAACTTCCCGAAACTTACTAACGTTACACGAACGGATAAGACATAACCAACTGTAATACATACTATCCCTAGCACAAGCAGCCATCTGGAGTAAAACGGTTCAGTCCGCTCTTTCCGGGCATCTTTCAATAGCTCTACTACTTCTAGCTTTCGAATGCTCCATACTCCCAAGGATGATAGTACAAAAAATAATAGAAAATAAGTGATAGAAGTTAACAGAATGGCTTTTCCATTCCAAACAAATGGAATGGGGTTTTTCACCTCAAGCAGCGTACTCATCATCATAAAAAATAACTTTGAAAACACCATTCCTGTACCTACACCTATGACAATCGCTAAAAGCCCTATGATCATTTGCTCTAGTATAACCATGCGGACAATTTGTCTTCTCGTAGCACCGATGAGCGTTAACAGTCCAAGTTCTTTTTTCCGTGAGCGTAGAAAGGTTGCATTGGAGTACAAAATGAATAGCGCAGAAAACACGACAATTAAATAATTACAAGCAACAAGCCCCTTTTGTACACGCGGATTAATGGCTCCGTTTATCACATCAGGATGATAAATAAACGATGTGTACATAAAGAAAATGATAATGGAAAAGCAGCTGCTATATAAAAAGGCTTTATAGCTGCGCCAATTTCCTTTTACATTTTTAAAGGCGAGATGACGAAGGTTCATGATAATCCCCTCCCATCATGGACAATACATCTAAAATTTCCTGAAAAAATGAATGCTTATTCTTTCCCTTACAGATCTCAGAAAAAATCTCTCCATCGCGGATAAATAAAATCCGCTCACAATAGCTAGCAGCAACTGGATCATGCGTTACCATCATAATGGTCGCTTGCTTTTGCTCATGCAGCTGTCCAAGTGCTGTCATAAGAGATTTTGCTGACTTAGAGTCTAGGTTTCCAGTCGGTTCATCAGCAAGCAGCAAGGAAGGCTCATGAATCATCGCGCGCCCGGCTGCCGCTCTTTGCTGCTGTCCGCCCGATACCTCATACACCTTTTTGTGCAAAACGCCTGTAATGCCAAGAAAGTCGGCAATTTTCCCTACTCGTTTTTCAATTTCTGTAACAGAACGACGATCCATCACAAGCGGCAAAATCATATTCTCCTGAATCGTTAATGTATCAAGCAAATTAAAATCCTGAAAAATAAAGCCAAGATGCTTTCGGCGAAACGCGGCAAGCTTATCCTTTCTTAGTCCACTCACATCCTGAGTATTAATAAGGATTTTTCCAGAGGTTGGCTTGTCGATTGTGGCAAGCAGATTAAGAAGCGTTGTTTTCCCGCTTCCTGACGGTCCCATAATCCCGACAAACTCTCCCTTCTCAACCCTTAAGTCAATCCCTTTTAAAGCAGTTGTTGCCACTGCTCCCTTTGTGCCATATACCTTTGTAAGTCCCTTTGTTTCTAATACACTCATATTTCATACCCCTTTCTCTATCCTTACTATAAGGGAATATAGAAAGTGGAACGAGTGATTCTCCTTACAAAGTTGCGAGTTATCTTACATTTTTGTCACCTGGGATAGTATATATTATAGTAAGCTTCATCCTTAGTAAATTCAAAGCTTACCGTTGTTCCTGCACCAACCTCGGACTCAATAGTAAGCCGATGGCCAAGCCTATCACAAGCATGCTTAGCGATATACAAGCCCATTCCTGTTGCTTCTCTTGTCTTTCTTCCGTTCACTCCTGTAAAAAAAGGCTCAAACACCCTTCTAATATCCTGCTTTGGAATCCCAATGCCGTTATCAATAATATGTAACTCAACCTTATTGCCTTTGTTTGCAATGCGTAGCTCTATGTATTTTTGCTGCTCTCTGCTAATACTCGTATACTTTAGCGCATTCCCAACAACTTGCCATAATGCAATAGCCAACCATTTGCGGTCTGTTTGAATAACAGATTTCCGTTCGTCTCCTTGTAATCGCGGATATACACCATGCTGAATAAACAGTCTCTTATGCTCATTAATAAACGCTCGGACAAACTCTAGTAGGTCAACATTTTCAATTTTATAGTCTTTTTCAAATCGCTCTAGTCTGGCCAGCTGCAACGCTAAATCAAGCCCTTGTAAAATTCTTTCATTTTCCTCGCGAATTTGCTTTAGGAGTTCGGCATCACCGCTATTGGCAAGCCCCTTTTGCACAAGCAGTTCAATAACAGAAACAGGGGTTTTCATTTGATGAATCCATTGATTCCAGAAAACAACTTGTTGCTGCTCCTTTGTTACCTTTCTCTGCATACTGTCCATATATTGCTGTCTCATAGAAGTTAACGCCTCTAGCATCAGCCTCTGCTCATGATAAGGCGGCTCTTGAATAGCAAAAGAATCTGTAAGTTCCGTTCCTGCTGCTACATAGTGCTCAAGCTGCCTGATAAATCGTCTTCGTTTCCAATAGACTTGTCCTAGAAGCAGCAAAAGCAGAAAACCTGATAACGAGATTCCATATAGAATTGTTGATGTCTCAAGTGACTTCCTATGAACATATAAATCGAGCTGCACAACTAGAATAAACAGTATATGACTAAGAATGTATATAAGGAGAAAAGGAAACCAATCGCGTATATATTTCACTGCTCTTCCCCCCACTCACTCGTAAAAGAGTATCCATAACCCCTTTTTGTCACAATTGCACCAACAATCCCAAGCTCCCCCAATTTATTGCGAACACGCTTTACATTAACTGTAAGCGTATTATCATCAACAAACGTACTTTCATCCCAAAGCGCTTCTAACAGCTCTTCTCTTGTGACGTATTGATCGGCTTGTTTCACTAGACATGACAGTAAATTATATTCGTTTTTTGTTAATTCTACTTTTCTATCGTTCCAGTGCACCATATGCTGGGCAGGAAAAAGCAAAAGCCCGTTAACGCCATAGGAATCCTGTTCGTTTCTTGCCGCATATTCTCCATATACTCTCCGCAGTGCTCCCTTTATTTTTGCCATTACAACATCAAGATGGAATGGCTTTGTAATATAGTCATCACCGCCATACTCAATGGCTATTACCTGATCCATATCTCCTGTTCGCGCAGAAATAAATAAAACGGGTACATTTGACACTGTACGAATTTGTCGGCACCAATAAAAGCCATCAAAATACGGCAAATTCACATCAAGAAGCACTAAATGTGGACTATACATCAGAAACTCCTGCTTAATCTCCTGAAAGTTTTGCACTACATATGAACTATAGCCATATTTTTGCACATGCTCCTCTAAAATGCGTGCAATTTTCTCATCATCTTCTACAATTAGGATTTTGTACATGAGAAGCACCTCCCTCTTTTATTATAATAAAGAAAACTCGCCGACGTTAGATGAAAACAGGGGTGTTGTTACATGCCCCATTAAGTTAAGAGACAGGCATCCCAAAAAGACAGGCTAGCAGGCGCAGGAACAACCATTCTTTAAGAACAACTAAACATTTGGTTTAGAAATAGGCAGGATAAAGAAACGTCTAAATTTGACGTTTTTTTTGCTTATGCAACTGCTATATAATTTTAATTCGTTCATACACAACTCCAATTGTGCAATTTATTAACTCTCAATTCATACAATACATAGTCTGCAAAAATGTTTATTGGGAGTGAAATACATGGGATCTACAAAGTTAACAGGACGAGTAATCTTCAAAGGAGACCCGGGCTATACAGAAGCAATTAAGAATTGGAACCCTTATGTGGATGTCTTGCCTCTTGTCTTTGTTTTTGCACAAAATGCATACGATGTAAGTAATGCTATTAAATGGGCTCGTGAGAATAAAGTTCCCCTGCGTGTCAGAAGTGGTCGCCATGCTCTAGATAAGAACCTTTCAGTAGTAAAGGAAGGAATTGTTATTGATGTGAGTGACATGAATACATTTTGTTTAGATGAAGAAAAGGAAATTGCAACCGTTAAAACAGGAGTTCACGTCGGCCCGCTTGTAAAAACATTAGCTCAGGAAGGTTTTATGGCTCCGTTTGGAGATAGCCCAACCGTTGGAATCGGAGGAATTACGATGGGCGGTGGGTTTGGAGTACTCTCACGATCGATTGGCCTTATAAGTGATAACCTTCTCGCACTGGAAATGGTAGATGCAAAAGGCAGGATTATTCAAGCAAATAAATCTTACAATGAGGATTTATTTTGGGCTTCTAGAGGCGGCGGCGGAGGTAATTTTGGATATAATACCGAATACACGTTTAAAGTTCGTCGTGCCCCTAAAACTGCAACCGTCTTTAATATCATTTGGCCATGGGAACAATTTGAAACGGTAGTTAGAGCTTGGCAAAACTGGGCGCCGTTTGTAGACGAACGATTAGGGTGCATACTTGAAATTTACAGCAAAGTAAATGGTTTGTGTCATGCACAAGGAATTTTCCAGGGTTCAAAAACTGAGTTGACTAGATTATTGAAACCTTTAACAAATGCTGGAACCCCAACACAAATAGTTATAGAAACATTATCCTATCCAGACTGTATAGATTTCTTAGACCCTGACGAACCAATCCCTGGTAGATCTGATCAGAGTGTTAAATTCTCCTCGGCTTGGGGATTTGATCCTTGGCCGGAAAAACCTATTTCAATCATGAGACAATTTTTGGAAGAAGCAACTGGAACAGAGGCCAATTTCTTTTTTATAAATTGGGGTGGTGCTTTAAGCAGAGTACCTAGTAGAGAAACAGCCTTCTTTTGGCGCAGTCCATTATTTTATGTGGAATGGACTGCTAGTTGGGAAAAGAAATCAGAAGAAGCTAGGAACCTTGCATTAGTTGAAAGAGTACGTCAGCTGATAAAACCATATGTAGCAGGTTCATATGTTAATGTTCCAGACCAAAATATCGAAAATTTTGGAAGAGAATATTACGGCGCAAACTTTACCAGACTTCGAGAAGTAAAGGCGAAATATGATCCTGAAAATTTCTTTCATTTTCCACAAAGCATACCGCCAGCTTATTAAATAGTTTATTCGTTTTGCAAAACAAAATAAAGAAAACTCGCCGACTGGCAAGCCCTACTTATACTTTGTTCCTGAAATTTCTCGCTACGTCGAATTGGCTTCCAGCTAGAAATTTATACTTTCTTAAAAGAATAAAATGAATTGCACCCCGATTGTTAGACAAAAAAATCTAACAATTGAGGTGCAGTTTTTATATGGGAAAGTTTACATTCTTATTAAGCTAACTGGTCCATATGTACAGTATTGTGGTAAAGAAAACTCGCCAATTGGCGAGTTAGTTGCTCGTTTTTATCGTTTTGGGGTCACTCGTTCTTGTTATCTTGATGACGATGGAGTGTTGTTACACACAAAATGAAAATTACTTTAATGTCAGCATAAAAACAATGAATGCTTCCCCAAAGAAACTTTGTATTACACTAGATTCTAAATTGATTACAGTAAAGCCCATAATAAAATCCACGTTGATCAAGCAATTCATCATGACTGCCTTGTTCAATCAATTCTCCATCTTTCATAACTAAAATACGATCAGCCTGTTCGATTGTCTTCAATCGATGAGCGATGACAAAGCTCGTTTTTCCTTCTGTCAGGTTGCGAAGTCCCTTCTGAATTTCAACTTCTGTTCTTGTATCGATATTAGACGTTGCTTCATCTAGGATTAAAATGTCAGCATCCTCTAGTATCGCTCTTGCGATAGACAGAAGCTGCTTTTGCCCTTGGCTGATATTGGCTCCGGCAGATGTAATGATCGTGTTGTATTGATCCGGTAAATGCTTAATAAATCCATGAGCGGACGCTGTTTTGGCCGCTTGTATAACATCTTCGTCTGTCGCATCTAGTCTCCCGTAGCGGATATTTTCCATTACCGTTCCAGAGAATAAGTAAGGATCCTGCAGGACAATCCCAATTCTTTTACGCAAATCTCTTATCTTATAATCCTTAATTTCCCTGCCATCGATAAGTATTTTCCCTGAATCGGAATCATAAAAGCGCATAAGTAAATTGATGAGGGTTGTTTTACCAGATCCCGTTGGCCCAACTAAAGCAATCATCTCGCCAGCTTTTGCTTCAAAATGAATATGCTGCAGAATTCTTTTCTCATCGCTATAGCTAAAATTGACATCGCTAAACTCGATATTCCCTTGAAATCTGCTAACAGGGACAGCATCCTTTTTATCTTGTAAATCAGGTATCTCATCCATTGTTTCAAACACACGTTCCGCCCCTGCAAGTGCGGCTTGGATTGAATTAAATAAGGTCGACAGTTGGTTGATTGGTCTTGAGAATTGCCTTGAATACGTGACAAACGAAGCAATGACTCCGACGGTTGTTAGTTCCTTCAACACCATCATGCCCCCTACCCCGACGACCAGCCCTAGCCCTACATTACTGAGAAAGTTATTAGTTGGCCCAAGAAATCCTGAGAATATGTCCGCACGCATAGCCGATTGACGCAGTCGTTCATTAACAGCGTGAAACTCAGTAAATGTATCATCTTCCTTGCCAAATAATGCAATAATTTCACCGCCGCTAATCGATTCTTCGATAAAGCCATTTAACTCCCCTAAATCCTTTTGCCGGTTGGAAAAGTTTTTTCGGCTTACCGCGACAATTTTTTTCGTGACAAAAAGCATCAATGGAATGGTAATGAAAGACACAATCGCTAGTATCCAATTCAAAGAAAACATAGCAATTGTAACACCTATCACTGTTAAAACAGCCGAAATAATCTGAATGACACTTTGATTCAATGCCTGACTCAAGTTATCAATATCATTCGTGAATCGACTCATTAAGTCTCCATGTTTATGATGGTCAAAAAAACGCAAGGAAAGCGTCTGAAGCTTTGCAAACAAATCTTCACGAAGGGTACCGATTGTTTTTTGTGATACATTAACCATGATATAGGCCTGCAGCCAAGTAAAAAGGGATGCGGCCAAATAAATCCCAAGCAGCAATCCTGCCATTTTAATCGTACCAGACACGTCTTTTGGGATAACATAATGGTCAATAATGACCCCAATATAATAAGGACCTAATAAGCCTAAAAGTGAGGAAAGGATTACCAATAGCGTTGATACTAGCAAACCAGCTTTCTGTCTCTCCATATAATTCCAAACACGAAGCAAAGTGCCTTTTGGATCCTTCGTTTTAGCCGCCGGCCCGGAGATTCTTCCTTTTAAACCTCCTCCGCCTGTTGATTGCTGCATTTTTGCGATGCTATTCGTTTGGTTACTCAACAGCTACCCCTCCCTTCTTTACTTGTGTATAGTAAATCTCTTGATATAACGGGCAGTTTTCCATTAATTCGCAGTGTGTCCCATTGCCAACAATCTTACCGTCATCCATAACAAGAATTCGATCTGCATCAATAATCGATGAAATTTTCGAAGCAATCATAAATTTTGTTGTACCATGAAAATCAGATTCCAAAGCTTGTAGAATTACTGCTTCCGAATTGGCATCAAGTGCAGATGTCGCATCATCTAAAATCAGAATGGACGGCTTTCTAACAAAAGCTCTTGCAATTGACAATCGTTGCTTTTGCCCGCCTGACAAATTTGTCGCTCCCTGAGTTAACTGATAGTCAAATCCGTCCTTGAGCTTCTCAATAAATTCTGTGGCACAAGCTTGTTTAGACGCCATCGCCAACTCTTCATAAGTGGCTGAGGTTTTGCCGAATTTAAGATTGCTTTCGATACTGCCAGAAAATAAAACCGGCTTTTGTGTAATATAGCCAATTGACGAACGAAGAGATTGCAGCTTGATATTCTTTACATTGACACCATCAACGAGGATTTCTCCCTGATGAACATCATACAATCTTGACAATAGTTTTCCTAATGTAGTTTTTCCGCTTCCTGTTGGACCAATAACTCCAATTTTTTCTCCATTGGAGACAGTAAATGAGATATCTCTTAGAACAGCTTCACCATTTTTACTATATGAAAAAGAAACATTTCTAAACTCTATGTATCCTTCCATACGAGCAGCTCTTTCTGAATCTATGAGGCTTTGAATCTCATTTTCCGTCTCTAACAGCTTCTGAATCCGATCTGCAGATGGAAATGCACGCATTAACTGCATGAGAACCATACTGCTTGATGTTAAGGCCATTAAAATAATATTTAAATAGTTGATAAACGCAAGGATGATACCAATCTGAATAACTCCTTCGTTCACTCGTATTACCCCAAGCAATAGGGCAATAACCACGCCAACATTAATTACAAACATTAAAATCGGCATAAGGATCGTAATGATTTGATCAGCAGTTATAGTTGTTTTCGTTAATGAATTATTCACCTTCTTAAATAGACCGATCTCATAATCCTTACGTACGAACGCCTTTATAACCCGCACACCTGCAATACTTTCCTGCAATTTTGTATTAAGCTGATCGATTCCTTCTTGTACTCTCCTAAACCATACTTCTGCTTTTCTTGAAAGAAGAATAATGAAAAATAAAAGGATGGGGATTAGAACAAGCAAAATCGGAAAAAGCTGCCGAGCCTGAAAAAAGACAATCACAACACTCCCAATAAAAAGAAGCGGACCTCTCACAAAGACGCGAAGTGTCATCATGAATGCAGTCTGAATCGATGAGATATCACTTGTAACAATCGTAATTAATTTTCCTATTCCAAACGAGTCACGGTTCTCGCTTGAGAACTGCCCTATCTTGCTAAAAACATACCGCCTCATATCCGTTGCGACATTCACGGACGCACGTGTACTGTAAATCGTACACCCCATCCCGCCAACTAGCCCGATAATCGCAGCGGCAATCATAAGTACTCCCATTTGCACAACATATGTCATATCATTGTTTGCAATCCCGCTGTCAATGATTCTTTGCATAATGAAAGGCTGCAAGAGATCCATTGTTACCTCTAGTGCCATTAACAATGGAGCAAGTATGACGAAAAACTTATAAGGCCTTGTGTATACTAATAACTTTCTGACGGATTTCATCGGTCACATCCCTACCTATCGTTTTGTTGTTTTCTTACTTGCTTTTTTCAAGATGCATATGAATCCTCCAATACGATTTTCTCATTACGATAAATTTTAATCGATATACATAAGCATGGCAATACATATATCGATTATATTTTTCGACATACATACTCCCTCATAAGGTCAGCCTGATATGGTGTGCCCTATGCAGATACAGCATCATATAAAGAAAACTCGTCGATTGGCAAGCCGTTAGGCGAAGACAGAGACGTAGTTGCACTTATACTGTATTCCTAAAATTTCCGACTACGTCGAATTCGCTTCTATCTGGAAATTTATACTTTTTACAGTGTAAAGAAAACTCGTCGATTGGCAAGCCGTTAGGCGAAGACAGAGACGTAGTTGCACTTATACTGTATTCCTAAAATTTCCGGCTACGTCGAATTCGCTTCTATCTGGAAATTTATACTTTTTACAGTGTAAAGAAAACTCGTCGATTGGCAAGCCGTTAGGCGAAGACAGAGACGTAGTTGCACTTATACTGTATTCCTAAAATTCCCTGCTATGTCGAAGTCACTTCTAGCCAGAAATTTATGCTTTCCCACAACGCAAAAAAGCTGCCTACATTTGGCAGCTCTACTCAATAAATTCAAACTCATATTTCATAATTCGCACTGTATCTCCATCTTTCGCTCCGCGCTCGCGCAGTGCTTCATCAATGCCCATACCGCGCATTTGACGAGAGAAACGGCGAATCGATTCATCACGGGAGAAGTCTGTCATCTTAAACAGCTTTTCCAGCTCCGCACCAGACAGTACCCAAGCACCATCGCTGTCGCGTGTAATCTTAAACGGTTTCTCTTCTTTTTGGAACTTGTACATCACATTTGTTGCTTCCTGCCCAATTTCTTCAAGCGGGAATTCAGGTGTTGTTTCAAGAAGATCAGCAATTGTAAATAACAAGTCGCGCAATCCTTGGCGAGAAACAGCAGAAATCGGGAAGATTTTCACATCATCCTCTACCTGCTCTTTAAAAATACGCAGATTTTCCTCTGCTTCTGGAATGTCCATTTTATTCGCTACAACAATTTGTGGACGTTCAGTGAGTCGCAGATTGTACTCCTTCAACTCGCTATTGATCGTTACATAATCTTCGTATGGATCGCGACCTTCCATTCCAGACATGTCAATGACGTGTACAATTACACGCGTACGCTCAATATGCCTTAAAAATTGATGCCCAAGTCCAACTCCCTCATGTGCACCTTCAATTAATCCCGGCAAATCAGCCATAACAAAGCTGCGGCCATCCTCAGTCTCAACCACACCTAGATTTGGAACGATTGTTGTGAAATGATATGCTGCAATTTTCGGACGCGCTGCCGATACCACAGATAATAGTGTAGACTTCCCAACACTTGGAAAGCCGACAAGCCCTACATCGGCCAATACCTTTAGTTCTAATGTCAAATTGCGTTCTTGCCCCGGCTCGCCATTTTCTGCGATTTCCGGTGCTGGATTTGCCGGTGTTGCGAAACGAGTATTGCCGCGACCGCCTCGTCCACCCTTGGCGACAACAGCCTTTTGGCCATGTGTAACCAAATCAGCAATCGTCTGCCCTGTATCCTCATCCATTACCACTGTTCCCGGCGGTACTTTGACAACCATATCCTGCGCATTCTTACCGTGCTGACCTTTACTCATACCATGCTCACCGCGCGGCGCCTTAAAATGCCTTTGATAACGGAAGTCCATCAACGTGCGTAATCCTTCATCGACGATAAATATAACGTCAGCACCCTTGCCGCCGTCACCGCCTGCCGGACCGCCCTCTGGTACATATTTCTCGCGGCGGAATGCCACCATCCCATTCCCGCCATCGCCGCCTTTTACATAAATCTTGACCTGATCGACGAACATAATTTCACCACTCTTTATTTTTCTTTCAGTTGCAGCGCAACTGATCCTTCTTCACTGTCTAATGAATATGAAACAGAAAACACACTGCTTTCCTGCTTTGCAAGCCATTGTGTCATCTTCTCTATAGAGGTTAGCTTTCCACGAAAATCAAAAAAGAAACGAATATCTTTCTCTTCCTGTTCAACCGTTACGCAAAGGTGATTTTCTTCACGCTGATCTAAGCAAGGGTGCAGCAAAGAGAGAAATTGTTTCGTCCAAGCTGTTAGTTCTTCATCTAAATGGGATAAGGTATGTATGTCACTTAGTATTTCGTATTCCAAGGAGCATGGTTGAGGTTCCCAGCTATAGGTAAGCAAAAGCTCGGCAAACAGAGGTATTTTCAAATTCATCAGACGCGCTTCCTGCTGCGATTCACCTACGAATTCTGCAATGAGCTCATGTACGCGCTCTGTACTTCCGAGTGAAAGATGTGCTTTGACCAGCTGCAATCGGTTCAGCCAATCGTGACGCGAATGTCGCAAAGCATCTATAACCGTCCACTTTTTATCCATCGGTTTACCCCTCTTTAATATAGAAAAACTCTAACCTGCACTCAGGTTAGAGTTTTCCGTGAGTTTATTATGCTTCTTGAGCAACAGGATATACGCTCACTTGTTTGCGGTCACGGCCAAGACGCTCGAAGCGTACAACGCCGTCAACTTTCGCGAATAGAGTGTCGTCGCCGCCGCGGCCAACGTTTACACCTGGATAAATCTTAGTACCGCGTTGACGGTAAAGGATAGATCCGCCTGTTACCAACTGACCGTCTGCACGCTTAGCGCCAAGACGCTTAGAGATGGAGTCACGACCGTTCTTTGTGCTACCTACACCCTTCTTAGATGCGAAAAACTGAAGATCTAATCTTAACATGATTTACACCTCCTGCTTGATTTCTTTTATGCGAATATATTTGCCGTAGTCCATTTCGATTGTTTGTAAAGAAACGAGCATCCCTTCTAAAAGAAGCTGTGCTTTCTCAAATGAATTGTCATCCAAATCACTTGGGAGCTCATACTTCAGAAAGCCGCCGTCCTTTCCAAGCTCAATGGTTGCCACTATACCCGTTAACGCCTCTACTGCGTTAATTACACCGAACACAACAGCTGAAGCGCCGGCACAAACAAGATCTTGTCCATGCGGTGCATAATTGGCATGTCCCTTCATCGTAAATGAACCAATGGCGTTTGTTTTTTCGCGATGTATCGTAACCTGTATCATACCTTACCCGTTGATTTTTTCAATCACAAGCTTCGTGTATGGTTGACGATGACCTTGCTTTTTACGTTGGTTCTTTTTCGCTTTGTATTTGAAAACGATGATTTTTTTCGCGCGGCCTTCTTTCTCAACCTTTGCTGTTACAGTTGCGCCAGCTACTACTGGGCTACCAACCTTCACGTTTTCACCACCAACAAAAAGAACTTTGTCGAAAGTAACTGTTTCACCAGCTTCAACGCCAAGCTTTTCTACGTAGATTGCTTGACCTTCTTCAACTTTGATTTGTTTTCCACCTGTTTCGATGATTGCGTACATAATTGCACCTCCTCATAAGTATACTCAGACTCGCCGCAATTGGTAGACATCTGTCTTTGAAAACCTAATGCGTGCGGTTGTAGCATATAGCCATAGGTGCTATAAACTATAACAAAAGAATCCTATCATAGATAGAAGTACTCTGTCAACAATGGATTTTACAAACTTCGCTGCATAACCTCTTGTCTTGTTCCCATATGACGAATATGATACACAGACGATGCACTGTCTGTAAAATACACCTCTACCGTCAGCGCTTCCTGTAGACAACCGTCCCGAAAGATTGTCTGCACATCCGGGCTGCACTCAACAAGAACTGCCTCATAATCCGTTCCTTTATAGGTGAGCAGTTCACGCTGTAAACGATAAGCCTCCGTTTCAGGAGAGGAAACAAAGCCGCGGCCATTGCAGCTGCTGCATGAAAATTCTAGCATATCACGCAACGACTTTCTCTTCCGATTTCGTGTTACCTCTAAAATGCCAAGCGCAGTGAATCCGAACACCCTAGTTGGCGTATTTTCTTTCTTTAGGGAAGCTATTAACAGATTGCGTACAGCTTCTTTATCACGATCATTCTTCATATTAATAAAATCGATTAAAATCATACCTCCAATATCCCGGAGCCGCAGCTGCCTTGCAATTTCTATGGCAGCTGCCTCATTCGTTTTTCTTACTGTATCCTGCAGTGTTTGCTTACCTGTAAATTTTCCTGTATTCACATCGATAACTGTCATCGTTTCTGTTTGTTCAATTAGGAGATACGCGCCCTTTTCAAGCCACACAACTTTTTTTAATGCCTTGTCGATTTCATGCTCGATGCCGTAGGAATGGAATATGTTTTCTTTTCCGGTATATAAAGTAACGCGTTCCTTACTGACTCTTTCAGCGAGCTCACGTACGCTCAAACGGTCATCAACAATGATATGGGAAACCGTTTCTGCCGGAATCTCCCGGAACAGACGGGCAAGCAACGATTGTGAGGAGTAGAGGAGAAACGGGACCTTCTCCTGGCCGCTTGCTTGAATTTCCTCAGCTATGCGGCAAAGTTCCCCCATCTCGGCTTGTACATGTGCAATAGGAGCCCTTTCACAGGCGGAACGAAACACAAAGCCTCCCTGTTTTCCAAGCTGCAGCAATTCATTTCTCTTTCCTTCATCCCGAATTTTTTTGGATACAGCAGAGTATGAGTCAGACGGGATATGAACAACATATTTTCCTGGGAACTCTATCTTAGTTGTAACTTTCGGCCCCTTTGTATCCATGGCTTCCTTCACAACCTGCACAATGATTTTCTGACCTTGATGCACCAGCTGGCTGATAGATACCCCCTCTGTAAAGGACAGAAGATCCTCGCAGCGGAGATATGCGTGCTTTTCCATTCCGATATCCACAAACGCAGCCTGCATGCCCGGCAGTACATTGACAATACGTCCTCGATATATGTTCCCGACAACCTCTTCATTGTTAGGGCGATGTAAAAAAAGCTCTGCCAGCTTGCCGTTCTCCTCTACCGCAATGCGTTTTTCTTCTCCAAGCAGATTCATGTATAGCGTTCTCACTTTTTTACCTCTTTTCTTCTTGTCTAGCGACTCGCCAATCAGCGAGTTTTCTTTACACTGTAAAAAGCTTTATCAATTTCCAGCTGAAAGAAGTTTATTCGACGCAGGCGGAAATTGTAAGAATACAGTATAAGGGCAACTACGCTTCTGTCTTCGCCTAACGGCTCGCCAATCAGCGAGTTTTCTTTACACTGTAAAAAGCTTTATCAATTTCCAGCTGAAAGAAGTTTATTCGACGCAGGCGGAAATTGTAGGAATACAGTATAAGGGCAACTACGCTTCTGTCTTCGCCTAACGGCTCGCCAATCAGCGAGTTTTCTTTACACTGTAAAAAGCTTTATCAATTTCCAGCTGAAAGAAGTCTATTCGACGCAGGCGGAAATTGTAGGAATACAGTATAAGGGCAACTACGCTTCTGTCTTCGCCTAACGGCTCGCCAATCAGCGAGTTTTCTTTACCATACAAAAAGGCTAGTGCCTGCGTCAACACTAGCTAATAAGTTCTCCTATTGAGGAGCTGATTCGCTTTTCTGTGAAATATGCGTATAGCAGCTCATTTTCATCTAACGTATATTGCTGCCGTTCCTTCCCTTTAATAACAACCGAGTGCTTATATCCCCGGCGGAATTGCATAAATACGGTATAGAGCGGGTCATTTGCATTAGCGTTAATGAGGGTAAGCTTTTCAATATCTCGTTTTTTCCCATAGTAACGCTCTAATAAAAAACGAACGAAGATATATTGTCTTTGCTTCCATTCTAAATATAGGGACAGGGCTAAAAAAATGACAACAGTCCACATTGTTACATTAGAAGCATTCCAAAAGAGGGCGGCAACTGTTAGGCTTAGGAAACAAACTCCCGATGTAAGGAGTGTTAAGCGATGCGCCTGCAAAAACGGAACGAAGGCCGAGTAAATATTTAATACGAGCTTCCCACCATCAAGCGGCCAAATTGGGAGAAGATTAAAAAAGAAAATGGTCATATTATTCCACATAAAAAAAGAATACGATGCTTCTGAAATCCAGCCTCCAGTGTATAAACCATAAACCGCCAATCCCATCCAAATATGCTGAAGAGGTCCCGCTAACACAACAATGCATTCTTCCTTTAAAGGCTTGTTTCCGTGCTCCTCTAGTTCTGCCACTCCACCAAACGGCAAAAGCTGAATTCTCTTAATCCGCCAGCGGAAATGAGCAGCTGCTAGACCATGTCCCAGCTCATGCACTAATACAATTCCGAATAAAACAAGCAGCTCCTTAAAATGAGCGGTTAGCACTCCAATTGCTATTACAGCCCAAAACAGTGGATGAATCGTCACCTTTGTTAATGCCTCTATATATCTATTCAAATGATATCACCTGAATCGGGTCAATAAATTGATTCTCCTTCTTCAAAGCAAAATAAAAGGTACCTGACTTTCCATCTTCACTGTTGGCAACCACACCAATTTTTTGCTTTTGTTTTACATAATCATAAAGCGCGATTGTTGCTTCTGATAAATTGCCGTACCACGATTCTGTTCCGTCAGCATGCTGAATGATAATTGTATTTCCGAGTCCTTCTTTCTTTCCCACGAATACAGCGACCCCTTCATTCGCAGCATCTACAGGAGCATTAATGTTTGTTTGTACAAACACGCCCTGCCCGTTCGCTTTAAAGCTTTGCAGCACCTTTCCAGACGCAGGCATAGCATAGTTTTTCTCCTTCTGCGCTGATTGTGTCTGGGAAGTTGGCAACAAGGTAAGCGGCTTGCCGAATTGCTGCTCATACCAATTCGAGACAGTAGCAAATTGGAACTCCTCCTCCATGACCTTCTGGACAGCTGTACGAGCCTGTTCTAAAGATGGATTATTGCTTTTGAACACAATACCTGTCCCTAGCACGAGAGCAACAGAACAGAGCAGCTGCATGAGAAACACTTCCTTTCGAAATAACGAACGTGTCTCCTCCTTTGGTTCCTCGAATACAACATGGCCAAACTCATCTCCAAACTCATCTCCAAACTCTGCTTCCCCCCCACCTAGTTCTGGGAACAGTTCTTCTACTTGTTCAAAGGGTGCATAACGCTGCTGCTCCGCTTTTCGCTTAGCAATTCTCTTACGAATGTCTTCAATTTTCCTTTTCCGCATGCTGTCCCCTTCCTCTTTACATAGTTTGTACATATGTATGAGTTGTCCAGAGGAGATATTCGTCTCAGCACAGACGTTTTTTTAAAACAGACATGTCCTAATACTCGCCGTTAGGCGAAGACAGAGGCATAGCTGCACTTATACTTTGTTCCTAAAATTTCTCACTACGTCGAATGGCTTCCAGCTAGAAATTTACACTTTCTTAAAGTAAAAAAGAAAAACACCTCGCGCTTGTCCGCGAGGTGTTTAGCGAATACCAAAAAATCTCTTCACTTTCGTCAAAACTGTACCCTTTTCTTGCTCCAATGCCTGAAGAGGGACAGACTCTCCAAGCAATCTGCGAGCAATATTGCGATATGCTATAGAAGCTTTGCCACTCGGGATAAGAGCCACTGGTTCTCCCTTATTTGTAGCCTTAATAACCTCTTCATCGTCCTCAACGATCCCAATTAACTCAATAGAAAGGGTTCGCACAATTTCATCTACATCGAGCATCTCATGATTTTTTAGCATATGACTGCGAACACGGTTAATAATAAGCTTAGGAGGCTCAATTTCTTTATTTTTTTCTAGCAGTCCGATGATACGGTCTGCATCGCGCATAGAAGAAACCTCAGGTGTTGTGACAACGATCGCCTTGTCAGCTCCTGCAACAGCATTTTTAAAGCCTTGCTCAATTCCGGCTGGACAGTCGATTAATACGTAATCAAAATCTTGGCGAAGCTGACGAATAATATCAATCATCTGCTCTGGTGTGACCGCTGACTTATCGCTCGTTTGGGCAGCAGGCAACAAGTACAATTCTTCAAATCGTTTGTCCTTAATCAAAGCCTGCGGCAAACGGCAGCGGCCTTCCACTACGTCTACAAGGTCAAACACAATACGGTTTTCTAGTCCCATCACGACATCCAAGTTGCGGAGTCCGATATCTGTATCGACAAGGCAGACCTTTTTGCCGGATAAAGCGAGGGCTGTTCCAAGATTTGCAGAGCTCGTTGTTTTCCCGACTCCGCCTTTTCCAGATGTAATAACAATTGCCTCTCCCACAGCTATATGATTCCCCTTTCTAACCTTGTTAAATTAGGTCTGAGGTGAGTAAGAATTTGAATGCGGTCGACTATGATTTGGTTGTTTTGGTTAACATATGCGCATTCCATTTCGCTCTCTTTCCCTTTATAATCGGGGGTTCGATTCGTCACATCACTAATTCGGAGCTGTAACGGATTCATGATTGATGCTGCGATAACAGCTTGCTTATCACCGGAATATCCAGCATGGGCAATACCTCGTAAAGCCCCGATAATAAAGATATTACCGCCGGCAATGACGGTTCCTCCCGGATTCACATCCCCGATTAATAGTAAGTCCCCTTTTACATGAAGAACTTGACCGGAGCGGATAATTCTCGTAACAGATGCAATCTCTGTCTCCTGTTTCCACTCTAATGCCTGTTCCTTTGTGACTACGTTACTTTCCACTTCGTTGACTACAAGATTCTTTTTATTTCGAACAAGAGTACGCAGAGCTTCCTCCTGCTTTCCTGTCAAATAGCGGTTGCCCACCTTTACATGTACTTCAATCAGTGAGCGTTCGCCGCTATCATATAATGCTGTAGACAACCGCTCCTCAAGTTCTTGTAATAACTCGTCAAAAGAACAGGTATCATCAAGATGCAACGTTAAACCGTCCTTTGTTCCTTTAATCGTTACATATGGTTGCTTTCGTTCCTTCACTAACGCTCACCCCACCGATTCATTTCGACACAAAGTCAGAAAATCCTTTTTATTTTTCTTCTCTCACCTCAGCAAGACGCAAGAAATATTTTTTCAGCGGGACACAAAACAACACTAAAAACATACCGTTTAAAACGAGAGTAGCGAGGATTCGCTTTTCAAAAAATATGCCCGGCGTCAAATCAACTTGCCCAAGTAGCATCAGCAATCCATACACCGCGTATTCTAAGGCTGCAACTCCTACTAATACCAGTACTGAAACAATGAATACATTGACCTGTAAAATTTTCATTGCCTTAATAACCAGATAGGTCAATACAGGATAAAGAAACAAGTAAATACCAACAAGTTCCGTATTTACGACATCAAATAAAAAACCGAACAATAAAGAAAAATATACAGCCTGTAGCGAATGATAATATACAGCTATAAAGAATAGCACGATGATCAAAAAATGAGGAACCGCTATGCTCCCCTTCCAAAGGAAATCTACCGAAACACTGAAAGAAAATACATTCTCAAGCAAAAAGACAGCGACAAGAAGCAAGGAAAGAATCCATTTTTGCATTTGTTCTCCCCCTACTCTCGCAGCTCTTCTTCTGCCGCAGGCATCGTTCGCTTCGCTACTATAACATGATCGATATCATTTAAATCAGCAGCAGGTTTGACATAAGCAGTTTGTGTTAAGCCATACTCATCCGGCGTTACATCAATAATTTGCCCGATGACAAGCCCTTTTGGGAAAATGCCGCCAAGACCGGATGTTACAACGAACTGATCCTTCTTCACCTGTGCATCTGATGGAATTTTTGTAAATACAAGCATCTGCTTTTCTGTATCATATCCTTCAATTAAGCCGAACACTTTTTCATCGCCCTCTGCAACGGCGGAAATACGATTTGTACGATTTAAGGAGCTAAGCAGCTCAACGGTAGAGGTAAACTGCGATACACTCTTTATCTTGCCGATAAGTCCTTTTTCTGTAATAACCGCCATATCCTTTTTCACACCTTGCTGCTCTCCCTTATCAATTGCAACTAAATCATACCATTTATCGGGGTTCCGTCCAATGATTGTGGCTTGCAATCCGTTATAACTATCAAGAGAATCTTTTTTTCCTAAAATAGCCCGCAGCTCTTCGTTATCCTGCTGCAAATTCTTAACATCTACTGAAAGCTTCGCATACTTATCCAACTTTTCCTTTAGCAGTTGGTTTTCTTCGTATGTATTTTTAATATCTTCAATACTCTCGAAAAAACCCGCCACAGCGTGCGCGGGTTTTTCCAAGGCCCGTTCCATTACTCCAACTGTATCCTTTATAAATTGCTCCGGCCATGTTAACCGTTGCCTCTCTTTTAATGAAATACCGATTAATGCTACAAGAAGGATAATGCTTACTAATAAAACGATCAACCGTTTGTTTAAGAAAAACTGCGGCACACTTACACCCTCTTAATTAGCTTAGTTTTGTTTTAAACAAATCGATATTATCAAGCGCTTTTCCTGTTCCGATTGCCACACAGTCAAGAGGATTTTCTGCTACAAGCACAGGCATTTTGGTTTCGTCGCTAATAACCTTGTCCAAATTACGAAGCAACGCACCTCCACCTGTTAACACAATCCCGCGATCCATAATATCTGCTGCCAGCTCAGGAGGTGTCTTCTCAAGCGTATTCTTTACAGATTCAACGATGGCCGCTACAGTATCCTTCAACGCATCTGCAATTTCCTCTGCTCGAATCAATACTGTCTTTGGCAATCCTGTAATCAGGTCACGTCCACGGATTTCTATCGGTTCAATGCCTTCTCCAGTACCAGCAGAACCAACTTCCAGCTTCAACGTTTCAGCTGTCCGCTCACCAATCATCAGGTTATAATTCTTCTTAATATACTGGATAATTGCTTCATCCATCTCATCGCCTGCTACGCGAATCGATTGACTTGTCACAATTCCGCCGAGCGAGATAATCGCTACTTCTGTCGTACCGCCACCAATATCTACGACCATGCTGCCAGTCGGTTCCCATACAGGTAAGTTTGCGCCAATTGCTGCCGCAAACGGCTCTTCAATCGGATACGCATCACGCGCACCAGCTTGACGTGTAGCATCAATTACCGCCCGCTTCTCTACAGCTGTAATTCCAGACGGCACACATACCATCACATATGGTTTGCGCGAAAAGAAACCGTTCGATTTTTGCGCTTGTCTAATATAGTATTTCATCATCGTTGCTGTTGTTTCATAATCCGCAATTACACCGTCTCGCATCGGGCGAAGCGCCACAACATTTCCTGGTGTACGTCCGATCATTTGCTTAGCATCGTTGCCGACTGCCACGATTTGCTTCGTATCTGTCTGCATCGCCACAACGGAAGGCTCGCGCACAACAACACCTTTTCCCTTCACGTATACCAATGTATTTGCAGTACCTAAATCTATTCCAAGGTCACGAGTAAAGCCACCAAATCCTAACATATGTGTATCTTCCTTTCCAAAACGAAAATACTTTCCTTATTTTATTTATATATTTAAAAAACAACACGTTTCTATCTGTATCTTTCTTTATTGTTCGCTAAACCCTATAAAAAACTCATAAAATACATTATAAAACAAAACAAAAAAAATGAATAGACTTAAATATAACCTTTTTCCTTTAAACTGACAAAGCGATGCTCACCGATGATAATATGATCAAGCAAATCCACTCCCATGATCTTTCCGCACTCTGCTAGTCTTTTTGTCACTTCGATATCTTCACGGCTCGGGGCCGGGTCTCCAGAGGGATGGTTATGAAGGCATATAATAGAGGCAGCGGAGCGGCGAAACGCTTCACGAAAAATCTCGCGCGGATGTACTATGGAGGCATTTAAGCTGCCGATAAACACAGTTTGCCTATGCATTACTTGATTTTTTGTATTTAAATATAAACAGACGAAATGCTCCTGCTGCAGAAAGCGCATCTCCTCCATCATATATTTTGCACAATCCTCCGGGCTGCGGATGCTATAGCGCTCCTTGTATTCAAGCCGTACCATTCTGCGCCCCAGCTCGAAGGCAGCAATGAGCTGCGCTGCTTTGGCAATCCCGATGCCGTTTATATTTGTCAGTTCCTCCACCGTTGCGTCCTTTAGCATCCGAAGACCGTCAAAATGATGTAAAATACGTCCTGCAAGCGCTAAAACAGACTCCTCCTTTGTTCCCGTCCTTAATAAAACAGCAAGCAGCTCTGTATTAGACAAGCTGCTTACCCCCTCTATCAATAGGCGTTCCCTTGGCTGATCATCTTTTACAATATCGCGAATACGGTTTATACTCATTGTTCTCCTCCTATATAAAAGATCGCAGCTCACGTACAATACGCGCCACTGGAAGACCGACAACCGAGTAATAATCACCGTTAATTTTCTTAACTAGCGCGGCGCCTTTTCCTTGAATGCCATAGCTCCCTGCCTTATCAAGAGGCTCTCCTGTTTCGACATATGCTTGTATTTCCTCTTCAGATAATTTCCAAAATGTTACCTCTGTTCGTTCATAAAAAGTAAAGGTTTCATCCCCAGAAACAAGCGCTACTCCAGTATACACCTCGTGCGTGTTTCCCGATAAAACGCGCAGCGTTTCCGCAGCTTCTTCCTTGCTGTTTGGTTTTCCTAGCATCCGTGCGCCGTATGTCACAATCGTGTCTGCTCCCAACACAACAGCATGAGGGTAATGCTGCGCAACATCCGCTGCCTTTTGCGCCGCTAGGGACATCACAACCTCCGCCGGAGACGCGGTTTCTTCGATCTTTTCCTCCACCTCGCTCACATGAATTTCAAATGGAATTTGCACAAGCTCTAGCAGCTCCTTGCGTCTTGGGGATGCTGAAGCTAAAATAAGGGGTTTTGTCATCCTATCACCTTTCCTATGTTGTTTTAGAAGGAAGATACGCTTGTATCGTATCAAATATACAACTTCCTCTCAATTTTACAAAATATCACTTTGTTCATCGATTTCTGCGAATCTCGGCTTAGAAACCAAAAAAGGAAAGAAGGATTTCCTCTTCTTCCCATTGGTTATGAGCCCTTTCCTGTGAGAACTGTCTCATAGGAAACAAGTCCGTCCAACAAAAGCTGCTGCAGTTTTACAAACGTCTTCTCATCTTTTGTTTGCTTATATTCCTGTAGAGCATCATAGGAAAGCGACACATACGTAAGCAGCTTTTTCACTTCAGCCTTCTCGACAGATTTCCCCTCCTTGGCGAGTTCCTTTACGCTTTTTTCCAGCTCGCTCCACTGCTCATTGTTGATTTTCCCTGCCGTATACACAGTTGAAGCCTGCTCAATAAGAGTACGAAGTGACTTCTCAGCTTTGCCCATCAGTTCTTCATATTTTTTGAATGCTGCCGGTACCTGTTTACCTGTAAGAGCCCGCTGCTTTTCCAGTGCAGCAAAGCCCTGCGCCTTATAGGAGGCGGCAAGTTTCTTCGCCCCTTTTTCATCATTAGCTATACCGATAAACAAAAAGGTTTTTCCATCGGAGTTGATGAGAGCCCCCGGCATTCCCTTTTCCTTCATATCCTCTAGTGCTGCTTGTCCTCTTGCCGCTGTGGAAAACACATTTCCTTGTATAACATACACAGTAAGCCCCTCTAATGCTGCAGATTGCTGCGTTTGTTGCTGCTCCGAGGATTTCGTTTGCTTCTCTACAGGAGCAGTTGTCGCAGGAGTTACACTAGCCGCTGCTGGCATGCTTTGTTCTGCTTTCGTACCATCCAACACATGCAATACCCCAAAGCCAAAGCCTGTTCCGAGCAAAACCGCCGTTCCAACAGTGAGAATCGTCCGCTTACTGTGCCCTTTCCTTTTTTTTGCCTCCACTGAAGGTTCATTTCCTGCACGAAATGGTACTACATTATGCTGTGAAATTTGCTCGGAAGGAAGCATCCATTGGAACTCCTCCTGCGGGGGGGTATCCTGCTTTGTCGGCTCCTCCTTATAGTTTGTTTCTGTACCGTTCACTTTAATTAAGATTTTCGGAGAACGCTTGTCCATGGCTTCATCCCCTTCTTATTGCTTTTTAGAATGGTATCACAGTTCTTTTAAAAAAGAACATGAGATTTGTCAGGAGAAGGAAAATCATTTTCGTCAATTTGTTTCATATTTCTATGTTTATTCTCACATAACGCTCAGCAGAACAAAGAAAAAGAAAAGAATAGACATGAGTACGAGAAACAGTACCTTCAGCGTCCTTGTTCAATCACTTGACACTCCCACAGCTGAAGCAGTGGGCTTTCCCGTTCGGAAAATCTGTAAAAGAAGGGGAGATAACTCTCTTTTTTCAGCATTAAAGAAAACAGCCTTGCTCTTAGGCGAAGACAGAGGCGTAGCTCTACTTATACTGTATTCTTAAAATTTCCGACTACGTCGAATTGGCTAGCTAGAAATTTATACTTTCTTACAGTGCAAAAAAGCAGACAGCATGCGCTATCTGCTTTCTCGTATATATTTGCGAACCCCCGAAATAAAATAGAGTGAACCTGTAATAAGAAACAAATCCTCCTCCGTAAGAATCGGTTTAACTTTGTCTATAGCTTCTTTCCAATCCTGATATATTTCCTTTTGTTCCATGCTGCAATGCTGGGCTAACAGCTCTGGTGAAACAGCACGAGGAAAATCGAAGGTTGTAAATACCATACGATCTGCAATTGTCTCGAGTCCCGCTACCATTTCATCTATTTTTTTATCCCCAAGCGCACTGAACAATACCGTTATACGTTTATCAGCAAAATGAGACTGTACTGTTTGCACAAGGCTAGTGATTCCTTCCGGGTTATGGGCACCATCGATTACAATCCGCGGGTGATGGGACAGCTGCTCAAACCGGCCAAGCCAAAAGGCTTTCTCTAATCCTCGATAAATGTCCTCGTCCTTCACCAAAAATGATTGATATGTTTTTAAATAATGCACTGCCATTAATGCAAGCGCAGCATTTTGTACTTGATGTGTGCCCTTCATCGTAATGCATACGTTTTCCATAATGCCAAACGGACTTTCAAAGGTGAACGTTTCTCCATCCGCTGTCGATTGCTTATGCCCTGCAGAAAACTCTTGGCCGAGCGTATACACCTTGGCGCGTCTTTTCTTTGCCTCTTCCGCAATCACCGCAAGAGCCTTCTGTTGGGAAGCACCAGTTATAACGGGTACGCCCGATTTAATAATGCCAGCCTTTTCTGATGTGATTTCTTCAAGCGTTTCTCCCAACACATGCATATGATCATATCCGATTGTTGTAATGATAGATAAGACAGGATATATGACGTTCGTCGAATCAAGGCGACCGCCAAGTCCTGTTTCCAGTAAGACAATATCACATGGATTGATCTTGCCGAAGTAATAAAAAGCCATAACAGTTAAAATTTCAAATTCAGTTGCTGCTCCGAAATCCGTTTCATCCAATCCTTCTGCAATAGGCTTCACGATACGCACAAGTTCGGCAATGTCCTCGTCTGGAATTGGCGTTCCGTTTATGCTAATACGTTCATTAAAACTTTCAATATACGGTGAAGTAAACGTACCGACCTTATATTCTGCTTGCTCTAAGATAGAGCGTATATATGTAAGTGTGGAGCCTTTTCCATTTGTACCGGCAAGGTGAACGCATGTAATTCTTCTCTCTGGATTTTCCAATTGCTGAAGCATCCAGTTCATCCGTTCTAATCCCGGCTTAATGCCGAACTTTAATCGGTTGTGAATCCAACTTACCGCTTCTTCATATGTCATCCTAGTCTCCTTTCTGAAAAAAGCGAACCCGGGCTTCGCTTTTATCTTGCCGGGTTCGCATATCAGCTTATTTCTTTAGTTCTGCCAAACGCTGACGAACCGCCTCACGTTTTTCTGTATAATCCTGCTGCTTCTTGCGCTCTTCTTCAATCACCTGAGCAGGTGCCTTTTTCACGAAGCCTTCGTTGCCGAGCTTCTTCTGCACACGCTCTACTTCACTGTCTAAGCGTTTCAGCTCTTTTTCAAGACGTGCAATCTCCTCGTCTAGATTAATTAAATCCTCAAGAGGCAGGAATAGCTCCGCTCCTGTGATAACCGCTGTCATACATTGCTCCGGCGCTTGTACATCTGTTTCAATCACAAGCTCGCTCGGATTACAGAAACGCTCAATGTACGAGCTGTTTTTCTTGAGACTTGCAAGAGTTGCCTCGTCCTTCGCTTTAATGTACAGTTGAACCTTCTTGCTAAGCGGCGTATTTACTTCCGCGCGGATGTTTCGTACAGAACGGATAATTTCCACAAGCTGGCGCATTTGCTCCGCTGCTTCCTTGTCCGCTAAATCTTCACGAATTACCGGCCACTGCGCTACCGTAATCGATTCGCCTTCATGCGGAAGGTGCTGCCAAATTGTTTCTGTTACAAACGGCATAAACGGATGAAGCAGCTTCATCGTTCCTTCGAGTACATATGCAAGTACGGAACGAGTTGTTTTCTTTGCCGCTTCCTCTTCACCGTAAAGCGGAAGCTTCGCCATTTCAATGTACCAATCGCAGAAGTCATCCCAAATAAAGTTATACAGTGCGCGACCAACTTCGCCAAGCTCATACTTATCAAGGTTTTTCGTCACGCTCTCAATTGTTTCATTAAAGCGCGTTAAAATCCATTTATCCGCAACGGACATCTCGCCTGTTAAATCTAGTTCCTGATATGTCATGCCGTTCATGTTCATTAACACGAAACGAGATGCGTTCCAGATCTTATTAATAAAGTTCCAAGTAGACTCTACCTTTTCGATGCTAAAGCGTAAGTCTTGACCTGGTGCACTTCCTGTAGATAGGAAGAATCGAAGTGAGTCAGCACCGTACTGCTCAATCACATCCATCGGGTCTACCCCGTTTCCAAGTGATTTACTCATCTTGCGACCTTGCGCGTCACGAACTAACCCATGGATTAGCACATCCTTGAACGGACGTTGCCCCGTAAACTCAAGACCTTGGAAAATCATGCGTGATACCCAAAAGAAAATAATATCATAGCCTGTTACAAGGACATCTGTTGAGTAATAACGCTTAAAGTCTTCAGAGTCTTTGTCCGGCCAGCCAAGCGTTGAGAACGGCCAAAGCGCTGAACTGAACCAAGTATCGAGAACATCATTGTCCTGCTCCCAATTCTCAGGATCAGCAGGCGGTTTTGTATCCACATGCACTTCTCCTGTTTCTTTATGATACCAAGCCGGAATACGGTGTCCCCACCAAAGCTGACGGGAAATACACCAATCACGGATATTTTCCATCCAGTGCAAGTATGTTTTTTCAAAGCGCTCCGGTACAAAGTTTACCTTTTCCTCCTGCTGCTGAAGCTTGATCGCCTCATCCGCTAACGGCTGCATTTTCACAAACCATTGCGTTGATAAATATGGCTCTACAACAACACCGCTGCGCTCGCTATGGCCAACAGAATGTGTGTGCTCTTCAATTTTGACAAGTACGCCCTGCTCTTGTAAATCTTTTACGAGCTGCTTGCGGCACTCGAAGCGGTCCATTCCTTGATATACTCCAGCATTTGCATTCATTGTGCCATCCTCATTCATTACAAGGATACGCGGCAAGTTATGACGATTTCCAATTTCAAAATCGTTCGGGTCATGTGCTGGCGTAATCTTTACAGCACCTGAGCCAAATTCCATATCTACATAATCATCGCCAACAATCTGAATTTCACGGCCAACAATTGGAAGCACTGCTGTTTTACCAATTAAATGCTTGTAGCGCTCGTCTTCCGGATGAACTGCAATCGCTGTATCGCCGAGCATTGTTTCCGGACGAGTCGTTGCAATTTCAATATAGCCAGATCCATCAGAAAGCGGGTAACGCATATGATAGAATGCACCTTGTACATCCTTATAAATAACTTCAATATCAGACAAAGCTGTACGTGTTGCCGGATCCCAGTTAATGATATATTCTCCTCGGTAAATGAGACCCTTTTTATATAAAGTAACAAATACATGACGTACCGCTTCGGATAATCCTTCATCCAGCGTAAAGCGTTCGCGGGAATAATCAAGGCCTAAGCCAACCTTCGCCCATTGTGCGCGAATATGGGATGCATACTCTTCCTTCCACTCCCATGCCTTTTCCAAGAACTTTTCACGTCCAAGGTCGTAGCGCGTTACTCCTTCCTCACGCAGCTTCGCCTCTACCTTTGCCTGTGTCGCAATACCGGCATGGTCCATACCAGGAAGCCATAGTACATCATAACCTTGTAATCTCTTTGCACGCGTTAAAATATCCTGCAGCGTTGTATCCCATGCATGCCCTAAGTGAAGCTTACCTGTTACGTTCGGCGGTGGAATTACAATTGTGTACGGCTGCTTCTCAGCTTCGCCCTTTGCTTCAAAATATTTTCCTGCAAGCCACCATTCATAGCGACCTTCTTCTACGGATTTATGGTCGTATTTCGTTGGTAAATTATTGTCCGTATTTGTCATATAAATTCCTCCTTCTCAAAATAAAAAACTCCACTCATCCAGAAAAGGACGAATGGAGTTATATTCGCGGTACCACCTTTTTTTGCAAGCGAAGGCTTGCACACTTTATCTGGTAACGGGTTACACCCGGCTTCCTCTACTGTAAAATTCAAAGAAGCAGCTCAAGGGCGACCTTCCGACGCTGTCATCTAAGAAATCTCTCAGCTGCTGATTTCTCTCTCTGAAAGACGCAAACACATCGTACTCTTCCCTATCTAAGCATTTTGTTATTATTTTATACAAACTATAGTCTAAAAAAAGAAAGTGCAATCGTCAATAAGCTTTGCCAAGTTTTTTGTAATATATGCAGGAAATCGAAAAAAGTGCACGAGACGCACACTGGATGTTTGCCCCGCATAGGGTACTATAAACCCGTTATTTTCGGAGGAATGCAAAATGAGACGATTTAAATTTAAGCGTACTTATAATTTTGCAACACCTGGCTGGATGCGGAATATTCAAACACTGCTATATGATTTCATCATTCCGCTTACAGTCTTTCAAGGTATTCGAACATTGCTCTTTCCTACACTTTTGGATTTTATTTTATTGGTTGTGTTTATTGGGTTAACGATTAAAACACATTTTCAAGCATAACAGCATTGATTCATGACTCTACATTTTAAAACATAAAACCTCTCCGGTTGGAGAGGTTTTATGTTTGCTGCTGGCTTTGCTCAGCTTGATGCTCCGCTGCTTGAATTTGGGATACAAAATACTCCATGTTACTCACAAGCCAATGGGTTTGCTGAAGATTCTTCACAAATCGTAATTCATTTCGTTCATCCCGCTGCTCTCCGCTTTTCACATAGCGGGCAATTTGCCTGATGAAATTTTGTGGATACGCTAGGTAAGCAAGCATCAGCTTTTTTTCTTCCTTCGTGTAAGGAAAGTGCTTTTGATAGATTTGATACCATTCATAGCGGTCATTTCTTGCAATTGGATATGTGTTAAACGAACGCTGGTAAAATTGTACAAGATCCTGTACTGGTGTGGAAAACTGTGAATTTTCTAAACTAATAAAATAACCGTTTCGCTCATGATCAAATAGAAAGTGACTTTGAGACACGTTTCCATGAATTAAAGAGACTCGTGTCGTTTCCTTCTCCTTCATGAGCTCCTGCCATTCCTCCAGCTGCTTTGCAGCAAACTCATGCGCACGTAAAACATGGTGATAATACGTACAATATTGCAGTTCTAACGGAGACATATACCATTTCGCTTCAGATTGTGTCAGGAACGTATCAAGCATATCCCGATCCTGCTCCCAACGCCCTGACAGCACATTATAATGATTTTCAATAATGTCTTCTGTAATATTTTCTTCTTTCACTGTCTTTTGATGCATAGCCGCAAGTGCTTGAAACATCTGATGGTAATGATCATTCTCCTCGCCCTTTTGTTCCGCACTGTCGAGCCAAGGCATTAAATAATACTGATTTTGTCCGTCTGATAAGAAATACTCTCCATCACTTGCATGATATACAGGTGCGTAATTTGTAAATCCCTTCTCAGAAAGAAAACGAAGATGATGTACAAAATTGTTCCGTTCAAACCGTCTCGGACTCAGCTTCTTTAACGCATAAGGTCCTTGATTTGTATAAACCTTCAACACACTTCCATGCGCTTCTAAATGCTCAGCATTTAAACGATACGCTTGTAAAAGAGGTTCATATTGCTCTCTTACTGCTGTTTCCATAGGATGACGACCCCTTCTGACAGGATGGGTGTAAAGAAAAGCTGGGGCGCCCTAATTAGCTCCCAACATAGGCATCATGATGATTTCGATTTTGTTTTTGATACTGGAACATATAAGACCTGACCTTGTGAAACATATAGGTCATCTAACTGATTGATACGCGCCAGATGCTGAAGATTTGTATCGTACCGTTCTGCAATCGATTCGACTGTATCGCCCGTTTGTACAAAATACATGCGCAGCTTCGTAAATTGCTCTTCCTGATTCCTTCCGAATAACCTTGTTAGATATAATGCATTTTCATCACGGCTGGAATATGCAAACCCTTCCTCCTTACTCTCTTCAGGAGCAGGCGGCTGCTTCGTCTCCTCAGCACGACCGAACAACTCAACCTGCATAACAGGTTCTTCCCTTTGCACTTCTTCTAGCACAGGCTCTTTACGCACTTCAAATTCAAAAGGCTCAAAAACATCCTCTTCCTCCTGTGCAAAATCAGGAGCAACATACTGATCTTCCAATTCTTCCAATAATTCTTCCTGTTCTTCTACTCGTCCCTCGATTTGCTCCTCCGCAATTGTCTGATCGGTTAGCCCATAGATTGCAATATCAGCGAGAAGCTGTAAACAGCCCTTTTCTGGAAGTTCATAATCAAACATTTCAATCTCTACATATAAATCATCCGCCTGCTTTACACGGGAGCGCGGAATCGAAATTTCTAAAGGAAACGAGTGCGATAATTCATTTACTCCATCCTCTCGTACATGCACATAATCGACTGTACGTACAGGAGATAGCTCACGCAATGAGAAGGATGCTTCCTCACTGTCCTGTGCAATGTATTCTCCAGTTAGCTGTAATTGCCCTTTTACAACAATTTCATAATCTCTATCCTGTACCACAATGTCTGGATCAAGCGCAATGGAAAGCAATTGCTCAACTTCCTGTCCCTTTTGGAACCATACCGATTCTTTTAAGGAAAAGCTAAGTGATGTTTGATGATCTGCTGCCATTTTGAGTTCCCCCTCTCAAACGTATATGACATTACAGGTTTATGTGTAAAATGGATGTTTTATGATAAAGAAAATCAACAATGTTCTTTACTGGAGGCTCATGCAGAAAACTCGCCGATTGGCGAGCCCTGCTCCTGGGCGAAGACAAAGGCGTAGTTGCACTTATACTTTGTTCCTAAAATTTCCAACTACATCGAATCGGCCTCCGGCTGCTAGAAATTTATACTTTCTTAAAGTGCAAAAAAGAACTAACCTAATCCGTCTTCCTCAGACGATTATTAGATTAGCTCTTTTTATCAACCCTTTAGCTTGGAAAATGCAATTTCCGCTGCTTGAATTGTTTTTTCAATATCCTCATCACTGTGTGCAGTCGATAAGAATAATCCTTCAAACTGGGACGGAGGAAGGAATACACCTTGCTCAATCATTTCACGGTAATACGCTGAGAAATACTCCAGATTCGATGTTTTGGCTGTTTCGTAATCAACAACTTTTTCATTTGTAAAGAAGAAACCAACCATTGAACCGACTCGGTTTATGCAATACGGAATATCATATGTTTCTGCCGCTGCTTGCAAACCGCGCTCGAGCAATTCCGCTTTTCGTTCAAACTCCTGGTAAGAGTCTGGTGTTAACTGGATCAATGTTTCGTAACCTGCTGCCATCGCAAGCGGGTTACCTGATAAGGTCCCTGCCTGATAAATCGGACCGCTCGGCGCAATGCGCTCCATAATATCCGCTCTGCCTCCGTATGCTCCGACCGGCAAACCACCGCCAATTACCTTTCCAAGACATGTAAGGTCTGGTGTTACACCGAAATAGCCTTGACCGCAATGATAACCAACGCGGAAGCCCGTCATAACCTCATCAAATATCAGCAACGCTCCATGGTCCTTTGTGATGCTGCGCAGTCCCTCTAAAAAGCCAGGGAGCGGCGGAACAACCCCCATGTTTCCTGCTACAGGCTCTACAATTACAGCTGCAATATCATCGCCATATTGCTTAAAAGCCACACGCAAGCTCTCCAAATCATTATATGGAACTGTAATTGTATTGCTAGCTACTCCCTCTGGTACACCAGGGCTGTCCGGCAACCCAAGTGTAGCTACACCTGATCCGGCTTTAATCAATAAAGAATCTCCATGGCCATGATAGCAGCCTTCAAATTTTACGATTTTATTTCGGCCTGTATAGCCGCGCGCAAGGCGCAACGCACTCATAGTCGCTTCGGTTCCAGAGTTCACCATCCTCACAACTTCCACGGATGGAACACGCTCAATAACAAGCTTTGCAAGCTCATTCTCAATGGCCGTCGGCGCTCCAAAGCTTGTACCCTTTTCAGCAACGCGTTTTAGCGCTTCTACCACTCTATCGTTTGCATGTCCATGAATAAGAGGTCCCCATGATAGCACGTAGTCAATATACTCATTTCCATCAAGATCATAGATCCTCGATCCTTTGCCGCTCTCCATAAAAATCGGATTCATACCGACAGATTTAAAAGCTCGCACCGGACTGTTGACACCTCCGGGCATCAGACGTTTTGCCTCTTGAAAGGCTTCAATTGACTTATCAAAACTTCTCATTTGCTAACGTCTCCTTCCTTTAACCATTTTGCTGCATCCTTTGCAAAATATGTAAGAATTAAATCAGCGCCTGCGCGCTTCATGCTAACGAGCTGCTCAAGCACAATTTCACGTTCATTAATCCACCCATTTTGTGCAGCTGCTTTGACCATCGAGTACTCACCGCTTACGTTGTAAGCAACTACTGGCAAGTTGAAATTATTTTTCACATCGCGAATAATATCCAAATAAGAAAGGGCGGGCTTCACCATAAGGAAATCTGCTCCCTCTAACACATCTGATTCCGCCTCACGCAATGCTTCTAAACGGTTAGCCGGATCCATTTGGTATGCCTTCCGATCCCCGAACTTCGGTGAGCTATGAGCCGCATCGCGGAACGGACCGTAGTGAGCAGAAGAAAACTTCACAGCATAAGACATAATCGGCACATGTGAAAACCCATTTTCATCAAGGGCATGGCGAATCGCCGCTACAAATCCATCCATCATATTGGATGGTGCAATAATATCAGCCCCTGCTTGCGCCTGGCTAACTGCTGTTTTAGCTAGCAGCTCTAGTGATTCGTCATTCACGATTACACCATTCTCAATGACGCCGCAATGGCCGTGGCTTGTAAATTGACATAAACACGTATCCGCAATGACAACAAGCTCTGGAAACTGCTCCTTCACCTGAACAATCGCTTTTTGTACGATGCCATGGTCACAGTATGCAGAAGAACCCACCTCGTCCTTCTCATGTGGAATACCAAACACAATAATAGACTTGATGCCTAAATCTACAGCTTCCTGTATTTCCGCATTCAGAAGGTCTAGCGACACCTGCTCCACACCTGGCATAGAAGCAACTGGATTACGCTTGTTTTCCCCTTCTACCACGAAAATTGGATAAATAAAATCTTCTGTATGCAAATGCGTTTCTCTGACAAGCGCACGCATATTTGCTGTTTGCCGTAGGCGGCGGTGACGCTGAAATTGCAAATGCTTCATCGCTTTCCATCTCCCATTCATTTTCATTTTCTCTTCCTATTGTGTCCCGTTTGCAAAATGTTTCTCTAACCTTCGTAGTAAACCTTCAATCGTATATGTATCCGGGACGAGAACAGAAGGAAAATACGCTAGAGCCGCTCTCTCCGTAATTGGCCCTATACAAGCAATTGTACAACGTTTCGTCCATTCTCTCCAACTTGTTTCCTCAAGCAAAGCGGTAAAATGTAAAACAGTGGATGGACTCGTGAAAGTCAAAACATCCGCTTGTTCAGACTGGAGCACCTCTATCAACAAATCTTTAGCCGCTTCATTTCGTCTTGTTTCGTATACTACAATCTCATCGAGGAGAATGTGATTTGCCCGCAGTTCATTCGGAAGGATATCTCGTGCTAGATTCCCCTTTGGAAATAAAACACGTGCTCCCTGCTGAACAAATGATAGAAACTCTCTCGCAAACACCTCAGCGACGAATTTCTCTGGCATAAAATGCACCTGATAACCATACGCTTCAAGCTCCCGTTTGGTTTTCTCCCCGACAGCTGCAAGCTTGACAGCGGGCGGAATGCTGTCCATTCCGACTCCTTCCAGAAAAAAACGAACACCATTTGTGCTTGTAAATATAATCCAATCGTATTCTTGTAAAGGTCTTGCCAGCTGCATGGCAGAAGGCTCAATCTGCAGCAATGGTATTTCAATTGGAATACCGCCGCGGCTGCGCACAGCCTCGGCCATTTCCTTAGCCTGTGTCTCCGCCCTCATAACTAAAACGGAAATATGGGAAAGAGGAGCAAGATGATTCATCCTACTCCTGCTCCTTTGATTGCTGCACTAACTTATCCGCACCGCGGGCAATTAACAATCGAGCCGCTTCTTCTCCTGCCTGCTGCGGGTTTTGATTTGTTACTGTCTCTTTTAAAAGAACGGATCCGTCCTTTGCACCAACAAGGGCTGTAAGCGTAAGCTCACTTTGTTCATTTATCGTCGCATATCCGCCAATAGGAACTTGGCAGCCTCCCTCGAGCTTATGAAGAAACACGCGCTCTGCCGCTACTGTACGTTCTGTTTCCTCATCGTTAAAAAGTCGCAATGCCTCCAACAATTCCTTATCATCTGAGCGACATTCAATCGCAAGTGCCCCTTGCCCGACTGCCGGGATGCATGTAACGGGTTCCAGATACTCAGTAATTACATCTTCGGCCCAGCCCATTCGCTTCAGTCCTGCAGCAGCAAGCACAATTGCGTCGTATTCTTCCTCCTGCAGCTTTTTAAGACGTGTGTCGATATTACCGCGAATCCACTTTACCTGTAAATCAGGGCGGGCAGCCAATAGCTGCGAACTGCGTCGCAGGCTGCTTGTACCAACAACCGATCCAGACGGCAGATTTGCAAATGAAACATGCTGTTTGGAAATGATAACATCACGGGGATCCTCTCTCTTTGGTACACAGCCAATAGTTAACCCCTCTGGAAGCACAGCCGGCATATCTTTCATACTATGTACCGCCATGTCAATTTCCTTATCAAGCATGGCCTGCTCAATTTCCTTTACAAATAAGCCTTTGCCGCCTACCTTTGAGAGGGTGACATCTACAATAACGTCTCCCTTTGTAACAAATTCCTTTACCTCAAACTCAAATGGCAGACCGAGCTGCTTCAATTGTTCAATAACCCAGTTTGTTTGTGTTAATGCAAGCTTGCTTCTTCTAGAACCTACAATAATTTTGCGCATACACTTTCTCTCCTACCGTTATGAGTACCAAAAATGAAACGATGACAAGCTGCTGAACAGAAAAATATTAATCAACATAATAAGAAAGGCACCAACATTCCAGTGCGCTACACTTCTTCCTTGCAGTTTATCAGATACCCTCAAATAAATGCCAATACAATATACGAACAATACGATAAATGACCCAATTACCTTCGGGTCATACCACTGGAAATGATCAAGTTTTGCATACGCCCAAATACATCCTAACAAAAGGGCGAGAAAGAAAAATGGAATAGAAAATAGGTTTAATATATACGATAACGAGTCAAGCTTCGTTAAATTGCCAAGTCTCCTTAAACGAGCATTCCATTTTTTCTGCTTTAACAGCCGATATTGCAGTAAATACATCACCGAAAAAATGAAAGATACTGTAAATGTCGCATATGAAACGACAGCCATGCCAACATGAACATACAGTAGTTCCGAAACTAATTGATTTGCTAACACGAGCGGTGTTCTTCCCATCGGTGTAAAGATGGAGAATGCGCTCACACCAGCAGCAATAACATTTGTAAAAAATACGAGAAAATCAATGCGCAATAAGCGATTTATCATCAAAGATAGAGAAATTAAAAGCCAAACGTAAAAATAAATGCCTGAAAACAATGTAAGTATCGGGTTTGCATTCGTTTCTATCGTCCGCATCACCATAAATACTGTATGCAACACCCAAACAATGGAAAGTAACCAAAAGGCGGTCCGGTTTGCCTTTTGGTTACTTTGCAAATAATCTATGAAATATAAGCTCACGCTGCAGGCATATAAGATAATAGCAACGTGATAAATCATGCTCCCGCCGAGAATGCTCATCCCTTTATCCTCTCTGGGCTATACAAGCTGCTGAGCGGACAACGCCCATTTCTGCTCTTGCTGCTTAATCTGTTCCTGTCTGCTTTCCTGCTGCGGAAACGACGCTACATTGAAAATTTTCGCAAACAGTTCTAGCTTTTCCTCTGCATCATGTTCAGCCGCTAGTTCTTTTGCAACTAGAATCGGATCCTTTAACATCTGGTTAATAATGCTCTTTGTATGCTTATTAATAACCTTGCGCTCTCGCTCTGTCAATGTAGGAATTTTACGCTCGATGCTTTGCATCGTCTCGCTTTGAATCGCGAGCGCTTTTTCACGAAGCGCAGAAATAAGCGGTACAACGCCAAGTGTATTCATCCAAGCTTTGAAAATCACAATTTCTTCTTCAAGCATAAGCTGAATTTTTTCCGCTTCCTTCAGACGCTCCTCTTTATTTGCCTCCACAACCCCCTGCAAGTCATCGATATCATATAAAAATACACTCTCCAGCTCGCTAATGGCTGGATCTAAGTCACGCGGAACAGCAATATCCACCATGAAAATCGGACGACCACGTCTTGTTTTTTCCACCTTTGCCATCATGTCCTTCGTAACAACATAATGCACGGCTCCTGTTGAGCTAATTAAAATATCTGCTTCTTCTAATGCACGTTGCAGCTCCGTTAATGGCATTGCCTGTCCCGCGTACTTTCTAGCCATGGCCTCAGCCTTCTCAAACGTACGGTTCATTACTGTTACTCTACCAACACCGCTTCCGTACAAGTTTTGCAGAGCAAGCTCTCCCATTTTTCCTGCTCCAAGAATGAGAACATGGCACTCCCGTAGATCCCCAAAGATTTTCTTTGCGAGCTCTACCGCCGCATAGCTAACAGAAACAGCATTGCTGCCAATCGTTGTCTCTGAGTGCGCACGCTTGGCAGTGGTAACTGCTTGCTTAAACAATTCGTTGAAAATTGTACCCGTTGTTTTCATATTCTGTGCCTGTAAAAAACTTGAGCGAACCTGCCCAAGAATTTGTGTTTCTCCAACTACCATCGAATCTAGTCCACAGGACACGCGGAACAAATGCTCAATTGCACTATCTTCCTCACGAATAAATAAATAAGGAGAAACCTCCTCAAGCGGAAGACCAAACCAATCAGATAAAAATTTCTTTATATAATAACGCCCTGTGTGAAGTTGATCAACAACAGCATAAATTTCCGTACGGTTGCATGTTGATACAATCACATTCTCTAGTACACTCTTTTGCTGCTGCAGTTGAATCATCGCCTTTTCCAGGTCTGAATCTTGAAACGACAGCTTTTCACGAATTTCTACAGGGGCCGTATGATAATTTACACCAACAGTAAGAACGTGCATGCTTTGTCCCCCCCTTTCACCCGATTTTTCACCTATTTCCTATCATAATACAACTTGACCTGTTTAAACCTGACAAATATGTGAACATTATTTATTTAAGATCATAATGACATATTTCTGCAAAGCATACCAAAATAAAATCATCTACCTTGTACGTTATCAAAAAATGCCGCCATAATCAAGCAATGGAAACGATTCTACAGAAAAGAGAGCTGCTCCCGCATAATGCTTGTAAGCATACAAATATTTTTTTCAATTTCAACCTTTTTATTCCATCTTAAGAAGGCTGAAATTAAAAGAACGTGTGATGAATCCATCACACGTTCTTCTCTTTACGCTCATGTATATGTGTAAATGTATGAATTGCTTTCCAAGCTTCCTCTTTGCCGAGCCCTGTTTCGGAAGAAAATAACACTACAATATCTCCCTTTTCAATGTCCAGCGTCTCCTTAACAACCTTCAAATGCTTTTGCCATTTTCCCTTGGGGATTTTATCAGCCTTCGTTGCAATCACAATAACAGGAATCTCATAATGCTTTAAGAAGTCATACATCATAACATCATCATTTGTAGGGGGATGACGTAAATCCACAATAAGGACAACTGCCTTAAGCTGCTCACGTCCGGTAAAATACGTTTCAATCATTTTACCCCATGTCTCTTTTTCAGACTTTGACACCTTGGCATAACCGTAACCAGGTACGTCTACAAAATACATGACATCGTTAATAATGTAGAAATTCAATGTTTGTGTTTTTCCAGGCTTAGAAGAAATACGGGCTAGGCTTTTTCGGTTAATCATCTTGTTAATAAAGGAAGACTTTCCAACATTAGAGCGCCCCGCCAAAGCAATTTCCGGAAGATCACCTTCCGGATATTGCGCAGGCTTCACAGCGCTTATGACAATTTCTGATTTTGTTACTTTCATTGCTTCACTCCTACTAACGCATGCTTCAGCACCTCATCAAGATGTGATACCGGCACAAAGGTTAGATTTTCCTTTACACTCTCTGGAATATCATCAAGATCCTTTTCGTTGTCTGCTGGGATAATCACCTTTTTCAGTCCGGCGCGGTGCGCACTTAATGATTTTTCCTTTAGACCGCCAATCGGCAATACACGTCCACGCAGAGTAATTTCTCCTGTCATACCAACCTCTCTGCTAACAGGCTTGCCTGTGAGAGCTGAAATAAGTGCCGTTGCCATCGTAATTCCGGCAGACGGTCCATCCTTTGGCACGGCTCCTTCTGGTACATGGATGTGAATATCATTTTTCTCATGGAAATCAGGGTCGATATGCAGCTCAGCTGCACGAGAACGAATATAGCTGAATGCCGCCTGTGCCGACTCCTTCATAACATCGCCAAGCTTTCCTGTCAAAATTAACTTTCCTTTTCCAGGATAGAGCGACACTTCAATTGCAAGCGTATCTCCGCCCGCTGCCGTGTAAGCAAGACCTGTTGCTACCCCAATCTGATCCTGGTGCTCTGCTTCTCCATAACGGAATTGCTTTTTGCCAAGAAACTCTACCACATTCTTCTCTGTTACAACAATGCGCTTTCTCTCTTCCGTAACAAGAATTTTAGCTGCCTTGCGACACACCGTTGCGAGCTGACGCTCAAGCGTCCGAACACCGGCCTCACGTGTGTAATAACGAATAATATCTAATAGTGCATCTTCTCGAACCTGCAACTTTCCTTTACTAAGACCATGCTCCTGCACCTGCTTTGGAAGCAAATGATCGCTTGCTATATGGACTTTCTCTAGTTCCGTATATCCGGCAATCGAGATAACCTCCATCCGATCCAACAGCGGACCTGGAATGCTAGCGAGCGTATTAGCAGTAGCAATAAACATCACCTTCGATAAATTGTACGGCTCTTCAATGTAATGATCGCTGAAATTATGATTTTGTTCCGGGTCCAACACCTCCAGCAAGGCTGCAGATGGATCACCTCGGAAATCACTTGACATCTTATCAATCTCATCTAATAGAAACACCGGATTGATCGTTTTAGCTTTCTTCATCCCTTGAATAATACGGCCAGGCATTGCTCCGACGTACGTTCTTCGATGACCTCTAATCTCTGATTCATCACGCACACCACCTAGGGAAATACGAACAAAATTGCGATTTAATGATCTTGCAATCGAACGGGCAAGCGATGTTTTCCCGACTCCTGGAGGACCAACAAGACAGAGAATAGGTCCCTTCAAGGAGCGGGTAAGCTGTTGTACAGCAAGATATTCTAGTACACGCTCCTTTACCTTTTCGAGTCCAAAATGATCCTCATCTAAAATCCCTTCAGCACGTTCAATATCCAAAATGTCCTCTGTCGCTTCTGTCCAAGGAAGTGACAACAGCCAATCAATATAATTACGAATAACTCCGCTCTCAGCAGAGCTAGCTGGCAGCTTTTCGTAACGATCCAGCTCGCGAAGCGCCGCTTGCTTTGTCTCGTTTGGCATGCCGGAGTTCTCAATTTTATCCCGCAGCTCTTCTACTTCCCCGCCTTTTCCTTCCTTGTCGCCAAGCTCTTTTTGGATTGCCTTCATCTGCTCACGAAGAAAATACTCTCTTTGTGTTCGTTCCATGGAACGCTTTACACGCTGCCCAATCTTCTTTTCAAGATTTAACAGCTCTTGCTCGTCTTGAATAAGGGCAATAAGCGTCTGCAGTCGTTCTTTAACATTAGTAATAGCCAATACTTCCTGCTTTTCCTTTGTTTTCAACGGAAGATGGGAGGAAATTAAATCAGCTAAACGCCCAGGCTCATCTATATCCGCAACAGTCGCAAATACCTCGTTGGAGATTTTCTTAGATAGCTTGATATATTCGTCAAATTGTTCAAGCAATGAACGCATCAACGCCTTCTCCTCTAAATCTCCTGCTTCCTCATCTTCTAAGATGCGGACAGTAACATTCGTAACATCTTCTTCCTCCAGAAGTTCCTGTATTTCTGCCCTATGTAAACCTTCTACAAGCACACGTACCGTATTATTCGGCAGCTTTAGCATTTGCTTTACCTTTGCCAGCGTACCGATCGGATACAAATCATCTTGATGCGGCTCATCAATATTTACGTCTTTTTGCATTACTAAAAATACAATATTGTCGTCTACCGCCGCGTTCTCAAGCGCTTGTATCGATTTTTCTCGTCCTACATCAAGATGCAGAACCATCGTTGGATACACAAGAATACCTCTCAATGGCAGGAGGGGAACAACTCTTTCGTTATCCTTCATGTTGTAATAGCACCTCCGATTTATAAATTCTCTGTTCAATTATTGTATATTACAACAGAACTGTTATGCAATTTCTGAGACATAAGAAAATTGAATATGATCTGCCTTTGGGCGAAGACAGAGGCGTAGTTGCCCTTATACTGTATTCCTAAAATCCCCCACTACATTGAATGACTTCTAGCTGGAAATTTATATTTTCCTACAATATTAAAAAGGACTGAAAACGAAAAATGGACTTCGCTTCAGCAGCAAGGCTTAAACGAAGTCAAACACAAGTAACCGGCTGGGCAGCTAATTGCTGTTTCTGACAGAAAACTCGTCCATTGGTGAGCCGTTAGGTGAAGACAGAGACGTAGTTGCACTTATTACACTGTATTCCTAAAATTCCCCACTACACCGCATTCGCTTCTAGCTGGAATTTTATACTGCCTTACAGTGTAAGAAGCGTGCTTCTTTTCCACATAGGCCTGCCCAATTATATAGATTGAATATCTCCCTCATTAAAGGAAGATGGAATAGCTTCAATACTTGTACGCGCAGAAGAAGGAGCAGAAACAATCGCTCGTGCCAGTACCTCCTTCATATGCCGAACGGGTACAATTTCAATACCCTTAATGGAATATAAGATTGGCTGCATATTTTCTGCAGGAATGAGAACCATTTTGGCTCCTGCTTTTTTGGCCGCTTTAATCTTCGCATACACACCGCCTACTGGCTTTACTTCTCCATGAATGCTTATTTCACCCGTCATTGCAATTTCATTTTTCACATATACGCCATGTACCGCAGAGTATACACCAACCGCCATTGCAATACCCGCAGATGGACCATCTACCGGTACTCCTCCTGGAAAGTTAATATGTACATCATACCCTTGCGGAAGCAACTCAAGTGAGCGAAGAACCGTCGTAACATTCTCAACAGACCCTTTAGCCATACTTTTACGACGAATCGACTTTGTCTGGCTGCCAATGCTTTCCTCTTCTACAATTCCCGTAATCATAAGCGATCCTTTTCCATCCGTCGGTATGGCTGTTACTTCAATTTCTAAAAGAGCTCCCATATTCGGACCATATACGGCCAAACCGTTCACCAGGCCGATTCTTGGAATTGGATAAATACGTTTTTCGTGCTTCGGTGTAAGCTGACTAGAGTGGATAACCCACTCAATATCTTCATCCTGAATATACGAACGATTTTCGTTAATCGCCATACCAGCTGCAATTTGCACAAGATTAATGGCTTCGCGGCCGTTTCGGGCATATTGCCCAATCATAGTCAGCCCTTTCCGGCCAATTTCTAGGTTTACTTTGGATGCGGCATTCAAAGCAACCGCTTCAACCTCTTCTGTATCAAGCTCTCGGAAAAAGACTTCCAGACAGCGGGAACGAATTGCCGGAGGGATTTCCTCTGGTGATCTCGTTGTTGCACCAACAAGACGAAAATCAGCAGGTAAACCATTTTGAAAAATGTCGTGAATATATGTAGGAATCATCGTGTTTTCTTCGCTATAATATGCGCTTTCTAAAAAAACCTTTCGATCTTCAAGCACCTTAAGCATTTTGTTCATTTGAACTGGATGCAATTCCCCAATTTCATCAATAAAGAGGATACCGCCGTGTGCGTCAGTTACCGCTCCCTTTTTCGGCTGCGGAATTCCAGCTTGCCCCATCGCTCCGGCTCCCTGATAAATCGGGTCATGCACTGAACCAATAAGAGGATCTGCAATCCCTCTTTCATCAAACCGTGCTGTTGTTGCATCAAGCTCAACAAAGACAGATGCCGCGCGAAATGGAGATTTCGCATTTTTTTTCGCTTCCTCTAGCACAAGCCTAGCAGCAGCTGTTTTGCCAACTCCCGGCGGTCCGTATATAATGACGTGCTGCGGATTTGGTCCGCACAACGCTGCTTTTAGTGCTTTAATACCATCCTCTTGACCAATAATATCAGCAAACGAAGACGGTCTCACCCGTTCAGCAAGTGGCTCTGTCAAAGAAACCATCCTCATTTTTCGGAGCTGCTCCATCTCTTTTCTTGATTCTTTATCAATTGAAACCTTTTGCGTGCGCTGACTTCTGAGCAAATGCCAAAAGTAGAGACCGACAATTACACCGAGCGCCAACTGAATGAGCAAAATGATGTTCGTCCAGCTCATCACAATCCCTCCCAAACCCTACTATTTTCTTCTAGTATCTCCGAGTAGGGTGTAGGATAAACATAAGAAGAAACAGCAATTGTGGACAATTGCTGTTTCTCTCTATACATTACGCTGATGTTTTTGTGCCTTGCTCTAATATCGTACCGTCATGAAGGACAAGTTTTGGCGGTGCCCCGTCAGCAACAGTTTCTTGTGAAATAATGCATTTCTCAATATCATCGCGGGATGGAAGTTCAAACATCACATCAAGCATAATGCCTTCAATGATGGAACGTAATCCACGTGCACCTGTCTTGCGCTCGATTGCCTTTTTAGCAATTTCAAGCAGCGCTCCTTCTTCAAACTCCAATTCAACATTATCAAGTCCCAGAAGCTTTTGATATTGCTTCACAAGCGCATTCTTCGGCTTTGTCAAAATTTCAACAAGCGCATCTTCATCCAGCTGCTCTAAGTTCGCAATTACTGGAAGACGACCGATAAATTCCGGAATCAAACCAAACTTCAACAAATCCTCTGGAAGCACATGTGATAGAACTTTTTCGTCATCTACATGTTTCTTTGCCGCACCCGACTCAAAGCCAATAACCTTTTTGCCTAGACGGCGCTTAATGATTTGTTCGATGCCATCAAATGCTCCACCGCAAATAAAGAGAATATTTGTTGTATCAATTTGAATAAACTCCTGATGCGGATGCTTGCGGCCTCCCTGTGGCGGAACGCTGGCAACCGTACCTTCTAAAATTTTCAAAAGAGCCTGCTGCACACCTTCTCCTGACACATCGCGTGTAATAGAAGGATTTTCAGACTTACGAGCTACTTTATCAATTTCGTCTATGTAGATAATCCCTTTTTCTGCTTTCTCTACATCGTAATCAGCTGCCTGAATCAGCTTTAACAAAATATTTTCTACATCTTCTCCGACATAGCCGGCCTCCGTTAAAGAAGTCGCATCAGCAATTGCAAACGGAACGTTCAAAATACGTGCCAAAGTTTGTGCCAATAACGTTTTACCGCTTCCTGTCGGTCCAATTAGGGCGATATTGCTTTTTGACAATTCAACATCATCAATCTTGCTGTTAGAGTTAATACGTTTATAGTGGTTGTATACTGCAACTGCCAAAGCTTTTTTTGCCTTATTTTGTCCGATTACATATTCATCCAAAATCTCACGAATTTCCGCTGGTTTTGGAACATCCTTGAATTCTACTTCATCGTCCTTAGATAACTCCTCTTGAACGATTTCAGTACAAAGTTCAATACACTCATCGCAAATATAAACTCCTGGTCCTGCTACAAGCTTACGCACTTGCGTTTGCGTTTTACCGCAAAAAGAACATTTTAATTGCCCTTTTTCATCATTAAATTTAAACATACCTTCACACCCCTTAAAAAGTGCTAGAAACAGTACCCACTATATGTAGAATGAAATTACTACCGTATGTAAATACATATTATGTCACTATGTGCTTAGAAATACAAATTATATGGTTTCATATGTACAGGGCAAATTTTTTACAACCTTGTAAAAAATATATATTCTGCTTCACTTAAGCGTTTTCCTGCAATCCAAAAAAAATGGTTATAAAAGAAAAACTCGCCGACTGGCAAGCCCTGCACTTGGGCGAAGACAGAGGCGTAGCCCTACTTATAATGTATTCCTAAAATTTCCGACCACGTCGAAATTCGCTCCTAGCTGGAAATTTATACTTTCCTACAGCGTAAAGAAAAGCATCCACATTCCGGTTTGTTCCTGCAGTAAACTATTCCTCTCTATCAAAGAAGCTTTTCGATCCCTATATGGCGAGTATTATATCGCTAATTAAAACGAAACCCTCTCCTCCAAAAAGGCTTTCCTTATAAAACAGGGCACGATCACACATCGCGCCCTGTTTATATATAATTTACGCAGTAACTTTGCTGCTTTCCACTAGGAAATCAACTGCCTTGCGAACTTTCAAGTCTTCTTTTAGTCCTTCAAGACTTCCAAGAGCTTGTGTTACAGCCTCAGCTGTCATGTTGTACATTTCAGCCATTTTTTGTACTTCTTCATTTACTGCTTCGTCTGCTGCTTCGATACCTTCTGCCTCAATAATTGCTTCAAGCACAAGGTTTGTTTTTACGCGGGATTGCGCATCTTCTTGCATTTGCCCTTTCAAAGCAGCCTCGTCTGTACCTGTGAATTGGTAGTACAACTCTAAGTTCATGCCTTGGTATTGAAGACGTTGCTCGAATTCACGAAGCATGCGGCCTAATTCTGTTTCGATCATTGCTGCTGGAATTTCAACTTCTGCATTTGCAACAGCTTTAGCTACCGCATCGTCACGAAGTTTGTTTTCCGCATCGCGTTTTTTGCTTTCTTCTAGGTCTGCACGAAGCTTCGCTTTTAATTCATCAAGCGTTTCAACTTCTTCGTTTACATCTTTCGCAAACTCATCGTCTAAAGCAGGAAGCTCTTGTGCTTTAATTTCGTGTACTTTCACTTTGAATACAGCAGGCTTGCCAGCTAAATCAGCAGCATGGTACTCTTCAGGGAACGCTACTTCTACGTCCTTCTCTTCACCTGTTTTTAAACCAATTAATTGCTCTTCAAAGCCTGGGATGAATGTACCGGAACCGATTGTAAGAGAGTAGTTCTCTCCTTTTCCGCCCTCGAATGCTGCACCGTCAACAAAACCTTCGAAATCGATTACGGCTGTATCGCCGCTTTCAACTGCGCCGTCTTCTTTCACAACAAGCTCAGCTTGCTTCTCTTGAAGCTTTGTCAATTCGTTTGCTACATCTTCATCTGTTACAGTTTCGTTTTCTTTTGCAAGTTCTAAGCCTTTGTATTCTCCCAATTTCACTTCAGGCTTTACTGTTACCTTCGCAGTAAAGATTAGATTTTTTCCCTTCTCTAATTGCTCGATGTCAATTTCAGGGTGCGCAACAGGGAAGATTCCTGTTTCATCCACTGCACTGGAATATGCTTGTGGTAAAATAATATCTAACGCATCTTGATATAAAGACTCTACGCCAAAGCGTTGCTCGAACAATGGACGAGGCATTTTCCCTTTACGGAAACCAGGTACATTAATTGTTTTTACAACCTTCTTGAATGCTGCATCTAACGCTTGGTTTACTTCTGCAACGTCAACCTCTACTGTTAATACGCCAACGCTACCTTCTAATTTTTCCCACTTTGCAACCATTTATTCTTTCCCTCCAACAACGATATTAATAAACTATCATGACTCGGTATGTATGTCCGAGAACAATACGAAACTGAGTAAAGTGATGTTGCTTTACCTTGCTTCACGAAAAAGGCAGGAATCTGCCTCCTGCAACCATTACATTATAACATAGAATATTACCGTTTCAACATCAGCGTACGTTCTTTTTCTTTACACTGTAGGAAAGTATAAATTTCCAGTTGGAAGTCATTCGACGTAGTTGGAAATTTTAAGAATACAGTGTAAGTGCAAATACGCCTCTATCCCCGCCAATCGGCGCGTTTTCTTTACAGCGGCAAAAGCCCTTCCTGCTCAACCTTCAAAAGCTGTGAATACGCTTCTTCCATGTCAGCTTGGGAGATGCCGTAACGGGAGACAATTTGTTCATCAATCGGTGACAGCATAAAACGCTCACTTCCAATTTTCTCAAGAACAGCTGCCCAAACTCGAACATCAAGAGGAAGAAGAGAAAATGGAAAAACAAGGAACATGACTTCATACCAATACTCCGATAAGGCCTGGATCATCGTGGGGTTTTGTCCTCCTGTTCCTCTCTCCGCCTCAAGCAGTACACCAGTAACAAAAGTATCTTCCTTTATATCAGGAAGTTCACAAGGAACAACAGACATGGTTTTGCCAAACTTCGTCACGGAAACCTCATCGCGAACACCGCTTTCCATCAATAGCTGCAACAAAACGGACTTTACATATGGATGATTTGTTTCATCCTCAAGAAAGCGTGCAACGAATGGACCGGTTCGCATAGAACCGCGCTGCCTCAAATTATATAGAGCTTGCAGCTGCTTAGCTACATCATGTGTCCCTAATGCTGTCTCTACTTCTTCCTCTTCAGGTGATTTCGGGATCTCACTTTCTAATCCTTCCATTTTTTCCGCAAACGAAAGCAACGGATATAGCTTTTCTCTTTGTTCATTAGAAAGCTCACGATCCGCTAAAGCAAAATGAACTACCTCTGCAACCTCCTGATAGTCATGCTGCTGCAGCAAAACGGAAAGATACATCTCTAGCACCTCAAAAAATAGTCTGGCACTATCCTTTAATAGAGCTCCGCACCGCTTTCTCGCTTCCTTTAAATCATGAAGCTCTATTAGACAGACAACCGCAGCAAATTCTGACTCCTCATCCTCAAACCCATATTCACCTAACTGGTTAAAACAGTCTAGCGCCTCAGAAAATTGTTTGTTATGTAAAGAATCAAAGCCTTTTTCCCGCAAACGGTCACTCAGGTTTGGAAACATAATGACCGTTTTCTCTTTTTCCTCCATACCTTCGCCTCTTTTTAAGGTTTTCTACACTTAAAGGTACTATAGCAGAAGAAGGTTTGAAACACAATATATGACATATTTTGCATAGGTGTTTATGATTTTTCCTTCTTTAGTACAAACTACAGAGATGTTATATTGTTTTCCCAATAAATCCGAGAACTTTAAAAGGAGGGAAGGGTTATGCGATATCCTTCTTATGAGGATGCCTATAAGATACGCCTACATCTGCATGAGATATCTACCAAGCATTGGAGACAGGATGACTTGTTCTCTTGGCAATGGTGGTTCTTACTGGTTTCCGCATTGCTTCCTTGGTGGATTTGGCATAAACTTGTTTCTAAAGAGCGCTATTTGGAAATTTTGACTTTTTCCCTTATTACTGCGGTTATCTCAGCAACTCTCGATGTAATAGGAAGTGATCTAGGATTTTGGGGTTATCCAAATAAGTTAGTTCTTTTCGTTCCTCCTCTTCTCCCAGCAGATTTGACGTTTTTCCCGGTTTCATTTAGCTTATTGTATCAATACACTCATTCATGGAAGCAATACCTGTTTGCAAGCTTCCTCTTCTCCTTCTTTATTTCTTACGGCATAGAGCCCGCCTTTATAAAGATTGGACTCTATAAGAACCATTATTTTCCCCATTGGGCTTCTCTAATTGGATTTTTCTTGTTGTCTATTGTACTAAGATGGATCACAAGATATATTATTCTGAAAAGTCAAAAACAATGAGTCCTTATATAGTTGTAACTTTTACATTGTGAAAAGCAGACAAATTCTTGTCATAGAATGTGTCTGCTTTTCATGGTCATGATTATATCAACACTCTCTAGCGTGTGAATTGCTGTTGCGAGCATTAACCTATCTGTTATGACACATCAATGAAGGACATATGCTGCGATTGGTGCAGCTTCCAGTAATGTCCCTTATTTTCCATAAGCTGCTCGTGTGTGCCTTCCTCCACAATTCTTCCTGCCTCAATACATAAAATACGCGTCGCATTTTGAATGGTCGAGAGGCGATGCGCAATAATAAAGGACGTCCTCCCCTTCAGAAGTTTCTCCAGACCTTTTTGCAGGGCTAGCTCTGTTTCTGTATCAATGCTAGACGTTGCTTCATCCAAAATCAAAATGCGCGGATTGGCCAATAAAGCACGCGCAAATGAAATGAGCTGGCGCTGTCCGGCTGACAATCTTGTTCCTCGTTCGTTCACCTCAGTATGATAGCCATCCGTTAAACCAAGAATAAATTCATGTGCCTGAACCGCCTTCGCTGCCGCAATAACCTCTTTATCCGTTGCGTTTAAACGGCCATACCGAATATTATCCATAATCGTTCCTGAAAAAATAAATGGATCCTGAAGCATAACCCCCATCTGTCTTCTAAGAGAAGCTAACTTGACCTTACTAATATCCGTTCCGTCAATTTTTACAGCACCGCCTTTGACATCGTAAAATCGGCTAATCAAGTTCACAATCGTCGTTTTCCCTGACCCTGTCGCTCCAACAAGTGCAATTGTATCACCAGCATTGACATTGAAATTTGTCCGGTCTAGAATGATATTTTCTTCGTATCCAAACACAACATCCTCAAATACTACATCCCCTTGAATAGTCGGAAGATTGGCTGCATTCGGTACATCCGTCACTTCCGGGCGTTCGTCCATCATTTCAAAAATCCGCTCCAAGTAAGCCATTGCATTAATGATTGCATTATAAAAATTACCTATATTCGTAAGAGGAGTCCAAAACATCCAAATGTAACCGACAAAGGCAACAAGCGCTCCTAATGTAACCTCTCCCTGTCCCATTGAATGAATTCCCATAATATAGACAAAGGAAACTGTTAAAACAGAGATGTTTTCAATAGCCGGCCAAAGCAAAAATTGGATAGACACAGCCTTCATCCAGCTGCTTCTATATCCGTTTGAAACATCAAGGAAAATGCGCATATTTTCCTCTTCCCTTACAAACGCCTGCGTTACTTTTATACCATTTAAGCTCTCATGTATATAAGCATTCATATTGGACTGCTTATTGCTTAGCTGCTGCCAGCTTTTTCGCTGTGCATTTTTAATGAAAAATACAACAGCTGCCAAAATCGGAAACCCTGCCATTGCATAAAGCGTTAGCTTCACATCAATGACCAGCATAAAACCGACAATTACAAATAAGCTGAACAGATCTGCAATCAGGTTAATGATTCCATTTGAAAGCAAATCGCTTAATGAATTTACATAGTTTACAACCCTGACCAAGATTTTCCCGTGAGGCCTGCTGTCGTAATAGGAAAATGAAAGCTCCTGTAAGCGGCTAAAAAGATCCTTTCGGATGTTATATATGACGTTCTGTCCAAGCTCAGACATAATCCGGATTCTAAATCTCATACATAGTGCGGTTACCACAATAGCAATAAAGTAAACTCCCGCCAACAAAGCAAGTCCCTTCACATGTCCATTCGGAATCTCCTGATCAATCGCTTGCTTCATTAAGTATGGCCCAATCAAATTGGCGCCGCTTGCCACAAGCATGAGCAGCACGGCCAGCATAATTTGCTTTCGATATGGCCGAATATAGTGAAGCATCCGCTTGAAATGCTCCCATTGAAACGGGGTATCGAGCTCCTCATCGACATCAAATTTATTCCGAGCCATTTATACCACTCCTTCACCAGAGACATAGTTGTCAGCATTCCCGAATTGGTTTTGATATACCTTATAGTAATATCCCTGCTTGCGAAGCAATTCCTCATGCGTGCCTTGCTCCGTAATCCTTCCGCCTTCCATGACCAGTATGAGATCAGCATCCTTCACAGAGGAAATTCGATGCGCAATTGTAAAGCATATTTTATTTTGGAATACCGTCCTCAAGGTTCGTTGAATACAAAGCTCTGTCTCCATATCAACAGCGGATGTTGTATCGTCTAAAATTAAAAACGGTGCATCCTTTAAAATAGCTCTCGCAAGCGCAATACGCTGTCTCTGCCCGCCTGAAAGACCAACTCCCCGCTCCCCAATAATTGTATCGTAGCCATCAGGAAGCCGAGAAATAAACTCATGTGCCTCTGCTTTCTTGGCTGCTGTTTGAACAGCTTCTACAGAAGCGTCTGGAATGCCATAAGCAATATTTCCCTCAATCGTATCTGAAAATAAAAAAACATCCTGCATAACAAGTGCTATATGTTCTCTTAATTTACGAACGTCCCATTCTTTCACATTAACACCGTTTACGAAAATACCTCCACCTGTTACATCGTAAAATCGGCAAAGTAAACTCATCAGCGTTGATTTCCCCGATCCGGTAGGTCCGATAATCCCAACAGTCTGCCCCGGTCTCACATGAAAAGTAATATTCTCTAGCACCTTCTCATCTCCGTAGCTGAAGCTAACGTTGGAAAAAGAAATATGCCCATTCAGATTTTGCGGCACTTTCGCCTGCGGACTGTTTACAATTTCCGGCTCTGTCTGCAGCAAAGCTTGAATTTTTCGAGCAGAAGCGATAAATCGCTGAACATCATTGGCAAGCCAGCCTGCCATACGCATTGGATTGTTTAGCGCCCAAAGCAATGAATTAAACGTGACAAGCTCTCCAATCGTAAGCGAGCCTTGGATTACCATCGTTCCTCCCGCAAAAATCATCAGAACGAGCAGCATACCTGCTAACGAATCAAGAACAGGCAAATATTTGCTCCAAATTCTCGAGGATATCAGGTTTTTTTCTTTAAAATCTCCGTTTTGCACTAAAAACTTCTCAATCTCGTAATCTTCCTTCCCAAAAGCTTTCACAACACGGTTTCCGCTTATATTCTCCTGTACAACAGAGTTTAACTTTGAAAACTGCTCGCGAATGGCCGTAAAGGTAGGCTGCACATCCGTGCTTAATCGATACGCCACATAGCCGATGACCGGCGTAACTGTCAGCAGTATGAGCGCAAGCGGCGGATGAATATAAAACATAAAGCAAAGTGCTAACAAGAGCATCATGCTATTTTCAAAAATCATATACATCGCCCAGGCGGTGAAGTGTCTAACCGCTTCCATATCACCGGTCATTCTTGCCATGATATCGCCTGTTCTCGTTTTATCAAAAAAACCAAAGTCCAGCCGATTCAACTTATCATACATCTCTTTCCTAAGTACAAACACAACGCTTTGCGATACCTTTTCAAATAACATTTGGTAGCAATAACGGATTACTGTTTTACATACTGTTACCGCTGCCATAAGCCCTAACAGCTTCCACAGTAAATGGCTTTGGTTTCCCTTAATCACATCGTCGACAATTCTCCCTGAGAAGTATGGGTTTAATAAATTTAAAAAAGTCACACTTAAGGCGAGAAAAATTCCGAAACTAAACTGAATTTTATGCTTTCTCATATACCCCCATATCCAACGTATGCTCTCCATTTAATCCCTCCTTGCTCCGACTGCTGTTGTGAATGGATGCTTTTGATCTCTTCATAAATAAAACAACTCAGCAGCGAGTTGTTTCATTTACATCCCTTTAAAACATACGATGTAGTGTATTCATCCATCCGTCCTATACATAACCTAAACTTAAAAATTTCAATAAAGAAAACTCGACAATTGGCGAGCCCTGCCCTTGGGCGAAGACAGAGGCGTAGTTGCACTTATACTTTTTTCCTAAAATTTCTCACTACGTCGAACTGTCTTCCTGCTAGAAATTTATACTTTCTTAAAGTGTAAAGAAAACTCGACGACTGGCGAGCCCTGCTCTTGGGCGAAGACAGAGGCATAGTTGTACTTATACATCATCCTAAAAAATGGAAACTAATAATTATTCCATTCCTTTTACCGATACTCCTTCTTTCTATAATGAAATATCTGCTTCTTTTTTCTTGCTGTTATGAAAGATGTTCCTGCTCTAATAAAGGCGGCTGGTCACACGTACTTTCCATCATGTAATGGGTTCCCTGTTCAGACGAACGGTGAATACCGTGCATAATTTCAAGTACATGCAATGCCATACAGCTGTTTGCACGCGGCTTTTTGCCTGTTTCAATCGCTTCAGCCATGTCCGCAAGACCGATGCCACGTAAATTATCAATAGCATTTCCTGCAGGCTTCATTTCTTTCCATTCATCTTCACCATACCGTTTCACTAAAAGCGGCTGATTAAAATGATTTGGATCAGGCAAGCTGATTGTGCCGTCTTCCCCGTATATCTCAATAAACGGTGTGCGTGCAGCTGATATATCAAAGCTTGTTGTGATGGTTGCCGTTGCCCCACTTTTGAAATCAAGAATGCCAGTCACATGTGTCGGTACTTGAACGGCTATTTTCTCCCCGTATTTCGCAGAGCTTGTAATGGTACGCTCCGGGAATGTAATACGGGCTGAACCAGCGATTCGGCTGACCGGGCCCATTAAGCTGACCAGTGCAGTAATATAATATGGGCCCATATCATACATTGGACCACCGCCCGCATGATAAAAAAATTCAGGATTTGGGTGCCATGATTCCGGACCTCGTGACATCATAAAAGCTGTCGCACCGATGGGCCTTCCAATGACTCCCTCTTCTATTAATCGCCCAGCAAGCTGAATACTTCCTCCTAGAAACGTATCCGGCGCCGAGCCGACTGTAACATTATTTAATCCTGCTGCATCCACAATCCGCTTTCCATCTTCAAATGAAATTGCAAGCGGTTTTTCGGAATATACATGCTTATTTTGTTCGATAGCCTGCAGCGCTACTGCGGCATGTGCGTGAGGCACCGTTAAATTTAATATAATATCAATATGCGGTGAGGCCATCATTTCTTCCACAGTAAACACATGATGGATACCGTATTTTGCGGCGGCTTCTTCTGCTTTCGTGATATCCAAATCTGCACAAGCAACAATATCGAACTCCGGGAAGCGGCGGCTATTTTCCATATAAATTCCGCTAATATTTCCGCAGCCAACAACACCGACTTTCAATGCCATAGCTAACACCCCTTTTATTTATTCGCAAGATGTATCGTTTTTGTTTTTGATTTCAATACTTTATACAATGTACATATTTGTACTGCCACTGGAAGTGCTGTCATTCTACATTCTCATTTCTACTAGCTTAATACGCCCTCTACGAAAGCGTTTTCTTAAATTGTTAAAAAATGAAATACTACTAGCTATAGCTACTTGAATCTAACTTTTTTATCACATGTACAGGTACAAATCCCCCATTTCTTGTGAATGCATTGATATTATTGATTTGACTCTATCATATATGCTATACCTTTAAATGAACATGAACGATATAATTAAAACATCTACTATTTTGCTAAAATGGGCATTTCTATCAGATTTTTGCCGAAAGAGTACTCCCTACCTCAATTCTTACCGCTCGTAGTTTAAATTATTTAGAAACTGTATGGTTTTGAAAGGTTATCTTCTATCTTGAGTTGAGCAAAAAACCTCCTACACCGTTTAGTATAAAAGCCAATAACAGGTATAATTTTTCACATGACCGTTATACTGACCGTTTCACTAAACAATATAAGAGGTTGATTTCGCAGGCTTCATCGCCCATTTTTAAAGACGTCTCAGGAGAGATTCTAACTCCCGACCACGGCTTAGAAGGCCGTTGCTCTATCCTGCTATAACCACTGGTATCCACCCGTATTTTCTCAACTTTTTCACATGATTTGTTAGCGGAAATAGTACAGTAAATACAACCATCTTCCCATAAGGAAACGTGATATTTGTTGGAAATATAGTCCTTACGATGGAATCCCAACGATGCTGAAAAATAGGATACAAATTTTTCAGCACGAAAGCATTGCTGGCGTAACCTGCAATAACGAAAATGATGATTTGGAGCAAAGTTACAAACGTTAAGATCTGAAATCCCCTAACAAAAGCCTCAACCCCTAAATAACATAGATATCCAGTCATACATATGAAGGAAAAAGAGATAATCCAAGGAGCGACATTTTGAAACAGCATTTTGCTAATAAAAAAGGATAGAGAAATATTTCAAGATGCAGAACTATACGTTATATGAACCAGAACTTTAATGAGGAAGTAAAAAATCATGCTTATAACTTCTATAAAAAATAAATGCATGGCACTTCTGAAGCTGCTTGTAGAACGTACCGACAAACTTTCGAGCCGTGATAATATCCTCCTTATCATTAATGGAGAACACTGCTTGAAGAGTACAGCGTTTTCCTAAAAATATCCGAAAAAGCGTCCGACGGCTACACCTTGAAAACAACAAAAAAGGTTGGTATATGTCAGACATTTTTGGTTATAACTAACCACAAATATCCTTGATATACCAACCTTTTCTCTTATAAAGCGTCCCAGGAGAGATTCGAACTCCCGACCGACGGCTTAGAAGGCCGTTGCTCTATCCTGCTGAGCTACTGGGACATATTAAATTATTGGAGCGGGTGATGGGAATCGAACCCACGCTATCAGCTTGGAAGGCTGAAGTTCTACCATTAAACTACACCCGCATTTGAAATTAAGTAACGTCGCCCTATCGACAATTCTTATTATATTCACATTCAAAGTGAAAGTCAACACCTTTTCAGAAGGTTAGAGAATTTTTTCTCTAACCAAGCTGAAAAGTTTGCTGCGCAGCAATACTTCCACTCAAATCATAAAAAGTAACGGAAGCCGTGTGACCTTCCATTTCTAAAATTGCATATGTTTTCTCTCTGCGCAAGCGCGGCAGCAAGATGCTTCCTGGATTGATAAGAAGAACGCCGTCTACAACTTCTGCCCCCATAATATGCGAGTGTCCGAAGCATGCGATATGCGCTCCGGCTTCTTTTGTCCGGTACAGCAAGTTTTGCATTGTCATCTTCACATTGTATAAATGACCGTGTGTAACAAAGAAGCGAACACCTTGTACATCCTGTATGATTTCATTCGGATATGAATTGCCGAAATCACAGTTACCGTTTACGACCTGATAACCGTGCAGTTCTGTCTGCTGCGGCGAAAGCTCAGAATCACCGCAATGAATCATGATATCTACTGTATTCTCATACTTTTGCTTCAGCTCTTGCAATTCCCCAGTTAAACCATGGCTATCACTTACAATTAAAGCCTTCATCCTTTTCCCCCATTACAAATCATCAAAATCGTCAGACTTCTCTCCTAGAAACCACACCGGAATTTTTTGTTCAAGTTTACGAAGCGCACGACCGCGGTGGCTTACTTTATTTTTTTCTTCGGGAGATAGTTCTGCCATCGAGCGTTTAAATTCTTCTACGTAAAAAATAGGATCATAGCCGAAGCCTTTGTCGCCACGCTTTTGCTCAAGGATTTTCCCTTCGCACGTTCCATTTACAATCACTGTCTTTTTGTCTTCCTCTGGAAACGCAACGGCAAGGGCGCAGTAAAAACGGGCTGCCCGCTTCTCTTGCTGGACATTCTCCAATCCTTGCAGCACCTTCTGCATATTTGCTTCATCATCCTTATGTTCACCCGCATAACGCGCAGAGCGAACACCCGGCTTACCATTTAAGGCATCCACAATGAGGCCAGAGTCGTCGGCAATTACAATCTGTTCGATTTGCTTACTCAAGGCTTCTGCTTTAATAATGGCATTCTCTTCAAACGTATCGCCTGTCTCCTCTACCTCTTCAACATCCGCATAATCATAGAGAGACTTCACCTCTAGATCAAATTTCTCGAATAATCGTTCGAATTCACGAACCTTACCTGCATTTTTTGTTGCTATGACCACCTGCTTCATACTCGCCCCAACCTTTACCCAATTTTTTGCGCAATTTCACCTAACGCTTCTTTTTGCATCTCAATTAGCTGTTGAATGCCGAATTCTGCCGTTTCTAAAAGCTGATGCAGTTCTTCTCTGCTGAATGTCGCTTCCTCGCCCGTTCCCTGCAATTCCACGAACTGTCCTTTCCCAGTCATTACAATGTTCATATCAACCTGTGCCTTGGAATCCTCGGCATAATTTAAATCAAGCACAACCCCCGCATCCTCTACCATTCCTACAGATGTTGCGGCTAGGTAATCCTTAACTGGAACAGCTGGAAGCTTTCCTATTTCAACAAGCTTTTGAAATGCCAGCACCATCGCGACGAATGCTCCTGTAATAGAAGCGGTTCTTGTGCCGCCGTCCGCTTGAATGACATCACAATCAATCCATACCGTCTTCTCCCCAAGCATATCCAAGTCCACAACTGCTCGAAGTGCGCGGCCGATCAAACGCTGAATTTCCATTGTGCGTCCTGATACCTTTCCTTTACTAGATTCGCGAATCGTGCGCTGCTCTGTCGCGCGAGGCAGCATCGCATATTCTGCCGTAATCCAACCCTTCCCTTTTCCTCTCATAAAAGGCGGAACACGATCGTCAATACTTGCTGTACAAATTACCTTTGTATCTCCAACTTCAATGAGGACAGAACCCTCAGCATGCTTGATGTAATGTGTTTGCATATGTATAGGGCGCAATTCATCCTTTTGGCGTCCGTCCACTCTCATAAAAACTACCTCCTTGCCATCCTACTCTCTCTGTAGTATAGCCTATTTACACTTATGTATGATAAAGAAAACTCGCCGATTGGCGAGCCCTGCCCTTGGGCGAAGACAGAGGCGTAGTTGCACTTATACTTTGTCCCTAAAATTTCTCACTACGCCGAATGACTTCCAGCTGGAAATTTATAATTTTCTACAGTGAAAAAGAAGAAGGAGAGTCAATCTCCCCTTCCTCACAAGTATATCAAATTCTATTCCTTAAAAACTACCCGTATTGACATTTTGTGGTCGTGTCACCGGTTTTGTCAGCTTCTGACCTTGTTCATTTACAATATCGGGCTTGCCGTTCACCTCAATAGATACACTCTCAATACCTTGTTGTTCAGTCAACGATAGCACAAGAGAATTTAATACATATGTCGAAATAATGTTTTTATCTGGGCTGCCATAAATATTCTCATTAAAATTCAACGTGACTTTGCCGCTTTCATACTTTGGCTCACCTAACAGCTTTACATCATGATTTAAGTCGCTTGAAAGCATAGACTTCGGAGATGGTCCCTTGACCAATTCCTTAACAACCGCTGTTAGCTCATCCTTCTCACTGTTTGCGATGCGGCGTGTAACTGGAACGTAATAAGATGTTTGCTTATTTGTTTGTGCTAGGAAGTAGAGCGTCACCGGCTTCGTATTCGTAACATCCGCTACCTGCTCATCATCAAAGTTGATGCCGTCTTTGCGGCTTACGCCATTCCCAATTGGTGTTTTATTCACTGGCATCGCCGTGAGATCTTTTCCATTTATACGAAACTTCACCTGCTTCACTTCTTTGAATTGTGTCAGCGTCCACGTAACAGCTTCTACAATACGGCGTTCCTCGTCTTTTTTATAATTTTTAAATTCCTCAGAGAAATCAGCTATTGCCACACCGTCTTTTACATCTACGCCGTTAACTTCTGTATCAGCCGGAAGCACTGCCTCAAATCCATTCGGAAGCATACCTGTGACCGGACCTTCCTTGACTAAGTATTGCAGCGCTTGTTTGATAACAGCATTATCCTGCGGAGTAGGAATTGCCAATGTTTGCGGAACAACATAGCCGTTTTTATCTACTAAATAGAGCTCTCGATTGACCGCTTGGTTCTTTTCCCCTTGTTTAGCTGTTGGCTCTGTTTTCGTGCTTGCTCCTTCTTGATCCTTATATGTTACTTCCTTTGGCGGGTCAATTTGTTCCGTTGATGTTTTGCTTCCACCTATCCCACAGCCTGCCAGTACAGCAGTGCATACAATGGTGCACACAACCCATTTTCGCATGCCATTCCCCTCCTCATACGGTTTGTACTATATGTATACGAGTCCTTTTTTTGTTTAGACCAGAAGCTCTGAAATTTCTTGTCCACATAAAAATCCGGCTGGCTAGTTGTGCTTGCAAAGGGAAATCGTTCACCGATCAATAAAATGCTGTTTTTCTTATTTGTTCAGAAGCTCAAAAAACAGACTGTTGAAGCTGCCTTTAAAGAAAACTCGTCAATGGGCAAGCCGTTAGGCGAAGACAGAGGCGCAGTTGCCCTGATACTGTATTCCTAAAATCTCTCGCTACGTCGAATTGGCTTTCAGCTAAAAATTTATACTTTCTGGTGCAAAAAAACACACGGTGCTCAGTAAAGCTTACCGTGTGTCTTTCACTATAAAAGCCGTTTTTCTGTTCGGTTCACAAATAGGAGTTAGTCTCTTAAAAAATTCTCCCTATTCTCCTAGAGAAATGTGATGGACATTTTCAATCGGTTGTCCGAACCAGCTGGATGCGATTTCTTTAAATTTCTCTGTTGGGCCAGTTGTTAAAAATAGATGATCCCCTTGTTCATCCTCTTGATGTAATAAACCGCTGTGATACAAAATAGTACTTACCTCACGGGCCGTTTCATCCCCAGAACTGATCAGCTGAACATCATTTCCCATAACTCGTTGAATCACAGGCCCAAGGATTGGATAATGCGTGCATCCAAGAATTAACGTATCGATATTCGTTCTCTTTAGCGGCTCAAGTGTACAATCAACAACTTCCATTGCCTCTTCTGCTTCAAACATTCCATTTTCCACTAAGGGAACGAATGGCGGGCAAGCAAGACTTTCTACTGTAACGCCATTATGGATTGCGTATAATGCATGCTCGTATGCCCTGCTTTCAATTGTCCCTACCGTACCGATGACACCTACGTTATGGTTTTCCGTCACCTTCAGCGCCGTACGCGCTCCTGGATGAATTACGCCGATAACCGGAATAGACAGCTCTGCCTGCATTTCTTCTAACACAACAGACGTTGCTGTATTACATGCGATAACAAGCATTTTAATATCATATGCTAGCAGGTAATTGGTCAACTCCCAAGTAAATTTCCGTACTTCCCCGCGCGGACGCGGACCGTACGGACATCTTGCCGTATCTCCTAAATAAATGATGCGCTCCTTCGGCAGCTGACGGATGATTTCTCTCGCTACCGTTAGTCCGCCGACACCGGAATCGATAACACCGATTGCTCTATTCAAAAAATCGCCCCATTTTCTATCTGTATACTGTTGTCAGCAGGTATAATCCTCCCCCTGGCAAACCATTGTCTATTTTCCGCTGTTTCCAGTAAAATTGCAAGGCTTTATGTACAGAGAAAAACCGGCCTTCCTGCGGCGAAAAGAAAGCCGGTCAGTTTTTATAATTCCAGCTCCCCCATACGGAGAAGCTCTACAACTGCTTGAGAGCGCCCCTTTACTCCAAGCTTTTGCATAGCATTTGAAATATGATTGCGAACGGTTTTTTCACTGATGAACAGCTCTCCTGCAATCTCTTTTGTAGTCTTATCTTGAACGAGTAACTCGAATACCTCTCGTTCCCGCTTCGTAAGTAATGGTTTGGATACAAAGTCTTTTTCCGTCAAGTCCTATAACCCTCCTTGCTTAAACAGCACTCCACATGTTTGGGATGGGTATCTATTTAGTCATAGCATTGTATGAAAGGCGTGCACACAACGTGCATAAAAAAATAGCGTTTTCACATTGTTTGTAAAAAATTTATCCCATTTCATAAAAGGACAAAGTTTTATAATTCAATGCAGAAACGGTGACACTATGGCAGAAAGGAGCTGATACAAGTGGCAAACAAACAACAGGATGATTTACAAGCGCAAAGCAGCAATATCTCAGACAAGCAATATGATCCTGCGGACTACAAAAAAAATGATAGCTTATCTCAATCATTCGCTGTTACGCATGAACAAGTAAGTGATACGTACACAGAAGGAACTGTTGATGGAGTTATAGAGAATGCGGCAGGGAAGAATATTAAGCTCGAGAGAAAAGGCTATGACCTTAAAAAAATGTAGGCTATACACGAAGGAGACAAAAGTGCGCCCTTAAGTTGGCAATGATTTGTACTTATGTTTTCCGCATACTTATCACACATTATAAAAGATTGAAGATGAAACGATATACGAATTAGGAGGGATTATAATGTTTCGACGAAATGGGATGGGAACCTTCTCTACTTTAACAGCTGTTGGAATTGGGATTGCGATGGGCGTAGCTGCGTCCCGAATGATGAGAAACGGCGGTATCCAATTAACTGATATGATGTCTATGAACAAACAAAATCAGTCACAGCACAGAAGCAATCAAAATCAACAATAACAGCAAACAAGCTCATTCCCTTTCTTAAAAGGAATGAGCTTCACGTTGTTGAAAAAGTCGGTTGTCACAGACAAGCCGACTTTTTCTTTAGGTCTTACGAATGAATTTAGTCCTATTTAGGTATAGATTCGTTATAAAGAACCTTAAATATGGAAGCTAAAATCTGTTTAGTTCACTACTTTGTAATTGACGAAGTTGTTTTTCAACAGTCTGAAACTCATTCCCTTTCGTAAAAGGAATGAGCTTGTCGACTTTGAGACTCCCACGGCTAAAGCCGCAAGCCCTCCACCTTGCAGTGTATGGGTGGGATTCTTGAATGACTAAGCGTTCGCAGTCCATTTCTGTTTTGAACAGCCTTCAAGATGAGGGCATCTCATTGCCCCTCCTAAGACAGACCATATAGGTTCTTAGGCTGATTGACTTTTACCATCAACCACAGGTGCATATCGAATATTCATTGCACCGACTAAATCCCTGTGTTTCTCAAAGCCACACTCGCATGTATATTTGCGGTCTTGCGCTTTGTTCTTGGCGGAACACTTTGGACACGTTTGGCTTGTATAAGCAGGGTTCACATATTCAACCTTGATTCCCGCTAACTTGGCTTTGTATTCAATCAATTGAGACAAACGATAGAATGACCATGTATGCAAGTTTTTTTCGTTTTTACGGCTTGTTCGTGCCGTCTGTCGAATATTCGCTAATTGTTCTAAGCGAATGACAGAAATCTGATTGTCTTTTGCGAAATTCACAATTTCACGACTTACTTTGTGGTCTTGGTCTTTCATGTAGCGTTGCTCTTTATCATTTAACTTGCGAATGGCATTCAATTTCTTTTTCTTTCCTAGCACTTTACGGACAGAGCGAAACTTACGCTTCATGTACTTATTTTGTCTGCCATTCCCAAAAAAGCGTACACGTTCATCATCTGTTACCGCAACAGCAGGAACTTTCAGACCTAAATCCACACCCATAACTTTTAGACCAGTTCCTTCTACAGTTGGAATGGTGACAGAAATTTGAGCCATCCATTTTCCAGACTTTTGCGTGATACGGAGCGTTCCCAATTTATGCTTGAGCAAATCAAAATTACGGTTTTCCTTATCAATCAGCAAAGCACGAATCGGTGTTTTCTTTACTTTTCCGTCCATCATGATAGGCAGTGAGATATATAAGAAGTCAAAAGAGTAGTTTTGGTTGTTCCAAATACAGACTGGTTTTTTCAAAACAGGAACAACAGAGAACTTGCTTTTCTTCGCTTTCTTGAACACACCTTTTGCATCCTTGATGGCTTGGTTCTTGACTGCACTCGGCAAACTAGCAGAAATATCTTTGCTTGATTTCTTTGTACTTTTCTTTTCAGCAACCATTTCCGATACAAGCGCGTTGATGGTGGAGACATATTCCTTGCTCATTTCCTGCAAGATCGTTGCCTGTTCTTTTGTTGGAATCAATTTCACTTTGACTGTGATGGTCTGCGACATGATGTTCACCCCCTCTTTTTCTATTGTTCGACCTAACGCTTTATCGTTTCACTTGATACATTTCCTTCAGTATAAACGAAGTATGAGCGTGTCCACAAACTCGGCAAGTGCCGAAGATTCGGAAACTCTTCACGCAATTTCTTAGAAGTCACTCCTTAATTTGGTCAACTCTTTTTGTTCGTTCGATGCCTGAAAATAATTTGATTTCCATCGATTTTCAGGAGGTTGTCGGTTTTGAACTATGTTCTCTGTTATATACCAATACGCATCCTTTTTCTTTTGATTCCCTAAAACCCAATTCCAAACATAGCAACAGCAGCCTAATGTTTTGTGTATCAAGATTCTTTGTTCCTCTGTCGGATAGATTCTACATGTATAGTATAACCTTTGTGTATTTTCATTGCTTCACCCCCTATAGTACATACGTTCTATTTATATTGTACAAAACCGAGAAAGATTTGAAAAGGATTTTTTTGGAAAAAATAGGAAAAATCCAAAACAATTGACGTACCTAAAGGCATGCCTTGTTTGACCTCACTTTCATCCCATCCCTAAAGGGGGTGCTGTCGCACCGTAATGGGCTTTCGCGTTCGGAAAATCTGTAAAGAAAACTCGCCGATTGGCGAGCCCTGCCCTTGGGCGAAGACAGAGGCGTAGTTGCACTTATACTGTATTCCTCAAATTTCCTCCTACGTCAAATTCACTTCTAGATGGAAATTTATACTTTCCTACAGTGTAAAATAATGAATGATTTTCCATTATTTGTTCATCCTATAGTTTGGGTGATAAAACATGCTGTTGAAATTTCGAGAACACCGCGCTGTTTTACTGGCATGCGTGATAATTGCTCTTTTTCTTCTTCCTCTATACGTACTAGGAGAGGATGCGCATATTCGTATGCACGATAATTTAGATTCCAATATCGCTTGGTATAAGGTGCTCAAGGAGAGCGGGCAGCTTTTTGGGGAAGTCAACGCGACCATTCCCCAAGTTATCACTGGATTGCCACGCAATGCATTTGGAACAGAATTTAGCCTTCTAGTTTGGCTTCATATGCTGTTCCCTTCTATGGTTGCTTATGCGATTAGCCAAACAATTGTCCGCTTCGTGGCTTTTTTTGGAATGTATTATCTGCTTCAGGATCATATCATCCCCCAAAGGGAAACAAGCTGGGTTTCTGTTGGGGCTGCCTTGGCCTTTTCCTTAACTCCTTTTTGGCCATCCGGCATGTTAAGTACGCTGGGGCATCCGCTTGCTCTATGGGCATTTTTGCATATTCGCCGTCACACGGCCTCTTGGAAGCACTGGCTGGTCATTCTTCTATTGCCGCTGTATTCAAGCTTCGTGTTAGGTTTTTTCTTTTTTCTTGCTGCAATGGGCGTACTATGGGTGGTTGATGTCCTGCGAACTCGACGCATCAATCCTGTATTTGCGGCGAGTATAGTTATGATGACAGCTCTGTATTTACTTATTGACTATCGACTTGTCTACTCTCTTTTGTTCCCTCAGGAGCCGACAAGCCGAGATGATTTTATCTCATCGGTTCTTCCATTTTGGAGATCGGTGCGGCTGGCAGGAAAGAATTTCGTAATTGGACATAATCATGTACTGACTATGCATACCCTTGTTCTTCTTCCGCTTCAGCTGCTGACACTTGTATTCGTTTTACGTCGAAAAAAGGACATGCTTAAGCGCAGCTTTTTAGGTTGGTTTATTCTTAACATTTGTTTATCCGTTTGGTATGCCTTCTGGTTTTATACTGGCTGGCAACCTCTCAAAGAACGTTTCGCAGTTCTCAATACCTTTAACTTTGCCCGCTTCCATTTTTTGCGGCCGCTTGTCCTATATGTCCTGTTTGCCCTTTCTCTCGCGTTTCTTTGGCAGCTCGGAAAGAGATGGAGGAACCTTGTAAAACTGGCTGTTATCGCACAATGTCTCCTCTTGTTTTATTGTAACGAAGAGTGGTATTACAGGCGCGTACATGCTCCGTCCTTCAAGGAGTTCTATGCAGTTTCCCTATTTGAGAATATTGCGGATTATATCGGGAAACCAAAACAGAACTATCGCGTTGCAACCATTGGGCTTCATCCGGCTATTGCACAATATAATGGCTTTTACACATTAGATACATACAATAACTTTTACCCGCTATCCTATAAGCGACAATTCCGAAAAATCATTGCAGCCGAGCTCAAGAAAAATAAACGTTTAAAACGGTATTTTGATCATTGGGGCGGACGCTGCTATCTATTCTCTGCCGAACTCGGAAAATGGTATGACCATCGGAAAACTTCCAAGAAAAAAATTCGTCATCTGCAGTTAAACACAGCGGCCTTTGCCTCATTGGGGGGACGCTATATTTTCTCGGCTGTTCCAATTCAAAACGCAGCTTCCAATCATCTTCGTTTCAAACGATTCTTTGAACACCCAGAAACTCTTTGGCGTATTTATCTATATGAAGTGGAAACACAAGGAGAGTGACATCATGACAGAACCTATTTTAACAATCGTGGTACCTTGTTATAACGAAGAGAAAGTAATGAAAGAAACCATTGGACAGCTTTCAGTTGTACTGGCAAAGCTAATCCGAGAGCAGCTTATCCACGCAAGAAGCAAGCTTCTATTTGTAGACGATGGAAGCAAGGATGCAACGTGGAGTCTTATAGAGGAAATTAGCAAGATAAATCCATTTTTAACAGGCATTAAGCTGGCGCGCAACGTTGGTCATCAACGGGCGCTCCTTGCCGGTATTTTACAGGCAAAGGAATATTCCGATTGCATCATTTCAATTGATGCGGATTTACAGGATGATATTGCCGTTATCCGCGATTTTATTTTAAAATATCAAGAAGGCTATGATATTGTATATGGCGTACGAAGCAAACGGGATACGGATACATTTTTCAAGAGAACAAGCGCAGTTTGGTTCTACCGCTTTCTACATAAAACAGGCGTGAATATTGTACATAACCATGCAGATTATCGCTTGCTTAGCAAACGTGCCCTTGATGAGCTAAGCCTGTATCAAGAACGAAATGTATTTTTGCGCGGCATGATTCCGCTTCTTGGCTTTCGTTCCACTTTTGTTACATATGAAAGAAAAGCACGTTTGGCTGGTGAATCGAAGTACCCGTTAAAAAAAATGCTGTCATTTGCCTTTGATGGCATTACATCTTTTAGCATAACACCGATTCGCTGGATTACGATTATTGGAATGTGCGTCTTCTTGCTAAGCCTGTTTTGCGGGGTCTATGCGCTCGGTCAGCGTTTCCTTGGTTTTACAACGCCAGGATGGACATCCATCGTCATTTCAATCTGGTTATTGGGCGGTATTCAGCTTATGAGCATCGGATTAATTGGAGAGTATATCGGAAAAATGTATGTAGAAGTGAAACAACGACCTCGTTACACAATTGAGACCGACTTGTACTCCAGACAAATTCAAGCACAGGAATGGTCCATGTCCTCCTCTCAAGAGGAACAAGAAAGAACATCCTGAATCTCTCCGTAAGAAAAGCAGGCACAAGCAGCAAAACACCCCACACAAAGGGAAAGGAATTTTCCTTTGTGTGGGGCTATAAGAGGAGCTGCTTTCCGGAGAATTAAGAGCAGTCTGTTAGATTAATTATCTCTCAAGTAATTTCGCCTTCCATTTGTCAGACCACGGCAAGCCTTTTCCTGTTGTTTTCGAAATTTGCACTATAGTTCCTCTTGCTGCAAGACAGATTTCTCCAGCTTCATTTTTTACCATATAATGCAAGTCAGCAGAGGAGGTTCCGACAGAATGTACTTTCACATACACCTGTAGCTGTTCATCAAAATACACTTGCTTTACATAATCACATTGCTGGTTTGCCACAACCAGTATCGCTTCTGTCTCTTTATCCATCCACTTCTGCTTAAAGCCAAGCTCCCCAAAAAATTCAATTCGTGCCTCTTCAAAATATGTAAATGGAACTTTATTATTGAGGTGACCAAACATATCTGTTTCTGAGAAACGAACTTTTACCGGTATAAAAAAGATAAACCCTTTCTCCCATTCAAGAGCATTTTCAACATAGGATATGTGTTTCATTCTAGCGCCTCCTAATCACTTCACAAGGTGAAGCATTATATAAGAAACCTTTTTTACTGCTTGCAGCTAGAGCATCTCGCACTGTGATAAGGTATAAATTTCCAGATAGAAGCCAATTCGACGTAGTTAGAAATTTTAGGAACAAAGTATAAGTGCAACTACGCCTCTGTCTTCGCCCAAGGGCAGGGCTCGCCAATCAGCGAGTCTTCTTTATGAAAATCGCCTCTTCTGTAGGAAGAGGCGATAGCTGACAGATTAATAGTTATTGTCGCTGCCAAAGAAATCTTTGAACGATTGGAATGTTGTATCGCGGTTCAATGCAGCGATTGATGTTGTAAGCGGAATGCCTTTCGGACAGGATTGTACGCAGTTTTGTGAATTCCCGCAGTTTGCAAGTCCACCATCGCCCATAAGAGTACGCAGACGCTCTGCCTTATGCAGGGAACCTGTTGGATGTGCGTTGAACAGACGCGCTTGCGATAATGGAGCCGGTCCAATAAAGGATGCTTTTTCGTTTACGTTCGGGCAAGCCTCTAAGCAAACGCCGCAAGTCATACATTTTGATAGCTCATACGCCCACTGACGTTTCTTCTCTGGCATACGTGGTCCTGGACCAAGATCGTACGTACCGTCGATTGGCACCCATGCTTTTACGCGTTTTAACGCGTTGAACATGCGGCTGCGGTCAATTTGCAAGTCACGTACAACCGGGAATGTTTTCATTGGCTGCAAACGAATCGGCTGCTCAAGCTTATCAACAAGCGCCGTACAGGATTGACGCGGTTTGCCATTAATAATCATAGAGCAGGCTCCACATACTTCCTCCAAACAGTTCATGTCCCAAGCAATTGGTGTTGTTTGGTTTCCTTTTGCATCAACCGGATTACGGCGAATTTCCATCAATGCCGAAATAACGTTCATATTCGGACGATAAGGAATTTGAAATTCTTGTTCATACGGTTGTGTGTCTGGAGAGTCTTGTCTTGTAATAATGAGGCGGATTTGTTTATCAGACATGTTGCTTATCCCCCTTCTTTTCTGCCGTTTCATTTTTCTTCTTTTTATCTGTAGTATAGTCGCGTTTACGCGGTGCGATTAAATCTACATCTACATCTTTATAAGAGAATACCGGCTCCTTCGTCTTTGCATCGAAGCTTGCCATTGTATGCTTCATAAACTGTTCATCGTTACGCTCTGGGAATTCTGGCTTATAGTGCGCTCCGCGGCTTTCATTACGGTTATATGCGCCAAGCGTAATGACACGAGCTAAGTGAAGCATGTTTTCTAACTGACGAGTAAAGGAAGCACCCTGATTGCTCCATTTTGCTGTATCATTAATGTTGATGCGCTTATAACGTTCCAGCAGCTCCTGAATCTTATCATCAGTTTGAAGAAGCTTTTCGTTATAACGTACAACTGTTACGTTATCCGTCATCCATTCTCCAAGCTCCTTATGAAGCACATACGCATTTTCAGTTCCGTCCATGGATAAGATGTTGTTGTATCTTTCAATTTCAGCAAGCTCGTTTTGCTCATAAATAGAAACAGATACAGCATCAGACGACTTTTCAAGACCCTTCATGTATTCAATCGCATTTGGTCCTGCTACCATACCGCCGTAAATAGCGGATAATAGGGAGTTTGCTCCTAAACGGTTTGCTCCGTGCATGGAGAAATCGCACTCACCTGCAGCGAACAACCCTGGGATATTTGTCATTTGGTTGTAATCTACCCATAATCCGCCCATCGAATAGTGAACAGCCGGGAAGATTTTCATCGGCAGCTTGCGTGGATCATCACCCGTGAACTTCTCATAAATTTCAATAATACCGCCCAGTTTGATATCCAGCTCTTTTGGATCCTTATGGGACAAATCCAGATACACCATGTTTTCGCCGTTCACACCAAGCTTTTGATTTACGCACACATCAAAGATTTCACGAGTTGCAATATCACGTGGTACAAGGTTTCCGTACGCTGGATATTTCTCCTCCAAGAAGTACCAAGGCTTGCCATCTTTGTATGTCCAAACACGCCCGCCCTCACCGCGTGCAGATTCACTCATGAGACGAAGCTTATCGTCTCCAGGAATTGCCGTCGGGTGAATTTGGATAAACTCACCATTTGCGTAGGTTGCGCCTTGCTGATAGACAGCAGAAGCCGCTGTACCCGTGTTAATAATTGAGTTTGTAGATTTTCCGAAAATAATACCAGGGCCGCCTGTTGCCATAATAACAGCATCAGCCTGGAAGCTTTTAATTTCAGATGTTTGTAGGTTTTGAGCTACAATTCCGCGGCAGACACCCTCGTCGTCTACAACAACTCGCAAAAAGTCCCAGCCTTCAAATTTTTCAACCAGACCTGCCACCTCATGACGGCGCACCTGCTCATCTAATGCATATAACAGCTGCTGGCCAGTCGTCGCGCCTGCAAATGCTGTTCGGTGGTGCTTCGTCCCCCCAAAGCGGCGGAAGTCAAGAAGACCTTCATCCGTTCGGTTAAACATAACACCCATGCGATCCATTAAGTGAATAATTCCAGGAGCCGCGTCACACATCGCCTTAACAGGAGGCTGATCCGCTAAGAAGTCACCGCCGTAGACCGTATCATCAAAATGCTCCCATGGAGAATCCCCTTCACCCTTTGTGTTAACAGCGCCGTTAATGCCGCCCTGCGCACAAACAGAGTGAGAACGTTTTACCGGAACAAGCGAGAACAGATCGACCTTAACTCCTGCTTCTGCCCCTTTAATTGTTGCCATTAAGCCGGCTAAGCCGCCGCCAACTACGATTAGTTTCCCTTTCATGCTCTCCACTCCTTACATATTTGCTAACTGAGGATCCACGAACGCGAACAACGCACGAATTCCTACTATAGATAGTGCAAAGAAAATCGCCAATGTTACATAAGTAGATATGCGCTGTGAACGCGGTGAAACTGTAATACCCCAACTGATAAAAAATGACCATAATCCATTCGCAAAGTGGAATACCGCCGCTAACACACCAACTGTATAAAATATAAACATACCAGGATTGCTTAAAATACTTTCCATCATTTCATAATCTACTTCTTGACCTAATGCAGCGGCAATACGTGTTTGCCAAACATGCCAAGCGATAAAAACAACGAGGAATACTCCTGTAAAACGCTGAATCGAAAACATCCAGTTACGGAAATAACCGTAAGCATTAACATTATGCTTAGCAGCGAATGCAATATAAATTCCATATACTGCGTGATACAACAATGGTAAAAAAATCACAAACGTTTCTAACAAAATTCGGAATGGTAGGTGTTCCATAAATCCGGCCGCTTTGTTGAACGCTTCTGCGCCCGCCGTAGCAAAATGGTTTACTACTAAATGTTGTGTCAAAAAGATACCGACAGGAATGACTCCTAATAAAGAGTGCCATTTACGGTAAGCAAATTCTTGCCCTTTCATCTTCCCATTACCCCCCTTGAATGTTTAGCTCCCATCATAAATTATTATTTTCAGACAATAGTATTTTTTTCATTCTCTGAAAAATATTGTAAAAACTATTCAAAATATTACAGCATAATTTATGACAAATCCATTTTACTCCTAATTTCCTAAGAGCGTCAAGAAAACGGATACACAATATCTGTATAAAATTCTCAAAAGGTTCATTGACACCTATCAAAGCATCGTAATGCTTTCGTAACAATCTAGCGAAATTATGTGTTTCTTTTATCAAAATGTTATATAATAACGACAGAAAAGAAAGAGGGGAAATCTCGTGAGCAACAAAACAAATATAGAACAACTACTAACGATTCCAATGAATGCTTTCGCCTACGAGTTAATTCGTGAAGAGCTTCTTCCAGATATTATAGGTAAAGAATTAGATCGGATATCATATTGGGCAGGAAAAAACCTTGCTCGGAAATACACATTAGAAACCTTTGATGATATTATCGTTTTTTTCCAGCAAGCCGGTTGGGGTGACTTAAGCATCATTGAGCAAAACCGCCGCGAGATGCAATTACAACTAACGAGCCCTCTCATTGCGGAGCGTTACAAGAATAAACGACATACAACGTATCAATTAGAAGCGGGCTTTCTTGCACAGCAAGTACAGCAGCAGCGCCAAGTAATTGCTGAAGCATATGAAAATCAGAAAAAACGCTCTGAAAAAGTATTATTTACTGTGAAATGGGATTCAAAGGATTCTATCGATACATAAGCCAGCTTTAGCTGGCTTTTTATGTTTTATGTGGTAAACAAAAGAAAGCAACTGCTCAATTGTTTCGTCTACCTATTGTAACAGTTGCAAACTTCCATGCCAACACGGGAAACGTTTCCGCTTTTTCCGTTTCAGCATAATCCTTCCTTTTCTACCCAAAAACACCTCGCGCCAAACTGAAAATGAAATAAGAACTATTATAATTACATCATTTGACACTCCCACAGCTGAAGGAGTGGGCTTTCCCGTTCGGAAAATCTGTAAATTACGCCGATTGGCGAGCCGTCAGGCAAAGACAGAGGCGTAACTTACACTGTACTCTTAAAATTCCCGGCTACGTTGAATGACTTCTAGCTGGAAATTTACACTCTCATCCAATGCTAGAAAGAAGCTTGCTCAAAATGATTTCGCACTGCTTCGGCTACATTTCGCGGCAGACCCGCTGCTGTAATTTCCTCAATTGATGCTTCCTTCAGCTTCTTAACAGAACCAAAATGCTTCAAAAGCTGCTTTCTTCGCTTTTCTCCTACACCTGGAATCTCATCAAGCACAGATTGAATGGCAGATTTACCGTGCAAATGACGATGAAACGTAATTGCAAAACGATGCACCTCATCTTGAATACGCTGCAGCAAATAAAACTCCTGACTGCTTCGTCCCAGCTCTACTGGGCGCGCAGACTCTCCTATAATAAGCTGCGATGTACGATGCTTTTCATCCTTCATCAAACCAGCAACAGGAATAGATAAACCGAGTTCATTTTCCAATACATCTATCGCTGCCCCAACTTGTCCCTTTCCTCCATCAATAATAACAAGGTCCGGAAGCGGCAAATGCTCGCGCAGCACACGGGAATAACGGCGCCGCACAACCTCACGCATCGATTCGTAATCGTCAGGTCCTTGCACCGTTTTTATTTTATATTTCCGATACTCTTTTTTCTCCGGCTTGCCATCGACAAACACAATCATTGCAGAAACTGGGTTTGTTCCTTGAATATTTGAGTTGTCAAACGCCTCGATTCGGCTCAGCATTGGAATTCCCAGCGCCTTTCCTAAATTCTCCACAGCTTTAATCGTGCGCTCCTCATCACGTTCAATAAGAGAAAACTTTTCCTTCAAAGCAATGTCTGCATTCTTGGAGGCTAAATCAACAAGCTCCTTCCGCTTTCCGGTTTTTGGCTGTGATACATCCACCTCGAGAAATTGCTGCGCCAGCTCTTGGTCGATAGCATTTGGGAGTACGATCTCCTTTGGCTTAAAGTGATTATCCTGTGCATAAAACTGCCCAATGAATGTGAGAAATTCCTCCTCAGGCTCATCATGGATTGGGAACATTGAAACATCGCGTTCAATTAGCTTTCCCTGGCGAACAAAAAACACTTGCACACACATCCAACCTTTATCTATGGCATAACCAAATATATCCCGATCAAGTAAATCACCCATAATCATTTTTTGCTTTTCCATGAGCGCATCAATATGGGCCATTTGATCTCGCAGTTCCTTTGCACGTTCGAATTCCAGCTTTTCAGCCGCCTCATACATTTTCTCTTCGAGCTCCAAGCGAATATCCTTATGACCACCGTTTAAAAAACGGGTAATTTGGTCAACAATCTCCCTATTCTGCTCCTCTGTCACATCCTTGACGCAAGGAGCTAAGCATTGTCCCATATGATAATACAAACATACCTTGTCCGGAATATTTGTGCATTTGCGCAATGGATACATACGATCAAGCAGCTTTTTTGTTTCGTGCGCTGCCTGTGAATTTGGATATGGTCCAAAATATCTTCCTTTATCCTTCTTGACTGTTCTCGTAATAACGAGACGCGGCTGCTTTTCCGCCGTAATTTTCAAAAACGGATAGCTTTTATCATCTTTAAGCATAATATTGTATTTCGGATCATGCTTTTTAATTAAATTTAACTCTAGAATAAGCGCCTCTAAATTTGAGGACGTAACAATATACTCAAAATCAGCAATCTCATTGACCAAACGATATGTTTTTCCGTCGTGCGTTCCTGTGAAATAAGAACGTACACGATTTTTGAGCACCTTCGCCTTTCCTACATAAATGATCGTGCCGTGCTTATCCTTCATTAAATAGCAGCCCGGCTGATCTGGCAAAACCGCGAGCTTTTCACGTAACTTCTCCTGCATACCTCTCCCTCCTCTATTCATTTCTCCATTCATATAAAATAATTTCACTGTAAACGGGTCGAATAAAGGATTCGATCGGAACTCTGCCACCTTTTTCACATTTCCTTCAATCCTCGCCCCTTGCCCGCAAAATCCGTCTATGAGATGATTTGTAACGTATATTGTATCATTTTGCCGATATTTTTTGTCTTGTAAATAATAGTCATATATATAGAAATAATTATATGATACACACCAATAATCCACTTACTCTCGTTTCTTCCTATGTTTATACAATAAGCGGCTGGTTCCGCTCCTCTAGGTATCAGCTCCGCAGCAGAAAATACCGCTGCATATTCACTATACTATATTCATCAAGTACAAGAGCAAGGTCCATCTCATCCTACGTTGAAACAAATGCTACTCCCTTACTTATTGGCATAAAGAAAACTCGCCGATTGGCGAGCCCTGCTCTTGGGCGAAGACAGAGGTGTAGTTGCACTTATACTTTGTTCCTAAAATTTCTCGCTACGTCGAATTGGCTTCCAGCTAGAAATTTATACTTTCTTAAAGTGAAAAATAAGCAGACCCAAAAGGTCACTGAAACCGTAACCTTTTGGGTCTGTTTAATCATTGAGGCTCAGATGCATCTACTTCATCAAGGGATAGCTTGAAAACCTTCGTATACTCGCCGCGTTCAACTTCTTCCGGCGTTGCACTTCGCTCAAGTTCTTGACCGCGGTCCAATCCTGGAGCAAGAGCCGGTTCAGTCTGATTCGTATGTTTTCGTCTCATGCGCATACACTCCTTTCATGTTATCGGTTCCCGTTTGATATGAGAAGTATGCATGGTATTGGATATGCTCCACCATGTTATTTATTTTGTATAGATGAAGTTATTTTTCTAATGGCTTACTTTCAAATTTGTCCAGATACAAAAACAGACACTAAAGCTAACCTTTAGTGTCTGTTTTTGCATGAACTGCATTTGAAATTAGAAATGCTTGGATACTAGCTCCACTAATGCTTCCTTCGGCTTGTAGCCTAATGCTTTATCAACGATTTGGCCGTCTTTCATTACAAATAAAGATGGAATGCTCATTACTTCGAACTTTCCTGCTGTTTCTTGGTTTTCATCTACGTCTACTTTTACAACCTTCACTTTGTCGCCTAATTCTTCGTCAATTTCAACTAACACAGGAGCGATCATTTTGCAAGGTCCGCACCATGGTGCCCAAAAGTCAACAAGTACTAGGCCTTCTCCTGTTTCAGCTGTGAAAGTTTGATCAGTTGCGTTTACAATTGCCATTTTAACTTCCTCCTTATACCGAATCTAACCAAAAGTATATCACTATCTTTTCAGCGTGGCGAATATTATGTACCGTTATGTATTGTCTCAATTTGCTTTTTATTTATTCATTCATGACTCTCATTGAAAAAATAAAGCATCAAAAATACAAAAGGCGAGAAGAGACTTCCCTCTCGCCCTTTAGATTCATCTTATGAGCGAACCGCTAGCTTTTTGAATTCCTCCGTGAGAAGCGGTACAACCTCAAATAAATCACCAACGATGCCATAGTCTGCTACTTTAAAAATATTTGCTTCCGGGTCCTTGTTAATTGCTACAATTACCTTTGAATTAGACATGCCGGCCAAATGCTGGATGGCTCCGGAAATACCGCAAGCAATGTATAAGTCGGGTGTTACAACCTTTCCCGTTTGCCCAATTTGCAACGAATAATCACAATAATCAGCATCGCATGCACCGCGGGAGGCTCCTACCGCACCCCCGAGTACCTTTGCAAGCTCCTGCAGCGGCTTAAAGCCTTCCGCACTCTTAACGCCGCGTCCGCCAGCAATAATCACCTTGGCTTCTGACAAATCCACACCCTCTGCTGTTTTGCGGACAACCTCTTTAATCGTCGTACGCAAATCCTTAATTGTAACCGCCAGAGACTTGGTTTCACCTGTGCGTGACTCATCTAATAGGAGAGGTGCAATATTGTTTGGGCGTACGGTCACAAGAAGCAGGCCATCTGTTATGATTCTCTTTTCAAATGCTTTACCGGAATAAACCGGGCGTGTAAATACAACATTCCCTCCGGCAATCTCCAGGGCAGTTACATCAGAAACGAGACCTGCATCTAGCTTTGCGGCAAGCCTTGGCGACAGATCCTTTCCAAGCGCTGTATGCCCCATTATAAGACCTTCCGGCTGCTCTGCCTCCACCGCTGCCAAAACTGCCTGCGCATAACCATCAGATGTATAAGACTTCAGCTTCGCATCTTCTACTGTTACCACACGGTCTGCACCGTATTGGATAAGCTGCGGAGCCAAAGAAGCCACACTATCGCCGATTAGAAGGCCGATGACATCGCCGCCCTCCGCCATTATTTTGGCTGCTGACACAGCCTCAAATGACACATTTCTTAACGAACCGTCACGTACTTCTCCTAAGACCAGTACTTTACGAGCCATCTCATCCACCTCCGAGATATGTTGGGCGCTTTTCACAAACTTAGACGACCTTTGCCTCCGTATGCAGCAAAGACACAAGCTCCTTCACTTGCTGAGCAAGATCACCCTCAAGCACCTTTCCTGCATCTTTTTTTGGCGGTACGTACACTTCAATCGTCTTCGTCTTCGCTTCTACATCGTCCTCTTCTAAATCAAGATCATCAAGATCCATTCGGGCAAGCGGCTTTTTCTTTGCCTTCATAATTCCCGGTAAGGATGGATAGCGCGGTTCGTTTAAACCTTGCTGTGCGGTTACGAGAAGCGGCAGCGTTGTTTCCACCACTTCTGTATCCCCCTCTACATCGCGTTCAATACGAACGTTTACACCGTCAATCTCCAGCTTTGTAATTGTCGTTACGTATGGAATGCCAATTGCCTCTGCCACACGCGGACCAACCTGGCCGGATGCTCCGTCAATCGCAACATTGCCTGCTAAAATTAAATCGGCAGCTTTATCCTTTAAATACTCTGATAATACCTTCGCCGTTGTATATTGATCACAAATTTCTACATCATCTTCAATATTAATGAGTGCAGCCTTATCACAGCCCATCGCAAGCGCTGTGCGCAGCTCCTTCTCCGCACCCTCGCCGCCAACTGTTACAACGGTCACCTCACCGCCCTTTGCGTCGCGAACACGGATTGCTTCTTCAATTGCATACTCATCGTACGGATTTATAATAAACTCTGCTTCCCCATCATAAATACGGCCATTTTTAATGACAATCTTCTCTTCTGTGTCGAATGTTCGCTTCATCAATACGTAAATGTTCATTCCACATTCCCCTTCCGAAATGTAAAACACGCAATGAACTACAAATATTCAGTTTATTTTTTTCAAAAAATATAGGGAATTATTTACCGCTGAACATAGGCTTACGTTTTTGTATGAATGCTTCGACTCCTTCCCGGCCATCCGGCGAGGTAAAGACGTCACCAAACAGCTGAGCTTCCCGCTGCACACCCTCATAGTATTCAGGGGTTTTCACTGTCTGAAGGAGCTCCAATATAGCGCGAACAGATGCCGTGCTCTTGCCTGCAGCCTTCTTCGCGAGCTTCATCGCTTCCTCTAGGTACTCCTCTTCTGGATACGCTGCATTCGCAAGCCCCCACTGCACTGCCTGCGTTCCTGTAATCGGTTCGCCTGTTAGCATCATTTCAAGCGCCTTTGCTTTGCCGACATAACGAGGTAAACGCTGTGTTCCCGCAAAGCCTGGAATAATGCCGAGGTTTAATTCCGGCAAGCCGAGCTTTGCATTTTCGCTTACGATACGCATATGGCACGCCATTGCCATTTCTAAGCCGCCGCCCAATGCTGCACCATGAATCGCCGCAATAACAGGCTTTGGATACTTCTCCAAACGTTCAAACACAATCTGACCGTTTTGCGCTAATTCCTCTGCATCCCTTGCCTCTTCAACGACTGTGAACTCTTTAATATCAGCGCCGGCAGAGAAAAAACGACCTTCGCCATGAATCACAATCGCTCGTACGCTATCGTTCTGCTCCAGCTCATCAAGCACTTCAGACAATTTGCGAATAATTGCCGCCGCCATCGCGTTTGCAGGCGGATTTTGAATCGTAAGGACAGCCACATACTCTTCCACTTTTACAGTAAGAAAACCCATATGTATTACCCCCTTTTTAATTTCGGCAGCCGCAAGCGTTTGCTAAAAGTTCATGCACCGTAGGAATCAAGGAAACCAAATCGTATTTCCGCTCGCTCATCACCCAGTTGGTCACCACTTCATCCAGCGTTCCGAATATCATTTGCCGCGCAATACGAACATTCAAATTGCTTTGAAACTCTCCTTTTTCAACACCCAGCGCCACAATCTCATCAATCACCCGTAAATATCCCTTTAACACCTCATTAATACGCCAGCGAATTTCCTTATTCGACTGGCGAAGCTCAAGCTGCGTCACAACGGCAAGATGATGATTTTCCGCAAGCAAAGATAAATGGCTCTCAACTAACATGAATAACTTCTCTGTAGCACTCTCAATTCCTGCTGTACGCTCTTTGATTATTTCGACAAACTCTCCCATCTTTTCCTCGAACAAAGACACTAGAATATCTTCTTTATTTTTAAAATAGAGATAAATCGTACCATCCGCAACGCCCGCCTGCTTGGCGATTTTTGAAACCTGCGCCTGATAGTATCCATTCTCTGCAATTACAATTACAGCTGCATCAAGAATTTGAGAATATTTCGGCTTGTTCTTTTTCACATTTAACTTCTCCCTCAACAAAAATGAATGACCATTCATTCATATCCCCATCATACTTAAAATCCCTTTTATTGTCAATACGACTATATAAAAGGAATGGAAGCCATTTCTAAAAAAGAAAAGGCTTCCATAATTCCGCCTAATCTACCTCATCCTTTGCATCCTCCTCTACTAGCACGCGCCGTAAAACTTTTCCAATTATAGTTTTTGGCAGCTCCTTCCGAAATTCGTACAGCCTTGGAACCTTATACGCTGTAAGCAGCTTACGCGCAAACTGATCCAACTCCTCCTCCGTGCACGTCACATCATCCTTTAATACAATAAACGCCTTTACCGCTTCTCCCCGATATGAATCCGGTACCCCTACCACAACGGCTTCCTTTACCTTCTCATGCTCATACAACACTTCCTCAACCTCACGCGGATACACATTAAATCCACTTGAAATAATCATATCCTTCTTCCGATCCACAATATAGAAAAATCCTTCTTCATCCATATACCCGAGATCACCCGTATATAGCCAGCCTTCCTTCAATACAGCTGCTGTCTCCTCCTCATGCTTCCAATACCCCTTCATGATCTGAGGACCTTTCACAATCAACTCACCAATCGCTTTAGGAGGCAATCTCTCTCCTGTTTCAAGCGAAACAATATGCGCATCCGTATTCGGCCACGGTACGCCAATGCTCCCCTTCACCCGCTTCGACCAAAGAAAATTAGCATGCGTAATCGGCGATGATTCAGTTAAACCATAGCCCTCAACTAATTTTCCTCCCGTGAGTGACTCAAACTGCTCCTGCACCTCAACAGGCAGCGCAGCAGATCCGCTAAGACAGGCACGTATAGAAGACACATCAAAATCCGCCAGCTTTGGATGATTCAGCAGAGCGATATACATCGTCGGTGCGCCTGGAAATAATGTTACATGCTGATCCTTAATCGCCTTTAATATCATATCAATATCAAACTTTGGAATAAGCACCATTTTATACGCCTGCATAATAGACAGATTCATTACAGCCGTCATACCATATACGTGAAAAAACGGCAGCGCCCCAAGCATAACCTCCTTCCCCTTTTCACAGTTATACAGCCAATGAATGGCCATCTCTGTATTAGAAACAAGATTCTCATGTGTAAGCATCACGCCTTTTGGAGCTCCAGTCGTTCCACCTGTATATTGCAACAGTGCTAAATCATTTGCAGGATCACATGGTACATCTGTGTGCTTTGGCGATGTACGCATAACTGTTTTCCACAAACGAACCGTCTCTGTTTCTCGTATATTCACAATCAGCTTCGTCTGCTTCCTTTGAACGAACGGATACAGCACATTCTTCGGGAACGGCAAGTAATCACCAATACTTGTCACAATAATATTCTGCAAATATGTTGAAGGTACAACAGCTGATACCTTCGGATATACAAGATTCAAACATAAAATAAAGGTAGCGCCGGAATCCCGCATCTGGTACTCTAGCTCCCGCTCCGTGTATAACGGATTTGTCTGCACAACAATGCCGCCTGCAAGAAGTACACCATAATATCCGATCACTGCCTGCGGACAATTCGGCAGCATAATTGCCACTCTATCCCCCTTCCGAAGCCCATTCACCTGCAAAAACAACGCAAAGCGCCTCGCCTTTTCATAGATCTCTGAAAACGTCACATCTTTTCCTAAAAAATGAATAGCCTTCTTATCTGGATACTGAGAAGCAGTTTCCTCCAAATACGAATGCAGCGGCCGAAGATCATACTTTACAACATGAGGAATTTCCTTGGGGTAGTGACGCAGCCATGGTTTCTCCATTTTGAATCTCCCCTTATATGAATTTCCTTTTATATAAGGTATTCATCGGCCACAAAAAACAAAACGGAAATATGCATATCTGATAAAGAAAACTTGCCGATTGGCGAGCCCTGCTCTTGGGCGAAGACAGAGGCATAGTTGCACTTATACTGTATTCCTACAATTTCCGACTACGTCGAATTTGCTTCCAGCTGGAAATTTATACTTTCTTACAGTGTAAAGAAAACTTGCCGATTGGCGAGCCCTGCTCTTGGGCGAAGACAGAGGCGTAGTTGCACTTATACTGTATTCCTAAAATTTCCGACTACGTCGAATTTGCTTCCAGCTGGAAATTTATACTTTCCTACAGTGTAAAAAGAAAAATGCCAGTTTAGGAATCGCATGTATCCCTAAACTGGCATCTGCTTACTCAATAATTTCAAACATTCCAAAGCCTTGCGAATTTCTACCGCCAATTCCGGTATCGTACGCAAAAGCCAGCTGCTCGGGTGATGTATCTACCTCAAATGTCCCAAGCCAACCAGTAATAATATGACCCTTAAACGTCGTAACAACCTTAGACCACTCCCCTTCTGCAAGAGGAGACACTTTAAACTCATGCTCAGGCGCTGTTCCATAGTATGCTTCATACTTATTCACAAAATTCGCCTGTACTAAATTAGGAAATGCAGGGTCCGGCGGCTGAAAATAATGTGTTTTCTTCCGTTCCTCCTGCTCATATGTACTATACACTGTAACCGGTGACAACATCTTAATCTTATAACACCCTTCTTGCATGCTTGTCTTGCGCACTTCAACCTTGTTAATATACAATGTTTGTCCGTTCAGCTGTACTGTTTCAGACATAAGAAAATGCTCCCTGAGCTGTCGGATCAAATCCTCCAACACACTGCTTACATGCCATGTAATCGTATCAGTAAACTCAATCTGTTTCTGCTTCGCATAGATTCTATGTGGTCCGAACAACCGGCTAAACGTAAATAGCTTAAATGTACGTTTTCCCTTTTGGAAACCGACCTCATGGAGAAAGCTGGCAAAGCTTGTCTCTGTTAATGAACGGTACAGAAACCCTTGCAGGGCATACTGATAATTAAGAGGCAGCCTTAAAGAATTGTTAACAGGCCGCATCGTTACCGTTAACCTCACGATTCACGCTCCTTTGTGATAAGATTTTTTCTCTCTCTTCTGATAATTCAAAATTCAGTAACTGCTCTCTCTCTCATATATAAAGGCTTACGCCCACTACATTTTTAATTTAACTTAGCTTATAAACTATTATGTATTATATTGTTTTTTGGATTTTTGCTATGTATTATGTTCATTTGCATCCAAAAACAGCATCCAGTTCCTTTGTTACATGGTCATTCAACACATCAACCTGAATTACCGATATAACTATACATGAAAATGGATTTATATAGTAATTTTTAATTATATGGTATCAAATGCACCTGGTATTGTAAATGTAAGAAATTAGAAATTTTTGCATACTTATAGGGTTTTAATGTTAGGAGCCTTTCAAATTTCTGTTTACGTGCTGATTTCTTAGAAAAATAATGGTTTTTCCTTACACATTCTTAAAAAGGAAGTATTTAACTAAAGCTGTACAGTATTATATTGCTAAAACTTATTTTTTTCGGTTATAGTTTGCAAGATATTATTTTATGAATGATTTGTTTAGAAAGCTGGAAATTTATACTCTCTTACAGTGTAAACAAATTAAAAGGAGTCGCATATACGATACGCGACTCTAAAATCCGTAAAAAATAAAATCATATTAGGTTCAAATATCTTTTTATTATTGCAGCAACCGCTCTTTAATTTCTTGTATTGTTAAACCCTCATCTTCTTTCAATTTTTTAATCTCCGCTAATCGTTCAAGGGCCTTCGTTCGAGGATATCTTCTTGTCAATCTAGTATCTTCCTGTTCAAACGGAACAAGCCCTTCTTCCGAGTAGTATTTTATTGTGCTGTATCTTACATCTGAAAGTTGCACAAGTTCACTGATACTTACGAATTCGGACTCTAATATCTTTTCTAAACTTCTCTTTCTGCCCATTTCTCTTCATCCTTTATGTTGCTGTGAAGGTAGATACTGCAATCGCAGCGTCCATATTTTGAATTGCTTTATCAATAGATTTAATGGTTGCAAAGATCTTTTCTTTACGCAGTTTCTCAATTCTTTGTTTCAATGCTTTGCGTTCAAAGTCAGAGAAATAATCGTTTAATATTTTTTTTGAATGTAAAAACAACACTAATGCAATAGTATGCTCTTCTACTTTTCCATCTTCTAATAATTCAGCACGAATTTTTTCTACAATATGACTACGAGTGTTTGTTACATCTACATACTTTTTCTTGGGTATAACAAACAAGATTTCTTTATTTTTCACTTCTAGAATTTCTTTTTCTACGAGCCTTTCCACTGCCAATTTATAAATTTCATGTTGCTTAAACATATGATTATAGAAATAAGATGCCCACTTTTTTACTTTTTTAGGTCTATTGGAAGCCATCATGATACTTAATAAACGATCGAGGGATTTATCCCCTGTTGGAGCAGAATCGATGATGGTTACTGTATCGTCATCTTCAAATCTTAGCTTACCTTCTAAAGACAATTCTACCATACAAGCCATTACAGTATAGAGTGCAATATGTTGACGAAAAAGGGACTTTAGTTTGTTTGTCTCACGATCTAAAGCTAACAATACAAATTCTTCGGCAATTGTTAAGTTTTTTAGCATGCTACACAAGCCTCCTTATAAATTATACAAGCTTAACTCAATACTTACTACTTACTACTTACTACTTACTACTTACTACTTACTACTTACTACTTACTACTTACTACTTACTACTTATAATATGTAAATAAATATGAAAATGCAACGAAATATAATAAATTTATGCCATAATCACAATAAAAACCCATGGAATTCATGAATTCCATGGGTTTTCTTTTTGCCCTAGATGAACATATACATGCGGATAACAAATGCCTCCATGCTTCAGGGCTGCTTTTCATTTCTTCGCATTTTGATACTAGCTATCAAATGAATAAAAAACCTCGCCCACTCCCTTCACGAGAGTCAAACGGGATTTCAATCTCACCTACGCAAAAACCATCCAATACACAACTCCAAAAACCATAAATCCCCCACAAAGCACAAGCAAAACCTTTGCCAGTTTCTCCATGAACATATCCCATACCCCTTTTTGTGAAGAATGCTATTTAAATTCTACCACAGTCACACCAAGACCGCCTTCTCCTGCATCACCGTAGCGGAAGCTTTTCACAGCGCGATGCTTCTTCAAGTATTCCTGTACACCCTGCCGGAGCGCACCTGTTCCTTTGCCGTGGATAATTGAGATGCGAGGGTAGTTCGCAAGTAAGGCATCATCTATATATTTCTCTACCCGATGCAGCGCTTCTTCATAACGCTCACCGCGCAGGTCCAGCTCAAGGCCAACATGATAGTCTTTTCCTTTGACCGTCGCAAGCGTGCGCTTTTCTGTTTGCTTTGGACTGCTGAGATATTGCATATCCTTTTCTTTTACCTTCATTTTTAAGATACCGATTTGCACGGACCATTCCTTGTCACTGACTTTTTCAAGCAGCTGTCCTTTTTGGCCGAATGTGAGCACCTTTACTTCATCACCAGGTCGAAGTGCTTTTTGCGGCGCTGTTTGCACTTGCTGCTTCGGCTGCTTTTTCACAAGCTGCGGCACAGCTCCCTCAAGGCGGCTTTTTGCCTCAATCAGTTCATGCTCTTTTACATTGGCGAGCTGCTCTTTGCGAAGATGGCGAAGCTCGCGAATAATTGTTTCCGCTTCTTTCTTTGCTTCCTCTACCTTTTCTGCCGCTTCGTTTTGAGCCTTTAACAGCATATTGTCACGCTGCTCATTAAATTCAATAATTTGACGCTGCAGTTCTTTATGCAGCTTTTCAGATTGCTTTCGGAATTCCTCTGCCTCGTCCCAAGCGCGTTCCGCATTTTTTTGGCTTTCCTCTAACTTGCTGATCATATTGTCAATTGTATTCGTCTCAGTGCTCACATGTCCGCGGGCACGCTCAATTACACGATCGATCAGGCCAAGGCGTTTGGAAATTTCAAATGCGTTGCTTCGTCCTGGTACGCCAATTAATAGCTTATATGTTGGACTAAGTGTATTGATATCAAATTCCACACTCGCGTTAATAACCTTTTCACGGTTATAGCCGTATGCCTTCAATTCTGGATAGTGCGTTGTTGCCACAACCCGGCAGCCGCGATTGTAGACTTCATCTAAAATCGAGATGGCAAGTGCCGCCCCTTCCTGCGGGTCTGTTCCTGCCCCTAGTTCGTCGAATAATACTAAGCTTTCGAAATCAGCTTCCTCTAGAATATCGACGATGTTGACCATGTGCGAGGAGAATGTGCTTAAGCTTTGTTCGATCGACTGCTCATCGCCGATATCAGCGAATACATTGCGGAAGACACAAATCTCCGAGCCATCAAGCACTGGAATTTGCAAGCCGGATTGCGCCATAAGCACGCATAAACCAATTGTTTTAAGCGTGACTGTTTTACCGCCTGTATTTGGACCAGTGATAACAATCGTTGTAAAATCGCCGCCCAGCTCAACATCATTTGGTACAACAACCTCTTGTGAAATGAGCGGATGACGCGCCTTTTTCAGCATCATATATCGCTCGTTGTTGATTTCCGGCCTTGATGCCTTCAACTTCTTTGCATAATGTGCCTTTGCAAAAATAAAATCAAGCTCCGCCAAAACTTCCACATTTTCAAGAATAAACTCAGCATCATTCGCAACCTCGGCGGTTAGCATATGCAAAATACGTTCGATTTCCTGCTTTTCTTTTCCGCGTGCTTCCTGCAGTGTGTTGTTTAAATCCACTACAACCTGCGGCTCAATAAACAAGGTTTGACCAGAAGCGGATTGGTCATGCACAATCCCGCCGTAATGTCCGCGATACTCTTGCTTGACCGGGATAACATATCGATCATTACGAATAGTAATAATCGCGTCAGAGAGCATTTTGGATGCATTGGAAGAGCGCACCATCCCTTCTAGCTTCTCGCGGATGCGGCTTTCAGCAGAGCGAATTTGCTGGCGAATTGTTCGCAGCTTGTCACTTGCGCTATCAAGCACCTCGCCGCCTTCACCGATACAGTTATTGATCGTGCGCTCTAGGTTTTGCAGGGACATAATGCGCTCTACATAGGTTAAAAGAATTGGCAGCTCCGGCCCATTCTCTGTCAAATCCTCAATAAAGTTCTTCATTTGCCGGCTCGCGCGCATCGTGCTTGAAATATCAAGCAGCTCATGCGGACCTAGTACACTGCCGATTTTTGCACGCTTTATGTTCGCGCGAATATCAAATACGCCCCCAAGCGGCGCATTTCCGCGCAGGCGCACGACAGTTGCGGCTTCATCCGTTGTTTCCTGCAGGCGGACGACTTCATCGTAATCCGTGCTTGGCTGCAGGCTTCTTACCTTATCTCGTCCAAGTGAGGACGCAACGTGCTCCATGAGCTGTTCTTTTACTTTATCGTACTCTAATACACGTAATGTTCGTTCTAACACAGCTTTAAAGCCCTCCCTATTTATTACGGCGAATATATGCTAGCAATTTGTCTGTCTCCCAAGCGTTCAGGACGGTATCTTTTTGAATCCAGCCTTTTCTTGCCGCCGCTACACCAATTTCTATATGCTCCAGCATATCCAATGTATGCGCATCTGTGTTAATTGCAATTTTCACACCCGCATCCTGTGCTTTTTTAAGCAGCTCGGCGCTTAAATCCAATCGGTTCGGATTCGCATTAAGCTCAAGTACCGTTCCTGTTTCCTTCGCCAGCTGAATGAGCATATCCGTATCCACATCATACCCTTCCCGTCTGCCGATTAAGCGGCCGGTCGGATGGGCAATCATTGTAACATGATTATTCTCAATGGCAGCACGAAGACGCTTCATAATCGTCTCCCGGTCCTGCGAAAAGCTAGAATGAATAGCACCAATTACAAAGTCTAGCTGCGCTAATACTTCATCATCAAAATCTAACGCAGCATCGGGCAGGATATCCATCTCTATGCCTCGCAGGATTGTAATGTCTCTATATTTTGCCCGCAGCTTCTCAATTTCTTCCCCCTGCTGAAGCAAGCGTTCCTTCGTGAGACCATTTGCAACCTTCAAATATTGTGAATGATCTGTAATAGCCATATATTGATAGCCTCTTGCAATACAAGCTTGTACCATTTCTTCTATTGAAAAAGCACCATCGCTCCACGTTGTATGCATATGCAGATCACCTTTTATATCATCTAACCCGATAAAGTCTGTATATTGCTGGATCCATTCAATTTCCCTTCCATCCTCGCGTACTTCCGGCGGAATATAAGGCAATCCAAAATGAGCAAAAAAATCTTCCTCGCTCTCGAATGTGACAACCTCGCCTGTTTCAAGATTCTCTACACCATATTCACTAATCTTTTTATTTTGCGCTTTGGCAATCTGTCTCATTTTTACGTTATGATCCTTCGATCCCGTAAAATGATGCAGCGTTGTAATAAATTCCACAGGCTGAACAAGACGAAAATCAACTGAAATCTCATATTCATATTGAAGGCGAAGTGAAACCTTCGTATCACCGCTTGCGATCACTTCTTCAATACGAGGAAACTGCAGCAGTGCATCCCGCACCGCAGAAGGATTGTTCGTAGCAATAATAAAATCCAAATCCTTCACTGTTTCCCGTACGCGCCGCAGACTTCCCGCACGTGAGAATCGCTCTACTTCTGGGATTTCTGACAATCTTCGTTCAATTTCCGAGGCAATAGGAAGAACATCAGCAATCGGCAGCCGTTCTGGACGAGTTCCGAACTGGGCAATTGCTTCTAATATTTTCTCCTCCGTTTTCTTTCCAAAACCAGCAAGAGCCTGAACACGCTGCTCTTCGCATGCTTGCTGCAAAGAAGCAATGTCTGTCACGCCAAGCTCCTTATAAAGCTTAGCCAGCTTTTTGCCGCCAAGACCCGGCAGCTTTAATAAAGGAATAAGCGTACTCGGAACCTCCTTTTCCAGCTCCTCTAAAACAGATGATTCTCCTGCTTCTATGTACTCTATAATGACAGCAGCTGTTCCTTTACCGATACCGCCAATTTTTGTGAAGTCTTCAATTTCAGATAAACTGCGGTCATCTGTCTCCAAAGCAGCAGCCGCTTTACGAAATGCGGAAATTTTAAACGGATTTTCCCCTTTTAGCTCCATATATAACGCAATTGTTTCTAGCAGCTTAATAACCTGTTTTTTATTTACATTCACCATTACCCCGCCTTTCCTGCCAGCATTCTCCCCTAATCATAGAAAAAAACTTCTCCTTATGCAAAAGAGAAGTTATACACTATCTTGATGAACCCATAATTCCTTCATCTTGTCTGATAAAACCGGCGTATCGTCTATAATCGTCTGGCAAAGCACAGAGCCATTCAAGGAAGATTGAAGCGGCTGAATCGGTACAAGCGTTCCGACTAAAATGACAATAAACAACACGATATACACCTCAACAAACCCGAGCAAACCACCGCCAAGCGAGTTTAACTGCTTTAGCACCGGAATTTGCGCAATCATATTAAGAAGTTGTCCAAAGAGAGAAAACGCAAATTTTGTAACAAAAAACAGCAGGATGAAGGCAATCACGCTGTAAAACATACTCTCCACATCCGTGCTTTTTAGCCACTCTGGCACATTGGCATGCTCCTGAAGCGGATACGGAATAGCAGCATGCAGCACTGATGCCAAACGCTTGTAGTACAAATATGCCACAATGTATGCTAAAACGTAGCCTGCCAGACGTATAATCTGGAGAATGAGCCCCCGTTTCAAGCCGATAAAAAATCCTATCAGAAGCAGGATAATAATAACAATATCGATCATGATCCACTCATTCCTTTTGATTCAATTTTTCTTGCAGCCTTTCGTGTTGGTCTTTCAGTTTTATGTAATCGTGCACAACGTTCACCGCAGTTAGCACAGCTAGCCTGTTTATATCAAGAGAAGGATTCTTAGCATGTATCTCACGCATTTTATCATCCACAATTGCGGCGACCATGCGAATATGACTTGTACTTTCGTCGCCAACAACAGAATATTGCTGGCCGTAGATATCTACTGTAATTCGCGTTCTATTGTCTTTTTGCTGTGACAACTTATTGTCCTCCAATCAACTTTCAGAATCCTAAACTTTATCATACCATGAAGTAGACTTAGATGGAAACCCTATCACATATGAGGTATGATAAAATTGTAAGTAAACGGAAAAGGAGAGAACAATTTGTCTAATCAAGTTATTCAAGTGAGCGCTGCAACAATAGAGAAAATGAAGCAGCATTATGGAAGCATGCTAAGTCCAAAGGTCCCTCAAGGCGGCATTTTTTCCGCTAAAGCTCCTTCCTGTAACATTACAGCCTATAAGTCTGGAAAGGTATTGTTCCAAGGAGCACGAGCCGAGGCAGAAGCAGCTCGTTGGCAAGAAAGCGCTAGACCTTCTGCCGCTGTGAAAACAAATACGAAGAAGCAAACGCCATACTCTCCTCCCTCCTCCATCAGCACTATGTCCATTATCGGCTCAGACGAAGTCGGCACTGGGGACTATTTCGGACCGGTTACAGTCGTAGCTGCTTACGTCTCTAAAGAGCAAATTCCGCTTCTCAAGGAATTAGGCGTAAGAGACTCGAAGGATTTAACAGACGACCAAATCGCAAAAATTGCAAAGGATTTGCTTTCGGTCCTCACATACAGCTCGCTCGTCTTACATAACGAAAAATATAACGAGCTGCAGCAGCGCGGAATGAACCAAGGTGAAATCAAAGCATGGCTTCATAATCAGGCAATTGGCAAAGTATTAGAAAAACTGAATCCAACGAAACCGGAAGGCATCCTAATAGATCAGTTTGTCCAGCCTGCTACATATTATAAGTATTTAGCTAAACAAAAAACGGTTCACCGTGAAAATGTGTATTTTTCCACAAAGGGTGAGAGTGTGCACCTTGCAGTTGCAGCAGCTTCCATGCTCGCACGTTATAGCTTCGTAAAGCAATTTAATGAGCTTAGTAAAAAAGCGGGCTTTACATTGCCAAAAGGGGCGGGGGCACAGGTAGATGCAGCAGCGGCAAAGTTGATACGCATGCATGGGCAGGAGAAATTGAAGGAGTTTGCAAAGCTGCATTTTGCAAATACGGAAAAAGCATTAAGATTATTGAAGTAAACTGATATATCGTTGCTCCCGCAGCACAACAACGTACGAGCGCTGCAACGGCAGTTTCTAATAACTTTTAAAATAAGATAAAATTTGTCCATAAAGAAAACTCGCCGACTGGCGAGTCCTGCCTTTGGGCGAAGACAGAGGCGTAGCCCTACTTATACTTTGTTCCTAAAATTTCTCACTACGTCGAATTGGCTTTCAGCTAGAAATTTATACTTTCTTAAAGTACAACAAAAATTGTTCTAGTGTCATAAACACTAGAACAATTCATTATTTTATACTTCCACTTTTTCGAAAAAATTAGGTAAATGCTCTTTATGCGCTTCTAGCATCTCATCCAAGATCGCTTTACCAACTTTATCAGAAGGAACAAGCGGATTAATTGTCATCGCAAGTAAAGCTGTATCATAGCTGCCTGTTACAGCGGCCTCAGCACCCACCCGTTCAAATGATTTGATTTGCTGTACTAATCCTCGAACTGCAACTGGAAGATCTCCGTTGATGATTGGTTTTGGACCTTCTTTTGTAATCACACAGCTTACTTCAACAGCAGAGTCATACGGAATACTCGCAATAGCCCCATTGTTAATGGTGTTAACTGGCTGAATATCACGTTTATCATTATAGATAGACGAAATAAGACGAACCGCTGCATCACTATAATACGCTCCACCACGTTGCTCTAATTGAGGCGGTTTAATTGCTAAATTAAGATCCTTGTATAACTCGAATAGTTCCTCTTCCAGTTTCTGAACGACTTCAGCTCTCGTTGTTCCCTCTTTAAAGTTTTTCAGTTCTTTTTGCAGCATTTCATCTTTCTTATAATAGTATAGGTGATATGGACAAGTTAAGACGTTTAATGCTCGAATAAATTCTGGCTCCCAGCCTTGTCCTTCGACGTTTTTAACAAAGCTGCTGTTCTCTGGATTTGATAACAGCTCAATTACCTTATCTTTGACACTAACTCCGTCTACATACACATCTAATCCATATACCATATGGTTCAGACCAGCGAAATCAATACGAATACGGGAATGGTCAACATCTAATAGCTTCGCAACTCCCATCTCAATTCCGATTGGAACATTACATAAGCCAACGATTTTCTTATGGTCAGTGTAACGAAGAACAGCTTCTGTCACCATGCCAGCAGGATTTGTAAAGTTGATTAACCAAGCATCCGGACATAGTTCTTTAATGTCTTTTACAATATCCAAAATAACTGGAATAGTACGCAATCCCTTAAATAATCCACCTGGTCCATTTGTTTCTTGTCCTAATACCCCGTGGCTTAAAGGAATTCTTTCATCTTTAGCACGAGCATCCAGTAACCCTACACGAAATTGAGTCGTAACAAAATCAGCGTCCTTTAAAGCTGCTCTTCTATCGAGTGTTAGATGAACCTCGATTGGAAGACCTGCTTTTTCAATCATTCTTTTCGCAAGGTTTCCAACGATTTCTAATTTTTCTTTTCCTGCTTCAATATCCACTAACCATAGCTCTCGAACCGGTAATTCATGATATCGCTTTATAAATCCTTCTACTAATTCAGGAGTATAGCTAGATCCCCCGCCAATCGTTACAATTTTAATACCTTGTGTCATATTTTATACACCCCCGGGTAATTTAACAACTAAATAGTTGGCTGCGATTTGAAGAATCCTACCGCAAAAATTGTAATATAAAATCTCTTTTTAACTTTCTCTTCTTTAAATTTAAGAAAGTTAACGTGCTTATAAATGAATTGTATCTGCATTGAGTAAGACAGTAAATAAGTTAGGAACATCTAGTTTTTAATAACATCGGAAGTCACTTGTTACACAAATGTAACAGCATGTATCTTATAGAGCAGGTGTGTTAAGATTAAGCTATAGAGGAGAGTTAACAGTTATTTTTATAGAAGGAGAATCCCGCATATATGTTTACACACGATATTATTGCTTCATTTAATGAGCTAGAAACTTCTTTATACAATTATATTTGTCAAAATAGTGAGAAGGTCGCTTATATGAGAATCCGTGAATTGGCAGATGAAACCCACGTATCAACAGCTACGATTTTGCGTTTTTGCAGAAAATTAAATTGTGAGGGTTTTTCAGAATTTAAAGTCATGCTGAAAATGCATTTAGGAGAAAATAAAAAGACTATTTTAAAAGGTTCCGAGCATTCAGTAGCTGAATTCTTTGAGCGAACATTAAAAGGTGATATAGAAGAAAAGATTAGGAAGGCTGCAAATCTAGTTACCGAAGCAGAAAGTGTAATCTTTATCGGAATAGGAAGCTCAGGTATCCTTGCCGAATATGGGGCAAGATATTTCTCAAGCTTAGGTACATTTTCAATGTATATTAAAGATCCCCTCTTTCCGATTCATTCCCAACTTCGTCATAATAGCGTAACAATTGCTTTATCTGTCTCAGGGGAAAATAATTTTACAGTCACTCATCTTAATCAACTGAAACAAGAAGGAAATAAAGTTATTAGTATTACGAATAATAAACACTCAACTATCGCAAAAATCTCTGATATAAACATTCCATATTATGTAACTGAGGAGTGGTTTGAAAATGCTAATATTACTACACAAATCCCCGTTATGTATATTCTAGAAACAATGGCCCGTGAAATATATAAACTTAATAAGTAAGAAATTTAAAGAAAACTCGCCGACTGGCGAGCCCTGCTCTTGGGCGAAGACAGAGGCGTAGTTGCACTTATACTGTATTCTTAAAATTTCCGACTACGTCGAATTGACTCCTAGCTGGAAATTTATACTTTCTTACAGTGTAAAGAAAACTCGCCGACTGGCGAGCCCTGCTCTTGGGCGAAGACAGAGGCGTAGTTGCACTTACTCTGTATTTCTAAAATCTCCGACTACGTCGAATTGGCTTCCTGCTGGAAACTTATACGTTCTTACAGTGGATCAAGAGTTGTTAACTTCTAATCGTGTTAATCTATTTTCTTTATTTCGCATTATTTCCTTTATTTTCCCTTTGTGTACAGAAACTCTTCCGTTTCCGTACACAAAGGGAAATATGTTCGTCAAAATAGTTGCTTCCTCATCACACTGTTTGGAAAGAAACTAACCCATACTGCTTTGCCTTCATCAACGCTTCTGTTCTAGAACGGGCTCCGAGCTTTCCAAACAGCCTTGTTAACGCATATTCCACTGCCCGTTGGCTCATATACAATGCTTCGGCAATTTCACGGTTTGTCAATCCTTCCGCGATCAGTTTTAACATCTTCTGATCCTTCTCAGTTAGATGAATCGATTCCTTCTCTTCTGCTCCCTTCATGTGAGAACCCTCTACTCTTTTTGTTAGCTGCCGCAATATGCTAACCGGAAGTATCGACAATCCTCTTGCAGCCGCTGTAATACTCATCATAATGTCTTCAGTAGAAGACGCCTTGCTGATAAAACCATATACTCCCACTTCGATTAAAAGATTCATATGAGTTGCCAAATCAAAGCCTGTCCAAACGACAATTTTGCTCTCCGGCTTTTCATGCAAAATGCTTTGCGCAAGCTCCATTCCATTCAGTTCCGGCATATGTAAATCAAGTAGAATAACATCGAAATCTTCTTCTTTCACCAGTTTCATCGTCTCTAAGGCAGAAGAAAGCACCGTTACGATCATGTCCGCTTTATGCTCTAGCACTGCTTTCATTCCCTGACTTACCGCGACGTGGTCATCAACAATCAAAACTCGGATTGCCATAATTGTTCTCCTCCGTGTTCTCTTTTTTGGGCAACGGAAGTTCTATTCGAATGAGCATTCCCTCATTTGGCGCAGATGAAATAGAAAGCTCCCCGTTCATTGCTTGGGTTCGCTCCTTTATTCCCACCAAGCCAAATTGCTGCTTTGTATTTCCAAGACAATTCATCTCCATGCCCACGCCATCATCCTCATAAACAAGCAATAATCTGTTTTCCTTCTTGTACAAGGAAATAAAGATACAGTTTGCCTTAGCATGCTTTCTTGCATTGTGAAGCAATTCCTGCATAATTCGATATAAATGTACGGTATACCATTCATCAAGTTGTTCGGTCGCATCTAGATTGGAAGCAAACTCGATCAAAACTTGCTCTTTCATCCTATGATTTTCTATTAATGTCTGCAATCCATCAATAATCCCCATTTGCAGCAAAAATGGCGGCCGCAGCCGATAGCATTCCTCACGAATATACTGAATTTGTTGAATTAAATGATCTCTTGCAGCATCTATAGCCTTTCCTTGCTCAAGCTCATGATAGATGAGGATCAGCTCCTGCAGCAGTGTATCATGAATATCCCGCGACAGACTTTCCTTCTCTTTTTCAGAAACCGTAAAGAGCATCTTTGACAACAGCAGGGAGGAAGCCCCTCGTTCATCACGTGTACGTTCAAACTCCCGTAATATCTCCTGCACATGAACAAAGCTTTGTAGTAAAACATTCGTATGCAGTGCAATGGTATGTAACCAGACAAGGTCATCATGATTAAAACGAACCCGATCTTTTTTATAGCCTATGAACATACAAGTATATATCTCTGGAGTTTCACCTACTAATAGAAAATACCCGCTTTTTCCGCGAATCACCGTCCCTATGACCATTTCTTCACGAATCAGGGTTTCCCGCAAAGAAACTAGATCAACTTCACAATCGTCCTCTGATAGACAAAAACGTTGCCCAGTCTTTAAAAATTCTAACTTGAAAACCCGCTTCACAAACAATACCTTTTTCATCTCATCCATTAAGCTATCTATTATACTATTCGCGCTTGTACTGCTCGTCCCGGCTTTAGAAAATCGTAATAAGCTAGCTTCATATCTTGCTTTATTAAACACTAGCCTGCTTTCAATCCCTACATCAGCTTCCTCCTTTATAAATAAAAGAGATGCCATAATCGCCCAGCATAAAAGATAGATCCTCAAGTAAGACAGCCATTCAAAAGAGGCTGGATGCAGAACATAAAACCCTAATATAAGCGCCAAAGCGGGAAAACATGAGAGAAGCACATAATAGAACATTCTTTTTAACATGTAATCTATATCATGCAGTTCCTTGTTCATTACAATATATAAGGCTGCAAACGGCAAAAACGCTAAAAAGCAGGCTGTATATTCAGCGGAAACAATTACAATTCCTGTCAAAACTTTAGGAAATGCATAGAATAAACAAAATGGAAGAAACGCAAAAAGTATTGTATAAAAAACCAGCTTTAACTTAGCATGATTGAGCACATGTTTATAGCCTCGGCAATTCTTGTAAATAAGAGCGGCCACAGCTGCACCCATAAATAGAAATTGAAATAAGTAGATTGCCGTTGAAATACGAAAAAAATAGGCAAGTACATAGCTAATGGTTGAAAGCAACAGAGCACATACATATAAAGTATAGAGAACTATTCTAGGAAATATCGTAATAGAGTGCTCACGATATACCTGATACATAAAATGGCTCACTACAACCGGGCACATTATTAGAGATAGACCCATTACATACAAACCAATCTGATCAAACCGAGCGGAAACCCCGCTGCTGGCATAACACATGCTTACAATTAAAAGAAAGACAGAAAGAAGGAGAACACTTTCTGTCTCTTTAAACCTTCGATAGACATACAAAACAATAGCTAAAGTAAGCACGAACAATACAAGCGGAAAAAAGGTATAAAACAAGTATGAAATAGGAGCTCGTTCATAATTGATAAAAAACGAGCTATACGTTCCCTCTCTTTCTATAGATAAAGCACGTATTTTCTCTACCCTGCTATGTGTGCGTATCGCATCTACATGATCGTCCGAAATCACAATATGATCCCCTGCTCGAATGCCATGTATATAAGCCCAGCCGTTCGGATACACATCTGTCACGGTATAATGGTGTTCCCTTATTTGATATGCCTTCATTCCCATTAAAGGATAGGTGCTAATAACATACGTAAAGTAAACGGCGATACCTGCAATCAAAGCTATGAAAATCATATACAACGTTGGCTTGCTCATGAGTTCTTAAAAGGAGTTACAGCCAATAATATAATTTCTCTTGGTTTCCTTCAAAGGACTTTAAAATAGCTCTTTGTTCCTCTACCGATACACCTAGCAAGTTAGAATGACCATTTTTCACACTTTCCAAAGCTTCTAGATTTTCCGTTAAATATAAAACCATTTCTTGCATAATTTGCACACTCCTCATTTATAATTTTTGCAAAAAAATCTCTTTTAAAATCTGTTTGCTTTTCCCATTAATCCACAAACCATCAATTGCAGCGGTAGCTTGATTCTGATAGAGCTCCCTTACAGCGTTGGCATACACAAGTGCTCCTGAGGATTTCACAATATGTACAAGTTCCTCTTCCCTCTCTGCCAATTCCTCAAAGGAAATAGTCCCCGCAAAATAATCACGAACAAGCTGTCCTTTTTCTACCTTTGGATGCAGTAAATATAAAATAGGCAATGTTCGTTTTTTCTTTCTCCAATCACTTTTCCCTGTTATATTGACAGCATCTCTCATATCATTGGCGATTTGTGCCGCTACTCCCATATCGCTCGCATACGAAGCAATGCAATCGGGCACATTGTCCGTTGCAAGCAAGCTGCCAAGTAAGCTGGCTAATGTAAGCAGGGAACCGGACTTCTTACGGCACATGGTGATATATTGTTCTTCATTACTAATTGCATTTTGGATATCTAAGTATTGTCCTTCTATAGAGATGTTAAGACATTGATGCATGCAGCGTGCAGCTGCATTCTGATTTCGGAAGGATGAGGCTATGATGCGATTCATAGAGGAATTCAAGAATAATAAAGCGATATTCAAGGCTTGTGCCTTCTCGATTTTCATCCAAGGAGCTGCTTCAGCAGGATCTTCATCCTGCCAATCATCTATAATATCAAGCGATAAAATAAGCTGTTCTACCGCATCAGCAATTTGCTGGATATCGGGAGATGTTCCTCCAAAGACCTTGTAATGCTGCAAGGTTATTAACCGAAATGGCGAGCCTTGCTTCTTCTTATAAGCAAAACAATCTGCATACAGCTGTTGGAGCTGCTTTTCTTGAATAAGATGCTCTGTAGCAATCATGTTTTTCTACATTCCCCCTTTCTAAAACATTATCCCAAACAAAATTACCATATATAAGGATCTTTTTATAAATTTTTTATAAATTTTTTATAAATTTATCACTAAAGCAGTTACTTTTCCTAGTGCTTCTTGAGCTGCCATTATTTCTATTGTACTGTTTGAATGAGCACCTACACTCTCGAGCAACTCCAGCGCATCGTAGGTCAGGCAAGAAGGATTAATCAATGAAATGGACCAAGCTGCCCAAAAACGACCGCTTTTATTTTCTGAAGCCAGCTCTTTCATTAGGTATGGTACACTCTTCCCTCCAATCCTTACTAATGCTAAAGCACTTGCCATTCTTGTTTGCTCCTTTGCATGAAGCAGTAATGGAGTAATTACAGGTATGGCATCTGAAAATTCCTCACCTAGCTGATCCATCATCCTTACCGCCAGCATTTTTATAGCATCATTCTCATCTTGTAAGGCATCGACGATAAATTGAATGGCTTGTTCCTTTTTCAAACTTTGAATCACCTTCCATGTCTCCGGAATGCTGGAACGTTCGAATTGTAGCATTTGAAGATCCACCGGAGCCTTGCTCATTCACAGATTCACCTCACTTCGTTTAGTTTGTTCATTGCGTACTTGGGCAGGAATTAAAAGCTCTCCAAGGAAGTCGTGAGCAGCGGAAGAACTTTCACTTGGATTACCTTTATACTAACAGAACTACGCTTGCGGGTTTCCGCAAACCTCTCTTCGGAAAACCGCAATTTTTTTTGTAGGTTTCCGAAATCAGACTGCAATAAAGAAAACTCGCCGATTGGCGAGCCCTGCTCTTGGGCGAAGACAGAGGCGTAGTTGCACTTATACTTTGTTCCTAAAATTTCTAACTACGTCGAATCGACCTCCAGCTAGAAATTTATACTTTCTTAAAGTATAAAGAAAACTCGCCGATTGGCGAGCCCTGCTCTTGGGCGAAGACAGAGGCGTAGCCCTACTTATACTTTGTTCCTAAAATTTCTCACTACGTCGAATTGGCCTCCAGCTAGAAATTTATACTTTCTTAAAGTAGAACAAAGCATGTATTGTATGACATCCTTCCCTCTAAATAATCACAATATTTTGAATACAATTACTTTTCATATGGTATATAATAGCAGTAATCATCATAGGAAGGTCATGTATGCTTTTTTAATGAAAGGAGACGATGTATGGAACATGTAAAGGGAAAGGTCGTCATCATTTCTGGAGCGGGGAGCGGTTTAGGGAAGGAAACAGCACTCGCCTTCGCAAAAGCTGGGGCGAATCTTGTGATTTGCGGTCGTAATTATGCTAAGCTCGAACAGGTGGAGAGCTTAATTACAAGTCAGTATAATGTTACAGTGCTGCCAATCCGCGCAGATGTATCATCTGAGTCTGATGTAAAAATGCTTGTGCAGGCTGCATTTGCTAAGTTTCAAAAAATTAATGTGTTAATTAATAACGCAGCCGTTTTCCAGCAATATCCTCTTGTTGATAGTCCGCTAGATTCATGGGAGTACCAAATCCATAATAACGCTACGAGTGTGTTTTTAATGATGAGGGAATGTATTCCGATTATGCGAAGTCAAAAATCTGGTCATATTATTAATATTACGTCAGGGTTAGTCCGCGAAGGTGCAGCGGGCTTTGGCGCATATGCTGCGAGTAAAGCGGCAATTGAAGCATTAACGTATTCTGTTCAGGATGAAGAGCATAAAAATGGGCTTCATGTGTATGTCTTTAACCCAGGTGTAATGAAAACGAATTTAGCTAATATAGGTGATGATCCTGCCAATATTGCGCCATACGTTGTTGCATTAGCGGAGGTCCACTCTAGTGGTGAAAGGCGCGTCATTCAATTAGAAGATTTTCAACTAATAAGAGATTAGTCCGTTTTCGTATAAAGACAGGGGCGTAGTTGCACTTATACTTTATTCCTAAAATTTCTGACTACGTCGAATGAACTTCTATCTAGAAATTTATACTTAAAATGTAAAACACAAGGACAATGCCTCCGCATTGTCCTTACCAGGCTGTAGAGAAAGTCTTCTCCAATATATCCAATGTTGAATATAGATGTTTCCTTAGGCTGCAATATGTATTGAAAATAATCTTTACTATCTATGTCATTTCTTTTGTCGAAAAGGTACAAGTCCAGTTAACATAACCCCGCATTATCGGGAGTCAATGTGTTTAAGAACCTACTAAAAATCCCTCCAGTTAAGCGACCTGGAGGGCATTGCTTGTTCACATAATTCCCGTTATTTGAAGTCCAACTCAAGCTAAAATACTGAATCATAATTTCGTTGTGATTAGCTTTGCTCCCAATCCAATAAAGATAACTGCGGCGGTCATATTCATATATTGATTCAAGCGTGGATCTTGCAATAATCGGTCACGAAAAATCCCTGAAAAGTATCCTAATAAGCTAAATATAATGGCAGTTAGAATAATAAAAATCATTCCCAAAATACACATCTGCAAAGGAACATGGGATGACTTATAGTTTATGAATTGAGGCAAAAAAGTTAGGAAAAAAATCGCTACTTTCGGATTCAAAATGTTCATAAGCAATCCCCTGAGAAAAAGACCTTTCGAATCGTTGCTATTCGGAGAATCAAGATGAACTGGTTCTTTCCTATGTTTTATTGCTTGGAATGCAAGATAAAACAAATATATTGCTCCTACTGTCTTAAAAATTGTAAAGACTACCACTGAAGTTTTTATAATCAACGATAAGCCAAGTGCCGCCGCCAAAGTATGCACAACATTCCCCAAACTCAATCCCATTGCGGTGACAATCCCAGCTTTTCTTCCGTTTGTCATTCCTTGTGTAATCGTAAAAATTAAGTCAGGTCCTGGGATGATGATTAGGATAATGGATGTGCCGATAAACAATAATAGTGTTGCCACATCAAACATGAGAGAACTCCTTTCCATTTTCACTTCACAAAACAATATAAACCCTCCTGTAAGGGGAGGGTCAATCATTTCACTGGTATGCTAGAAAGGCTCTAGTTTATGGAGGAAATTTAATTCTTACTAAGAAATAAGTGAAGTATTTCATTAGCATCAGATGTTTTCTATTGACTCTTGGTATGTTGCATCCAGAATCAACTGATATCATTCGAATTTTAGGATAAAATACCAATTAATTCCTGAACACTTTCTGATTTTAATATCCTCCGATAGAATTGCAAAAAATACTCTTACTATTTTGCTGAAACTAAGTTCCACTCAATCTTATTTAATTCCTCAAGAAATGCATTCACCTTATCGGTTGAGAGTGTTGCTTTTTGTAAATCAGCCAATTCTTTTAGAGATTTTGTTCTCATTTCTAAAACCCCTGGGAATTTAGTGATTCCAGGTGCATATTTAATTAAAATTTCCACTATTTCTTCATGCTGAAGTAGATCCAATAGTCTCGTTTCTTCAGTGAAGATTTGTCTTAACCCACGTTCATTTAGATATTTAAAGCGATATTTACCCGAACCAACACTGAGAATAACACCATCAATTGTTTCGTTGAAGGAATAAATACCTGCAGTGGATTCCAGTGATTTACCACTCTCTAATACATCCTTTAAGTGAGCATTTGGTAAAATGATTTCTGCTGATGTATTGGCCGGAATGTCCACTTCTATTTCAATTTCTTCTTCTGTTAGTCTCCAGGAGGAGAGGATTCTCCCGTACATGGATTCATAGGACGCTTTTGCATGAGTTAAATGAATTCCGGCGAATTTCGGTTCAATTCGAATCTTTTTATATGCTGGAAAGGTTTCGTTCATATCCAGCCCAGCTAGCACCTTATACATCCAATTGCCAATAGCCCCGTATGCATAATGATTAAAGGAATTCATTTCATCGCTCCAGAAAGAACCATCCTGCTTAATGCCATCCCAGTGCTCCCAAATAGTTGTTGCTCCTTTTTTAACAGAGTAGAGCCATGAAGGATAATCGTCTTGCATTAATAATCTGACCGCTGTTTCGTGGTAACCGCCTTTTGAAAGTGCGAAGCAAAGATAAGGCGTCCCCACGAATCCTGTAGTGAGATGGTAATTGTTTTGTATGACTAATTCATTTAGTTCAAACGCCGTCCTCTCTTTGACTTTTCCGCCAACCAAATCAAACATCAAGGCAAGAACATGTGCAGTTTGGGTCGGAGAAACCAATCTTCCTAATGGTGAAACAAACTCATTATTGAATTTTTCAATAATCTTATCTAATAGGGCGCTATATTCTTGAACATCATCATAGTTCCCAAGAACCTCCGCAGCATCGCGGATAATTCTTGTTGAATAAGCGTAAAAGGCGGTAGCAATAAAATCTGTTGGAGTAGATCCGCTAGGGCTGCCCTCAGGCGCATCCAAGGCTAACCAATCACCAAAATTAAATCCAACTTTCCAAAGGTACTCGTCTTCCCCCTGTCTGCGAATATATTCAACCCATGCTTTCATACTGTCATATTGATCAGCAAGTAAACGTTTGTCTCCATAGGTCTGGTATACCGCCCATGGGATAATTGTAGCAGCATCACCCCATGCTGCAGAATTACCACCATCCACTACAGCTGGAATAACATTTGGAACATTGCCATTAGGATGCTGTTCAGCCTTTAAATCACGAAGCCATTTCGTAAAAAATGGTCCTCCATGATAATTAAAAAGTGCCGTTTCTATAAAAACTTGGGCATCCCCTGTCCAACCAAGTCGTTCATCACGCTGCGGACAATCCGTTGGAACATCAAGGAAGTTCCCCCTTTGTCCCCAAACAATATTTTGTTGGAGCTGGTTGACTAAAGGATTGGAGCATTCAAACTCTCCAGTTGGCTCCATATCTGAATGGATAACTTCCCCCACAAAGTTTTCAAGCGGAAGTCCGTTTTCTTGTCCTGGATAACCCTCAACCTTCACATATCGAAATCCTTGGAAAGTGAAATGAGGTGCAAAATCTTCTATCCCTTCACCTTTAGCAATGTATTCAATCTTTTGATCAGCTTTCCTCAGATTTCCAAAATAAATGTTTCCCTCTTTATCTAGTACCTCTGCATGCTTCAAAACAATTCGTGTGCCTTCGGGAGCGCTTACTTTAAATCGAATTCGCCCAACCATGTTTTGTCCCATATCCATAACTGTATCACCAGATGGTGTTACAAAAGAATCTATTGGCTTTATTACCTCAGTAACCCGGGTAGCCCAATTTTCCTGTGCAACCAAATGGGTTATGGGCATTTCTTGAACAATGGTTTTGCTCCAATCCTGATCGTCAAACTTTGGCTTGCTCCACCCTATCTTTTCAAGCCTAGCATCATAAGTCTCCCCTTGATAAATTTCAGAAAATAAAACAGGTCCTGTAGATGCTTTCCAGGTGGTATCCGTCACAATGATATCTTCAGTTCCGTCGTCATATTTTACATGAATCTGAAAGAAAGCTGCTCGCTTATCTCCATAGAAGTTGCGTTTGTGATCCCAGGTTATATTTCCTTTATACCAGCCATCCCCCAACATAATACCAATTGCATTTTCACCAATTTCAAGTTGCTTGGTTACATCATACGTCTGGTACTGAAGGCGTTTATGATAGGTAGTCCAACCTGGTGCCAAAAGTTCATCGCCGACTCTTTCTCCATTTAGAGATAATTCATACAGACCTACACCTGTTCCATAAATACGAGCTGAGATAAACCCGGTTTTAAGTTTAAATTCTTTCCTTAATAAAAAAGCTGGCTCACTAAGTGAGTCGATTTCTTCAGTATCCGGCGTAATCCATTCTGCTTTCCACTCAGTAGAATTTAATAAACCAGTTTCCCACCAAGCCGTATCACTCCATAATGACTCACGCTCAAAATTGTCCCAAACTTTCACTCGGTAAAAATACCTTGTTTGAGGTTTTAACTCGGGACCACCATATTCTATTTGAATCGATTCATCTGACATAATAATTCCCGTATCCCATAACAAATCAATGAAATCATCACAATCTGCCACTACTTGAATCTGGTAAGCCCTTTGCATGGTGCCTCGTTGGTCTGATTGCATTTTCCAGCTGATACGTGGTTTTTTTATATCAATTCCTAGCGGATTAATTCGATACTCACATTTTAATGCTTCTACTTTTAAGTCTGTCATATACATTTTCCTCTCCATCAGTATCTCGTATCACATTTAAAGAAAACTCGCCGACTGGCGAGCCCTGCCTTTGGGCGAAGACAGAGGCGTAGTTGCACTTATACTTTGTTCCTAAAATTTCTCACTACGTCGAATTGGCTTCCAGCTAGAAATTTATACTTTCTTAAAGTATAAAAAAGTGTCTTTCATTTGACGAATAGATTTCCCGATTTCCTTCTCTAACATTAGAATAATGTTCGATGGCAGAACGTGAGTATTCCCCTCCACTTGGTGTCCAGCCATTGCCGAACCCCAAAGAAAATGGATTGGAAAATTAAAGTTTATTTCGTACACCTTTCTTCCCCTAACAGCCTTTTTATTGCTTTTCCCCCCTTATTGTAGCAAGCGTTTTCAACTTTTTTAATATTAAAAGTAAAGAAGAATATTGCTCGATTCAAAGATAAATAGCTACAGTTCCATTTTATTTCGATTTGGATTTATAAATAACACTCACCGTTAGGCAAAGAAAGAGGCGTGGTTACAATGTATCCCTAAAAATTTCAACTACGTCTAATGATTTTCTAGTTGGAACTTTAGAATAGTGTAAAAAATTGAACCGCCTATCAGGCGGTTCTCAAAAGGTGATTAAAGTTTCTAATCATATAATTCATATGTCAGCTTTTCTACTTCTCTTGAAATATAGAATCAGCTCCACCTATATTAGAACGATTAAGCATTAATACATCCTGTAATTCTTTTTCATATTTGAATACTTTTAATCATTGATTAAACAATCTGTTCACTAACATCATCATTGTTGCTCTCCAATTTTGACCCCATTTCCGGAATTGGTAGAACAAATAAAGCTGAAAGGATAGAAAACGCAGCTAGAACCAAGAAGAAGAACGTGTAACCATCCCCACCAAAAGAACTTGCACCAAATGCGATTAAGACAGGTGCAGCAAAGTTTACCAGTGTTGATGCTAGATTAGTTGTTGTGTTCATAATTGAAATATCTTTTCCTGCATTCTCTTTTGAAGGAAGAATTCGGTTTACAAGTGCAATGTCTACTGCATTGTACATCCCAAAGCCAAAGTTAAAGATGAAGTTACCCACGATTACCCATGTAACGTTACTTGAGAAGGCAAAGGTCACTAAGCAAATTCCTGTTAAAAGAGCTGCTCCGAAAACAAACGGCTTTTGTTTCTTTAATCTGTCCGATAGGAAGCCTCCAAGAATTCCAGCTACAACCATTAACATAATAGCTGGAGCGGTAAGCCCCATTATTTCGAAAATCCTTTCTTGGGGTAAGTGAAATCTTGTGATATAGAAAAGAACCAACATGCTCATACCCGCATTTGTAAAATTAATAAACAACTTTGTCAATAATGCCCATGTATAGGTTGGATGCTGTTTGAAGCTTGGATAGAAACCCCGAATTCCCATGGACTTCTTCTCACTTTTTGTTGCTCCTGCATAATAATTATCTTTAATAAGAAGGGCACCAATCATTCCACCGATCAGTTGGACAATAATGATGGCAAACATTTTCTGTTCCAAAGTAGAGTTAGCAAAAATCCCCATTAACATTTGTCCGGTCATTACGAAAATAGGACCTCCTGCACCCATTATCCCCGAAATTCGACCAAACTTTTCCGGTTCCACTTGTTCTGGAACGAGTGCACCAAACGAAAGTATAACCATACCATAAAAGAAATTGGCTAGGCATAAGGAAATAACAAACATTGGAATTGATGTAGCATAGGTTAAGGCCAACATGGATATTGCTCCGCCAATACTCCCTGCTATCATCCAAAACTTTCTTCTGCCCATCCTTACACGAGTTTTATCAGCAATTACACCGGAAAATAGTCCAAAAATTACTACTGCTATACCGCTAATCCCAGATGCCATTCCAAAGGCAGCTGTCGCATGTTCTTGTCCAACAATTTTGATAACAATTAATGTAGAAAGTCCAAATCCTAGAAGGACTAAAGGCGCCACAGCAGTTCCACCACCAATAAGACCTGCCACCAACAATCTCCAAAAAGGAGTCTTTTTCATCACATGATTCTCCATTATTACTTCCTCCCCGACACTCCGCAATTAAACCGCTTCCAAAAAATCATGTTTCAAGATTAAGTAAATTGTAAATTCCGATTCATCGCATTAAATGTATTACATATACTTATCTGGTGTCTTTATATCTCCCTCTATTGCTAACAATCGATTGTTACAATCATTATAGCAAGCGTTTTCAACCCTTTTAATAGTAAAATCAAAGAGGTTTATTGCTCGATTCAAAGATTACATTTAGTGTAATGATTCAATATAGACTGGGTATTCATAAAGGATGCTAAAACACAAGCCCCCAAGTAACCTTGGGGACAGTGAGAATCTTAATTTGTTATAAGAGAGCTGGTTTGAGCAATACGTCCTAAATAACGTGCACTATCCTTAACTTGCCGTTCCTGGGTGGAACGATCAACCCCGATAAGACCGAATGTCAAAGCATAGCCAGATTGCCATTCAAAATTATCGAAAGTAGACCAATGGAAATAGCCTCTAACGTCAATTCCTTCTTCCAGACAAGCTTGCACACCTTCTAAGCCTCTTCGGATAAATTCTACACGCCTCTCGTCATTTTCCGTTGCCACACCATGCTCTGTAATGATGATTGGAATCGGTAAATATTTTGCAACCTTGCGAATTACATGACCAAGTCCTTCAGGATAATATTCATAACCCATCTGCGTAAGTTCGGCTCCTTCAACTGGCTTCAATTGCCCCTCTGGACCGTATACTTCCCGTGTATAATTTTGAAGCCCAAAAAAGTCGTCTTCTTCTATTGCAGACAAATATTGTTCGAAATAACTATGCCATTTCGCCTCAGCTAGTTCCTCACCGCCGTCGATTGACTGTATATCGGAAAGAGCCATCGATAATCCTACTTTTGTATTTGGGCTCATTTGCTTAATCACCTTGCGCGCCTTTTGATGAGTTTCCTTTAATAATTTAATCGATTCCTTATCTGAAATCATATGAAATGTGAAGTACTTATCTATTGTAGTGCCACACAATTCAGCTGCTGACTCTCTCCATTTAGGAGCTGACCAAGCCTCTCTTTCAATGCCCACCGGCGGTATAAAGCCAATTCTTGAAAAAATATCACGCAGCATGACAGGCAAGTTCACTTCGTTCATTGTTAGGGCATACGGTATTAAATGCCCCAATTCTCGGAACACGAATTCGCAATATCTTGCAAAGCGATCCGGAGTCTCAGGGCTTGCCCATCCACCTAATCTCATGAGCCATTTTGGAGAAGAGAAATGGTGCAAGGCAACGATAGGTGTTATTCCAGATTGATGACAGGTTTCAAGAACACCCCGATAATGTTCGATGGCTGAATAAGAAAATACCCCTGGTTCCGGCTCAATTCTAGACCATTCGATTGAAAATCGATACGCCTTCAATCCTAAACTAGCCATAAGGGCAATATCTTCTCGATAAAGTCGATAATGATTAATCGCATCTCCTGACTTCTCTTTATAAGGTGAACCCTCCGCATGCTCCTCTGCCCAAAAATCGCTGTTACTATTATTTCCCTCAACCTGGTATGCAGCTGTTGCTGAACCCCAAAGAAAATGAGGTGAAAAATTAAATCCCATGTCACACACTCCCTTGTTATCCTGCTAGTTCACTTTCTTATTCATCATTTTAGCAAGCGTTTGCATGAGTTTTAATGTCAAAATCAAAGAAGTATGTTACTCGATTCAAAGAAAAGAGGTATTGTAGTACAAAATAAAGAAAACTCGCCGATTGGCGAGCCGTTGCACTTATACTGTATTCCTAAAATTTCCGACTACGTCGAATGAACTTCTAGCTGGAAATTTATACTTTCTTACAGTGTAAATAAAACCGCCTATCAGCGGTTTTAGATATTTCTTTACAAACTTTTATTTGTATTCTCTCTATATTCTTTTGGAGTTTGAAGGAAAATCTCCCTAAATTTTTTATAAAAGAAAGACAGACTGGAGTAACCTACCTCTTCTGCAATTTCAGGGATAGGACGGTCAGAGTTAGTTAAATAAAGAGCTGCTTTATTTAACCTTTGAATTTGAAGAAGATTAACAATATCCCAAATAACGGAGTCTCTTGCTACAATTGGATTTCTCTAAACTGTTTTGGTGTTAGGTCCGTGTGCTTTTTAAATGTTGTCACAAAGTGGTTATAACAATTGAATCCTGATACATCAGCAATCTCCTTAATAGAAAGTTTGGTGTTATGAAGCATTTTTTTAGCATGGTTTATCCGAAAGTTAATAACGTATTCATACGGTGAGTATCCGGTATATTTTTTAAATACACGCGAAAAATGGAACGGAGTTAAATTAACGTAATCAGCTAACTCTTTTAGGGTGATATCCAAATTAAAATGACTTTCAATATATGCAACGGTTCTCGTGATAATTTTTTCTTGAATATCTGTTGATTCATTTGAGATCTCATTCAATTCGTACATAATTCTATGAACGTTCATAGAAATAAAATGCTCATTAATATTACCTTTTTCGCTCATAAAAAGAATTTGATTCATACATTCTGGGATGACAAAATTATTCTCGATTGAAAAAACACAGCCATTCTTCTCAAAGAGAAAATCAAAATAATCCTGACTAGAATTTCCTGAAAAGTGAAACCACTCGAAGATTACATTTTCATTTGTTCGGTACATATGCGGTTGATAGCAATTGAGGAAAACGAGAGTGTTTTTTGGCGCTTGAAATTCCTGATCTCCATATCTGATGGTCATGCTCCCTTTTTTAATGACTAATATGAGATAGTTGAAGTTGTTATGAATGTCTCTTTCAACGACATATTTATCGTTACAGTAGAATATTCCGGAACTAAGCAAGCAGTAAAGCGACTTCTTCGCAAATTCACTGGGAGTATGAAATACGAGTTTTGATTGATCCAACACACCTTTTTCAATGATCTTCATAGGGGTTCTCCTTCAACTCAAAATGAATTCCATATTTAAGCATCCTATATATGTTTATCATAAAACTATAAACACCATAGCAATATTACAAAACTAATGAGCAAAATCACCTAGTGTATTTATATTTTCATTATACTAAAATGAAAAACAAGGAAGCAATAAATGATAGTAAAACGAAAAGGAGAGAGAGATATGAAAGAGGTAAGAATAGGGCTTGTTGATACTGGATAGATGGGTAAGTCTCATACGAACGATTTTGCAAACGCTTTAATTTTGTTTGGACCTGAATCTGGAAAACCTGTTTTTGAAGTTGTAGCAGATGTAAATCTTGAGGTGGCCAAGGTAGCTTGCGAGAAATTTGGATTCTCAAGATAAACCGAGAATTGGCAAGAAGTTGTTACGGATTAAAATGTCGATGTGTTAGATATTGCTACACCGCATGCTTTCCAAATTGAATGTATCTTCATATTGACAGCAAATCTTAAAAGGTGGACTCATTGTAACCTCTGTTTTGATAGATTCTCATAGACATTAAAAAATCAAAATAAATAGGTTAAGAGAAAATCAATTCACCAAAATTTTAAAAACATTTGAAAGGAAGGAACAAATTATGGCAGTTTCTAGTGAAAAAAGGGACTATAGTCTCACTGGGCCAGAAAATATACGAGCGCAGGAAAAAGGTCTAGTGGCAGCCGAGTGGTATACATCTCCAATACCCCGTAAGCGCCTAAAGGAGCTAATGAAACGAAAGGACGGTCCAGCAATACGCGATACACTTCTTTGGTTCGCAGCACTTATTGGGGCAGGTATTCTTGCATATCATGCATGGGGCACTTGGTGGGCGGTTCCCGCATTCTTTCTCTATGGTGTTCTCTATGCCTCCCCTGCTGGCTCCAGGTGGCATGAGTGTAGTCATGGAACCGCCTTCAAGACGCCTTGGATGAACGAAGTTGTCTATCAGATCGCCTCCTTTATGGCTTTCAGGCCAGCGACGCCTTGGCGATGGAGCCATACTCGTCATCATACTGATACCATCATTGTTGGCCGTGATCCTGAGATTGTCTTAGAGAGACCGCCTGTATGGCGCGTCGTACTTATGGAATTTGCTCATCTGTATGGTGGGACGAGCGACTTTAAGAGGACGGTATTACATTTCTTTGGAAAGCTGGATAAAGAGGAAGAAGACTATATTCCTGATTCAGAGCGACGTAAAACGTATTGGGAAGCACGTATAACCCTGCTTATCTATATTGGGGTAGTGGCTTTGTGCATTCACATGAACAGCATACTTCCGGCCATGTTTATCGGCCTACCATCTTTCTACGGTGCCTTCTTCGAAGTTCTTTTTGCTTTGGTGGGACACATAGGTCTTTACGAAGATGTTCTTGATCATCGGTTGAACTCTCGTACCTACTATTCGAATCCATTCTTTCGATTCATTAATTGGAACATGAATTACCACGTGGAACATCACATGTTCCCCATGGTTCCCTATCACGCTCTGCCAGCTCTGCATAAAGAGATGAGGTCTGACTGTCCGACGCCAAACCCTAGTTTTTCGGCGGCCGTCAAAGAGGTTTTTTCAGCGCTTAGAAAGCAGAGAAAAGATCCCACATATACGATTGTGAAACCTCTGCCTAGCACTGCAAACCCGTATCAGTTTGGTCCGCATCCTTTTGGAGCGGTAGCCGCAGATTCGAAATCTGCAGCAAATCGTAAATGGGAAAGTCAAACTGAGACAAAGTCGATGTGACAGGAATCACGGTGAAGAGAAAGCCTTGATGATTGTTGGAAAGTTGCTTGTAATCATTGAGATGATGCCGCTAGAACGTAGTATTGAAGCATGTTCATTTTCAGCGGCACATCTCCCAAACATTATGATGATAACAGGAGGTAATCAATATGAATCATGAAAATTGGATTGAAACGTGTGCTATCGATGATATCGATGAGGAGGATGTGATCCGTTTTGATCATGGTGATAGAACCTTTGCGATTTATCGTACGGACAAAAATGAAGTGTTTGCGACAGATGGATATTGTACACATGAGAGAGTTCATCTAGCGAATGGCTTAGTAATGGGTACTCAAATTGAATGCCCAAAACATAATGGGCGACTAGATTTTAAAACGGGTGAACCCAAGCGTGCGCCTATCTGTGCAAAGATTAAGACGTATCCAGTTCGGGTTGAAGCAGGAACAGTATATATTAAGATTGATTGAGGGGGAGAACTATGTCTGAATATGGAATGGTCATTGTAGGTGCCGGAGAGGCAGGAGCGCGAGCAGCGATTGAACTAAGAACACAAGGGTGGAATGGTTCTATTACACTCATAGGGGAAGAAAAAAGAGCCCCTTATGAGCGCCCTCCTTTATCCAAAGACTGTTTGTTAACAGAGGGGGAGCCTTCTCCCTCCACTATTCTAGATCAGGAAAAGCTAGTTCAGTATAACATTGAATTCTTATCGGGAAGTACTGTAGTTGAAATTGATAGAGACAACCACATCGTTGCGTTAGACAATGGGCGGCAGATTGGATATGAACGTCTTTTGCTTACAACGGGTGCGCGTCCGCGTAAATTATCCATCCAAGGCTCCGATGTCTCAAATATATTATATCTTCGTACATTTGCAGATGCGCTTGCCCTTCGTTCTAAACTGCACGCTGGCAAGCATGTGGTCATTATTGGTGGGGGATTCATCGGTTTGGAAGTGGCGGCAAGTGCTATCCAACGAGGATGTTTGGTGACCCTAGTGGAAGTGGCACCACGTATTCTGATGAGAGGGGTTCCGGAGGAAATTGCCCATATGGTGGAAACTCGACACCGTGAGGCTGGTGTGACTTTTAAACTAGGAGTGGGTATCAGTAGTATTGAAACCACTCATGACGGACAGGTGATTGCTCTTGTGGATGGGACCTCTATTCAATGCGATATGATTGTTGCAGGAATTGGAGCGATTCCCGAGACGTCGTTAGCAGCTCAGTGTGGACTTGAAATTGAAAATGGTGTGCGTGTAAATGAGTTACTCCAAACCAGTGATCCGCATATATTTGCTGCTGGTGATTGTTGCTCGTTCCCACATTCACTCTATGATGGGAAGCGCATCCGGCTGGAGGCTTGGCGAAATGCGCAGGATCAGGGAATGCATGCTGCACGCAATATGTTAGGCACCGCGGAAACCTATGCAGCGGTTCCTTGGTTCTGGTCTGATCAATATGATGTAACGCTTCAAGTCACTGGATTACCTGATCAGGGAGAGAGAACGGTAATTCGTGACCTAGGAGACAGCGGTAAGCTATTTTTCCATTTTAGTTTGGATGGCAAATTAGTAGCAGCCAGTGGGATTGGAACAGCAGCCATCGCCAAGGACATTCGCATCGCCGAAATGTTGATTGAAAAGAAAGGGACACTAGACTTAGAAGCCTTTGAAAAACCAGAAGTGAAACTAAAATCTCTACTGAAGGCTTAGATTGATGGAGGAGAAAAAACATGGAATTAAAAATATTTAAGGCGGCATGGGGGATGCCCGGAACTTGGGATGTCCGACTCAAGCAAATAGCGGAAGCGGGGTATAGCGGAGTAGAAACTCCATTGCCCACTGTGGCAGAGGAAACTCATTTTCGGGAACTGATAGAAAAATATAATCTAGATCTTATCCTTCACGTATATACAGGTCGTGAGGATAATGAAAAACCGTATCCAAACTCGGTTGAAGCTCACATTGACACGTTTCAACAACAAGCAGAGCGAGCTGCTACATTTCAACCCATATTACTGAATGCACATAGTGCCAAAGACTCGATGTCCTACGATGATCAACTCAACTTTTTTGAAAAAGCCATTGGGCTGGAAAAGCAAATTCAGATTCCTGTTGGTCACGAAACGCATCGGGGACGCGCTACCTATACCCCATGGAGTACAGCACGTCTGCTCAAGGATTTACCAGATCTCCATATCACGGCAGATTTTAGTCATTGGTGCAACGTTTGTGAATCTATGCTAGAGGACCAAAAAGAAAATCTGGAAATTGCTATCCAGCGTACGATCCACATCCATAGCAGAGTTGGCTTTGAGCAAGGTCCACAGGTGCCGGACTTTCGTGCTCCGGAATACAAATATGCATTAACACAGCATGAACAATGGTGGGATGAAATGCTTGCGTACCATCAGTCTAAAGGAAGCCAATATCTAACGGTTACTCCGGAATTTGGCCCACCGGGATATATGCATACGCAGCCGTTTACGCAACAGCCGGTAGTTGATCTGTGGGAGATTTGCTACGCAATGGGTCAACGGTTCCGTGAACGCTTTATACAACAATGCTCACAATCAGAAGTTTCCAAGGTTTGATCCCTATCAGGTATCAAAAAAGCGTCTTACATGCATGAACAACCAACATAAGAATGAAGGAATTTAGATACATCTGAATCAAACAAACTTAGATGCCATGAATCTAAGTAACTGAAATACTATTCATATTCTATAGGATTATAAAAAAGGAGTAGAAGCATGGGAGCAAATAGAGCAGTCGTATACGTAGAACCGGGAAAAGTGGACGTTCGAGATATTGGGTATCCAGATTTAATCCTGCGAGATGGCCCAGGTGTAAATCCGTTAAATGTAGGGCGAAAATGTGAACATGGTGTCATTTTGAAAGTCATTACAACGAACATTTGTGGAAGTGACCAACATATGGTCAGGGGAAGAACAACTGCACCGAGCGGATTAGTATTAGGGCACGAAATTACCGGTGAGGTGATCGAAGTCGGCAAGGATGTCGAATTTATTAAGAAAGGGGATCTTGTTTCTGTTCCTTTCAACATTGCATGTGGACGCTGCCGCAGTTGTAAAGAACGTGATACGCATATTTGCGAAAATGTGAATCCAGATCGCCCTGGTTCTGCTTACGGGTATGTGGATATGGGCGGATGGGTTGGCGGGCAATCCGAGTATGTCATGGTTCCTTATGCAGATTTTCAATTGCTGAAATTTCCTGACAAGGACCAAGCAATGGAAAAAATCCTTGATTTAACAATGCTCTCTGATATCTTCCCAACAGGTTATCACGGGGCAGTCAGTGCAGGAGTTCGACCAGGCTCTACAGTCTATGTGGCTGGTGCAGGTCCTGTTGGTCTAGCTGCTGCCCATTCCGCTCAAATTCTAGGGGCGTCAGTTGTGATTGTAGGTGATTTGAATGCTGAACGTTTGGCTCAAGCAAGAAGTTTCGGATGCGAAACAGTAAATTTAAGAGAATACCCGAATCTAGGTGAACAAATTGAACAAATCCTAGGTGTACCTGAGGTAGATTGTGCGATTGACTGCGTTGGTTTTGAAGCGCACGGACATGGTGCATCAACCGGTGAAGCACCAGCGACAGTATTAAACTCGATTATGGAAGTGACTCGCGCAGGAGGACGATTGGGTATCCCGGGTCTCTATGTCACTGGTGACCCTGGTGCAATTGATGCGGATGCGAAGATTGGAACGTTGAAAGTTCGTTTAGGATTAGGATGGGCCAAGGCTCATACCTTTGTGACAGGACAAACACCAGTTATGAAATACCATCATGATTTGATGATGGCTATCTTAAGCGGGAGAGCTCAGATAGCGAAAGCGGTCAACGCGACTCTTATTTCACTCGATCAAGCTTCTGCTGCCTATAGGGAATTTGATAATGGGGCATCTAAGAAGTTTGTCATTGATCCGCATGGTTTAGTAAGAAGGTAAGAATACTAGGTAGCTTATGGATAAATCAAGCTGAAATCGGGATGAAAACAATAAATTTCACTACAGCCTAGGCTGTAGTGAAATTTTTGAACCGCCCCAATGAATACGAGAAATTAAAAGAAGAGCTTGAGAAAAGAAATCTTGAGGCTATTAGACCTTGAAGGTTCTGTATTTTTTCATTCTGGTGATGATAGATTGCAATCTTTCAAACAACTGGAAGAGTTGTACACTAAAGCAAGAAAAAGGCATATAGACAGTTAAAAAACCAGTTTACAATCAAAGGATGTAGTTTATTTTTCACTTTATGCTACTGATCGGTAGTGATTTTTTATTATATTGCTTTATGAAAGTGTTAATTTAGTACAATATCTTTAAATACAAAAGATATACACATTACTAATATAAAGGGGGAATTTAACATGGAGAATGCTAGAGTTTCTGATCATTACTCAGTTCAACCAGAACCTGCTAGGAAAAAGGACCCTAAAAAATTTTTAAAATTAGTTACCCTTGTATCAACTTTCGGTGGGCTATTATTCGGGTATGATACAGGGGTTATTAATGGTGCACTTCCATTTATGGCTAGACCTGACCAATTAAATTTAAGCCCTTTCATGGAAGGCTTAGTAGCAAGTTCTTTAGTATTAGGTGCTGCTTTTGGTTCCATATTTGGCGGGCATTTATCGGATAATAAAGGGCGCCGAAAATCCATTGTATATCTTGCAATCTTATTTTTCTTCGCAACAGTTGGTTGCGCCATAGCACCAAATACAAATACATTGGTTATTTTCCGTTTTATATTAGGACTTGCTGTCGGTGGTGCTTCTGTAATCGTTCCATCTTACCTTGCCGAAATGTCACCTTCAGAACGGCGTGGTAGGTTGGTTACTCAAAATGAATTAATGATTGTTACGGGACAGTTTCTTGCTTACGTATGTAATGCAGTGATTGGAAATGTTTTTGGAGAGGCAGGGCATGTCTGGCGTTACATGATAGTGATTGCCTCATTACCAGCCGTAGCGCTCTGGATTGGAGTACTTATTTTACCTGAAAGCCCTCGTTGGTTAGCATCTAAAGGAAGACTGGCTGAAGCACTGAAAGTACTTAAACAGATTCGCAGCGAAAGTATTGCTGAGCAAGAATTAAAGGAGATTACAGCACGTATTTCAGAAGAGAAAAAAATAGAAAAGGTGAAATTTAAAGATTTAAATGTAGCTTGGATTCGACGTATTGTGATTCTTGGTGCTGGTATTGGAGCTATATCGCAATTAGTAGGTATAAACTCTATCATGTACTATGGAACACAAATTCTTCAAAATTCTGGTTTTGGAACAAAAACGGCATTGATTGGAAACGTAGCAAACGGATTAATTGCTGTTATTGCAGTAACGGTTGGTATGTCCATCACGCACAAAGTGAATAGACGGAAAATGTTTCTTACAGGTTTAACAGGTGTAACAATTGCGCTTATTTCGATTGGGATTGCTAGTCTAACACTTGCCGGATCACCAATGTTACCATATGTAGTATTATCAATGACAGTACTATATTTAGCTTTCTATCAAGGAGCTATTGGTCCCATGACATGGCTTATATTAGCCGAAATATTTCCTGTGCGTTTTCGTGGTATGGGTATGGGAATATCTATTTTATTTTTATGGGTTTGCAATTTTTTTGTAGGGCTATTCTTTCCTGTTCTTTTAAATACAGTTGGACTATCAGGAACATTTTTCTTATTCGCAGTGTTTGGTATTGGAGGAATAATTTTCATAGCAAAATACTTACCTGAGACAAGAGGATTGTCCTTAGAACAAATAGAGGATAATTTTAAGGGTGTATAGAGACTAATTAGTACTGAGTAATAAAGTTTATTGTAAACGCTTTAAACGAATTTAGGCTTGAATTAGGAATCCTCGGTACAGTAAAAAAGCCTTAGCTGCACTATGCACAAACCTGAGTCCTATATTATACAGGGCTCAGGTTTTGTAATTCTTCCACAGTGCCTGATATTATACCAGTACTTCAAAAAATGAAAGCAATGCATCTTTCTGATTTTCTGTTTCAGGTCCATATCTATTTTCAATTGTTAAGTCAGGTTATTTCTCCTTATGCAATCCTTATGTACTCCATTGTATATTTTGTGCATATTCTTAAGAACATGCACAAAATACGAAATGAAATTAACCTTCCATAAATATCCTATGCATCCAAAAATACAAAACATATCATTTATTCTGAATGTTAAAATTAGGAAAACAGGATTCCAAGAGGACAATTTCCAAGAAACTAATGGCCTCTTTTTAGAGCAAGGAGGTTTTTAAATCTACAAACTCATTTCTAATAACTCTAATATGAATTGGTAATAAAAGACCGAAAGCGATAAGAAAAACAATAATTGATATTAACGAATTCCATCCTTTATAGTTCATATAACCAACATAAAGCATTCCAAATTCTATTAGCATTGCTACTATAGTGAAGATGATTGTCAATTTCCATTTGTTATTTTTTGATAAGTAATTTAAATATAATATTGCAAGTGAGGATGGTACGAAGGTATAACAAAGAGTATCTCCAAGTCCAGCTTTATTAGGGTTTCCTAAGTCCAAAAGGTCAAATTCCCTAGCAATTAGACCATCACAAAACCAGGTAACAAACCCCACAACACTAAATGTAATATAGATTTCCCGCCAAGAAATATTTTTTTTGGGGATTATAATGACTGTTATAGCAAATAGAATACTCACAGTAACTGGAAACCACAATCCCGTGGCTCCTAAGTCTAAATTCGAAATAAATTCCTGCATTCATCTTTTACCCCTTTAATTTTGTATTTTATTCTTTGTTATTTATATTTGTATTTTATTTTTTGTTATTTACAAGGGATATATACTATATATAAAAAGCAAATATTTAAATACAAATTAGCTTAAAAAAAGTAAGATGAAGAATTCTTCAATATCTTCTATATATATATCTGAAGGCTTTACCAAAAATCGTGATCGTGTTTAAAAGCATACATTTTGTTTAAATTCGACAAAAGAAATCAAAAAGGGAACGAAGAAACTCATTCCCTTTTTGACTGCACGCTAAGATCTATTTAAATTATTTAGTGAATTGTAGTTTAAAATCACCATTATATGGAATATGTTCGACGGTTATGGTTATGTCATTACCATCTTTATCTTTACCGCTTCTTTTATAAGTAAATTTATTTTTATTTAGCTCTGTTAGTTCGAGAACTGCACCATACTTCATTCCTAGTGAAGCATGGGCTCTTAACTTATTACCATGTACAACATCGAAATATCCATAATCACCGCGGCTTTCACCGGTTTTAGCATCAAAAAATTCATATTTGTTTGTTTTAAAGTCATATTTTGCAAGACCTAAGTAATTTTTGTTATAGCTTGATACATCATTACCGTTTTCATCTAATGCCACTGTTCCTTGCCATAGGGTGCTGGATAAAATTTCATCTCCATCAACATTTGTCACTATTTCTCCTGTAGAAGTTTCTAAAGTCTTGTCTGGATCAGTAAAGGAAAGTTCTGTTTCTTTATAAGGAATATGTTCAACGAATACCTCTACGTCATTACCATTAGCATCTTTCCCCATTCTTTTATAGGTAAATATATCTTTATTTAGCTCTGTTATTTCGACAATAGCTTGGTAGCCCATTGATTCTGAAATTAATACTCTAATCTTCCCATCATTAGTGATAAAGAAAGTTCCTTTATCGCCACGACTTTCTTTCGTCGCTTTATCAAAAAATTCGTATCTCGATGTTTCATCGTCATATTTCGCAAGACCGATAAAATTTGCGTTTTCTTTTGTTAAGTCATTATTGTCTTTATCATAAACTTTCGTACCTTGCCAATTTGTACTACTTAGAATTTTAACCATTTCCTGTCCTTTGGTTAACTTATTTTCTTTTTTCTCTTTAACAGTTTGTTCTTGCTTCTGGTTACTATAATTATCTTGGGCGTTAGCGCTGCATCCTGTTAATACTAATGTGAATCCGAGCAGTATTGATGATATTGCTTTTGCTTTTTTGTTCATTTTGTCGTCTCCTTATTTTATGATTGTAGTGTAATTTACATCAGTTTCTATTATTTATAGTAGTAGTACGGTTTCTTGTACTGAGTGGAATCTTATACAATCTGGTTATTTTGCTCCTGCTTTTAACAAAATCTGTTCCATCTCTTTAAACCCTTTCTTACGTGCATGTTGTAAAGGAGTTACATTATTTTTATCAGGTATGTTCACATCTGCTCCATAATCTATAAGCAATTGTACTGTTTGCAGCTGTTTTTCGTCTCCATCATTCAAAATAATGGCTTCTAGTAAAGCCGTCCAACCAAGATTATTGACATGATTAACATCAGTATCGGTATTCGTAAGAAGTTCTTTGATGATATCCACATATCCATGTTCAGCAGCAGGGATCAAAGCAGTTCCTCCGTACCGGTTAGTAATCGTCGGATCTGCACCTGCTTTAATTGTAAGTTTTAGGATATCTATATATCCTTCTGCACCAGCATACAGAAAGGGATTGTTTTTCATGTCATCCTGGATGTTGACATCTGCCCCTTCGTCGATAAGTACTTTTGCAGTTGTGACATCATTATTATAAGTTGCGATCATAGTGGCAGTTTGTCCATTTGAGTCCTGTGCATTAATATTGACCCCTTCTTTAATCAGTCTTATTACGGTATCCGTCTCTCCACGTTTTACTGCTTGAAATAGTTTCTCGTTCACTGCTTCTCCTCCCTTGTCAAGCGAGACACACCCTTGTAGCAAAAGTATGCAACCTATAACTACTGCCAGCCACTTCCACATGTAAGACACGCCCGTGTCCTCCTTTTTCAGTTACATTCTAACGGGCCAATCAAATAGTTTTATTCCGCGGAAACGTACCTCCATATATATTTTTATTTAGACGTTGTTATTTCGTCTTAAACTATGTTAGTACTTAGTTTTAAACTCCTTCTAAACAATTTCTTAAGAAAAGATAAACTTATTTGTAAAATTTCTTAATATTTATAAAGAAAACTCGCCGACTGGCGAGCCCTGCTCTTGGGCGAAGACAGAGGCGTAGCCCTACTTATACTTTGTTCCTAAAATTTCTCGCTACGTCGAATTGGCTTCTAGCTAGAAATTTATACTTTCTTAAAGTGTAAAAAAAATCCCGCCACCTTTGTGACGGGTTATAAAACGTTAGTTAAACATTAAAGCGATATCCTGCTCCCCAAACGGTTTCCAGGAACTTCGGACGTGCAGGATCTCTTTCGATTTTTTCGCGTAATTTTCTAATATGGACGGTCACTGTTGAAACATCTGCAGCTGACTCCAGCCCCCAAATCTTTTCATAAAGCTGCTCTTTGCTTAATACTTGGTTCGGGTGCATCACAAAAAACACAATCAAATCAAATTCCTTTGTCGTAAACGGGACCTCTTCTCCGTTAATATAAACTTTGCGTGCTGATTTATCGATCGATATTCCATGAACGAAAATTGTATTTGAGTGGATTTGATTCCCTGCTAAACGTTCATAGCGCGCTAAATGTGCTTTCACTCTAGCAACTAGTTCGCTTGGACTAAAAGGCTTTGTAATATAATCGTCTGCTCCTAAACCAAGGCCTCGAATTTTATCGATATCTTCCCTTTTGGCGGATACAAGCAAAATAGGAATGTTTTTAACAGCACGTATTTGTTTGCAAATCTCAAATCCATTTAATCCTGGGAGCATGATGTCCAGGATGATTAAGTCATAATTTCCTTTAAGGGCATGTTGAAGCCCTGCATCACCAGTGTGTTGAATATCGACACGAAAATCATTTATTTCTAAATAATCTCTTTGCAATTCTGCAATGCTAATATCATCTTCAATAAGTAATATTTCTTTCACATTTTTTCACCTTTCTTTAGGGAAAAGAATACACTTGTACCTTTACCTAACTCACTAGTAGCCCAGATTTCCCCTCCATGCTCCCCAATAATTTGTTTTGCGATCGCAAGTCCTAAACCACTTCCTCCTGTCTGAGAATTTCTCGATTGTTCTGCACGATAAAAACGATCAAATATATATGGTAAAGCAGAAGGTTCTATCCCTTGCCCATTATCTGTTACTTGTACAACTACATTACCTAATTGTTCCTGCAGAGAAATAGAAATGTTCTTTTGGTCCTTGTTCATATATTTCACACAATTACTTATTAAGTTGGCCAATACTCGTTTTAATTTCTCTCTATCCGCTGTCACGTAGATCGGTTTATTCAAAAGATGAAACTCAATATGAACCTCTTGCTCAAGTAAATCCAGATTAAGTTCTTCTACGTAGTCTCTCATATATTTATCCAGCTCGACAGTTTCAAAATTGAATGGTTCTTTTTTTAAATCCAGCTTGGAAAATAAAAACAGTTCATCAATCAATGAATCCATGTCTTTTGCTTTTAAGTACACAGTCGATAAATACTTTTCCATTTTCTGAGGAGTATTTGCTACACCATCCTTAATCCCCTCTACATATCCAATAATTGAAGTAATAGGTGTCTTTAAATCATGTGAAATATTAGACAGAAGCTCTTTTCGATTTTCCTCATACTGGAGCTGAAGATTTACGGATTCCTTTAATTTTATTCTCATTTCCTCAAACGCCTTATTTAATTGTCCAATTTCATCATTCGAAATAGCCTTGATTTCAAAATTTAAATCTCCTGATTTTATTCTTTCGGTACCTTCTTTAAGAATTGAGATAGGCTTAATAATACTTCGTGAAACTAAATAGTTTAACATACCAATGATCATAATAAACAAAAAAAGCAAAAGACCAGATAAAATTGGAAATAATTCTCGAATGAGCTCAGCATAGGAACTGGCCTTTCTTAATACAAAAATACTTCCTTCACTTTTATCCGGAAAATAAAAATCAAACTTTACATACGTAAAAAAATAGTCGTTGATTTTAATCGTATCTCGCGTATTGATGTTTGTTTCTTCAAACCCGGGAAGGGATTTAACCAATGTCTGTTTGTCAAAAGCTGAGGAAGCGTACTCAACTTTTGTGCCCTTTCTAACAACAATCTCGATATCCTCCTGCTCAATCCTCTTGATCTCCTTATCATTTAGAAGCTGTGTAGGATTATTTTTAGCAAAAAACTTTAAATCGAGAAACACACTTTCTTCTACTGTGGTTAAAGGTTTTTGTACATACGTTTTTTTGTAAAGATGCTCTATAGATTTTACATCACCTGTTATGGCAAAAATAATTAAAAAACCAGCTGCCAATAATAAAGTGATAGAAAAAAGGATCACCCCAACATAAGATAACAGAAACCTCATTTTAATTGACATCTTTTTCACTCACTCTGTTATAAAATTTTCACTAGGTCCTTCCTTATTCTTAGCATGGCAGATACTTTTGTAAACCACACTATCCAGATTAAAGAAGATCATTTTTCTAAGAAACTAAAAGAACCATATCACACAAATCTTAAAACTTTCTAAAATAGGTATGAAATATTTCTAAACACCTTATAATAAATGCTGCTTTATTCTGTTGAGTATCAATGCCCATTGAGTTGTACATAAACCAACATGAGGTATCGTCAGAAAATACGAATTTACAACTTTAAAGAAATTCTAAGATTAAAAAGCCCATTTCTCAGAATTAAAATTGAGAAATTAGGCTTTTTTCATTGCTCCATTAAAGCGCCCGTTTGTTGAAGATCAAAGGCCGTTGAAGCTGGCTCGCACTTATTTAATTCTAGCCCCATTAGTTGAAAAAGACGATATAATAACTTTTAAAGTGTAGGGTAATATTTGTATTAGCAAAAGGAGGTTCGTTCTCATGAATATTTTAATTTTAGGTGCAACTGGACGAGTTGGAGGTCAAATAGTTACTTATGCCCTTCGTGACAAACATCATGTTACTGTATTAGTTCGCACTCCAGAGAAGATTAAAATAAATAATGAAAATTTAACTATTATTCAAGGTAATGTTTTAAATAAAGATGATATCGTACGTGCAATACACGGGATTGATGTAGTTATTAGTGCACTAAATACTGATGGGACAACCACTCTATCAGAAAGTATGCCACTAATTATCGAAGCAATGCAAAACGAAGGTATACAACGAATTATAACTATAGGAACTGCAGGTATTCTGCAAAGTAGAACCACGCCAAATTCTCTGCGTTATCAATCAAGTGAATCAAAGCGTAAGTCAACCCGTGCAGCGAAAGAACATCATAAAGTTTACGATATGCTCAAACAATCAACCCTCGAATGGACGATTGTCTGTCCTACGTACTTGCCGGATGGAGAAAGGGTAGGCAAATATCGAATAGACCGAAATTTTTTGCCGGAGGGTGGAGCTGAAATATCCGTACCGGATACAGCAGAATTTACATTTAGACAGATAAAAGCAAGCGATTATATAAAATCACGTGTAGGTATCGCCTACTAATAATATTCTTATACTACTTTCATATTGGATTAACCCGTTTGTTGAAAAAGAAAATGGGATGCGGCAACAATCCCCGCTCTTCAACTAAAGCGCCCTTTCTGGAATATCTAAAATATGAATTAGAGTCTAAAAATCACAAGGAATTATAAGTAAAGGAGATGTTGTAAAATTAACATCTCTTTTTTTACTAAACTGCCCTTTCGTTGAACAAGGAACAATGTATATCTTATACATGTCAGGTTTACGTAATAATTTACTATCGGAACTCAATGTATCTTGGACTCCATAAAAAGTCTCATCCTAATACATTAACGGAAAAATAAAATGCCTTTGCTGCAGCAAGGGCATTAGTTTCCTGTCATTAAGAATTGGTAAACCTTATCGGTCATTTGTATGGCTGTTGAATCGTCTATAATTCCTTTCAGTGCTTCTTTAAACTGTTGCTTGTCCTTTTGATCGTTGTCGCTAATAGTCCATAGATAACACCAGTTCCAAGCTGGGACAGATATTAGCGTATATGTTTCTGTATGGGAAAAATATAGTTCCGGCTTTTGTTCCGGTAACTCAAACGTTTTAACTTCAATTGTCATCATTTTGCTACCTCTCGTTTCTTCTTTTCCCTAATTAGAGTACTTTTAGATATTCCAGTCATGCTCTCAACTTCTTTATAGGAATGGTTTTTTAATATCTCTAAAGCATGTTCAATTTGCTTTTTGCTGAACTTATTCGGTCTACCTTCTTTAAAGTCTCCACGCTGTTTAGCAATAGCCTTGCCTTCTTGTGTCCGTTCTACAATCATATCCCGTTCAAACTCAGCAAAGGCACTCAATATATTAAAGATCAAACGTCCTGTAGGGGTGTTTTCCACCAGGCCCATATTTAGAATGTGAACCTTTACCCCTCTTTCAAATAATTCCTTCACTGTCCTGATACCGTGTTCAGTAGTACGGGCAAAACGATCTAATTTGGTTACTACCAGTGTATCACCTTCTTTTAACATTTCTAGTAGCTCTGTAAAAACAGGACGTTCTGTCTTTGTCCCTGTGAATTTCTCGGAGTAAATCTTGTCACAGTTTTCATTTTCCAGCGTCTGTAATTGACTCTCTAGATCTTGATTTACTGTACTTACCCTTGCATAGCCGTATTTCACATGTAATTTCCCCTTCTATTTATGACACTAAGATTTGACACCTCTTGATACCTTGATACTACAGGACTTCAAAAACAGTGTCAATACTTATAAGAAATGACACTAAAAAACAGCCCCAAAAGGGCTGTCAGTTAAGTCGGGTAAGCGAGGGGCATCGCTGCCCCTGACTCCCCTAAGAACCGTACTTGATAGTTTCCTATCATACGGCTCAAGCCTTCTTTTTATCCGATTTCAGTTTCCTTTAATATAGGCATGGTAAGT
>JBEPZN010000008.1:0-143251 GCA_041640875.1 Ectobacillus sp. | reverse complement strand
AAGGAAGTACTGGAAAAGTAGTACAAAACTATAGTGAGAAAAACACCTTTACATGGAAACCAGAACGAGCAGGAACATATAGGTTATCAATACATGCAAAGGATATTAACTCCGAAGCAGCTTATGATACTTATTATTCTTTCTGGTACAAAGTACAGGATGGGAATTAACTCTAATGCATCCTATGCTAGTTATTATGCGTTTTAATATAAAATTAACTAGTTTGTGATGATCGAAAAACGGCGTTTAAATGTCGATTTTTTATGACTGGTTCTTGCAGGGAAAAGAGTAGCTCAATAGTGGGGCAGCTGCAACGAAAACATGGTTGCTTATGTAATTCTTTATGATTGCCGTCTGCATTTGCAGACGGTTTTTATATTTAAATAAGAGAATGTTTTCTTTTGAAAGAGTTAAAAGAAATTATCATGTCGCTTATAGTGATTTTACGAAGTAAAGGAAATTAAAAGAATAGCTAGTCCATTTTCATAGGAAGCGTCCCTCTTAGGGTGCTTTTTTATTTTGTTCAGCAATTGGCGTAAGGGGGAATTTACAAAACCAACTCAATGTGAATGGTAGGAGGCGAGGTGACATGTAGTGGCGAGACAGAGAAGTCCGAATCGCGATAAAGCTTTTGAAATGTGGCGAGATAGTAACGGAACTATGCAACTTGTAGAGATCGCTGCGCAGTTAGGGATTAAGGATTCATTAGTTCGGAAGTGGAAGAACCAAGATAAATGGGAGGAGCAATTCAATGGCAACGCTACTATTGAGAAAGGTAACGTTACTATTAAAAAAGGTGCGCCAAAAGGAAATAAAAATGCAGTCGGCAATAGTGGTGGAGCTGCGCCGAAAGGCAATAGCAATGCTGTAACGCATGGATTCTTCCGCCGTATCTTTCCAAACGATGAGGAAACATTAGCTATCGTTGATGAGATTGGCACGAAAAGTCCTATTGATATGATATGGGAAAATATCGTTATCCAATACACGGCTATTGCAAGAGCTCAAAAAGTTATGTTTGTTGAAAATAAAGAAGAAATGATAAAAGAGCTTAAAAAGAGGAAGTACGAAATTGTCCCGAAAGATGACGGCGGGTTTGAGCAAATGACTAGCGAAGAGGAATATGAATTCCAATTCGCCTGGGATAGACATGCGACTTTCTTAAACGCACAGTCTAGGGCGATCTCTACTTTACAGAGTCTTATCAAACAATTTGATGACATGGCCCATGTGGATGACGAACGCCGCTTAAAACTTGAGCAAATGCGCTTAGGCATTAAGAAGACTGAAACTGAAATCGAAAAACTATCCGGAAATGGTGATGATAAACCAATCGAGATCGTCATCAAGCGGAAGGGTGAACGCTCATGACCGCGATAGCAGTTGAAAAAGAGGTCAATCCGCATTTCGAGGATTTTCTGTTTGACTGGAATCAAAAGTTTCAGTTCCTTGTTGGTGGTTATGGTTCATCAAAAAGCTATCATGTAGCACTGAAGATCGTGCTTAAGCTGCTTGCTGAAAAGCGTACAGCACTTGTTGTGCGTGAGGTATACGATACCATTCGGGATAGTTGCTTTTCCTTGCTGCAGGAAATCATAGAGGAATTAGGATTAGAGGACAGAGTGAAATGTACTGAGTCCCCTATGAAAATTAGATTTCCGAATGGTAGCAAAATCATTTTTAAAGGGATGGATAAGCCGACTAAGTTGAAATCCATTAACAATATCACTCTTGTCTGGCTGGAAGAAGGCAGCGAAGTGAAGTACGAAGGTTTTAAAGAGTTAATGGGGCGTTTGCGTCACAAAACATTATCTTTGCATATGATTCTTTCTACAAACCCAGTATCCAAAGATAACTGGGTGTATTTGCATTTCTTCCAAAACGAAGAGAAAGAACATTTTGTTCTGGATGACGAGGTACTGTATGAAAAACGTACCGTAGTGGTCGGGAACACATATTATCATCACAGTACAGCAGATGATAACCTATTCCTTCCTGAAAGCTACATTGAGCAGTTGGACGAAATGAAGGTGTATGACCTTGACCTGTACCGAATTGCACGGCAAGGGCGCTTTGGTATTAATGGCGAGCGGGTGCTTCCACAATTCCAAGTGGAGCAGCCTGAAGTAGTAATGAAGGCTATTAAGAGCAATCCTGATTTGCTCAAATTTGTCGGTATGGACTTTGGGTTTGTGGAATCCTACAACGCTGTCCTGCGGCTTGCTGTAGACCCGAAAGAGAGTATTCTTTATATCTATTGGGAGTATTATAAGCGTGGTAAAACAGACGATGAGCTTGCGGAAGACCTGCAAGAATTTACTGTTACTAAGGAGCATATACGAGCAGATAGTGCTGAACCAAAGACAATCGCGTATTTCCGTAAGATGAAATTTAATATGCGCGGCGCTAAGAAGTTCCAAGGTTCTCGTTTGCAATATACGAAAAAGGTCAAGCGCTTTAAGAAAATTATCTGTTCTGCTGCTTGTAAGAATACCATCCGTGAGCTAAAGACATTGACTTATGCGAAGGATGCTAAAGGGAAAGTCGTTGAAGATGAATTTAATATAGATCCGCACACACTGTCAGCTATCTGGTACGGACTTGATAAATACGAGGTAGTTGACATGAAGGGTGACGGAATCCAAAAACGCAAGCGTAAACTTGCGCAATAGGGGGTGAAAGAATGAAACAAGCAAAAGTGCGAGTATTTAAAGCAAATGGTATGCAGTTGCCAAGTCTAAAAACTGATTCAAAGCAGCAGAAAACAGAGCATGAGGAAATAATTACACCGCGCTATGATCTGTTGTTGTTACGCCAGTTCCGTGAGATATCAACTGTACTTGGTCAGTGTGTGGATGCTTACAAACGTAACATAGCGGGATTCGGTCTTTCTCAACAGTACATTGAGAATGATAATAGCGAAGAATCCAATGAGATGAAGCAAGAATGGACTCGCTTGCAGACAGTATTGAAACATATGAGTATTGATAAGCCACTTAAAGAAGTGTTTGAACAGGCGATTGAACATCGAGAAGAGTCAGGAAACACCTTTATGGAAGTAATTCGGGATGGTTTAGGGCTACCTGCCGAGTTATTAAATGTATTGCCTGAGACGATGCGGGTTACGAAGTATACTGAGCCAGTGGATGTTGAGTATATCATTGACGGTGTAACAGTAAAGCGCAGGAAGAAGTTTCGTCGCTTTGTGCAACTTGATAATGGCGTTCCTGTTGTATGGTTTAAACAGTTTGGTGATCCGCGTATTATGGATTGCCGTACTGGTAAATTTGATGACAATACACCAGCAGAATATCAGGCCACTGAAATCATTCATCTCAAAATTGGTGATGACGTGTATGGAGTACCGCGCTGGGTGTCTCACCTTATCCATATGAGCGGTAGCAGAAAAGCAGACGAGCTCAACTATCTGTATTTTGTACAAGGGCGCCATACTCCTGCAGCTATCGTGATTTCGAATGGTACGCTGTCAGAGGATAGTGAAACAGCATTACAAGAGTATGCGAATGGTATTGAGGGTGTAGAAAACGCTCATAAATTCATTGTGCTTGAGGTCGAGAATGTAGATGAATATGGCAATAAGGAAGATGAACAAAAGTCAAAGATTGAGATTAAGAGCCTTGCAGATCTTCTTCAAGAAGATGCAATGTTCTTAGAATACGATAAGAGCAGTCGTGATAAGGTACGTTCTGCTTTCCGTCTTCCAGGTGTGTATATTGGGGAAACAAATGATTACAATCGGGCCACAATCAAAACAGCCAAGGAAGTCACAGAAGAGCAAGTGTTCATGCCAGAGCGCGAAACACTTGAATTTTTAGTGAATGACGTTTTGCTTGCGCCGCATGCTTTTAAGTATACAAAAGTGGTACTGAATACACCTGACTTAACGGACATTGAGGACCAAGTGTCTATGCTGGGTGTGTTGAAAGATATTGGTTCCGTTGCTCCGAATGATACGCGCGATTTAGCAGGGAAGGTTATTGGTAAACCACTTGAACCATTCCAAGACGAAAAATACGATGTTCCAATGGGCACGAATACAAATACACCTATTTCTCTTCAAAAAGCACAGGACGGCAATCTCGTCAGTCTCATGAAGGATATTCGAGATGTGTTGGAGGAATTGCAGCATGCGAAAGATTGACAGGTTGCTAGTCTCCTTGAATACATGGATTCAGAAAGCTGAGGAAGATGACGATATAACAAAAGATGTTCCTGACTTTCCGGGGCTTGATAAGGTTGCCGGATATGTTGAGGATTACGAAAAGAAGGTTGCCAAACTGCTGCGAGAGCAGAAGAAATACTTTCTTTCAGGCCTGAAAGGTACTGTGAAGAAGAAAGAAGCAGAAGAGGAACCGACAATTGAGGAGCTGCTTATCTATTACACGAACAGCCTATTTGCTGCCGATCAATTCGTTGAGCAGTTTGGAGAAGAAACAACTGCTATCCTCACCTCAACTATTTCCGACCTTACAGCAGTCATGATGGAGGCTATCGATAAAGATGTAGTATTCAATATCCTGTCTGAACGTACTATAAAGTGGATTGAGTCATGGGCAGCAGACTTAGCCGAACTTATGAAGCTGCATACACATGAAGCGGTGGAACAGGTACTGAAAGACGGGATTGCAAATGGCGAAAGTATTGCTGAAATTGAATTGAAACTAAAGGATTTACCGCAGTTTAACCGCAAAAGGGCAAGGAGAACTGCTCAGACTGAAATCCTCGCTGCCTGTAGTCGCTCCCAGTGGGAAGCCTATAACCAATCTCCAGCAGTTGTAAAAAAGAAATGGAGGCACTCTGGTAGTAGGAAAAACAATCCGCGGCCAAACCATGTGTTATTAGATGGGACGGAAGTCGGGACTGATGATGAATTTGAAATTCCTGTCTCATTAGAAAAGTGTCAGTATCCCCGTGATCCGGCACTGTCAGGGAAAGAGCGTATCAATTGCAAATGTGTACTTTCGCCTGTTGTGGATGAAGAAATACTTGGTTTGAGTCAGGAAGAGAAAGAGCAACTACGGCAGGAAGCATTGGAGAATATGAAATAGCATCCCTTCGGGTGCTTTTTTTATTGGAGGTAGCCATGGAAAATACGAAAACAATTGCTGAACAAGATAGTAATCTTGCAAAAATCCTGCGTGGAGAACCAATTGAGCCGGAAGGAGGTGAACAAAATGCCAAGGGAACTGAAAAGTATTGATGTACAGTTTGTTAGTTTTGTAGATAAAGCCGCCAATCAACGCAAATTCTTCCTTACAAAAAGCGCTGAACAGCAACCAGAGCCCACTTTTACAAAGTCTGTGCGTATTGTGAAGGACGATAACGACCCGAAACAACTTGTGTATGGCATTGTATATGAGCCAGATGTGGAAGATGCGCATGGAGATTTTGCAACTGCTGAAGCTATCGAGAAGGCTGCTCATGACTTTTTAACAAAGTATCGTCAAATTGATACACAGCATGATTTTGAAGCCGGAGCGGGCGAAGTGGTAGAGTCCTATATTGCTCCTGCAGATATGGAGATTGCTAGTGAATCCATTACAAAAGGTACTTGGATACTCGTTACAAAGGCTACCGATGAGATTTGGGAAGCCATCCAGAAAGGTGAGTATACAGGATATTCTCTTGCTGGACTTGCTGAAACAGTAGAGCATGATGACGAACCGCAGCTAAAATCGTTTTTTCAAGCGATGAAGTCTTTTTTCACAAAAGGAACTGTTGTTACCAAAGGTGCTGTTGCCGATAAGTACAACAAAAATCGCAAACACCGTGAGTTTTGGGCAGCGCAAGACGCTCTCAATTCAATTCTGTTTGATTGGGACAACTGGAACTCAAGTGGATTAATTGTCGATGCTGATAAGATTCGTGAAGCGCTACAAGATTTTGTAGACATCGCACAAGAAGTCTTGATTGCCGAGGATATTGTGAAAGCGATGGGAGAACGTCCTGTTGCTATTCAAAAAGCCGGTAAGAAAATCAGTACAGAAAACATGAACGATATTGACGCAGCGATTAGTGCTTTACAAAGTCTGAAAGCTCGCGTGAGTGACGAAGAGGAGGAAGATGAAGTTATGAAAGCAGAAGACATTCAAAAAGCCATCACTGCGGCTTTAGAACCAGTAGTGAAAGAAGTAGAGGAATTGAAGAAAACTGTAACACCACAGGAACCGCCTGCTGCCGACGATACAGCTGCAATTGTACAGGATGCTGTTGCAAAAGCATTAGAGCCGATCGTGAAGGATATCGAAGCAATCAAAACAGCTCGCGGTATTAGCAAGCAAGTGCAAGAGCCTGTTCCTGCACCAATTAATAAATCTGAAGGTCCAGCTTACAGCCGTTATTTCGGTTAATTTGAGAGGAGGATATATCTATGGATAACCAACAAATTTTATCAGGTGGTTCCACTACCTTTGTTATGAAAGATGTAAACGTTCCGCTTCCGCAAGCGGCTGCTGAGGCATTTCTAACGGATACAATCAATAATGCTTCCACATTGCCAAAACTACGTCCAATGTATAAAGATGCTCCTGCGGGCAATATCGACGTGCTTTCTGTTGGGCGCCGCAAACTTCGTCTTGCATCGAAAACAGATGAGCCTACAGGTGTCGGAGCTGTTACACCGCGTCAAATCCCGTATGCTGTGAAAAAGGTGAAATGGGATGAATGGATTCAAAATGATGATGTGTACTATGCAATGGCTTCTCGCGGTCAAAACGTTGAAAATGTTGTGATTCAGTTGATTCAAGAACAATTCGGCGTGGATCTGCAAGATCTTATTTTCAACGGGGATACAGCGTCTGGTGATGCCTTCTTAAATATTGTAGATGGATTTGTAAAGAAAGCGAAGGCGTCTACGTATAAAACTGATTTAACAACAAACGAGCCAACAATCATGGACTTTGTGAACCACATTCAGTTGCTTCCTGAGAAATTTAAATCTCGTTCTGATATCACTTGGTTCATTACGCAAAAAACGCATGATAAACTAGTTGCGCTTATTGCAAACCGCACGACCGGTTTTGGAGATGCGGTGCTTGTTGACGGCCGTATCACTCGCCTTGCAGGATATCCAGTTGAAGTTGTTGCAGAAATGCAAACAGGCTTTGCTATGCTAACACCAGCTGCAAACCTTGTTCCAATCTTTACGCGCGATGTTCGTTACAACCGTACAGCACAAGGTGCAACGGCTGCGGCTAAGGATGCGACATACCACATCATGTTTGCATACTTGGATTGCGTAGTGCGTGAAGTTGAAGCTGTTGCTTGGATGACAGGAACAAAATTATAAGGGGAGGTAAAGTTATATGCCGTACATTCAATTGAAACACGAAACAGGCGCTCTTCACATTGGTGGAGGGCGTTTCTTCTATGCAGGGGAGCCACAAAAAGTGAATGCAAAGGAGCGAGACACACTTCTTGAAGCCTATGAGGATTTAGAAGAAGTAGCAGAGCCTAAAAAACAGGTAACGGAACCTCCAGATAATGGAGAAGGCGATAAAGAACCTGCAGGGGAGTGATCGGCATGCCGCTGATTACTCCTTCTGAATTAACTCAATATATATCGTTTCCGGTTGTGAAAGAACGCGCCCCCGCTTTACTGCAGGATGACATTCTCGAAGCGGAGATGGAGATATACAGTATTGTGAACCATCGATTTACAGATACCGAGAAATACTCTACTATCCCTCTAGAAGTAAAACTCGCTTGCAAGAAGTTGGCGCAGTATTATGCACTATTCAATGCAGATGAGTCTGAAATGAAGCGTATGAAATCAGAAAGGATTGGTGACTACACCTACCAGCGTGACGGTCTGCAAAAGCCGGATATTTCTTCTTTGCTGCAAGCCCACATTCAGACCGCTACAAAGAATGGTGTACGGATGAGGGTGAGAACGCTATGAGTTATGATCATATGCTTATTCATCGCTGTGATGTGTACCATTTGAAGCAGGAACCAACAACAGGGAAGTTTGGAATCCCGGGCGAAACAAAATACACTTATCCAGTAGCTCCTGACATTGCGCAGGAGCCTTGTTATTTTTATCGTAAACAAGCAGCTGTTATTCAGTTGGAGCCGCACCAAGAAGTCACGGAGCGTTATATGATGCATTTCTCACCGATCTCTGCTATCCAGCATAACGATAAGGTGATTTATAACGATGTTGCTTATGTTATTCGAAATCCGCTGCCAATTCGTGGTCATCATATTGAAGCGGAAGCAGAGAGGATGAATCCGTAATGGCAAAAGGGCCAATAACAGTAAAAATCGAAGGCTTGGAGCGTTTTTTGAAGAAAGTAGAGCGTACTTCCGGAGATAAGTTGAAAAAAGAAGTCGCACGTTGGTTAGAAGCAAGCGGCTTTCAATTCTTAGACGAGATTCAGCAACAGATCATTGCGATGGGTGTTGTTGATACTCGTAGGTTGTTAAACAGTTTTGATAAGGGTGATGAGGCGAATATTCGGCGTATTTCTAATGGTGGACTGACATTAGATGTCGGTACTAATTTAGATTACGCGAGATACGTGAATGATGGACATTTCACGGGAGAAACGCGCTGGGTTCCTGGTGTTTGGAAAGGTGATACCTTTGAATATACTCCAGGTGCTGAAACAGGGATGTTGCTGAAGGCGCAATGGGTAGAAGGTAGACCATATTGGGATACAGCGCTCGTTATCTTTGAGCGTATGTTTGGGAAATCATTTGAGAAGAAGTTTGAACAATGGGTGAAAGAAGTGGGGTGGTAAGATGTTAGAACAATTATTAGGCTCTGTACAGGCGCATTGTTATAAACAATGGTCCGTAAAGCTTTATACGGAAAAAATCCCGAATAACATCGAAATTCCATCTATGTACTTCCCGCCACCTTCAACGAACGATGATGACTTTTCCAAAGATGCTTTTTCTAAACTATATACACAACGTGTGCTGTGCCGCATGTCTTCTGATACCGCCGCTTTGTTGAAAGCTGAAGAGATTGCAGATTCCATCCGAAAGAATGGCCACTGCGTCCCTATATTGAATGAGGATGGTACAGAAACAGGGAAGACGCTTCAATTTTCTCGTATCAGTGCAAACATAATTGCTGATTACACAGCACAAATCACAATGATATTTGAAGTCCAAGACTATTATGAGGAGTGAGTTGAATGTCTGAAGTAAAAGGAAAAGACATAATTTATGCAGTTGATCCAACTCCTGATGGAACTGTAACTGACCTTGTTCGTATCTTTAACCAAACAAGTGGAAGCACTGCAAGAGAAAAAGGACTCATGGACTTGAACACTAAGGACAAGAACGGAGTTACTTATGACGGAACAGACAGCACAACTGTTTCTCTTGAAGGAGTGTTTACGGAGGGAGATACAGCTATTAATGCAATCAAAGCGGCAATGGATGGTGAGGAATATGTCCGTATCTACCGCATTAATAAAGTGACGAAAGAAGCCACATACGGGGATTATGCTGTTTCCAAGTTTGAATACTCAGAAGGTAATGGCGAATATGTTACTTACTCCTTAGAGGGGCAACTCAATGGAGAATTAACAGAAACCACATTAACAACAATTCCAGCAGGAGCATAATGATGCTTCTGCTTTTTATTTAACAAAAAATAAATTATTTGGAGGAGAAAACATATGAAACGTTTTACAGTACAGGGAAATGAGTACGATTTGAAATTAACATTCGCAAGCACAAAGTATCTTAACTCATTACATGATGGCGGAGCATTGCAACTTGTTGCAAAGGTAATGACAGGGGATGTTGTCACTTTTGCAAATGTTATCCATGCAGCTCTTTTTCACGCAGGAAAGAACTTTGCCCTCAAAACAATTGAGAAAGAAATTGAGATGCTCATTGATGGAGAGGAACTTGAATTGACTGAAATTATCAAGACAGGAAAAGAGCTTCTTGAAGAAAGTTTTTTCTACAAGAAAGCAGTGAACAACATGATGAAAGACGAGAAGACGAGAGCGCAATTGGAGATGCTGTTGTCAGAATAGATGAGAACCAAGCTATCCAAGACGGCTATCGCTTCTTAAACTTAAAGCCTCATGAGGTGATGAATTATACTCCAAAAGAGTTTTATCTTCTCAAACAGGCTAATGAGCAAAAAAGACTGGATCAATTAGAGCTTGAAGCTGTGAAAGCACTCATGATGAGAAAAGCATATCACAGCGACAAAAAGAACATGACTGTGCTTGATTTCTTTGACAGAGAGAAAGCATCTATGTCTGAAGCTGATAGAGCAGGAGTTTTTGCTCAGAAGGTTAAAGAAACTCAACAGAACCAATTGTGGTTGAATCAAATTGACTTTTCTTCAGTGAAGGGAGGGAAGTAAATGGGGTACGATATGTTAGCCCGAATTGGCGCAGACATCTCCGACTTCTCGCGAAAAATGGCGATGGTTCAGGAGAGGTTAGGCGAGTTCGGGAAGTTTAAAGGGGGGCTTATCGGTGCTGGTACACTGATGGCCCCTTCTGTTATTCCGATGATAGCAGCGTTAGCCGCAGGAGCGGGTGCCTTAGGATCTGCATTTGTAGCCGCAGGAGCAGGAGCGGCAGTATTTGGAGCAGTTGCAGTTTCTAACTTAGGTAAGATATTTGAAGCTTCTAAGAATGCAGAGGCGGCACAGAAAAAGCTTGATGAAGCTACAAATGCAAAAGAACGTGCTGCTGCTATGGAAGAACTCGCTGCTGCAACAGCGGGCTTTACTGACAAGCAGAAGGAAGCATTCTCCGCATTGCAGGACTTCAAATCATTTTGGGATGGCTTTGCAAAAGAGTTTGAAAATCCTGTTCTTGATGTATTCATCGGAAGCTTGAATACACTTGAAGGAATTTTGAATGCACTAAAACCTGCTATTGCAGGAACAGCGCATGGATTCAGCTACTTACTTGGTTTGCTTAATCAGTCACTTAACACTGAACCAATGCGGCAGTTCTTCAACTTCCTTGGCAATAATGCTGAATCCGCTATTATATCTCTTGGTATTATTTTCGGAGATGTACTGGGTGGAATTATGAATTTGATGGTTGCATTTGGCCCTGCTTCTATGGGAATGCTTGATGGACTAATGAACCTAACTGCTGGCTTCTATGAGTGGTCAAAAAGTGTGGAACAATCAGAAGGATTCAAGCAGTTCATGGATTATGTATCTGCAAATGCTCCTGTATTTATTTCTTTAATAGGGAACATTATTTCAATTATTAAATCGCTTGTAATTGCATTTGCTCCATTTGGTCAAGCATCGCTAAGTGCATTAAATGCAATTACAGGGTTTATTGCAGGGATACTTAATGCAAATCCTTCTATTAGAACAGTGATTGCATCTATTACAGCAGCCGTTGGAGCGTTTATGCTTATTAGTCCTGTTGTATTTAAAGCGATCGCAATATTTGGCTTGTTTGGGAAAGTATTAACAATGGCAAGGACTGAGGGAACATTACTTGCAAGAGCGATTGCGTTTATTGTTGGACCAATTGGAATTGCAATAGGAGCAATTCTTGCTCTCATTGGAATTTTTGTGTACTTGTTTAATACAAATCAACAATTCCATGATCAAGTGATGGCTGTATGGACTCAAATTCAAGGGCTTTTTGTTTCTTTGATGCCAACAATTACAGCACTAATTCAAACATTTGCAGGGATCTTATCTAATGTAGCAAGCGTAATCTTTCCACTGTTAGCTCAAGCAGCACAGACAATACTACCGTTATTATCGCAAATGTTTCAGACAACATTCATGTTGATTCTACAAGTGGTGCTTGCTGTCTTGCCGGTAATTATCGGACTTATACAAACTTTGATTCCTATTATCATCCAGATTGCAATGGCAGTCATCCCTTTAATTCTTCAGGCAGTGCAGATGGTGTTTCCTTTGGTGCTTCAAATCATCCAAGCTGTTCTTCCTGTAGTAATTCAACTGATTCAAATGCTCATTCCTATCATCATCCAGATTGCACAGCAAATTCTTCCTTTAATTGTTCAAGCTGCTCAACAAGTATTTCCTGTTGTACTTCAATTGGTACAAGCCGCAATTCCTGTTGTTCAAGCGATCTTGGAGGGTTTATCAAGCTTCATAGAGAGCGTTGTAATTCCTACAATAGAGATTATTCTGCATGTTGTAGAATCTGTTTTCCCCGCTGTGCAGCAGATTATCAGTTCCATTATCCAAGTCATAATCGGAATCATTGAAGGGTTCACAGCTTTGTTACAAGGTGATTGGGAAGGAGCGTGGAACGCTGTCCAATCCATCACGGAAGGTGTAACAGGAGCGATTAACGGCATTGTAGATGGAGCTATGAATGCCTTGATTGGAATTGTGGAAGGTATTATGTCCCAATTAGGTGTTCCTTTTGAAACGAACTGGGAAGAAGTGAAGAGTTATCTTTCTGGTATTGATCTTTCAAGTATCGGAGCAAATATCATTCAAGGTCTTATTGACGGAATCGGATCGATGGCAGGTTCTGTAATTAGCAAAATCCAAGAAGTAGCCGGCGGCATCAAAGAAAAAATGATGAGTATGCTTGGTATTCATTCTCCGTCTCGTTGGATGCGCGATATGATCGGTGAGAACATGATACTCGGATGGATTAAGGGTATCGAGGGAATGAAGCAATCTGTAATGGGAACTGTAGCAGCAATGACAGGGTGGATGCAGCCAGACTTATCAAGTGTTCAGCTTGGATATAATGTCTCTGGTACAGATGCGATTGGAGCGTACACGTTGCCGGCAGCGACTTACACTAGCAAAGATCAAGGAGCTGCAACAGCGGCTAATAATCGTCCGGTTGTCATCGAGAATGTCATGATCATGGATAGCCAAGAAGTTGCAAGGGCTACAAGTGATCATATTGATGTGATGCAAGGTAATAAAGTTTCAACTAAAAATTATTTGAGGGGGAGAAAGGTTGAACACAATCGTTAAGCGATTAGATGGCACAATTTACGATTTAGCGGCAATCGGTATTACAACCCGTGACTTCAATCCATCCTCCCCTTCATATGAGCACAGCACGGAGAAGATTGAAGGAAGAAACGGAGTAATTAACACGAGCACAACACACGGAGCACGTACCATCAATTGTTCTTTCTATCTCAAGGCGCACGATTTAGAGGATTATGCACTCTTTCGGGATGAAGTATTTCATATTTTCCGAAGCGAGGAGCCGTTTTATATTATAGATAGCCGTAATCCAGGTAAGCAGTGGTTAGTGAAAGGAAATAACTCCTTTAACGTAGAGCAAAAGCGGGTATATGGATTCTTCGAAATAGAGTTTGTTGCGTTTTATCCGTTTGCTGAGTCGGTAGGGACTACGCAGGATAATTTCACAACCGACAGCGAACTTTGGCAGTTCGGGCAAGGGTTGTTGGTTGATGAAGAATCACAACAATACACCTTCACAACCTCTTCATTTCGTGTATATAACGCAGGGAATGTTGCGGTAAACCCAAAAGAAGTACCTCTTCTTATTATGTTCACGGGTGCTTCTAGCGCTCTCAAAATCAAAAATGTGACCACGAATGAGGAATGGGTATACACAGGAACAACAGTAAATGGAGATATCATCAAATTAGATGGTGTGAAGTCACTGAAAAACAATACGAGCATCTTTAAAGATACAAATTATCAACTTATCACGATCAAACAAGGTTGGAATGAGTTTGAAATCACAGGCGCTTCAGGCGCTTTTTCTATTTCATTTGCGTTTCGTTATTACTATCTGTAAAGGGATGAGAAAATGCTGTATGATGCTTTGATTGTCAGGGATTTGAGCGGGCAAGAGGAGATGTTAACAGACTTTACTTCTCCAGCGCGAGATCGTGGTGTGAACGGAGATTACACACTTTCTTTTGCTATGAGAAAGACAAAACTTAACGAACATTCTTATGATATGTGCGAAGAGGAATCGGTCATCATCTTGTATGCGAAAGGTATTAAAACAAAGTACAAGATAAAAGAAGTAACCGAAGCAAATTCATGGCAGAAACGAATAGATTGTGTACACACGTTCATAAACGCCATGATAAACGAATGGCAATATAACAAATTGAACGGGTATACAAATTTCGTCCAAGCGTTAACACATGTATTTGAACCTGTTCAATGGGAATGGGTTAACCAAACGGCAACTGTTGCGACTATATTTGAAAACTGGGGAGACGACACTCCCTTAGCTCTTTTGCAGACAGTTCTTGACCGCTATAAAGTCGAGTTTGAAATAGATGATGAAAATGAGCGGGTCTATTTTAAGACGAAGATCGGCACAGAAACAGATGCACAATTTCGATATGGGTACAATATCAAAAAAATCGAACATAGACGTGTATCAAGGAACCTGTCAACAGTTATCAAAGGGTTTGGCAAAGATGGTCTTCATGTCGTGTATCGCTCTCCAAATGCGGATATATACGGAGAATTGCCAGCAAAACCGATACGAGATGAACGGTATACTTCAGAAGAAACCTTACTGCAAGCATGTAAGGATGCGTTAATTGATGCACCTGAGATTTTTTTGAAGGTTGAGATGGTGCAGTTGTTCGAGAATGGTCTGCCTGTTCGCGATTATGACTTAGGCGATTATGTATTCGCGATTCTTCCGAATGGAGCTGTAGCAAAAATTAGGATTATTAAAATGACTGATTATCCGTTAAATCCAGGGATATCACCAATTGTAGAGCTTAGTAACTTTCTTGCATTAGAGGGCAGTTCGGATATTATGGCTAATTTCGAGCAAACACAAAAAGCGGTAAAAGAAATACTTGACGAAAATGGCAATCTGCAACTTAGCATCAAGAAATTGTACCGCAATAGCAATCACTATTCAGACAATACCGGTGATTGGTATGTATCACCTGACGATCCAAACGCCTTCGTGCATATAGGAGCAGGAGGATTAGACATTCACAAAGGGTTAGTACGTATTGAACGTGAGGACGGCTATGCGACCATCATTGGCGGTGCATTACAGCATGGGCTTGCAATCCAATCAAGTAACCCGGCCTTCCAGACAGCAGGGGTGGAAAAGTTCGGTCCTTGGTACAGAGTGGCAACTACAAGTCGCTTTGAGAACATTGACCGTTATACTCTAAAACATGACAGTCGATATGTTCATGTAGTTGTTGACATGTTCACTGATAATGGAATCACAGGTTACGTCACATTTGATGTTATTACGGAAGATGAAAACGGAACTGAGGTTGTGGTATCCTCTTCTACTGTAACTGAAACAAGACATGATGATAACCAAGGATTCAAGAAGGACATTCTCATCGATTTAGGTGTTCCAACAGGCGAGCTTGTCACTATTTATTGGCGCATGTATGGAAGTGACCCGAATTGGTATGTGTATGGGAATGTACGCCTTATAGAGCAAGAGGGGTGATGATATGAGTGTGCTTTTGTTCTGTAATGTGGATACGGAAGGTAAGATTACAGATAGCGCTGTTGGAGAATATGTTGTTCCCCAGCAACCATTTGAGTACGAATTTACCTTGGAGACAAACGGAGAGACAATATTACAAAATATACCGCGATATCGCGTAGTGAACAGAGAGCTCATACTAGTGTAGCTCTTTTTTATTTGGAAAGGAGGGCAATTCCATGGTAAAGACAATCGGCACAGCGCTAAATCGCGATTTTCGTATTGATATTAACGATAATTTTACTGAACACGAGACCGAAATTGAGGACTTAGGAACTCCTGCTAATGGCGGTGTGACAACAGAAAAACTAGCACCTGGCGCTGTTACGCCAGAAAAAGTTGCTGTCATGACAAGTCAGTCTGTCACCTATAACGCAAATGGTCAAGTCGAGACAGAAACCGAAACAGATGAACACGGGGCACAATACGTTACAACTTATACCTATATGAACGATATATGTACTAGGATTACTCGAACTGGCGGGGGAAGAACCGTTCAAGAAGATCTGACATACGAAAATGGACGATATAAATCTTCCGTAACAACAATTCTATAGGGAGGGGTGACCATGCCAGGATTTAATATTCTTAACCCGTTCTTAAAAACGAAGCCGATTGATGATACTGGGAATCCTTTATTTACAGCAGGGAATCCCGGAAACGTTAAATCAACAGCGAAAAACGAATTGATTTCAATTTTTAGGAACCAAGCAATTGTAGATACAAACTCAATTTCAAGCGCTGTTATTGATTTTTCAGCTTATAAAAAAACATTATTCCTTGTATCAAATACAACGGACCAACCTATAAAGGTTACACCGCTCCTGCAGCTTTACGCAGGTGATGGAGCAAAAAGCTTTCTTGAATGGGATGGAGAGCAATTTGTTGAGGGAAATACAATTATAATTCCGTCTAATACATTAGGGAAATACTTTTCTTTAAATTCATATTTAGACATTCTTAATATGCCTTTGCGGGAAATTAAGTTTTCTATAAAAGCGGATATCGCGCCAACGAGTGGTGTTGTTAACGTCCAAGCTTGGGGAGGTCAATAACATGAATTGGCTCTATCTGTTAGGTAGTAAAACGAAGAAGTTAGCACAAGCTTCTGACGGACGTTTAGAAATGTACAAGATTAATAACATGGACAAGTTATTACTCATCAATGCTGTTTCTATTCGTGATACAGCGAGTGTAACCAGTGCTATTACTGACCTCTCGCAATATGCAGAAGTTTATTATTGGGTAATCAATAACACCGATCAGGATATGAAAGTTACGATCCAGCCTGCTGTTGAGAATGATGTCACAGCGGCAACCCCGCGCATTTTTGATGGCATCCAATGGAAAGATGCTGATAGTCTTATTATTCCGCCTGATTCAAACAAAAAGCCATATCTTTTAAACACAGTTGGCGGTCTTTTTGACATTTCTTATAAAATGGTACGATTTTCAGTTAGATCAAACGGAGCTGCTCCAACTTTAGGTGCTGTTTCAGTCATTGCGTTTGGGGTGAAGCGATAATGTTTAATAAAAACTGGTTTCGTGTAATTGGAGATTTAGGAAAGGTAATAAAGCAAAATGCAAATGGGCAATTACAAGTTGAGGTTGCAAACACCTTAAATGCAACTGTAGCGCAGACTCCCAAATACCCTTCGCCAGCAAGGGTGAATCCGACTATTACCCGCGTGACAAACGGGAAATTCCCAAAATATCTAGACCAAAAAACAGGTCACATGTATGGAAACCAGGGCGCGGCAATTGTAAAAAGCACGGATTATTGGGAGACAACAACAACTCTTTTCACTATTACAAATAACTATAACCAAGTTCAAGCGGTGTTTGTAACAGAGAGTGGAAGAGTAGTAGTTTGTCACCAATTAGCAAACGGGCAAGGGGAAGTTTACGTTTCGGATGTGAACCAACAAAATTTCGCAATTGCGTTCACATTTACCGCTGGCTTTACTTCTTATCAGATGGGGTTCCGCGTTTGTGGGGAAGTTGTTCTTATGACTGCATACGGCACTGGCGGGAAAGAAGTATATATGTCATCCGATAGCGGTGCGACTTGGAAAAAGATTTTCACATACGGAACGGTTACGGATGCTAGTTCAAACAATCACATTCATGACGCTGAGTATGATCCGTATGCAGGACGCATCATTATCGCAACAGGAGACAACGGAAATGCTAACCTCTATTATTCCGATGATATGGGGAGTACTTGGACTAAAGTTGCGGCAACAAACGCTAGCTTCTTCCAATATACGCAAATCATCTCTTATGCTCATGGAATTGTATTCTGTACAGATGGTAAGCCTGACGGATTCCGTTACTGGAAACGTCCGACAGGTCAAACGCGAGCGCCTATTTTAGAGGCTGACATCGTTAATTTGAAACTGTTAGACGGCAGCGATGTATTTAAATTCTTTGCGAATAAGTATTCAAAAGTCGATTCTGATACATTGAAGGTAACCTTGGTTCCCTGGTGTAGAAACGGAGGCAACGGTGAAGGCGGCGCACTCCTTTACGCAAGCGAAAACGGTACTGATTGGTACGAGATCTGGCGTATGGAAACAACAAGCGGTAACTACGAAGGGTTTTATAATATAATTGGCCCGCATGCAACAGATCCGCAACGACGTATATTTGGTCGTCTTCAAAAGAATAACGCTGGAATAACAGAATTGTATTTATTCCAGGCTACTTTGCCTAAGTTTATTTAATCAAATGCGGCTTTCAGGAATCTCAATCGAGGTTCCTTTTTATTTTGAAAGGAGATGGATTTATGGCAGAAGAAAAAGCAGGATCATTACGAGAATATGTAAAGCAGTCAGACGGTTCTTATGCAAAGCAAGTTTTCCTAGCGGGCAGTAATGTGCCAGATACACAACCTGTTCCTACAAAGTCAGTAGGAAAGAAAACAGCACAGCCCATCTTACTTAACGCGGTAACAGTAGCGGCGGGCGCGGATTATATGAATCTTGTGCCGTTCGATTTTTCGCAAGTGACGTTTCAAAATCTAGCCTACCTTACAAGTAGTACAGGCACGGCCACAAATAATTTAGCTTTGCAATCCGTCGAAGGTTCAACCTATAGAAACTCTCTAGTTGGCGGGATTGTGAGTAACTCAGGTTCATTCCGGTCATTAACAACGGGAATCTCAGATATGAGAGGTTTCAATAACGTCAATGTAGGTTTCAGAAATGTCGACGTGCAACCAATCACAATAACATTAAAAGCTTTCCAACAATTCTAAGAGGTGAAATAAATGACAGCCGAACAATGGATAAACGAAACATTACAATCAAAAATAGAAGGGGATGTTATTCGATTAAACGAACAACAAACCGTTTTAATCTCTACCTTCTGTACATTTTTTAGGAGTTCCATTGAAGATAATTCCAAACCGGATAAGTACGAGGCTTTATCTGGCGTACAAACTTTTCTTTGGGGAGAACCGCAACAGGAATATAACATGACGGGTGGACAATTGGGATACCAACCATTTCTGGATGAATGGCACAATGAAGGGCTTATTTAATTAACGGCGTTCTATAGTTGAACAAAGTACAAAGTTGTAACAAGGGTTAAGGAACTGTAATTTTTGTTTTGAAAGGTCTCCTCTTTATATAGAAAACAATATGCTACTATTGAGTTAGAGGATAGTAACGTAAAGTATTTCAAGAAAATGAAAAAGATTTATTACAGATTTCTCCTTGCCCACAACGAGTTGATTTTACAAGGGTGTTTAAATAACGCTTTGAAGGAGAAGACTCGAAATAAGCATTTATTATCATGAAAATGTACAAGTTAATGTCGTCTAAAAGTGAGAGGAGATTATGAAAGATGAACTCAAACAATGGAAAGCAGATTTACGGGAGATTCAAGAAGAAAAAAGGCTGAAAAAACAAAAACGTAAGAAAAGTAAGAAATTCAGTGCTAATACATCTGATTTGATGGGCGTGAATCAACCAACATATGTGAAAAATAAAGGGAGATGGCGTCAAAAGTAAAGACTAAATATCTTAATAAGGTGCATGTGTGTGAATATGGGAATGCGTAACGAGGATATGGTTCGATAGTTGAATAGAATACAACTTCTATAAAATAAAAAGGAGGGAATAAACCCCTCCTAAATAATTTGTTCAAGATCATTAATGACAGAAGTAGCGCCAGAGTAAATCTCCTTTAACGTCGGAAGTGCAGGTTTATTAATGGTCGGAAAAATAAAGTCCACATAAACTGTTGCGCTTAAGTTTTCAATATACGGACTCTGTTCGAAGAAGTTAACGGGCGTGTCACCGATAGTTATAGGGGTCCCAGGTCCTTCAAATGTACAGCCTATGAAGTTTGCTCCAAGCAGTTTCATATGATGAACATTTGAAGTTTGATTCCTTTTTTGTTTCATAAGAGTTCTGTGCTTATTATTGTTGACAAGAAAGTTGAATCTAGTTAACCAATTAGAACCATCGGACGTAAAAGGTTGATGTTTCTCAAATAAAAGGACGATATCAGGATTTTCTATCCTTAAACCTAGATAGCAAGTATCTATATATTTATCGAATTCCTTTTTGGAGTTTTTAAGTGGGAAATTAATTCTCTTTTCATAGCCACTTAACTTCTCTTGCGGGATATTTTTAACACAGCACTTAGAAAAAATATCAAAAGCTTTATAATCCAGTGCTGATTCAATATTATTTAGAAAGTTCCTAATTTTATTTTGAAGTTCTCTAGGAATGTTTTCTTCAGCAAGGTATTTCTTATAAGAGTGTTCAATCTCATCCAAAAGCTGTTTTGCATCCTGTAACATGAATTGGGAGTCTGATAATGACATTTTTATCACCACCTTTCTATCGCGATATGAGTTTTATAATAAATAAAGAAGAGGCAATGGACAATAGATAAAAACATAAAAAAACGCCAAATTTATGGCGTTTGAGTTTGCAGTATTAACGACGGTTATTGTTACGATTTCTTTGTTGATTATTGTTTTGGTCATTGCCTGTAACTGTATCAACTACATTTTCAATTGCTTGACCAATTTTGTTCATGATTCCATTATCTTGATTATTATTTTCACGATTATTTCCTTGACGATTATTTTGGTTTTGCATTTTATCACCTCCAGAATATAGATTGTGTAAGCTTCAAAAAATTAACCTATTTAGTTCGAAAAAATTGATTTTAATAAACAGCATGGCATAAGCGTTCTATTGCTTAACAACAGAGGGGCAGAATAGCTCCTCTTTTTATATAGATTTTTCACATGAGAGGAGCTGTGGCTGCTCTTTTTCTTTTATTAAGAAAGGGGATGAAGAATTGGAATTTCAAATTGGTGTATCAATTCTGTGTACAGTTTTGGGATTTTTAATAGCATTTTTAACATTCAGTCGCAACAGGGACAAAGATGTACGAAGTGACGCCTCTGAATCAGCTGTTATTCGAACAAAACTAGAAAGTATTAGCCAAGGTGTAGACTCTATTCGTATTGACTTTAAGGCCAATGAAAAGCGAGTTAGTGAGTTGGAAAAAGAAGTTGTTAGGATTGGTGAAAGTTCAAAACAAGCTCACAAACGAATTGATAATTTTGAAAAGGAGATGAGTAAATGAAACTCACAAAAGATAATATTGCAAAACGTCTGCGTAACTGGAAAACATGGGTTGCTCTTTTTTCGTTAGCTGGCTTAATCGTAACTCATTACAATTTGCTGCACTGGAAGAGTGAGCTAGACTTTTGGCAAGAGATTGTATTTGCAATTGGTGTTTTGTTTGGATTTTGGACAGATCATGAAACGAAAGGAGAAGGTGTACAATGACTTGGCAACCAAAATGGCATGAACGGAATATCGAGCGACTTAAGCAGCTAGCCCCGTACACAAGGGCAGCTGCTTTTCTTTGGTACCAATTCTGTCTTGATTGTCAAATTGATGTATACGTAACAGAAACACTCCGTACATTAGCGCGACAAAAAGAACTCTTAGCAGAAAAAAAATCACAAACATTGAAATCCTATCACATTGTTGGTCAGGCATTTGACTTTGTTCCAATGGTGAATGGTCAACCTGACTATTCACTATATAAGAAAGAGCCGTTTCTATCCGCTGTCAACTATGCGAAGCAACTTGGATTTGAATGGGGAGGTGATTGGAAAGGATTTGTGGATTCACCTCATATGCAATGGAATCATAAGGGTTACGGCACAGATAGTGGGGACGTTCCATACAAATTACCGACACTTGCACCTTCTCTCCCAGCAGGTATTTATTACATTGCTACAGGTGGCTATGCAGGTCCTGCATTAAGACAAGTGCATGACTATCTATTTAAAACGGGTCACGGATTCAATACGAAGCGGGGAGGTGATGGATCTATCCTATTCCTGATTGGCCCGTTTGATACAAGCCAGCCTAACTTCTGTCAATGCGAGCAATTTCTACGTACAAACGGTCATGGTTACAGCTTAGTATCACGTGAAGATACCGCGAACTGGAAGCCAAAAGTGGAAGAAAATCCACACGTATTTATCTATACAGGTGGATTCTCAGGCGCAGCACTGTTCGAAGTTCATGAATATCTGTTTAAAAAAGGATTCGGCTTCGATGTGACGAGAGCAGAAGATGGGGCTCTTACATTTAAGATTGGACCATTCGATTTATCACAGCCAGTATTTTGGGAATGTCGTGGATTCTTTGTGCTTGGTCATCATGAATTTACAGTGAAGTAAATGAATCATGCCCTCTCCGTTACGGAGGGGGCTCTGTCTCTTCATTTAAATTTAAAATATACACTGGCTCCAAGAAGCCTCTAAAACATACAATATCTTGTATCCGTTACAGAGAATTCTTTCCTCCTAATAAAAAGGAAAAGGGGACATATAAACACATGTATGGTTATGGTTATGGCTACGGCGGTTTTGGTGGTTATGGAGGCTGCGGCGGTTACGCTGGAGGATTTGCACTAATCGTCGTATTATTTATCCTATTAATTATAGTGGGTGCTGCTTGCTTTAGTGGTCATAGAGGCCACGGCGGTTGTTAAACTAGAAAAACTATTAGATGTCGAAAGCTCCTGTACGTTCATACAGGGGTTTTTCTATGTAGGAGTACATCATTTTATATTCAAGAATAGAATGAAAAACAGAGCCGCTCCTTTCGGGGCGGCTTTCAAACGTTTATCTTAAGATTACTCTTTTGTCGCATCTACTGCATGTAAAAGGTCCTATCTCTGTTACAAGACCGTATTTCTTTCTGTTGTGACCTATCAAAAAGCACAACCATCTCATTTTCATTTAATCGCCTCCAATCGAATTTTATTCAACTTTTCCTTGTTCATAAGTTAGGATAATTATACCAAATTTAAAGGAATAATCTTACATGTATTATGTACAAAACAAAAAGAAAGCCGCTCGATGAGCGACTCCTTTTATACTATTCGAGCTTCAATGTAATTTGTTTTCCTAACATTCCACCACGCGCTTTCATCGTTAATCCTGTTGCGTCTTGTGGAACATCAAATACAATTTTACCTGTTTGTGTTAAGCCAGGATTTAATTTTTTAAGGAAAAAGTCCATATTACCGCCGTTCTCCATCGCTAGCGCAGTTTGTGCTTCTGTAGAATATGTAAATTCACGACCTTTATCGTCCACTAATTTGAAGCTGTTTGCATCGATCGTGATTGCGTCCTTTTGGTTGTTCGTAAGAGAAACCTCAACTACCTTAAAGATACCTTGTGCTTTCTCATTTACATAGTCATTCCCAACGGTATCCTTTGTTTCTACCGCTCCGATTTTGATTGCAACGTCAGAAGATACACCCTCTTTACTTAACGGAGCTTCCTGTTTTGTTTCTTGTTTTGGTGCTTCAGTTTTCGCTACTTCCTTTGGTGCATCTGTTTTTACTGATTCTTGTGCTGTTGTAGAAGCTGGCGCGGCTGGCTTAGAGTCTTCACCCTTAACCATATTCGTAATAACTCCAATCCCGATGACAGCCGTTATAATAATACGTGCCACTTTCGGAAACTGTTCATAACGCCACATGCGATATAAACCTATTGGGAAGAACAAAATAAGCCAAAATATTGTCCATCCATTTGATCTTTTCTTCATACGCATTTCCCCCTTTATGTATATATGTAATATCTAGTATAACAGATTTGTAGGACAAAACTTCATAAATTTTATGTATTTTCCATTTTTGCCATTGTACTTGCAAACTTTTGCTCTTACTCTCAGAAGCTGTAGCGTAACGCTCGCAAGTATCGCTAAGGGTACATGGAAGCTTCCTTGGAGATAGTACGCTCAACTATATACATACGGAAAGAGCCGCTTCAGACGAACAGCTTGTCTTAGACTGTTTGAATACATTTCATCATCGCTGCAAATTTGATAAAACTTTCTCTTATTATTCGAGGATCTTAAGTTGAATAGGGATGGGGAATAATATTTTTTATGTTTTATTGTAATATAAAGCAGTATAATTGAAATTGGAAATCTTGTTTTTTATCGGAAACAAGATGACGTATGTTGAAGATACAATATTTTGCAAGTACTATCAAATATAAAGGGGGAGATTTTATTGTTAGGGAAGTTTGCTTTAAAGAGATTTGCAGTATACATAATTTGTATTTCAACTATTTTATCAGCTTTATATACCGATGATATAATAGTAGCTTTTGCTGATGGGCAGTACAGTTTATCTGTTTCTCCATATGGTGGAGGGATAAATAGAAGTATAAGTGTTAGGGGGAATTGGAAAACTCCAGTTGATAAAGGAACAGTGTTTTTTGATAGTAATGGAAATAGTCAGATGGATATAGATGAGCCAAGACAAGTGGTATCACCAGCATATTGTGAGGGACCAAGTTATGGTGAGTGTTATGTATACGCTAATCTGATAGTACCTAGGGTTAAACCTGGGATATATAATATTCGGTACGTGTCTTCTTCAGGAACAATTGATGCTAGTCCAGCCCAGTATAAAGTGGTAACACCTTCCCTACATTCCTCAAGTAATAAGGGTGGAATAAATAGAGATATAACTATTTCAAGTACTGCTCTGCCTGGGGGTGATCAGGGAACAATCTACTTTGATAGTAACAATAACGGTCAGTTTGATAGTAACGAACCTAGCACAGGTGTACAAGTAGATAATTCAGGGAGTATTTCAACTTCAACTATACTGAAAATCCCAAATATTAAACCTGGGATATATACTATTCGATATGTATCTTCTTCAGGGGCAATTGATGTTACCCCAGCCCAGTATCAAGTTGTGACACCTTCCCTGTCTTCTTCAAGCGATAAAGGTGGAATAAATAGAGATATAGGTATTGCGAGTAGTACTCTGCCTGGGAATGATCAGGGAACAATCTACTTTGATAGTAACAATAATGGTCAGTTAGATAGTAACGAACCTAGTAAAGGTGTACAGGTGAATAATGTAGGAGATGTCTCAACTAGCCTGAAAGTCCCAAGTGTCGTACCAGGGGCATATACTATTCGATATGTATCTTCCTTGGGGGAAATTGACGTTACTCCTGTGAAGTACCAAGTTATTACTCCCTCAATTAACATAAATCCGAGTCAAGGTGGTGTGGGGAAGGGTGTCCAGATTAATGGAACAAACCTTAGTTCGTACAGTTCTGGAATAATCTATTTTGACAGTAATAACAATAGATTATTAGATGATGGGGAGACAAATGTACAAGTTTCATCGAATGGACAGGGCGTCTTTTCTACTTCTTTGAAAGTACCGGATGTTAATCCAGGAAGTTACTATATTCGTTATACATCAAATGCGGAAGTCGTAAGCGTGAACGATGTCCAATTCACGGTGCAAGCACCTTCACTAAGTATTTCTCCAAATTATGGAGGCGGAGGTGTTAATCAAGTAGTTACTATCAATGGGAATTATTTCATACCCTATAGTTCAGGGGACGTCTATTTTGATAGTAATAATAATGAACGGTTAGATGATGGAGAGCCAAGTTCAGCGGTTTTCGCAAATAGTGGAGGCATATATTCAATAAGTTTAACTGTTCCAGATGTAACACCAGGTAAGTATTATATTAGATATAAAAGTTCTTCAAACACTGTAACAGTGACTCCAGTAGGATTTGAAGTAAAAGCACCTACGATAGTACTAACACATAGTATTGGATTGGTTAATACTACTGTAAGTATTAATGGGTATGACTTTGGTGAAGATACTGGAATAGTTTATTTTGATAGTAATAATAATGGCCAGTTAGATGATGGAGAACCAACTAAGAGTGTGACAGCAGGTAGTACAGGGAACTTTTCCACAAACCTAGTGGTACCGGATGTAGAAATAGGAAGATATTATGTGAGATATCAATCATCAACAGGAAAGGTTGCAGTTGTTCCTAGAAAATTTGATGTTATTAAACCGGATCTTAGTATATCTTCTTCTACGGGGTTACGGGGGGCAAGTATAAAGGTTGATGGTAAAAATTTTGCAGGACAAACCCAAGGGGTTCTATATTTTGATAGTAATGGAAATGGTCAATTAGATAGTGGAGACCGACAGTCATCTGTGGCAATTACGAATGGAAGTTTCACGACAACCCTAGTTGTCCCGAGTCTGCCAGCAGGAAATTACCAAATTAGATTTTCAGGTTCTGTGACAGCAGATCCCGAAACATTTACTCTAGTCGTTCCAAATCTTAATTTATCAGTTGCGAGCGGGGTACAAGGAACAAGTGTGACGGTTGCCGGAAAAGATTTTCTAGGACAGACACAGGGAACTGTGTATTTCGACAGTAATGGAAATGGTCAGTTAGATAGCTCAGAGCCCCAAGCTGCGGTAAGTATAAGTAACAACAGCTTTACAACATCACTAAAAGTACCAAATATAAATCCTGGGACTTACAAGGTTCGTTTTTCCGGTGCAGTCACAGCAACACCAGCCAACTTTACAGTTGTTGCTAAACCGGATCTTAGTATATCCTCTTCTAAGGGGTTAAGGGGAACAAGTATAAAGGTTGATGGTAAGAACTTTGCAGGACAAACCCAAGGGGTTGTGTATTTTGATAGCAACGGAAATGGTCAATTAGATAGTGGAGATCGACAGTCATCCGTGGCAATTACGAATGGAAGTTTCACGACAACCCTAGTTGTCCCGAGCCTGCCAGCAGGAAATTACCAAATTAGATTTTCAGGTTCTGTGACAGCAGATCCCGAAACATTTACTCTAGTCGTTCCAAATCTTAATTTATCAGTTGCGAGCGGGGTACAAGGAACAAGTGTGACGGTTGCCGGAAAAGATTTTCTAGGACAGACACAGGGAACTGTGTATTTCGATAGTAATGGAAATGGTCAGTTAGATGGATCAGAACCCCAAGCTGCGGTAAGTATAAGTAACAACAGCTTTACAACATCACTAAAAGTACCAAATATAAATTCTGGGACTTACAAGGTTCGTTTTTCCGGTGCAGTCACAGCAACACCAGCCAACTTTACAGTCGTTGCTAAACCGGATCTTAGTATATCTTCTTCTAAGGGGTTAAGGGGAACAAGTATAAAGGTTGATGGTAAGAACTTTGTAGGACAAACCCAAGGGATTGTGTATTTTGATAGCAACGGAAATGGTCAATTAGATAGTGGAGATCGACAGTCATCCGTGGCAATCACGAATGGAAGTTTCACGACAACTCTAGTTGTCCCGAGTCTGCCGGCAGGGAATTACCAAATTAGATTTTCAGGTTCCGTCACAGCAGATCCCGAAACATTTACTCTAGTCGTCCCAAATCTTAATTTATCAGTTGCGAGCGGGGTACAAGGAACAAGTGTGACGGTTACCGGAAAAGATTTTCTAGGACAGACGCAAGGAACTGTGTATTTCGACAGCAATGGAAATGGTCAGTTAGATAGCTTAGAATCGAAAGTTGCAGTAAATATAAGTAACAACAGCTTTACGACATCACTAAAGGCACCAAATATAAATCCTGGGGCTTACAAGATTCGTTTTTCCGGTGCAGTCACAGCAACACCAGCTAACTTTACAGTGGTTAGTCCATAGTTTGAAACAAAGTAGAGTATCTTATATGAAAAGCGACGGAATATTTCCATCGCTTTTTTTGTGCACTCGACAAGGTGCACGAAAATAAAAAGCTCCCATATAATTTAACCGTTTTTACAAATGAAAATCATGAAAAGAGTCGCCTTGAAAAGGTGGAATTGTAAGGGGGATAAATCAAGAATATTTCTAAGTACTTGCATTTTTTCGCTCTTACCCGCATAAGCTGTAGCGTAACGCTCGCAAGCATCGCTAAGAGCACGCCAGCGTCTGTGGGGATGCTGTATACATACGAGAAAGTCCGTGGGATTCCGTGTCCTACGGGCTTTTTTGTGTTTCGTCCTCTAATATCCAGATGTCTTCGATATATAACCCTAGCTGTTTTGCGATTATATAAGCGTTAGTGAAATTCGGCAAGGTCTTCCCATTTAAAATTAAGCTCATGGTTGAACGGTTAATCCCAACCTGATCTGCAAAATCCCCAATTTTTATATTTCTTTCAGCGAAAATAACCCGTAGTCGGCATTTGAATTCCATTTATACCACCTCGATGTTTAATTCCATAAACAAATAACTAATCCTTTAAAAAAGTGCAAGCTGAAAACAACAAATGTTGAATCGTACAGGCAAAATCTATAGGGGTATGTCATACATTTTCAATACCAACGTCGCACAGTAGTCACACGAAAAAATCTTACGAAAATGTAATACAGGAAAGTATAACGTTGGTTAAACCGTAGTCATACAGGAGGGAACGATATGCTATTAGGGATTGACCCTGGAAACAAGAAGGTGAAGGTCGTAACAAAGATGGGTGCATTTTCATTTGACAGTTGTTTGGGTGATGGGAGAGAAAGAAGATTAGAAACAGAATATCCTGACCAAATGATTGGTGAATACGATGGGCAACCGTTCTTTGCTGGGATGTTAGCTGAGAGGGAGTCATACTTCCCGCGTCGTTCGATGGGATTATCGAAAGCACATGACGATGCGAAATTACGAATCTTGATTGCGATTCATCGTTTTAGCACCGAATATGAAAACAAAATCGTTGTCGGTCAGCCTATTAAGATGCATAAACCAGAAGAAAAGAAATTCATTAAAGAAATGTTACGCAATGAGCATACTTTAACACTCAATGGCATTAAAAAAACATTCCGTATCACCCTTGTGGAAGTTTCGGCTGAAGGAGCTGGGGCATTCTTCTGCAAACCTCAAAAAACGGGGATTATCCGTATTGTTGACGTTGGTAGCGGAACTGTGAATATTGCTACAGTACGAGATGGACGATTTGTGGACCGTGAGAGCGACACATTAGCCTTTGGGACAGAATCGCACGGAGGAAGTATCTCTGATATGACATATGGTATTTTGGCGAGTATGTCAAAGATGTGCAAGCGAGATGATGACATTAGAATTGTAGGTGGACCAGCGGAACATGTGCAATCCATTTTAGTAAGCACATATCCTAACTGCACTGTACTTCGACCGATGATGAAGCAGGGGGAAAAAGCGATACTGCTTCATTCTGAGTTCGCAAATGCCCTGGGTTTCTATAACTTAGCAAAGGCGGTGTATGGTGATGAGTAAGGACAGAATCATTTGCAGTGTTTCATTTAGTACAGATGACCCATTTGAAATGCTTCTTCTTCATCATTGCAAACAGTTCGGCAAGTTTTCCAAGTATATGAAACGCCTGATTCAGCGTGATATGGAAGCAGGGGAAAACATCACCGTGCAGCCTATACCTCCTATCAGATCAGTGACCGCCGAGCAGGTTGCAACACAACCAATCGATATAGAGATTGTTCCGATATCTCAAATAAAAAATCCTCCTGTCATTTCACAAGAGGAAGATACAGAGGAATTGGGTTCCTTCCTTTAAAGCACGATGTCAGCAATAATTTTGAGAAGAAGTAATGTTGAACCAGAAGCGACAAGGATTTTTCCGATGATTATAAGAGGCATATAGGCAACTCCCTCCATAGTTTTGTTCTTATTATTTGAGGAAAAGGGAGAGATGATGAATGGCAAAAACTGTGACGTATGATTTTCGTGCTTTTATGAATGGTAAGCTAGTCGAGAAGACAAAGGAACAAAGTCCAGTAATGTTTGCAGTTGGCCTTGGCGCTTCTCTTACCTTTGGCGGATTTTATCCAGTAGCAGCTGCAGATATGACAACACGCATTATCGGTGCATTTGACCCAATCATTAGTCTTGTGCAAGGTATCGCGTATCCAGTTACGTTTCTTATGATCAGCGGAGGGTTCCTTCTCATTATCTTAGGGCAACGTAGCAAAGGTTTAGCCATGATGAAATGGGCTGGAGTTGGATATATCGGCTTACAGTTCGCTCCTGCCATTATGCAGATTCTTGTAGACGTAGGAAAGGCGATGATGGCGAAATGAAGTGTATTCGCATCCTTCCAGATAGCCGATTAAGCAACGAAAAGGTAGAACATTTTGCACAGTCCCTTTGTATGTATCGTTCAATGTTAGAACGTTTCAACTGTGAAAAGAAGCGGTTGGACCCAAACTTCATGTCATGGGAAGTTATTCTCGAACCTAAAAATACACAATTCTTTTTGACTGTACCTGACGAGGCTGAACGTGTGGCACAAAAGGCGGTACACTCTTCCTGGCCGAATGTCACTTTGCAACCTACCGAAAATCCACTTGATACCATGAATCCCTCTCTTACATCCGTTCTGGAATTACGACATCATTATTTCCTAGCAACATTGGTAGATCGGCGTACGAATTGGCTAAATTCCCTTTTAGAAGTGCTCAATGTTATGCAAGAAGGTGATAAAGCTATTGTGCAAGTATATTGTGAGCCTGCCTATCATGATTGGTATACAGAAGCAGCAGAATCTTATACAGATTTTAAGAAAGGGCACCTAAGGCAGCGGCTACGTTTTACTAAAAAAGAAGCTGTGATGACAGGAGTAAAATTAGCTGCTCATACGGTATTCGGTGCAATCTCAGTGGTTACAGAGCTTATTACAGGGGAGGAGCCGGAGAAGATAGACCTTTCAGCAGGGGAACGCGCCCTCATCCTTAAAGATAGTTATCTTCGACTTGAAACAATGCAAAAGACGCGGGGAGATGCTTTTGATATCAGCATACGTATCGCGGTACAGGCAAGGGATAGCAAGCAGGCAAACTTATTAAACCGTTCTATAGCTACAGCTTTTCGGGAATTTGATGGAGATAATCAGCTCATAGGCCGTATTACAAACACAAAAAAGACATTCTCTCTCATGAAAGAACGTCGAAAGGGAATCAAGTTAACCAGTGATTATATGTCTATTCCTGAAATTGCTCGTTTATTCGTACTTCCACCGCTGTCGTTACAAGAGAAATATCATATTGAAGGTATTAAGCTGCAGGAAACAGAAGCTGCCGCCGCTCTCTTTGAGGGCGGTCTCCTCTTAGGAGACCAAACACATCGAGGAGAGACAAAAAATGTGTATATGCCCACTACAAACGACGATGAAACATGTTTACCAGTCTGCGCGATCGGCGGTATGGGGCAGGGAAAAACAGCTGGATATGGAGCAAACCGTATGTATGAAGCTGTTATGAATGGATTTGGTGCTATTTTCATAGATCCTGCAAAGCATCAGGTGAGCGAGGAGCTGTGCAAGGTGTTGCCTCCTGACAAACTAGAAGTTATCAATATTAAACAATTAAAACCTTCCTTCGATTGGTGTGAGGCACAGTACAGTGAATACGGGAAGGGACTGCTAGCAGATTCTGTCCTCTCATTTTTTGAAGATAGCTTGGAAGATTCCGTACAAACAGAACGTTATCTCAGAGCTTTTATAATCAGCATGAAAACAGCAAGGCTTGGAGAGATTTTTAAAATCATGGAGGACATGAATTATTTGAAAAAAGTTATTGAGGGGATGGAGGAGGGGATACACAAAACAACGTTAGAGCAATTTAGCAAAGAAAGCGATAATATGCGTATGCGTATTGTGAAGCCTATTTACAATCGTATGGATATGATTATGGGTGATCCGTTTCTTATGGATTGTTTCAATAGTACAGTGTCTATTGACTTTGTGAAGCTCTTGAGCCAACGAAAAGCTATCGTTATTGATGTAGCGAAAAAGGATGGTTTGACAAAAAAACAGATTAATCTTATCGGGAACTTGCTCATGACTAAAATTGATTTGGCAATGCAATTACGGAAAGAAGATGATCAATTCCCGTTCTTTGTTATCGTAGATGAACCGCACCAGTTCAATAGGAGTGCGAAGTTGTGGGAGAACATGGCAGTAGAAAGTCGAAAGTGGCGTGTAGGTTTTGTGTGGCTGTTTCATTTTTGGGAGCAACTGCCGAAGCAAGCGCAGCGGGCAATTAAGAATGCATTACCCCATTATCACCTATATCCAACTAGCAAGGATACGTGGAAAGCTTTTTTGGAGGAAATTAAACCATTTGATTTAGAAGATTGCATGAAGTTGAAACGATTCCATGCAATCAACATTTTACGGACTGGTGGAGAAACCGTGAAGCCTTTCATTGCTCATATGGCAGCTCCGCCAAGTGAGAGGATTAGAGGGATATAAGAATGAATTCTTGCCCAGAATGAGATGGCTGCAGAACTACAGTGAGATGGCTAGAAAACGGAACATATGAAGAGCTAACCTGCAAAGAATGCTTTGGTACTGGGAAAGTCGAGGATATCTAAACATCATCAGGAGCAAACAAAAAGAGCGCTGGGTGAATGGCGCTCTTTTCACGTGTCCGTTGGTGTTTGAACAAACGTAGAAAACGTGGTTTTCTTAATTGATGTGATATACTAGAACATATGTAATCATTGATACAAGCCATTTTCTGATTTTTATTACACAAAAGCACCCGTTACTTGAGGAAGAAAAAAGCTTTACTCCTATTTATGAAGTAAACCCCCTGTTCATTCAATAATTTGAATTATATTACACGGTTAGTTGCATACCCCGTTTCAGGTACTTAGTTAATCTCCAATATTTCCTTCATATACTTTTTAAATGCATCATTTTTCCAGAACCCCAACCGAATCCCATCAATTCCTCTAGTCATCAGAATATAGTAAATATTCAACACAAATAAGGTAAACTCTTGTGCATTTTCCGGGCTTTCATCGTCTTTGGAGAACTTGCCGTTTACATTATGAAAATTCTCTGGATTGCCGAATAACCGGCCCTGTGTGTCGACTTGAAGATCATTGCCCACTAAAACGCCGGCTTTATTCAAATCGATTCCCTGAACTGCAAAGACGGAGCCAATCTGCTCCTCAGCATCGGCATCCGCTGAATTAATCCAATTTTCTTGAGTGGAATTCCATCTTCGTTTGATATTTCCTTCATGCCAATGAGTGATTGACGGGTCTTTGCCATCAGACTGCTTCCAAGGTTCAACTAATCCACCTAGCACGCGGTTTATATGTTCAGGATTGAAATTTCTGTCTTCTTCTACCCAATCAATCGAATTCTTTAAAGGTTCTGTTTCAAAATATCCAAAATAAGCATCAGCATCACTATCTTGGAACACAGATCTGTCAAATTCTGAGTTAAAATTCGTCTGTTCTAATAGACCTGTATCCTTATACAAAAGATACTTTATGCCATTTACGAAATCTTCTGATGTATAGTTCTTTCCTGCTGGAGCTTGGATTCTAAATTGTGTTGTTAAGTACCTCTTTTTAAAGTCTTTGGTTGCTTCATTGAATTGAGCACGTGTCATATTGGCAGGGCGAATAGCTTGCAATACGTCGTACATTAACACGATTTGACGGCCTAATTTTTTTAAAGCCTCCAAGTGGTTCTCATCCTGGGCAAATCTTCCTTTATACACTTGGTTAAAAGATGCCATTTGCTTGGAAAATTTTCTAGAAAGCTTATGAGATTCGTCAACAATTACAACATCATAATTTTCATCGGCATTAATCAGCTGTGTCGAGGTAGCAAGTGTCAGGTTACTGTTGTTCATTCCATATACTCTAAAGATATCCTTTGCCGTTTGAATCCAATTAGGCTGCAGAACGACTGCTATTCGCTGATTAGGTTTTTCTTTCAACAGCTTAGCGACCAAATGAGTCAGCAATACGGTTTTGCCAGTCCCTGCATCGCCATTAATCACAAAGCTTTTATCAGGATTCGATTCAATCTCCTTAAGAAGGTCCATTTGCTGAATTGTTAATTCTTTGATTGGGCTATATTTGACCAGTGCTTCATTGCGCAACTTCTCTAAAGTCGGTGTGCTTACCCATCCATTAGGGTATAGCTCTTTTTCCCAAAAAGGCAAAATGACTTCTGAAGCAACCTTTTCTCGGTCTCGGTAGTCATTGACGCTGTTGCCCTTGGTTCGATTAATAATCTCATCATTATCATATTGAACCAGCTGCTTTCTAGATTTTGGATTGTCGGCCATAAAGTAGGTTATCAGCTGGCTTTCGACATCATCTAAGGCTGAACCGTTGAAATAGGATGAAATAAGAATAATTACTTGGTCGAAATCTGCTATATTAAATTTTTCCTCTTGACCATTGTAGTGCTGCTTATTTCGCTCAGTAAATTGTTTCGTTTGTCCAATGTAAATCTTTTTCGACTTCGTTCCTTTGTAGATATAAACGACATTGCCAGTTCTAAGAATATTTTGTTCAGGCTGGCGAAGTTTATCGAAACCTTCCAATTCTCCATTTTTCACTTTCAATGTTATACAGTTGTACTTAGCCATTGCTTAATCCACCTCATCCAATTCATTATATTTCTTTTTTTGACCAAAGCTTTTGGGAACTGGATATTTTTTGGCATTTTTAATCAATTTTTCAGCGATGATTTCATCAATATCAAATCCTAGATTATCGGCCATCATATAAGAGTAAATCAGCACATCTGCCAGTTCTTCTTTGAGTCGCTCAGGATTTTTCTTGGATTCCTCTGGTGTTTTCCATTGAAATAATTCCAATAATTCATTTGCTTCTAAAGAGATGGAAATGGCCAGATCTTTTTCATTATGAAATTGCCGCCAGTTGCGCTCATCTCTAAATTGATTAATCCTCTGCATTGATTCACTCATATTAATTTCCTTTCATACCTTGCAGAAAATGTTTCCTTGTCTCTTGATTATTGAACCAGATATAGGTTTCTTTTCTAGCAATCCTTCCATATTTATTTACATATTTAGTTTATGTTACGAACCTTCCTTCTTCAACTATCCTGCCCACGTTAGTCGAATAAGAAAAAGGGGCTGCCGTAGCGACCCGATTGTTCAACGAAAGCCCCCTTTACTTTAAGTAAAATTGGCTCAAATTCTCGGGATACACCGAGTGTTTTTTTGTAAATAATAAGATTGTTAAACTATAAGTTGAGGAGGACTTGCATGCAACAGGATCAACAAACTAAAGAGAATTTGGGTTCTATTATGAAACCAGAATTTGCCGGAACTGATGCACAAAAAGTAAAACAAGAAATTCAAAAAGATGTAAGCGAAGGACAAGGTGCAATGACTTCCCGAGAGGCAGGAGCAATGCGCGATTAAAAAACCACTCTGAGTGGTTTTTTATTTTTCTGCTTCAAAATTAAACACTTTACATCTCTCATTTCGATTTGATGGAGATGCTGCAAATTTAATGATTAAGCACGGTTGGTTTGAAAGACCACCTCAAGCGATTGACCGTGAATATCTTGCTAAAGAAAAAAACAAACAAATATAGCAGAAGTTTAGCTACATTAATTGGGCAACCCTTATTTTTTATTGAGCTAACCTGCCAGTTGAAGAGGATAAAATCCCTTAACAGGTTTTTAATTTTATGTTCTACCATTTCGTTTGAAGGCCGCAAAGAGGGCACACGCGAATTAATTGGAATCACCCATAAAGCACCTATTGCAATTAGCTCCACAGAAAGCCTGTATTTCCTTTCTACCTTGTCCTACACTCGCAGAGAATGCTCTTGGATTTCTCATTTCCACGTTACCAACACGAAAGCAACGCCTCACAACAATGTTCTCATCACCTTCATGAACGGTCAAAGCTTTGAAGTCGGAATTTCAAAAACAAGCTTCGATACACTACTATATCGCACCGCACATCTTCGCTCTGAGTCAGAAGATCGCCAAAAACGTAAGCTCCTGCAAGTGTCTCGAACAGTGAGTAAACAAGACCTGCCACAGCTTGCTTCTGAACCGATTTATCCCTATAAAGCAAAATGGGAAAGCTAATTTTACACTGTAGGAAAGTATAACTTTCTAGCTAGGAGACAATTCGACGTAGTCGGAAATTTTAGGAATACAGATATACGTGCAACTACGCCTCTGTCTTCGCCCAAAAGCAGGGCTCGCCAATTCTTTAAGGGCTGTCTTACAGTTTGGTGCTAACTGAATGTTGGACAGCCTATTTGCATGCAGATTGTATTAGGTGGAACAAAAATTGGGTATACTTTATTATAAAACACAAGTTGATTTTTGTTATCTGTTATAGTACAATGAAGGTAACAAATATTATAAAATAAAACAACTAAAAACATTACCGTACAGGATGAGAGGAGAATGTACAAATGGAAATGTATACAGAGGCTTATAAAAAATACTCAGAGAAATGTCAGCGATTTGGGATTACTGGAATTGACTTTATTGATTTTATTCACAGCTTAACATTAGAGCAAATTCAAATGATGGTAATGGATTTGGATTGCGTTAATTGAGGTGAAACATGAATAGTGATGTGGTCGTTATAAAAAGATGAGCCATCTGTTTATCTTACTTGTAAGAAAGCAGATGGTTTTTTCATGTTCTTTTTCACACTTAAAGTATAAATTCCCAGCTGGAAGCAAATTCAACGTAGCAGGAAAATGTAGAGGGGAAATGTAAACCCATTCAGTAAGTTTTCTTGATCAACTTAGCTGTTTCTTTCGCAAATGAAAAGGAATTGTGCAGATAATATGGAAATAAAAACAAGAAAGCAAACAGCACGTTTAGAGAAATAAGAAAATAGTGGTACAATACAAGAAAGTATGAGGTGAAGGAGCAGCAGTATTTACATGGATATACATACAATCAGGGAATATTTCACAATGGAGCATATGGAGCAGCTGCTTGAAAGCTATCGGGATTTTGGGCCGCTTGCAGGTATTCTTCTTCCGATAGTCGAGGCATTTATACCAGTGCTGCCGCTTGTTGCGTTCGTGCTGGCAAACGCGGCGGCATACGGGCTTTGGGCTGGATTTTTCTATTCATGGCTTGGCTCTTGTATCGGGTCCTTGCTTCTCTTTGCACTTGTCCGAAAATTTGGCCGCCACCGTTTTTTTACATTTTTAAATAATCATCCGAAGGTGCGGCAGTCGATGCTTTGGATTGAGAGAAAAGGCTTCGGTCCTATTTTTATCTTGTTTTGTCTCCCGTTCTCGCCTTCTGCCTTAATCAATGTAGTTGCAGGCTTATCTAGAATTAGCCAAAGGCAGTTTGCTCTTGCGCTTTTGCTTGGGAAGGTTGTTATGATTTTTATTATTAGCTATGTTGGTCACGATTTGCTTTCATTTGTGCAAAAGCCTTTGAAAACGGCAATTGCAGCTTTGGTTATTTTCCTGCTTTGGTATGTTGGGAAAAAAGTTGAAGTGAGGCTAGAACTCGCAAAGAAATAATCTTCATGTTGATAGACAGCCCTAATACATGAGAGAAATGGGGGAGCGTCATGAAGCGAGCGTGGAAGCAAGAAAGTGTGCAATGGATGCAGATAATTGGAGCGGGCATTATTTTGACTGTATGTTTTCGGATTTTTTTCTTTTCGACCTATGTAGTGGAGGGGAAATCGATGATGCCGACGCTTGCGGACGGAAATATGATCGTCATTAATAAGGTTGGGTATCAGGTAGGGGAATTGCATCGGTTTGACGTCGTTGTGTTTCATGCGAATGAAAAGGAAGATTATGTTAAGCGGATTATAGGGCTTCCAGGTGACACAATTGAGTATATACGTGATAGACTATATATAAATGGTAAGCTTACGAAAGAGCCATATTTAGATCCTTTTAAAGCAAAAATGATCGGCGGGCGCTTAACCGATGATTTCACTTTAGAGGAAGTAACAGGAAGAATGAAGGTTCCAAAGGACAGCGTGTTTTTGCTTGGAGATAATCGTGTAAGAAGCTGGGATAGCCGTTATTTTGGCTTTGTAAAAATAGAGCAAATCGTTGGGAAGGTTGATTTACGATATTGGCCAATTAATGAGGTAAGTGCAGCATTTTAGAGGGGGTAATTCAAAATTGAGTTACCTTCTTTTTTCGTGAAGGGTGGAGAGGTATGATGTCACTTCGTTTTATTCTCGGACGGGCAGGTAGCGGCAAAAGTGAGCTGTGTTTGGAGGAGATTCGTCAGGAGCTGCGCACGTCAGCGCGCGGCCGTACTATTTTGTATCTTGTGCCGGAGCAGATGACTTTTCAGGCGCAAGTTGCGCTTCATCAAGGTATAAGTGGTTCTGTTCGCGCTCAGGTGTTCAGTTTTTCTCGTTTGGCATGGAAGGTGCTGCAGGAGGCGGGAGGAGCAAGCCGTCTGCATATTGACGGAGCTGGTGTACAGATGTTGCTTCGTAAAATTGTTGAGGCGAGAAAACAAGAGCTAACAGTGTTTCAAAAAGCAAGTGAGCAAACCGGTTTTCTAGAGCAGATAAGCCGGATGATTAGTGAGTTGAAGCGCCATAATGTTAATCCGTCTCAATTGTACGCTATTTGGCAGGAGGCGGACCAGAAAGGCAGCAAAGCACAGGAAATATTGCTGGCTAATAAACTGCATGATTTGCAGTTATTATATGAAGACTTTGAGAGGTCGCTTATTGGCCGTTATTTAGACAGTGAGGATTATTTGCAGCTTCTTGCGGAAAAAATTCCATATTCTCGCTATGTGAAGGATGCGATCGTGTATGTAGATGGGTTTAACACATTTACACCTCAGGAAGTGAATGTGTTAAAGCATTTATTGCTTTCAGGTGCTGAGGTGACGGTTGCATTAACAATGGAAAACGCGCCAAACGGAGGCATGCAAGAATTAGATTTGTTTTATCCGTCAAGTGGTTCTTATGAGAAGCTTGTGTGTATGGCAAAGGAATCTGGCATTACGATGCAGGAGAATGTGCTGCTAAAGGAGCAAAAGCGCTTTGGGAAAAGCCTGTCTTTAGCTCACCTAGAGAAGTATTTTGATACGCGGCCTTACAAGTATTTTGGACAAGAACCGGATGTTTCATTATATTCTGCCGCCAATCGCCGTGCGGAAGCAGAAGCCGTCGCGCGAGAAATTCGCCGGCTCGTTCGTAAAAATGGCTATCGCTATCGAGACATAGCTGTTATGGTACGAAACGGTCATAGCTATTATGACGTACTAAAAACGATTTTCCCAGATTACAATATTCCCTATTTTATCGATGAGAAACGATCGATGCTGCATCATCCGCTTATTGAGCTGATCCGTTCCGCACTTGAGGTCATAAGTGGAAACTGGCGCTACGATGCAATATTCCGCTGCGTGAAAACAGAACTGTTGTACCCGTTAGGAGAGGAAAAGGACAAGCTGCGCGAGGATATGGATGAGTTTGAAAATTATTGTCTCTCCTACGGCATACAAGGGAAGAAATGGAGATCGTCAGAACGGTGGACATACCGCCGTTACCGTTCTCTAGAACATTATACAGAGAGGCAAACAGACAGTGAGCGGGAGATTGAAGAGAAGCTGAACGAGATGCGGACGTTAATCGCAAAACCTCTTCTTCAGCTGCAAAACCGTTTCAAACGTGCAAAAACAACGATGCAAATGTGCGAAGCGCTGTATTTATTTTTAGATGAGCTAAAAATCCCGAAAAAGCTGGATGCACTTCGTCTAAAGGAGGAAGAGGAAGGTAATCTTCTGTTCGCGAACGACCATGACCAAGTATGGCAAGAGGTTATCGATTTGCTTGATAAATGTGTGGAAATGCTTGGGGAAGAAAAGCTGTCCCGCGATATGTTTATCAAGGTTATTACAGCGGGGTTAGAGGCGCTCCAGTTTGCAAATATCCCGCCGTCTCTTGATCAGGTGCTCGTCGCAAATATTGACCGCTCCCGTTTGGCCAATGTACGCGCCGTATTTGTCATTGGAGCAAATGAGGGTGTGATTCCATCAGCGCCAAGCGATGAGGGTGTTATATCGGACGAAGAGCGGGAGATGCTGTTTACGGCAGGTGTCGAGCTTGCGGCAACGAGCCGTCAAAAGCTGTTAGAAGAGCAGTTTGTATTGTACCATACGCTGACGAGATCATCTGAGCGATTGTATGTATGCTGTCCGTTAGCTGATGAAGAAGGGAAAACACTGCTGCCGTCGTCGTTGTTTAAAAGGCTAAAAGCAATGTTTCCGCTCGCGCAGGAAGTGTTTGTAACGAATGATGTGAATGATATAACGCTAGAGAAGCAACTTTCGTTTGTGGCAACGCCGTCAGTTACATTGTCATACTTAACGCAGCAGCTGCAGCATTGGAAACGGTATGGCTATGAAAGCAATTTGTCATTTTGGTGGGATGTGTATAATTTTTATATTACGTCACCGGCTTGGAGCGAGAAAAGCAAGCGGGTGCTCAGCAGCCTGTTTTATGAAAATAAAGCACGCAAGCTAACAGAACATGTAAGCCAAGAATTGTACGGGGAAACAGTGCAAGGAAGTGTTTCGCGTATTGAGTTGTTTCAGCGATGCTCCTATGCGCATTTCATCCAGCATGGCTTGTTACTCAGGGAGCGCGACATTTTTAAGCTTGATGCTCCGGATATCGGGCAATTATTCCATGCGGCCTTAAAGCATATTGCTGATAAGCTGGAAAAAGAGAATAAGACTTGGCAGGATTTAGATAGACGCGGGTGCGAGTATTTGGCGGCAAATGCGATGGAAGAGCTTGCGCCGCTTTTGCAAAAGGAAATTTTATTAAGTTCCAACCGTCATCATTACCTCAAGCGGAAACTGCAGCATATTTTATTCCGCACCTCTCTCATCTTAAGTGAGCATGCAAAGGCGAGCGGGTTTGTGCCGGTTGGGCTTGAAGTTCCGTTTGGTATTGGTGAGGAAGCATTGCCGCCGCTTCAATTTCAGCTTCCTGGCGGTACAAAAATGAAGGTTGTTGGACGTATTGACCGTGTGGATAAAGCCAAGCACGAAAAGGGCACATTTTTACGGATTATTGATTATAAATCGAGCGCGAAAGCTCTTGATGTAACAGAGGTGTATTACGGTCTAGCGCTGCAAATGCTTACCTATTTAGATGTTGTTGTTGAAAATGCCAGCAAGTGGGTTGGAAAAGGAGAAGAAGTTTCACCGGCCGGCGTATTGTATTTTCATATTCATAATCCGCTTATTGATTTGAAGCGTTCCTTGTCAGAGGCAGAGATTGAGCAGGAAATGATGAAGAAGTTTAAAATGAAGGGACTTTTGCTTGGAGATACCGATATTGTCACGTTGATGGATAAAAATTTAGAGGAAGCAGGCTCATCCCATATTATATCCGCAGGTTTCAAAAAGGGTGGCGGATTTACGTCCAATTCGTCAGTAGCAAGCGAAGAGGATTTTCATACGCTCAGGTCTTATGTTCGCCGTACATTTGAGAGCACGGGGACACGTATCGCCGAAGGAGAGATTGATATAGCCCCTTATAAAATGGATAAAAAAACAGCATGTACATTTTGTCAATTTAAAGCGGTTTGTCAATTTGATGAATCGCTCGCAGATAATCAATATCGGGTATTAAGACCGATGAAAGGGAATGAAGCTTTACAGAAAATGAGGGAGGAGGTTGAACCAGAATGATAGATTCCATTCTAGCAAAGCCGTCTAACAGCCAATGGACGGATGATCAGTGGAAGGCAATTGCGGCGAGCGGTCGTGATATTCTCGTTGCAGCAGCGGCTGGCTCGGGAAAAACGGCTGTTCTTGTGGAGCGCATCATCCGAAAAATTATTTCTTCTGGCAATCCGATTGACGTGGATCGTTTGCTTGTTGTGACATTTACGAATGCCTCAGCGCAGGAGATGAAAAACCGAATTGGCGAGGCGCTTGACAAGGAGCTGACGAATGACCCTTCATCACAGCATTTACGCAAACAGCTCAGCCTGCTTAGCCGCGCATCAATCTCTACAATTCACTCCTTTTGTTTGCAGGTGATTCGAACATATTACTATATGCTTAATATCGATCCAAGCTTTCGGATTGCGAATGAAACGGAAATTGAACTGCTAAAGGAAGAAGTGCTGAACGATATCCTCGAGGAAGAATACGGTCTAGGCGGAAATGAAGCGTTTTTTGATTTAGTGGACCGTTATACAGGGGATAGAAGTGATAGCGATTTACAGGATATGATTTTAAAGCTTTATACCGAAGCGGGAGCACATCCTAATCCGGAGAAGTGGCTGGACAAGCTTGTTGCGTTTTATGATGTGGAAGGAAAAAGCATTGATGATTTACCATATACGCAGTATTTGCTTCAGGATGTTATCCTTCGGCTTGAAGGAGCAAAGCAATATACGCAAAAAGCCATTCGACTTTCTCAGCTGCCCGATGGTCCCGCGCCGAAAATTGAGGCATTTGAGAGTGACCTCAGCCTGCTGGAAGGGCTGTTAACAGCAGCACATACCTCCTGGCAAACGCTGCATGGCGCAATGCAGGAAATTGAATGGAAAACATTTAAGCGTATTAAAAAAGCCGACTACAATGCTGATTTGATTGAGAAAGTAGACAAGCTGCGCAAAAAGGTGAAGGATGACATCGGCAAGCTGCAGGAGGAGCTATTTAGCCGTTTGCCGGAGAACTATGTAAAAGATTTGTCTCGGATGCACCACGTGCTGCAGACGCTCATTCGTCTTGTAAAGGAGTTTTCTGTTCGTTTTCAAGCAGTGAAGCGTGAGAAAAGCATGGTTGATTTTACGGATTTAGAGCATCTCTGTCTCGCGATTTTAACGGAGGATACAGCTGCAGAAGAGCTGAAGCCATCCGCTGTGGCACTGCAATATCGTGATAAGTTTGCAGAGGTGCTTATCGATGAGTACCAGGACGTCAACTTCGTACAAGAGTCGATTTTACGGCTGGTAACGAAGGAAACAGAAGAGGCTGGCAATTTGTTTATGGTTGGTGACGTGAAGCAGTCAGTGTACCGCTTTCGTCTTGCAGAGCCCGGTTTGTTTCTTGGGAAATATAGACGCTTTACGCCAGACGGTATAAATGGCGGCATGCGCATTGATTTAGCTAAAAACTTTCGAAGCCGCTCTGAAGTGCTCGATGGGACAAACTTTGTATTTAAGCAAATTATGGGCGAAGCAGTTGGTGATCTTGATTATGACAAAGACGCTGAATTAAAGCTTGGTGCGTCTTATCCAGATGGAACTGATGCTGCAGCTGAATTCATTATTTTAAATCAAAATACGAAGGAAGCGGCGGTCGAGGAAGAGGCGGACGCCGGAGAAGCAATGGATTTGGAAGCGGCGCAACTGGAGGCGCGCTTAATTGCAGCAAGAATCAAAGAGATGGTCGGCTCTGGTTATGAGGTGTACGATCGAAAACATAATGCGATGCGTCCTGTTGCATACCGTGATTTTGTCATTTTGCTTCGCTCAATGACAACCGCTCCGCAAATGACAGAGGAATTTAAACGTTCGGGTATTCCGGTGTACGCAGAACTCTCCAGTGGATATTTCGAGGCAACAGAAGTGAGCATTATGCTGAATGTACTTCGCGTTATTGACAATCCGGCGCAGGATATCCCGCTCGCAGCTGTGCTTCGCTCCCCGCTTGTCGGGGTAACGGACGAAGAATTAGCTGTTTTGCGTATTCATGCAAAGAAGGGTTCTTTTTATCAAGCGATGCGCGGCTTCTTACAGGCTGAGCGGGATGGGAATGCATCACTTCGTAAAAAGCTGTCCTCCTTCTTTGATAATGTACAGCGTTGGCGCAGCTTTGCTACGCAGCAACCGCTTTCGGATCTGATTTGGAAGGTATATCGTGAAACGGGCTATTATGATTTTGTGAGCGGTCTGCCGGGCGGCAAGCAGCGTCAGGCTAATTTACGTGTACTGTATGACAGAGCACGGCAATATGAAGCGACATCATTTCGAGGACTATTCCGCTTTCTCCGATTTATTGAGCGTATCCTAGAGCGCGGTGATGACATGGGAACGGCGCGAGCGCTTGGTGAGCAGGAGGATGTTGTACGTATTATGACAATTCATAAAAGCAAAGGTCTTGAGTTTCCTGTTGTTTTTGTTGCCGGGTTAGGTCGGCGCTTTAATATGCAGGACTTAAATAAAAAGTTTTTGCTTCATAAGGATTTAGGATTTGGTTCCCCATTTATTGATCCGCAAAAGCGCATTAAGTATGCAACGATTTCGCAAATTGCGATAAAACGAAAGATGAAAATGGAGCTCATTGCAGAAGAAATGCGTGTTCTCTATGTTGCCTTGACGCGCGCGAAGGAAAAGCTTATTTTAATCGGAACAGTGAAGGATGCAAGTGCCGCACTTTCAAAATGGACGGAGGCTCGGGATTACGATTCTTGGTTATTGCCTGACTATATGAGGGCGCAGGCCGCCTCTTATATAGATTGGCTTGGTCCTGCGTTAATGAGGCATAAGGGCAGCACATCTCTTGAGGAGGCACTCGATGCGTCTATATCAGCAGAAATCTATGAATATCCTGCGAGTTGGGCGATGAGGCAGATTGAAGCGGCGGATCTCCGAGAAGAGGAGCAGCTGCAGGAGGAAAAGCAAGAGCTAGTGCAAGCTTTATATGAGCAACGAACGGCGCCTGTGGAAACGGAGAAAAAGGATGAAGTGACGCAGATCCTTACATGGCAGTACAGCTTTGAAGCAGCAACAACACACCGCGCCAAGCAGTCTGTTTCCGAGATTAAGCGCAATTATCAAGCGGATGAAGAAAGCGATACAGCTTTTCTGTCCGGTTTCCGTTCGCAGATTGAGAAGCGCCCGCGTTTTATGGAGCGAAAAGGACTTACGCCGGCGGAGCGTGGAACTGCTGTTCATGCAGTGATGCAGCACGTAGATTGGACGAAGCCGGTTACTGAATTAAGCATTCAGGAGCAGCTTGCTGATATGGTGAATAAGGAATTATTAACGTACGAGCAGGCGGAAAGCATTACAGTGGAAGAGATTGCAGCATTTTTCCAAACGCAGCTAGGAAAGCGTACGATACAGGCAGAGCTGGCAGAACGCGAGGTACCGTTTATGATGATGATTCCGGCGTCATCCGCCTATCAGGATTGGGATGGAGGGGACGAGGAACTTGTCCTCGTCCAAGGGATTATCGACTGTCTCATTGAGGAACCAGATGGTATTGTTTTAATTGACTTTAAAACTGATAGCATTTCAGAGCGTTTCCCTGGCGGATTTGAGCAAGCACGACCTGTTTTAGAAAATCGCTATCGCTTGCAGCTTGAAATGTACAGTCAGGCACTCGAGAAGAGCTATGGAAAACGTGTAAAGGAAAAATATTTATACTTTTTTGATGGTAGCCACATACTAGAAATACAGTAAGAAACAGGCGAGTGAGCATAATGGGAAAACGGCTGATTGGAACATGTGAGCTGTGCAGCAGGGACGAGTTAGAGCTGACAGTACATCATTTAACACCAAAGGAGCTCGGTGGAACCTTTCTTCCAACCGCGAATGTATGTATAGCTTGCCATAAGCAAATTCATGCGCTATATACAAATGAAGAGCTTGCGATTCGTTTGTATACCATTGCCTCTTTACAAGATGATAAAAAAATTTCGTCATTTTTGAAATGGATTCGAAAGCAGCCAGCTACAAAGCAAGTACGTATACGGAAATCAAATGAAAGAAAGCAAAAAGGAAGGTAGCTGCCTTCCTTTTTGTTTTTAGGAAAATTTTGGAATGGAGAATCTATCTATTTCAAAGCCTGATTTTCTACGCGTTGCCTACTTGGTTTTGATCGTTTATATTTGGATCGAACGTATTTGTGGCATTTATACCGTTAAATGTGTTCACAACAAAGCCAGTGTTTGATGCGCCTGAGCCATTAAATGCTTTTGCATTTTCCTTTGGAGAAACATTATAAAAGTCCCCTAAATTAAAGGAGCCATTGCTGTTCTGTACTACCACGTTGCCTACGAAACAAGGCATTTTCTATTCACCAGCCTCTTATGCTTGTAATAATTAACTTCCTACTATTTAAGGTATGAGCGAGCGTTCAGAAGGTGTTTCTTCAAATGGGTCCTCCGAAATGAATTGTCTGATTTGCAAAACACGAGAGTTATTAAATACATAGTCAATGGGCCCAACATGGAAGAGTCCTGTATACTCTAAGTTTTCCAGACCAATAAAATCTACGGATATAAATGGATTGACATTTGTAACATGCATGCGTATAGATGTTTGTCGTGTTGGAATAGTAATCTCGGTATCTCTGAATTTGCTATATCCCTCAAATTGCCCTTCTATTCCTAAGTAAAATGGTTGTTCCCTCTGTACTAAAATGGCCCGGGTTCTCGCCTGCAGCATATTAGAATCCCCAATTTGTATCACGCTGCTGCTCGCCATCGATATAACATTCAGTTGACCAATAACGGGAATGTGACGGAACATACTATATTCTCCCTCTTATATTAACTCCCTTAAGCGCCGAAAATAAGCGGAACGAATGGTCCGGCCACGAGCGATTCCGGTGGTGTATCTAAAATAGAGGACGTTATTAAAAAGTTGGCATCTCCAATAAGAAATAATCCAGAGCTTGATATCCCGAGCATTTTAATGCGTCCCACTTTAATTTCATGATTCACAACGGTAAAATTCACCCTTTATCACTCCTTTCGGATATGTTGAGGTATATGTTGAATAAAGGCGAGGAAAGCTTGATCAATGTCCTTCTTCATATTTTGGACGATGATTTCCTTCATATATTGTGGATTAGAAGTAATTTCGGGATACTGTTCTACTTGGGACAGATAGTACGGCAAGCGATGTTCCATTTGCTTTTGAATATCATCAATCATCATTTTTCTATACGTATCGTCCAGAGCTGTGCGTTGTTCGGTTTCCATTTCAATGATGCGACTGTAGGCATCCTCATTTAAGTAACGCGCGACTTGCTGCAAAATATCCTGGTAGAAGTCTGGATTTACCTGTATTTCCGGATTCACCTTCAGCGTTTCCGTGTCTACATCAAAATCTTCAATGGCTTGACCGCTGCTGTTAAATGGGTTAAGTCCTATGTTTAAAGTACCGTTTAAGTTTTCTACTTTTAGTTGATCAAACTTATATTCTATCTTTCCGATTGATTGAGGAGGATTACGTTTGAAGCCCTCTAGTTCCGCTGTTAGCCTTTGAACAGCTTCTTGAAGCTGCTGAAGCTGCTGCTGTTGTGATTGAATTGTGCTGTGCAGCTGCTGTAAGTACGTAAACCAATCTTGCGCCATGATTATAGCCTCCTTTGCGGCGGGAGGGAAAGATTAAAAATTAAACTCCTGGCTTCTAGGAGTCATCCCGTACGGGGTAGACGAAATGATTTGTCCCCTTGCTTTTAATGGACGTGCGGGTTGTGTAAATGCGCCTGTATTGGAGAGTTTAGACAGCGCCTTAATTGTCCCGGCACTTCCAATTTGAAATATAGAGGAAGTGCTGATGCTCCCTACCCGAAGATTATGAATGACAATGCTTTGGTGCACATGTAAGTTCAAGCAGTTCACCTTCCTTTAAGAAATAAGGATGTATAGGTTTCTAGAGTCTGTCTAGTTTTCCAAATTTGCTCTGTCCACAGTTAGAGTTCTTACTAGAGAGGGGAAAAGTTCTTTTTTTCACTGTAAGAAAGTATAAATTTCCAGCTGGAAGCAAATTCGACGTAGTCGGAAATTTTAGTGATACAGTATAAATGCAACTACGCCTCTGTCTTCGCCCAAGGGCAGGGCTCGCCAATCGGCGAGTTTTCTTTAGATGAGGAACATAAAGACTGCTTCTGAGGCTATACTTCACCGAAATGCGCGTTTTGTACGCCGCCTGTTTTACGAAGAGACTTAGTAGGTCGTGTCCGCTTTTCTTAATAAGTCAATGATATAGGTTGATCCGCAATATCCTGATCGTTCACATTCGTAGAATTTTGGTAATTATAAACGGTTACTGTCTCTCCGACATTAAATGACCCCGCCCCTGCAAACGTTTTTGCATAGCTAATGGGCCGAATCGCAAAGACATCGCCGATATGCAAGACAGCGCTAGACCCAATACTGACAACATTGATGTGTCCTATGATAGCAGGCATGGAAAAACACCCTTCTTATAGATTCTTATGCTTAGTGTATGGACATTTATCCAAGAATGTGCCTAAAAATTTTTGAGATAAAGAAAACTCGCTGATTGGCGAGCTGTTAGGCGAAGACAAAGATGTAAGTGCTCTTATATTTTATTCCAATAATTTCCTGGTGTGCAAAATTCAATTTTATATTAAAATTTACACCTTTTTAAAGTTAACAAAAAGACATACCCCCATGGAAGCATGTCCTGTATCTGTTAGTTCCCTAACTTGCGGCTGCATTGCAAGAGCAGAAGTATGTTCAATAGCTTGTCCAGCTCCTGGCTGCAATGTACCGTTTTCTTTGCGGTAATTCCATACCTCTGTACAAAATACTTCATTTCTTCTCGTTTCTTTTCGATTGCTTGTTCAAACATAGACTCTGCTCCGTCTCTTTATCAGTTTTCACAACAACTTCCACAATATGTATGTAACTCATATTATACAAAAGTGTTATAAAAAAGAAATGGTTTCGATAAAAGAAGAGGGAATTCTACACTTTACTCCAATATATTGTGATATCGGAATTGAGGAAGGTTGAAGTTTGTAATTTTTCGCCGAAAAAAGAAGGAATTTTTCTGATCTTTTTCGAATGTAATGTGTGGTAAAGTTTTAGATGGGGTGTGAAGGGATGAAGTTCGTAACGGCAAAGAGAGAGGAAAAAGTATTTGTTGGTGTTGTGGATGAGCGATCCGCGTCCGTTTTACACCTGCGCGAGGCACAGAAGGCTATGATAGGAAAGGCGACAATTCCTATTACAATGATTGAGTGTATGGAGCAGGGAGAGCTATTCCTCCAGCAAGTATCAGATGTTGTGAAATGGGCAAGAGAGCAGGGACAGGCACCAGGTTTATATCCGCTGTCTGATGTGAAGCTGCTTGCCCCCATTCCAAGACCAAGGAAAAATGTGATGTGCATAGGGAAAAACTATAGTGAACATGTAATAGAGATGGGTGGGAAGGAAGATATTCCAGAATATCCGCTCTTTTTTACGAAAGCTCCCACAACTGTCATTGGTCAGGATGAGCTCATACACAGTTATCCGAATATAACCAATGAATTAGATTATGAAGGAGAGCTTGCTGTTGTAATCGGGAAAAAGGGGAAAGGGATTTCTCCAGAGAGCGCATTTGATTATGTGTTTGGATATACGATTATTAATGATATTACAGCACGCGATATTCAAAGCCGGCATAAGCAGTTTTTCCTTGGCAAAAGCTTTGATACCTTTTGTCCAATGGGACCGTTTCTTGTTCATGCATCAGCCATTGATCAGCCGAGCTGTTTAGGAATTGAGACGAAGGTAAATGGTGAAGTACGTCAATCATCCGACACATCACATATGATTTTTGATATTCCAACGATTATCTCTGTTTTAAGTCAAGGTATGACGTTAGAACCAGGAGATATTATCGCAACGGGAACACCGGCAGGAGTTGCGAAGGGGATGAAGGAACCAGGCTTTCTGAAACAAGGGGATGTTGTTGAGGTTACAGTTGAGGGCATTGGTACTCTTCGTAATACGGTGAAATAAACGAGGCCTTACCGACAGGGCTTTGTTTAATTTTGGAAATATTGTCCTGCAATAATACAGGTGTAGATTTTCTTCGATAAAATCAAAGCTAATTGCAGGGTTCCGCTGCACATAACATGTAAGCTTATGGAACTGACTCTTCTACTGATATGATGACAGGCTCATTTCGATAATTTTTCAATTTCATCTTTTCTATTAATATTGGCAGATAAAAAAGCATGTAGATATGAAAAGGCTGTATAGAAGATCTTCTCTACAGCCTTTTGAAGCTGTAGAAAATATTTTTTCCTATGAAAAGTTTATCATGGCCTACTTAGTTAATCTGATGGACAAACAAAGATATCGGTGTTATTATTAGTTTACGAATTCGTATGTTCTACAGAGAAAAGTCTTTTTCTTGAGGTTAGTGAAGCAGTATAAAAATTATTCTTTTTTTATAGGAGTGTTTTTACACAAGACAATTAAAATATTGCAACTTAAACCAAAACTGGATATAAACAATATTTAAAGTTCCTAGCAAATGTAAAAAATTGCTCAGTGTTTTATCAACTACAACAGTGTAGAATAGCCATTAATAATGTAAAGTAAAAAATGTGTTGGGGACTGTCATGCTCCAGCACGTTTTTCAATTAACAGAAGTAAAGGCCTAGTTCCTTACAAACCAATATGTTTATAAAATCTCATTCCAGAGAACCATCATAATTTGTAGAAGCTAGCAATTTGAAATAAATTACTTCCGGGATGGGTGATTGTTATGTTAGGGATAAGATTTAGGAAATATAATACGATGCGCAATCAAATATTGGCAATCTATTTACTCGTAATGGTCACAGTCTTGTCAATTGTGGGCATTTTGATATTCAATGAACTTGGATCTCTAATGAGAAACAATGCAGAAAATCAAATGCAGCAAACAGCTGTTGAAGCGAACGGTAGAATGGAAACGCTTTATAAACAAATTAACACATTAACAAATCAGGTAGCTACAAATGATACGGTTCAACAATTATTGACCGATGCAGTGGATGGCAAGAGTGTGAGTGTACCGCAAAGGGAGTCGCTCATTAGAGTGATTAATAATTTTCATGCTTATTCTAATGCGATTTCTTCCTTTAATTTATACACTGTTAATGGGGAAAGAATATATCCATCTGACAATATGAATATTTTTGAAAAGGTGGACCCGATATGGATACAGAGAGCAAATCGTGAAAAGGGAAGGCTCGTATGGATTGGAAATGACCCGAATGATCGAGAGTATTCGTTTGCTATCCGTAAAGTAACTTTAATGGACCGCTCCTTTTCAGGCGGCGGCTATTTGCTGGTTCGAATTAATAATAGTTATTTTCCAGTGAAAGATAATAGTATGGGTGATAAAGCAAAGGAATATATGATGTTGTTAGACCGGGATTACAGTGCAATAACCTCAAATTATGAGGGAAATACAGAACAGATTTTAAAAGAAGGTACAAAAAATGTTGTGATAAATGGGATGAAATATTTAATTGTGAAAGAGAAGTCTGATGTAACGGGCTGGACTCTCGTCATTCTTGAACCTACGAGTCTTTTGATGGAAGGGGTATCAGTCGTTCGCACATCCATCCTAATTTCAGGTGCTATTGGCTTTATTATTTTCCTAATCTCTTCCATGTTTCTCTCAACGATAATTACCCGGCCCATTATTAAACTGACCAATACTATGAAAAATGCTAAGATGGATGAGTTAAAACCAAATCCGCATATTTCGTCAATTAATGAAATTATTGACTTAAATAATACGTATAATCAAATGGTAGAAAATACAAATCATTTAATTCAGCAGGTATATGAAAAAGAATTGCTTCGTAGTCGCTCGGAGCTGAAGGCATTACAGGCACAAATTGATCCACATTTTCTATATAATACTTTGAATGCGCTTTATTGGTCCTTGGAAGACAAAGGAGAGGAAGAGCTTGCAGATCAGGTAATCGCAATGTCAGAATTTTTCCGTTACACCATTGATAAAACAGACAAGGATCAGGTAACAATTGGGGAGGCTCTTGAACATATTGAACGATATTTACAGATTATGAAAATGCGGATGGGCGACAGGCTGCTTTGGGATGTGTCGGCACCAGATGAGTGCCTGGATACGAAAATCCCCAAACTGATTATTCAGCCGCTAGTAGAAAATGCGATTTTGCACGGGATAGGGAACCAGCGGAAGCAGGGTTCAGTGTCTATAAAAGTCGAAAAATCAGAAAATTCCCCGAATTTAGTTATAACCGTAAGCGATAATGGAGCTGGGATTGACCAAGAAACTCTCCGTGCTATAAATGAATCTAGCGAAAAAGGTGGTGCTGTCTCGTCTAAAGGGACGGGAATGGGACTAGCTAATGTGAATAAAAGGCTCAGCTTATTTTATAAAAACGAAAATGTAGATACTCTAACAGTGAAGAGTGACCAAGGCAAAGGTACACAAGTAACATTCGAGATACCCAGCAAAGGAGCTTGATTTGTATGGATACTAAAACAATTTTAATCGTTGATGATGAGCAAATTACTAGGCAGGGCTTGAAAAAGACACTGGAGAGATGGTCACAAGGCAGATATGAGGTGCTGAGTGCTGCAGACGGTGATGAAGCTTTAGAGGTGTTCCAGAAAACGAAGGTTCATTTACTGATTACAGATGTAAATATGCCTGAGATGACAGGACTAGCGCTATTAAAAGCCACAAAGGAGAAAGGCAATAAGCCTGTGGTTATTATTATTTCGGGATATCCTAATTTTGAATATGCCCAGGAAGCAATCCGTCTGGGAGTGATTAATTATTTACTCAAACCCGTAAGCAAACAGAAGCTGATTGAGGCTGTAGAAGAAGCTTTGGCAACGGAAGCAAGCATCGAAAGGTCAGATTACATTGAAAAGGTGGCAGATCAAAAGCTTCTTAACATTGAAAGCGGCCAAACTTCCAAAGCTTCTATCAGGGAAGCCCTTCAATATGTGAATAATAATCTAAGCCGGCAGATTAGCTTAAAGGATGTAGCGAGCGAGGTTCATTTAAATCCAAGCTATTTTAGCGTACTGTTTAAAGAACAGACTCGCTTAACATTTAGTGAATATTTAACTAGAAAAAGGCTGCAGACTGCTAAGAAACTATTGCTGACTACCAATCTGTCAATAGAAGAAATTGCACAGGAGGCGGGCTATCAGACAGCGAAATATTTTATTAAACTATTTAAGGAATACGAAGGGGTTACACCCAGCAAATACAGAAAAATGACTGAACTGGAGGATTCAGCTATCTAAAAATAGTAGCATTTTTCCCAATCGCGGTTATGTAACCGCTTTTTTTTTTTTTGATAGTAGCATTTAATTATAAAACAACAGCAAGCAGCGGGTCAGATCGCAAAAAGAAAGCGCATACAAATAGCTAAAAATAGTGGAATTTTTCCCAATCGTAGTTATCTTACTGCTTCCTTTTTTCGATGCTAGAATGTAGTTGTAAAGCAAAACATAAGCAAGGAGGGATTGGAAATACAAAAGAAAGTACATACAAATAACTAAAAATAGTAGCATTTTTCCTAATCGTAGTTATCTAACCACTTCCTTTTTTCGATGCTAGAATGTAGTTGTAAAGCAAAACATAAGCAAGGAGGGATTGGAAATACAAAAGAAAGCGCATACAAATAACTAAAAATAGTGGAATTTTTCCTAATCGTAGTTATCTAACCGCTTCCTTTTTTCGATGCTAGAATGTAAGTGTAAAACAAAATATAAGTAGGGGGATTGGAAATGTTTAAGAAAGCGTATACAATGTTGCTGGCCTGTGTGTTACTGCTTACAGTTGTGTTGGCAGGCTGTTCAGGAAATTCAAAGGAGACCTCTGGAGAAAGCGGTTCCAAGAAAACGATAAAGTTCATGCATCTTTGGCCTCAGGGAAGCTCCAAACAGCAAAATATGATTGTAACTGATATCATTAAGCAGTTTGAAGCGGAACACAAAGATGTGAAAGTTGAAGTAGAAGTTCTTGAGAATGAGCAATACAAAAACAAAATCAAAGTTCTTTCCTCTTCAAATGAACTTCCAGATGTAGGATTTACTTGGGCGGCAGGCTATATGAAGCCATTCGTAGAAGGTAAGTTATTTGCATCGCTTGATGATGTTCTAAATGGCGGTTTGAAGGATTCTTTCATAAAAGGTACAACTGAAGCTTACGCGACTGATGGAAAAACATACGGATTACCGCTTGAATTAAACATTGCACCAATTTATTACAACAAACAAATTTTTGAAAAATACAATTTAGAAGTACCGAAAACATATAGCGAGTTCCAAAACGTAGTACAAACACTTGAAAAGAATGGCGTTGCTCCAATCGCGCTTGGAAACAAGGACAGATGGACAGGTTCATTATGGTATATGTACTTGGCTGACAGAATCGGTGGATCAGAGGTATTAAACAAGGCAATTAACCGCTCCGGTTCATTCGAAGATCCAGCACTTGTTTCTGCTGCTGATGAAGTTCAAAAGCTGGTAAAAGAAAATGCATTCAACAAAGGCTTTAATGGTCTTTCCAACGACGAAGGAAAATCTGAATTCTTAAATGGAAAGGCTGCTATGTACTTAATGGGAACATGGGAGCTACCAAACTTTACAACAAATGAAGAAATTCCAAAGGATTTCCGTGATAATGTTGGATTCTTTAAATTCCCTACTGTTGAGGGAGGAAAAGGCGATATTAACAGTTGGGTTGGTGGACCTGGTGTAGGATTATTCGTTGCTGAAAACTCAAAAGTAAAAGATGAGGCAAAAGAATTTGTTAAGTTCTTTGTTGAAAAGTGGGGAGAGCAGTCCGTTGAAAAAGCGGGTGTAATTCCGGCGACAAAAGTAGACACAACAAAGGTTGAGCTGCCGCAGCTATACGTTGATGTGTTGAACGAATTAAATAAGGCAAGCAATCTGACATTGTTTGCGGATGTCCAAATGAGTGCTTCTGTAGCAGAGACTCACTTGAATCTGATCCAATCGTTGTTTGGTGGGGAAGTGAAACCAAGCGACTTCGCTAAGAAGCATGAGGATGCATTGAAGAAGGAAGAAGGGAAATAAAAATATCCCGAATTCTTGGAAAAGGACATATCAGATGTGATCGATATGTCCTTTCCTATCTTTCCTGTTTGAAAGGAGTGACATGTAGTGGATAAAGTTATGTCTAACAAAAAAGTGATTGCTCTTTATATCGCACCTGCATTATTCCTGGTTCTTGCCTTGATTTATGTTCCAATTGTACAAACGGGGTATTTTGGAATGACGAAGTGGAATGGGGTTGGGGCGAAGGAATTTATCGGCCTTGAGAATTATATGGCTCTTATCAAAGATGAAATGTTTTGGAAAACAGCATACCATTCTCTTATGCTCGCTGTATTTTCAGTAATAAGTCTGATTGGCTATCTATTTATTTCCATCATTTTAGCAGGTAAAATCAAAGGTGCCGATTTGCTCAGAAAAATTTATTTGATTCCAATGCTGCTGGCTTCTGTTGCCATTGCACAGCTTTGGCTTAAAATCTATCATCCGAGCAATGGTATCTTAAATACTATTCTAGTTTCTCTAGGAGTCGAAAATCCACCATCCTGGTTGGCAGAGCCTGGGCTTGCGCTATATGCCATTATTGTTCCAATTATTTGGCAATATGCAGGTTTCTATATATTGATCTATTATGCAGCATTGAAAAATATTCCTGAATCCTTGCTGGAAGCTGCCAGAATTGACGGTGCAACACCGTGGCAGATTGCATTAAAAATCAAGCTCCCTTTAATTATGAATGTAATAAAAGTAACAATTGTACTTGCAGTTGTTGGTTCATTGAAATATTTCGACCTGATTTATGTTATGACAGATGGAGGCCCAAACGGATCAAGTGAGGTTATGGCATCCTACATGTATCATCGAGCATTTAAAGAGTTTGATTTTGGATATGGAAGCGCTATCGGTTTCTTCTTGCTCGTAATTTGTCTTGTTGTCACTTGGATCATTCGCAAGTTTACTGCAGCGGATGAAAATGTGTATTAATAGAGAGGAGGCTTTTAGATGAATCAGCCTGTTAGAAAAAATGCGGCTCCGGTTATTTTGCCCGAGAAGCAAAGCAGTTTCGGTACTCATTCACTCTGGAATCGTACAGCCTATGGAATTCTATATTTGTTTCTAGCGATTGTAGCTGTTTTTCAAATATTTCCTATCATCTGGTTATTCCTTTTTTCCTTAAAGAATAACCAGGAGGTGTTTAATATGTCCCCGTTCGCTTTGCCAGAACATCCGAAATGGGAGAACTACGCAAAGGTATGGACGGAGGGAAACATCAGCCAGTATTTCATGAATAGTGTTGTTTATACAGTTGCAGCTGTCATTCTCACTGTTGTACTAGCAAGCATGGTTACTTTTGCTATTACGAGAATGAACTGGAAGGGCAGTAAATTGGTACTGGGATTATTTATGGTTGGGTTAATGATTCCCGTGCATTCAACGCTGATTCCTTTGTTTAGCACATTCACACAATTCAATTTGATTGATAGTCCGTTGTCTGTCATCTTGTCTTACACTGCTTTTAATCTTCCTATTACAATCATGATTCTGTTAGGCTTTTACGAAGCCCTGCCTCGTGAAGTAGAGGAAGCAGCTGTCATGGACGGGGCATCCATTAATCATATTTTCTTTAAAATTACACTGCCGATGACCTCGCCGGTCATTGCTACGGCAGCTATTATTAACATGATTTATAACTGGAATGAGTTTGTGTTTGTTAATACGTTTATCAGTTCAGATTCGTATAAAACGTTAACAGTTGGTATCCAAAACTTTATTGGGCAGTATACAACAGATTGGGGAGCAATCGGCGCCACGCTTGTTATTAGCATTCTGCCAATCTTAATCGCATTCTTTATTTTGAGCAACCGCATTGTGGAAGGAATTGCATCTGGATCTGTAAAGGGTTAATTGATAGTTGAAAATTGATAGTAAGAGAGGGAGAGAAGATGAGTAAAAATCTGTTTTTTAATGCACATCATTCACCAATCGGAGCGTTTGCAAGTTTTACATTGGGTTTCCCCGGAGCAGGGGGAGGACTTGATTTAGAGCTTGGACGCTCCCCGCGGCAGAATGTTTATATTGGAGCAGAATCTTTAGAAAAAGAAGGAACATATGAAGCATTTCCATTCTTTACTTCCCCGGATGATGATGAAAGCAAAAGATACGATATCGAGAACATGGACCCGGATCCTGATAAGCCAAAAATCATCTTCCCTTTTTCAAAGGAAAACGTAACACGCGACTTTCAGCTTGGAACAGATACATGGCAAGCTGGTGATTTAACCTTTACGATTTATTCCCAGGTTGAATCTGTGCCAGATCCAGCCAAGGCCGACGAAACAGAAATGAAAAGAATATTGATGCCAGCTGTACTGGCTGAACTTACAGTTGACAATACGAATGGAACAAAGAGTCGCCGGGCTTTCTTTGGCTACCAGGGAAGCGATCCGTATAGTTCTATGCGGAGATTAGATGACACAATGGATGGCTTTTCTGGTGTAGGACAAGGAAGAATTACAGCGATTGTATCTAAAAATCCTGACGTGAAGTCTGCCATGCACTTCAGTATTGAAAATGTACTCACTACTCCTCAAGAAGAAAACTGGACGTTTGGTTTAGGACCATTAGGTGCACTTGTTATGGATGTACCTGCAGGTGAACGCAGAACCTACCAGTTTGCTGTTTGTTTTTACAGGGGTGGCCTTGTAACTGCTGGTATGGACACCTCCTATTATTATACAAGGTATTTTCGGAATATTGAGTCAGTTGCAGCCCATGCACTTGAAAATTTCGATGTTATAGCAGAACGCTCCAAGAAGGTAAATGAGCTGGTAAATGAGGCTAGTCATTTATCCGACGATCAAAAATTTATGCTAATTCATTCAATTCGCAGCTACTACGGCTCAACACAAATGCTGGATCATGAAGGTGAGCCATTTTGGGTAGTAAATGAAGGCGAATATCGAATGATGAATACCTTTGATCTGACTGTTGACCAGCTCTTTTTTGAATTAAAGATGAACCCATGGACCGTTAAAAATGAATTGGATATGTTCGTTAAGCGTTTCAGCTATGAAGATACTGTTCGTTTCCCTGGGGATGATACTGAATATCCAGGCGGCATCAGTTTTACACATGATATGGGAGTAGCAAACACGATTTCCCGTCCTAATTTTTCATCTTATGAACTGTACGGACTGGATGGATGTTTTTCACATATGACGCACGAGCAGCTGGTAAACTGGGTTCTGTGTGCAGCCGTTTATGTGGAACAGACAGGAGATACAGAGTGGCTGAAAGTGAACATGAACATTGTAGAGCGTTGCTTTGAAAGCATGCTGAACCGGGACCATCCACATCCTGAAAAGCGCAACGGCCTTATGAGCCTTGATTCCTCCCGTGTTATGGGCGGAGCAGAAATTACGACATATGACAGTCTAGATGTATCACTTGGTCAAGCAAGAAACAATATATACCTTGCCGGGAAGATTTGGGCATCCTACGTAGCGCTTGAAAAGCTGTTTGCTGAAAATGACAGAGTTGACCTTGCTAAGGGGGCAGGAGAACAAGCTGAAAAATGTGCTAAAACGATTGTGGAGCATGTGACAGAAGGCGGATATATTCCAGCTGTTATTGGAGAAGGCAATGACTCAAAAATTATTCCGGCAATTGAGGGGCTTATCTTTCCATACTTTACAAACTGTAAGGAAGCTCTGGATGAAGCAGGACGCTTCGGCGCTTATATCAGTGCACTAAAGAATCATCTTGAAACAGTGCTTACAGAAGGTGTTTGCTTATTTCAAGATGGTGGATGGAAGATTTCATCAACAAGCAACAACTCTTGGTTGAGCAAAATCTACCTATGCCAATTTATCGCCCGCGAAATCCTTGGCTGGAAATGGGATGAAAAAGGGGCAAGTGCTGATGCAGCCCATGTAAAATGGCTGACTCATCCTGAATTATCTGTCTGGAGCTGGAGTGACCAAATTATATCCGGTGAAATTGCAGGAAGCAAATACTATCCGCGTGGTGTAACGAGCATCCTGTGGCTTGAGGAAAACGAAAAAACGGCTGCCTTTTAAAGGGCAGCCGGAAAGAAGTAAGAAGAGGTGGTATTCATGTTTGGAAAATCAGTAGGAAAACTATTTACGGTATGCGAATGTATTATGAAACTATCATATATAAATGTATTATGGTTTCTCTTTACAGCAGCAGGATTGGTTGTCTTTGGATTTATGCCTGCCACTGTAGCTTTATTCACAATTGTCCGTAAATGGCTGATGAAGGAAATCGACATACCAATTTGGAGAACATTCCTTACTGTATATAAAAATGAATTCCGAAAATCAAATGTTCTAGGGGTTATATTGGCAGTATGCGGTACCCTAATTTATATAGATTTTCAGTTTTTGTTAAATACAGAAGGAATAATCCAGCTTGTTATGTCTATATTCCTACTGATTATCGCGTGCTTTTACTTGATCCTTTTATCATTCTTCTTTCCGGTATATGTACATTATGATTTGAAGGTAGTTGATTGTCTAAAATACGCATTTCTATTGGGAGTTTTAAATTTTCATATGGTTTTGTTCATGCTGGCAGGATTGTCGGCTGCTGTGTTCCTAATGTTATACGTGCCCGGACTCATCCCGTTTTTTAGTGCGGTATCTATTTCATGCGTTCTTATGTCTGGCGGGGTCTATAGCTTTAAACGGGTTCAAAAGTTGCAGACGAAAGCAAGAGTGGCTGGTTGAGCTAACTCCAATTAAAGAAGTTTGGTAATGGCTTTGTAGATTTGGTTGGGAATATAGATAACTAGTATGAAGTTACGTATGAATTGGTAAAGGATAAGGGTTTCTCTAATTCCCCTGTGGTAAGAATCAGCTAGATTAAATATTGAAACAAGATAAAAGGGTGTGTCCCCAAAAGATAGCGCTATGTGCCACCTTTTGGAGACACACTCTTTTTGTGCATACAAAATAAGAGAATCCTGTATTCTGGTATAATGTAGTAACCACAACCAACACGCACAGAAAAGGGATTGAGTGCTTTTTATTTGCTGTTTAGTTTTCTCTTAGTTTATCACTTTCCGACAGAAGACCCTCACTTCAAGCACGTCATGGGCGTAGCCCAGTGGGTAAGTGGAGGGGGATGAATGTCGGCTAGGTGATCCCCCTATCGCTTTTGTAAACTTTTGAGTATCCACTTTGAAAGTGGAGGTCAACTTTACCAAATATACTTTAATATTCACGATATAGGAATTATAAAGTAACTGCTTATAAAAAAAGCTGACCCCACTAATGAGAGTCAGCCGTCAATCTAATTAATTTTCTCCATAAGGGTCAATAGTTTGAATAGTTCCGTCTTCGTTATACTTTAGTTCAGTGTATTTCACAGAACGCTTATGGTTCACTCCATCTGATAACGAACAATCATGATAGAACAAATACCACTTATCCTTAAACTGGACAATCGAATGATGTGTGGTCCAGCCGATTACAGGAGTAAGAATCATACCTTTGAATACAAATGGGCCCTGTGGATTTTCACTTACAGCATAAACAATCTTATGAGTTGTACCCGTAGAATAGGATAGATAGTAGAGACCATTGTATTTATGGACCCATGGGCCTTCAAAATATCTTCGATCTTCGTCACTTGCAAGAATTGGGTTGCCGTTTTCATCAACAATTAAGATTTCCTGTGGTTCACTTTTAAAAGTCAGCATATCGTCGCTTAATTCAGCTACTCGTGGCCCTAAAGCAGGCTCTGTTGGAGCTGGACCTTCAGCATCTGGGTTAAATGTTCCTGTCTGCCATTTTTCCAACTGTCCTCCCCAAAGGCCGCCAAAATAAACATATGCTCTATCATCATCATCCACTAACACAGCTGGGTCAATACTGAAGCTCCCTGGTATATAATTTTCCTCTGGGGTAAAAGGTCCTGCAGGATTAGGGCTTGTCGCGACGCCAATCCTGAAAATACCATCTTTATCTCTTGCTGGGAAAAATAAATAATATGTGTTGTTTTTGTAAGCAGCATCGGGTGCCCAAAGTTGTTTACTTGCCCAAGGAATATCTCTTAAGTGCAGCACTTCTCCGTGGTCTACACATGGTGCGTTTACATCATCCATGGATAAAACATGGTAATCCTCCATCGCATATTGGTCGCCATTATCATTTGAAGGTCCATCATGATCAAGGTCATGAGAAGGGTAAATATAAAGCTTTCCTTCAAAGACATGTGCAGAAGGATCTGCTGTAAAAATATGTGTAACTAAAGGTTCATTAGGTTTTGACTTGTTTTGCATAATGTCGTGTTCCTTCATTAAATAATATAGTAGAAGTTAGTCAACTTTGTTTGTTAGATAAGCTAACTTCCTTAAAGGTTTTTGTTTATAGAACATTACAGTGAATGTTCTAACCGTTTGGAATGGACAGAGCTCTAGTTCAATAACTTGTTCAACTAACGGTGCTTGAATTGAACAAGAAACCTAAAAAAGTGTCCTTTTTCCTGCTAATAGATTATTAATGTGATTGTTTAATAACTCAACCGTTTCGATTTGTAGTAGGATACAAATCGGAAATGGTTAGAATGGAAGTTTGATGGTCGTCTTTCTCTTCATCGGTTGTTTCAGAGACAAAGATTGTGGTCTCTCACATGTACTTTCCATTATATAATGCTTTCCATTATCCGAGGAATCATGGAAGCCATGCATTGCTTCTAAAACATGATAAGCTAATTTGCCATTTGCACGATGGTTATTTCCATCGAGAATAGCTTGAGCCATATCTGCTACACCAAGGCCTCTGCTGTTTTGTGAATAGCCATAAGACAGGGGCACATCTACAAATTCTTTTTCGTCACGTTTTCTGATGCGGACAGGTCCTCCAAACGTATTTGGATCAGGAACTAGCAATGTACCTTCACTGCCGTATATTTCGATAGGAGGTAGCGACGTTCCCCCAAAAGCATCAAAGCTTGTTGTAATTATTCCGATTGCACCAGATGCAAAATCTATAGTGCCTGAGATATGAGTCGGGGTTGCAACTTGTATCTTAGCACCAGCTTTTGGTTCGCTAGTGACTGTTCTTTCTGGATAACTAATGCGAGTTGATCCAGAAACTCGTTTAATTGGTCCCAATAGAGACACTAAAGCTGTTAAATAATAAGGTCCCATATCAAACATTGGGCCGCCCCCAATATCATAATAGAATGCAGGATCTGGATGCCAATGTTCATGTCCGCGGATAATCATGAAAGCAGATGCCCCAATTGGAACACCTATTTCACCTTGTTCAATGAGATGGATCGCTGTTTGGATACCTGCACCTAGGAAAGTATCCGGTGCACTGCCAACTAAGAGGTTTTGCTTCTTAGCCGTTTCCAAGATTTGTCGTCCTTCCTCACGTGTAACTGCAAGAGGTTTTTCTGTATAAACATGTTTACCTGCTTCAAGTGCCTGAATACAAACAGCTGCATGAGCTTTTGGAATCGTTAAATTAATAATTAATTCGATGTCAGGGTCTGTAAGTAGTTCCTGTACTGAGCAGGCTTTAGGAATACCGTATTTTCCTGCCTGGGCTTGTGCGCGTTGTTCGTCTAAGTCTGCACATGCAACAAGCTCGAGGTGATCGAATTTTTGACAATTTTCCATATATATTGAGCTGATATTTCCACATCCAACAATACCAATTTTAAGTTTTTTCATATTGGCTCCCTCATTATATAATTATTGACTATCTCCCATACCTGAATATACAGTGCGATTTCCTCCGTTACCAGCTGCTCCTACTAATGTTTTAGCTCGTTTCTTTCCTTCGGCAGCCCACAAAAAGCCACGGCGCATGATAAGGGAAATCTCTGGCATTGCCACGACATTAGCTTGATGCCCTAATGAATTATAGAACACATTTCCCAGGCCCCAGCGTTTTGTCCATACGACAGGCATATCAACTGCTTTATTCGTAGCATGGGGACCATCAACAACAGGGAAGCGCGTGGTCGCAAGTACCTCTACTGCAGGATCGACATGAAGATAATACTGCTCACTAACAACTTTAAAGTCAGACAAGCCTTCTAATAGTGGACTTGTGGAATGCTTGATATTAACCATGTACTCCACGCCATCATTACCTGGGTGTGCTACCCAATTTCCGCCGGTCATAAATTGCCAGTCAACGTTATTCCGGAATGAGTCGCACATTCCGCCGTGGCATCCGGCTAAGCCGACACCGTTCATAACAGCTTCAGATATATTCAATACGTATTTTTTTTCAATTTCTCCCATTGTCCAGTGTGGAACGATTAAATCTAATGCTTTTAGCTTTTCAACATCTGCATAAGATTCAAGTGAATTTGAAACCTCTACATGAAAGCTTTCTTCCTCAAGGATGCCCTTAAAGATTTGTGCTACTTGTTCTGGTTCATGACCATCCCAGCCGCCCCAAACAATCATTGCATGTTTTTTCATTTGTGAAACACTCCCTTTATTTACATGTCTGAAATCTTAATCCATTGACGTTTTTCAATTGATAAATCAACCGCTTCTAATACTTCTTGGCATTTCACACCATCGCGGAAGTTTGGAACAGGCTGGCGGTCTTCACGGAAGGCTGCCATTAACTCGACAATCTCATGAATAAAGGTATGCTCATAACCGATTGTATGTCCTGGCGGCCACCATGCTTCAGAAAAGGCATGGGCAGGATCTGTCGCAAGTACGCGACGAAAGCCTTGCACGTCAGCGCTGTCATCGGTGAAATACACCTGCAACTCATTCATTCGTTCAAAATCAAAAATCACGCTGCCTTTACTGCCGTTAATTTCAAAGGAATTCGTGCAGCGATGACCGGAAGCAAAACGGGTAGCTTCAAAGCTTCCTAAAGCACCGTTAGCAAAACGGGCTAAAAATAAGGTAGCATCGTCTACAGTAACTTCGCCTTTTTCTGCATTGTCACTAACGGTTGCTGATAGGCCTGTCATATTAGTAGGAAGAGGCCTTTCCTTGATGAACGTATCACTCATTCCAATAACCTCAGTAATATCACCAATGAGATAATGGGCCATGTCAATGAGATGGGCGCCTAAGTCCCCATGGGATCCTGAACCTGCAATGTCCTTCTGAAGCCTCCATGCAAGAGGGAAATTTGGATCAATGAGCCAATCCTGTAAAAACCATGCACGAAAATGATAGATATCACCTAATCTACCTTCTTCAATTAGCTTTTTGGCTAACATCACAGCAGGAGCAAATCGATAGTTGAAACCGACCATATGTTTGACTCCAGCAACTTCAACAGCCTTAAGCATTTCTCTTGCGTCCTTCAGCGTAAGCGCTAACGGTTTTTCACAAAAAACATGCTTGCCTGCTTGAACTGCGGCAATGGTTATTTCTTTATGTACATCGCTAGGTGCATTAATATCAATTAAATCAATATCGTCCCTTTCTAAGAGGCTTTTCCAGTCAGTCGAGTACTCCTCCCAACCGAATTGTTTTGCCGCTTCAGCAACACCCTCAGGGTTACGTCCACAGATAACCTTCATTTCAGGATGAATACTTTTTGGGAAAAAGAGCGGAAGATCACGATAGGCATGACTGTGTGCCTTACCCATAAACTTGTAGCCGACCATTCCAATTTTAATAGTCTCCATGTGTTTATAATTCCTCCTATTTTCATACATTGAAACCGCATACATTACATAGTAGAATTGTAACAGTTGAAACTTAGTTTGTATATCATATGAACTAAGTTTATATATATCTCAGTTTCTATTTGTAAACAGATTTATGTATAGATTGATATCTATTATTTAAAATACTTAATCTATTAGATTACGGTGAACCATATTCTAAGTAAATGGGAGTTTGTCTATAATCAGTATCCGAATTCTATCGTAAGATACGCGTGAAATCCAAAGAATCAGCTCCGAGGTTACGGAGCTGATTTACTAGTTTCCTATTCTTTAGTCCATAATTGCCCAGTAGGCAAGTTTTACATTGTAATTTTCATCAAAAACAAATGGTGCATCTTTTCCTACTCCGTCATTGTACTGTTCTGCACGGTCGTTTAACCATGTATGATTATCAGCAATGCCCCAGAATGTTACATTACTAATTTTATCACCTAATTTCTCATATAAAGCAAATAGCTTATCATAATGTGCTGCTTGGCGTTCGAATTCACTTTCTGGAATTGAATCATAAGACGGATACGCAGGTTTTGGTGGCCAGCCATAAAGACTAACATCGAGCTCAGTAATTTGATTATCTAACCCAAGGTCGGCAAACATGTTAATGGTCTTTTCAATCTCTTCAATAGAAGGCCAACCAATTTGGATGTGAGACTGATGGCCAATCCCATCAATTGGAACACCTTGCGCCAATAAATCCTTAACTAGCTTATATAGCGTAGCTCTTTTTGGTTCTATTTCTGTATTGTAATCATTAATGTAAAGCTTAGCGTCTTTTCCAGCATATTTTTTAGCTGTCTCAAAAGCAACTTTAATATAGTCAGTACCAGTGATTTGGTACCATGGAGATTGACGTAAGTTTCCAGAATCGTCGACTACTTCATTAACAACATCCCAAGAGTCTATATCATCTTTATAGCGTTTTACGATTGTTTTAATATGGGTTTCTAAGCGCTTTAATAGAAGCTTTTTGTTTTTCTCGCGTTGTTTTGGGTCTGTTTCATTGACCATTGGCTTTCCTTCTTCATCAAGGAAGAACCAATCTGGTACCTGACTATGCCAGACAAGAGTATGACCGCGTAAGTCCATATTATTTTCTTTAGCAAACTTGACAATTTTATCTGCCTCTGTAAAGTTAAACTTACCTTCTTCTGGATGAATGTTAATAGGCTTCATGACATTCTCTGCAACGATGCTATTATAATGGCGCTTTAACACTTCAGCGTCCTTGCCTTCTAATTGATAAGGTTCAACGGCTGCACCAATTGTGAAGGAATCCTTATATCTTTCATCCATTGGTTGTACTGCTAATGCACTCACTGGTTCGGTTGCAGCAGATACACTACTTATTCCTACAGGTAGCAATAACGCTAAGGCTAATCCGGAAATAATAGGTTTACGTAGAACTTTTAGCATATTTTGCTCTCCTTATTTAAAAATTTTTTTGAAAGGGCTTTCTTAAATAAGTAATGAATTAAACCTCCTTTTTTATAGTTCTCTAGCCAAGGGATGTAAAGAAAGGGTTTTCAATTCACTTTAAAAACCTTGTAACTGTAATATCCTGGCTCGAGTTTATTATAACAGCACTTAGTTAGTTTGTACATCGAACTAACTAAGTTTTTCGGGTTTTTTTTAGATTGAATTAATTTCAAACCCTTCGGCCCTTATATAGAAAAGGTTTTTAGATATAAAAAAGGAGTCACTCCTCAGATTCTTGTATAGTTATTGAGGATGAATGGCTGCATGGCTTACTCATGCTGCAGTATTGGAGGTCAAAAGTTTGGCTAACGAACTCACTGGTTATTTCAAAATTAGGCTGAATTTTTCACAACAGATAAAAAATCCCTTTCACTAGATCAAGATAAAGGGAAACGGCGTAAATAAAGCCTACGGTTGAATTCCATGGTAGGCTTTATTTACGATCATTATCGCCATTAATCAAAAAATACATCCAACCTACTGCATTTGGAGTTTTGACTTCAGGAAATTTTCGGTTGAAAAAGCTGCAACTCCCAAAGCAGAAGAAGGAAGGGATAAATCTGAAAAATCAATCTTAATATCTGTTTGATGGAACGGCAATGTGAATCTGCCAATAACATCCTGAACTTGCGGTTCAATCCATTGTCTTGCTGCTGCGAGGCGATTTCCAATGATAATTTGCTGGGGATTAAAGGCATGAATGATATTAATGATTCCCAAGCCTAGGTTTTTGCCGACCTCTTCCAATAGTTGACTGGCTGCTTGCTCTCCACTTTGTGCAAGTAATAGTATTTCGCCTAAATTGACATCATTTGTTATTCCCAAGTTCATTTCATTTGCTTTTGATAGCAGGGATTGTTCAGAGGCATACAGTTCCCAACAGCCTTTATTTCCACATCGGCACTGCATTCCGTTTCTGTCAATTGTCATATGCCCGAACTCACCTGAATATCCATTAATTCCTTTATATAATTCCCCATTAATAATAATACCTGTTCCAATCCCGATTCCTGCACTTACATAAATTAAATCATCAAAAGGTTGTCCGATTCCAAATTTTTTCTCACCGTAAGCACCAGCATTTGCCTCATTTTCAACAATAACAGGTACATTGAACATGTTTTCAAGCTCTGCTGTTAGTGAAACGTTTTTCCAACCTAGATTAGGAGCAAGCAAAATATCTCCTTCTTTGTTCACAATTCCCGGTGCACCAATTCCGATTCCGACGATTCCATAGGGAGAGGGAGGGCCAGCATCGATTAAAGAAGAAATAACACTTTTCACACGATTAAGGGTATCTTCAAAGGATACATTTATATACTTTTCATTTTTGGTAATCACAATGTTTCCGTGGAGATCAGTTAAGACTCCGAGAATGTAGTTGACACCAAGATCAATCCCAACGGAATAGCCGGCACCTTGGTTAAACAAAAGCATTACTGGGCGTCTGCCCCCGCTGGATTCGCCTGGGCCAGATTCATAAATTAACTGTTCCTCCAGCAGCTCTGCTACTAATGACGATACCGTTCCCTTGTTTAAACCGCATTTTTGCGCAATATCAGCACGTGAAATAGGGGAATGATTCATAATCACATTGAATACAACTGATTTATTTTCTTTTTTTACTAATTGCTGATTCCAGGTCATTTGCATAATAGTGTCCGATCCCTTCTTTTACAATAGACTTACATTTATTATAGCGATTTTATTCTTCGGAATAAAATTTAATTGTAATGAACTTCGTTTATCCGATAGACAAACAAAGTTTCGGGTGATATAATCAATTCATAAGTTGTACAGTTGAAGGAAATTTGGCATATAGTTGTTTTATTTTTAACGCCTTGTAAGCGATAACAAAAAACAATTTGTGAATTCATAATGTGAAAACCAAAGAGGGGGAAGTTTCAGATGGCTTATTTCCAAAATATTAACCAAATTCAGTTTGAAGGTCCAGTATCAAAAAATCCACTTTCATTTAAGTATTACAACCCGGAAGAAAAAATAAACGGCAAAACAATGGAGGAAATCCTGCGCTTTTCTGTTGCGTATTGGCATACATTCGCTGCTGATGGAACAGACCCATTCGGTGCAGGAACGATGGTTCGCCCTTGGGATCATTATAAAGGATTAGACTTAGCGAAAGCACGTGTAGAAGCAGCGTTTGAATTGTTTGAAAAGCTGAATGTACCTTTCTTCTGCTTTCATGATTCCGATATTGCACCTGAAGGAAACACGCTAAAGGAAACATATGATGCCCTTGATCCAATTGTTGCAATGATTAAGGACTACATGAAAACAAGCAAAACGAAATTGCTTTGGAATACAGTGAATGCGTTTACACACCCAAGATATGTTCATGGCGCAGCAACTTCCAATAATGCGGATGTGTTTGCTTATGCTGCTGCAAAGGTGAAAAAGGGTCTTGAAATCGGAAAAGAGCTTGGAGCAGAAAACTATGTATTCTGGGGCGGCCGTGAAGGCTATGAAACATTATTAAACACAGACATGAAACTTGAACAGGATAACTTGGCACGCTTCTTCCACATGGCTGTTGATTATGCGAAGGAGATTGGTTTTGATGGACAATTCTTAATTGAGCCGAAGCCAAAAGAGCCAACAAAGCACCAATACGATTTTGATGTTGCGACTGGTCTTGCATTCTTGCAAAAATATGATCTTCAAGACTACTTCAAGTTCAATATCGAAGCAAACCATGCGACACTTGCCGGTCATACATTTGAACACGAGCTGCACGTTGCCCGCATTAACGGTATGCTTGGATCTGTAGATGCGAACCAAGGGGATACATTAATTGGCTGGGATACAGATGAATTCCCGACAGACTTGTATTCTACTACATTGGCAATGTATGAAATCTTAAAGAATGGCGGTCTTGGAAAAGGCGGACTTAACTTTGATGCTAAAGTACGAAGAGGCTCCTTTGAACCAGAAGATCTGTTCCACGCTCATATTGCTGGAATGGATGCATTTGCAATCGGCTTGAAAGTAGCCAATAAACTTCTTGAGGATAGAGTATTAGAGGATGTAATTGCTGACAGATACAGCAGCTTCACAGAAGGCATTGGCTTGGAGATTGTGGAAGGCAGAGCAGATTTCCGCAAGCTGGAGCAATATGCATTAAGCCTTGGAGAAATCAAGAACAAATCCGGCCGTCAGGAACGATTAAAAGCAGTGGTCAATCAGTATCTATTGGAAACATTATCGACTGTGACTGTATAACAGAAACAGACAGTCTAAGAAATAAAAAGCATAAATTATTCATATCAAGTTAGTGAAGAATCCAGCAACTAAGAGTCGCTGGATTCTTTATGTCGTTCGGCCTCTTCAATAATTGTTCATTCTCCATTATGTTGCTCAACATATAAAGACTGCCGCTGAATTTCACGGTAGTCTTTATATGTTATCATTTTTATGAATCTAAAAAGAAGCTTACTTTACTATAGTTGCAGTCTTGACTTCAGAAATGCTTCGGTTGAAAAAGCCGAAACCCCTAAGGCGGAAGAAGGAAGGGATAAATCTGAGAAACTTACTTTAATATCTGTTTGGTGAAAAGACAATGTAAATTTGTCTATCACATTCTGAACTTGAGGCTCAATCCATTGTCTTGCTGCTGCAAGGCGATTTCCAATGATAATTTGCTGGGGATTAAAGGCATGGATGATATTAATAATCCCTAGGCCTAGATTTTGTCCGACCTTCTTTAGTAGCTGAATGGCTGCTTGCTCCTCATTTTGTGCAAGTAATAGTATTTCGCCTAAATTGACATCATTTGTTATTCCTAAGTTCATTTCACTTGCTTCTGATAGCAAGGATTGTTCAGATGCATACAACTCCCAACAGCCTTTATTTCCACATCGGCATTGCATTCCGTTTTTATCAATGGTCATATGTCCGAATTCGCCTGAATATCCATTGATTCCTTTATACAACTCCCCATTAATAATAATACCTGTTCCAATCCCAATTCCTGCACTTACATAAATTAAATCATCAAAGGGCTGTCCGAGTCCGAACTTTTTCTCGCCGTAAGCACCAGCATTTGCCTCGTTTTCGACAATAACAGGTACATTGAATATTGTTTCAAGTGCTGCTGTTAGTGAAACGTTTTTCCAACCAAGATTGGGAGCAAGTAAAATATCTCCTTCTTTGTTCAAAATTCCCGGTGCACCAATTCCGATCCCGACGATTCCATAGGGAGAAGGAGGAGCAGCATGTATTAAAAAGGAAATAACGCTTTTTACACGATTCAGAGTATCCTCAAAGGATACATTTATATACTTTTCATTTTTGGTAGTCACAATGTTTCCACGAAGGTCGGTTAAGACTCCGAGAATGTAGTTGACACCGAGGTCAAGTCCAATGGAATAACCGGCAGCTTGGTTAAACAGCAGCATGACCGGGCGCCTGCCCCCGCTTGACTCTCCTGGACCAGATTCATAGATTAACTGCTCCTCCAGCAGCTCTGCTACTAGTGATGAAACTGTACCTTTGTTTAAACCGGATGTTTGTGCGATATCCGCACGTGAAATAGGAGAATTGCTCATAATCATATTTAACACAATTGACTTATTTTCTTTCTTTACTAACTGTTGATTCCAAATTATTTGCATAATGATTTCCGTTCCCTTCTTTTACAGTAGACATATATCTACTATAACAATCTTATTTTTCTGAATTGGTTCTATTAATTATTATAAACTTTGTTCATCCGATAGACAAACAAAGTTTTTGGTGATATAATCAATTCATAAGTTGTACAGCTGAAGGAAATTTGAAATATAGTTGTTTTATTTTTAACACCTTGTAAGCGATAACAACAAAAAATCGTGAATTTGTAACATGAAAACAAAAGAGGAGGAAATTTCAAATGACTTATTTCCAAAATATTAACCAAATCCAGTTTGAAGGTCCAACATCAAAAAATCCACTTTCATTTAAATACTACAATCCAGAAGAGAAAATTAATGGTAAAACAATGGAGGAAATCCTGCGCTTTTCTGTTGCGTATTGGCATACATTCGCTGCTGATGGAACAGATCCATTCGGTGCAGGAACGATGATTCGTCCTTGGGATCATTATAAAGGGTTAGACTTAGCAAAAGCGCGTGTTGAAGCAGCATTTGAATTGTTTGAGAAGCTAAATGTGCCTTTCTTCTGTTTCCATGATTCTGATATCGCACCTGAGGGAAATACACTAAAGGAAACATACGATGCTCTTGATCCAATCGTTGCGATGATTAAGGATTATATGAAAACAAGCAAAACGAAATTGCTTTGGAATACAGTGAATGCGTTTACGCACCCAAGATATGTTCATGGTGCAGCAACTTCCAATAATGCAGATGTATTTGCTTATGCTGCTGCCAAGGTGAAAAAGGGTCTTGAAATCGGAAAAGAGCTTGGAGCAGAAAACTATGTATTCTGGGGCGGCCGTGAAGGCTATGAAACATTGTTAAACACAGACATGAAACTTGAGCAGGATAACTTGGCACGCTTCTTCCACATGGCTGTTGATTACGCGAAGGAGATTGGTTTCGATGGACAATTCTTAATTGAACCGAAGCCAAAGGAACCAACGAAGCATCAATATGATTTTGATGTTGCGACTGGTCTTGCATTCTTACAAAAATATGATCTTCAAGACTACTTCAAGTTCAATATCGAAGCAAATCATGCGACACTTGCCGGTCATACATTTGAACATGAGCTGCACGTTGCCCGTATTAACGGTATGCTTGGATCTGTAGATGCGAACCAAGGGGATACATTAATTGGCTGGGATACGGATGAATTCCCGACAGACTTGTATTCTACTACATTGGCAATGTATGAAATTTTAAAGAATGGCGGTCTTGGCAAGGGCGGACTTAATTTTGACGCGAAGGTAAGAAGAGGCTCCTTCGAACCAGAAGATCTGTTCTATGCTCATATTGCCGGAATGGATGCATTTGCAATCGGCTTAAAAGTAGCAAATAAACTTCTTGAGGATAGAGTATTAGAGGATGTAATTGCTGACAGATACAGCAGCTTCACAGAAGGCATTGGCTTGGAGATTGTGGAAGGCAGAGCAGATTTCCGCAAGCTGGAGCAATATGCATTAAGCCTTGGAGAAATTAAGAACAAATCTGGCCGTCAGGAACGATTAAAAGCAGTGGTCAATCAGTACCTATTAGAAACATTATCGACTGTGACTGTATAAGAGAAACGGACAGTCGGATAAACGAAAAAATGTGCTGGAAACATATTTCATTCCAGCACATTTTTATAAGCTAGCATAATCATTAAATAAAAGGGTGATATAGATGAAATACGTTATTGGGATTGATCTTGGAACGAGCGCGGTTAAGATCTTGCTTGTTAACCAGAATGGGGAAGTTTGTCATGAGGTTTCTAAATCTTATCCACTTATTCAAGAAAAGTCGGGATATAGTGAACAAAATCCAGAAGAATGGGTAGAAAAAACTGCACAAGGCCTTGCAGAACTCGTTCAGAAATTTCAAGGGAATGCTGAAGATATTGAAGGTATTAGTTTTTCCGGACAAATGCACGGGCTTGTGTTGCTTGATGAGGAACATCAAGTATTACGAAATGCAATTCTTTGGAATGATACGAGAACAACCGAGCAATGCCGGCAAATCAATGAAATTGTCGGAACAGAACGATTACTTGAAATTACAAAAAATCCAGCCTTGGAAGGCTTCACTTTACCAAAGTTGCTATGGGTGAAACAATATGAACCCGAAGTTTTTGAAAAGGCAAGTGTATTCATGCTGCCAAAGGATTATTTGCGCTATCGTATGACAGGAGAAATTCATAGCGAATATTCTGATGCGGCAGGAACCCTGCTGTTAAATGTAAGTAAGAAAACGTGGAGTACAGAAATTTGTGAGCTTGTTGGCATTAAATCTGAACTTTGTCCGCCGCTCGTAGAGTCTCATCAATTAGTCGGAACAATTACGTCTGATTTCGCGAATAGGACAGGTCTTTCTGAGTCCGTTAAGGTATTTGCCGGCGGTGCAGATAATGCATGCGGAGCGATAGGATCTGGAATCTTATCGGAAGGAAGAACATTATGCAGCATTGGAACCTCAGGGGTTGTTCTTTCCTATGAAGAGCGTAATGATCAAGACTTTCAAGGTAAGGTCCACTATTTCAATCACGGGGAAGAAAACTCATTTTATACCATGGGGGTAACATTAGCTGCTGGTTACAGCTTGAGCTGGTTTAAGGATACCTTTGCAGAGAAGGAAGAATTTGTACAGCTATTACAGGGTGTAGACCAAGTTCCGGTTGGTGCGAACGGTTTGCTGTTTACGCCATATTTAGTTGGTGAACGGACGCCGCATGCCGATTCGGTTATCCGCGGGAGCTTTATCGGGATGGATGCATCCCATAAACGTCATGAGTTTGTTCGAGCAGTACTTGAAGGCATTACGTTTTCGCTGAATGAATCAATCGAAATCTTTAGGGAAAATGGCAAAACCATAGATACCATTATATCAATTGGCGGAGGAGCAAAAAATGAAGCTTGGCTGCAAATGCAGGCCGATATTTTTAATGCAAATATTGTGAAGCTTTCAAGTGAGCAGGGTCCTGGAATGGGTGCTGCAATGCTTGCAGCGTTTGGATGCGGCTGGTTTTCATCCTTACTGGAGTGTGCTGACAAATTCATCGAGCCTGTTAAAACATATCAGCCAATCAAAGAGAATGTAGCAAAATACCAAAAGCTGTTTAGCATTTATAAACAGGTCTATGAACAAACAAAGGTTCTTAATGAACAGCTGCAGGAGTTCAGAAAATAAACCATTATAATCTTTGAATTAAGGGGAATGAAAGATGAACTATAGGAAGTTGGGAAATACAGGGATTTCAGTGAGCGAAGTCAGCTTTGGGACATGGGCAATTGGAGGTTCCTGGGGAAAAACAAACGATCAAGAATCTTTGAAGGCACTAGATTATGCAATCGGGCAGGGTGTGAATTTTTTTGATACTGCCGATGTGTACGGAGATGGACACAGTGAAGAGCTGCTGGCTAAAGCTACAAAGGGCAAGGAGGATCAAGTCTATATTGCGACTAAGTTTTGCCGGGCAGGAGATATCTATTCAAAAGAAACCTACTCATATGAAACAGTCCGTTCTTATTGTGAAGCAAGCTTAAAGAGGCTCGGCCGTGAAGCAATCGATTTATATCAGATCCATTGCCCGCCAATTGAGATTTTACAGAATGGACAGGTATTCGAGGTGCTTGACAAGCTGCAGCAGGAAGGGAAAATCCGCCACTATGGTGTGAGTGTGGAAACGGTAGAGGAAGGGCTTCTATGCTTACAAAATCCTAATGTTAAAGCTCTCCAGGTAATCTTTAATATGTTCCGTCAAAAGCCTATCGAAAAGCTATTTCCGGAAGCAAAGAAAAATGGTGTTGGCATTCTTGTACGTCTGCCGCTTGCAAGCGGATTATTGACAGGAAAATTTACAAAGGGACATACCTTTGAGGCAGATGATCACCGTAGTTTTAATGAAAACGGGGCAGCTTTTAATGTTGGTGAAACGTTTGCAGGACTTGGATTTGCTAAAGGTGTTGAATTATCAGAGCAGCTTGCATGGATTGCAGAAGGAAGACATTCCATGACAACAGCGGCTCTAAGGTGGATATTGGATCAAGATGAAATTTCGTGTATGATTCCAGGATTTAAAAATGAACGCCAAATAACAGAAAACCTGAGAGCTATTGAAGAAAAATCTTTTTCACCAGAAGAGTTACAAAGAATTGTTCAGTTTTATGAAGAGAAGGTCAAGGGTGCTATTAGAGGGTCATATTAAAAGTCAGGGGGGATACAGTGGAAGTCCTAAAAGAGGTCTTTGGAGAATTAAATGGGCAAGCGATTACATCGTATACGCTCCGAAACGATAGAGGGATGGAATTTACCTGTATTGATTACGGCTGCACCATTACAAGGATTATGGTACCTGATAAAAACGGGGTAAGAGAAAATGTAGTGCTAGGCTACGATACATTAGAAGAGTATCTCAATTATTCCCCGTATTTCGGTTGTATCATTGGCCGGATCAGCGGAAGGATCAAAAACGCAACGTTTACCTTGGATGATGAGACTTTTACATTAGCAAAAAATGAAAATGAAAACCATCTCCATGGGGGAGATAACGGCTTCCATAATGTCATTTGGAGCTCATCCGTAGAAACAAAAGCGGATGAGGCAAATATCATATTTTCCTATACAAGTCCTGACGGAGAAGAGGGATTTCCAGGGAATCTTAGGCTTCAGGTAACCTATTCCTTAAATAATGAAAATGAAATCGTCATTTCCTATCAGGGTGTTTCTGATCAGAAAACAATTGTGAATCTGACAAATCACTCTTACTTCAACCTGAGCGGTAATTTGAAGCGGACCATTTTAGCACATGAGCTGACGCTAAAAAGTGATGGTTTTTTAGAGCTTGATCCTTCTTTCATACCAACGGGTAAAGTCTTATCTGTGGAGGATACAGTATTTGATTTTAGAAAGGGTCTGCAGATTGTGCAAGGAGTCAATTCTGAACACCCGCAAATAAAACTTGTTGGCGGAGGATATGACCATCCCTTTTTATTAAATGCAAATCATCAGCAGGAGATCACATTGGTTGACTATGAAAGCGGCAGGAAGCTTGAAATCGAAACAGATGAACCATGTGTTGTCCTTTATACAGGAAACTCCCTAGAAAAAGGTTTTACAATAGGGGGAGTACCGTCCGAGAAGCATTTAGGTTTATGTCTGGAAACGCAGCTGCCGCCTAATATGATAAATAATCCAAATTTTCCTTCTGCAGTACTTGAGGCAAATGAGGTTTATTCAACTAAGACAAAATATGCTTTTAAATTGATTTAATTAGTAAGGTTATTTACAAAAGAGCAGGGTTCAATTGCCCTGCTAACTTATGGATTATTAAATACAGAGATTTATAGATAGCGGAAATTGAATACAAACATATAGTGTCTGAAGGGAGAATTATAGTGAGTAATGTAGCGAATCTTGAAGCAGTAGAAACACTAGCTATAAATACAATACGTACTTTATCTATCGATGCGGTAGAAAAAGCAAAATCTGGCCATCCAGGTATGCCAATGGGAACAGCGCCAATGGGACATGTGTTATGGTCAAAAGTTATGAATCACAACCCGGCCAATCCATCTTGGTTTAATCGAGATCGTTTCGTATTATCTGCGGGTCACGGTTCCATGCTGCTATACAGCTTATTGCATTTAGGTGGATATGATGTGTCTCTAGAAGACTTGAAACAGTTTAGACAATGGGGAAGCAAAACGCCGGGACATCCTGAATACGGACATACTCCTGGTGTTGATGCAACGACAGGTCCTCTTGGACAAGGGGTAGCCGTGGGAGTAGGAATGGCTATGGCAGAAGCACATCTTGCAGCTGTATATAATCAAGAAAACTTCCCGATTGTCGATCACTACACATATGTGATTTGTGGAGATGGGGATTTAATGGAAGGTGTGTCTGCAGAGGCTGCATCTCTTGCAGGACACTTACAATTAGGCAAGCTGATTATGATGTACGATTCAAATAACATTACACTTGATGGTGAAGCGCACCTGTCATTCTCAGAGGACGTAGGGAAGCGGTTTGAGGCGTACGGATGGCAGGTGCTTCAAGTAAATAGTCAAAATGACTTACATGCAATCGAGCGGGCATTGGTCGAAGCAAAGAATGAGCTAACAAAGCCAACCTTAATTGAAGTGAAAACAACCTTAGGATATGGAAGTCCGAATAAAGGCGGTAAGGGCGGGCATCAAGGCACGCATGGATCTCCTCTTGGTGCAGAAGAAGTTAAACTAACGAAAGAATTTTATCAATGGCCGCAAGAAGACTTTTATATTCCAGAGGAAGTAAAAGCGTACTACCAAGAAGTAAAAGAAAAGGGTATCCAATCTAACCGGCAGTGGGAACAGTTATTGGAACAGTACAAACAGGAGTATCCAGAGCTTGCTTCTCGTCTAGAGCGGGACATACAAGGGGAATTACCATCTTCATGGCAAGAGGATGTGCCGAGCTATGAGCTGGGAACAGCAATTTCCACACGTGTTGCTTCTGGACAAGTATTAAATGCATTGGCGAAGCAAGTGCCAAGCATAGTAGGAGGGTCTGCAGATTTAGAGTCTTCTACAATGACTCACTTACATGGAGAAGGAAGATTTGCTCCTGGTCAGTATGGAGAGCGAAATGTGTACTTCGGAGTCCGAGAATTTGCGATGGGAGCTATCGTAAATGGCATGTCCTTACATGGTGCTATTAAACCATTTGGTTCTACATTCTTTGTTTTCTCTGATTATCTTCGTCCAGCAATTCGACTAGCAGCACTCATGAATTTACCGGTAACATATGTGTTTACACATGACAGTATTTATGTAGGGGAAGATGGCCCAACCCATGAGCCAATTGAGCAGTTAGCGGCATTACGGGTTATACCAAATGTGAAAGTCCTGCGCCCAGCTGATGCAAATGAAACAGCTGCTGCATGGAAGTATGCTGTGAAGAATCAAGAAGGACCGGTTGTCTTAGTATTAAGCCGTCAAAATATACCTGTTGTGATTGAAAATGAAAAAGCATGCGCAAATGTTGAAAAGGGAGCATATGTAGTTGTGGGAGCTGAACAGGATCTTCCTCAGGTGCAGTTAATTGCAACTGGTTCTGAAGTAGCGCTGGCAATAGGTGTGAAGGATGCATTGGCAAAAGAGGGGATTAGGGCTCGCGTTGTAAGTATGCCATCATGGGAATTGTTTGAGCAACAATCAGCTTCTTACCAACAGTCTATTCTTCAGCCAGGCATTAAGCTGAATGTAGCTATAGAATTAGGTTCGCCTCAAGGATGGGCACATTTTGTGGGACGAGAAGGATTGATTATCGCCATTTCTACGTTCGGGGCATCAGCTCCGGGAGATCGTATTGCAAAGGAATATGGATTTACAGTAGAGAATATTGTAAAGCGGATTCAATCTAGGTTATAAGGTTATGTCTTTCAAAGAGTATTCTATTCAAGCTAGGAGGAAAAAAGATACTGAAAACTTTACAGGATGCAACAACACTGCATAACGGTGTAGCAATGCCATGGCTTGGATTAGGAGTCTATAAAGTAGAAGATGGATCAGAAGTCATCGAAGCCGTCAAGACAGCGATTCAAAATGGATATCGAAGTATTGATACAGCCGCTTTGTATGGAAATGAAGAGGGTGTAGGACAAGCTATTAAGGAGTCAGGTGTTCCACGACAAGAGTTATTTATTACTACGAAAGTATGGAACTCAGACCAAGGATATGATTCTACGCTTCAAGCATTTGAAACAAGTCTAAATAAACTCGGTCTTGATTATTTGGATTTATATTTAATCCACTGGCCAGGGAAAGACAAATATAAAGAGACTTGGAAGGCGCTTGAAAAACTATACAAAGATGGACGAGTGCGTGCAATAGGTGTAAGTAACTTCAAGATTCATCACTTAGAAGACTTAATGAGCAGTGCAGAAATAAAGCCTATGGTCAATCAAGTAGAATACCATCCTCACTTAACACAAAAGGAACTTCTTGCCTTTTGTCAAAGAGAGGGCATTCAACTAGAGGCATGGTCACCCTTAAAACAAGGTCAATTATTAAACGACCCAACTATTAATAAATTAGCAGAAAAATATCAAAAATCATCTGCACAAATTATTCTGCGTTGGGATTTGCAAAATAAAGTTGTTACGATTCCAAAATCCATTAAAGAGCAACGAATCATTGAAAATGCAAATATTTTTGATTTTGAATTATCTGCAGAAGATATGGAAGAAATCGATGGATTAAACAAGGATGAGCGTGTAGGTCCCGACCCAGATACTTTTGAGCGTGATTTTAACAGCTAAAAATACGGGTATGTGTAGGTGTTAAGAGCAATTCTTAACACCTACTGTTTATGAAAGATAAATTCTGATATGTCTTTGATTTTAAGAAAGAACCGCTTGTATTCTTGTAAAGGCCCAATCTAATTCTTCCTCTGAAATAATAAGCGGCGGGGCAATGCGAATCACATGTTCATGTGTTTCTTTACAAAGTATTCCTTCCTTCTTTAAACGCTCACAATACGGACGTGCTGATTCATGCAGCTCAATGCCGATAAATAAGCCTCTGCCGCGAACCCCTTTTATTATCGGATTTTGGATGGTTTGTAATCTAGTCAGAAGCTTTTCACCGAGATGCAGTGAGCGCTCTGCAAGCCTTTCTTGAATAATTACGTCAAGAGCTGCAATAGATACAGCGCAGGCAAGAGGGTTTCCGCCAAACGTTGAACCGTGCGACCCAGGATTGAACACACCTAAAACATCACGGTTTGCTGCTACACATGATATCGGGAATACGCCGCCGCCTAATGCTTTTCCAAGGATATACATATGAGGGACTACACCTTCCCAATCACATGCAAACATCTTTCCAGTGCGCCCAAGTCCCGTTTGAATTTCGTCTGCGATAAATAATACATTTTGCTCCTGACAAATAGTGAATGCTTGTTTCAGAAAACCATCTGGTGGAATGATAATACCCGCTTCTCCTTGAATAGGTTCAAGAATAAGAGCGGCTGTATTTTTGGTAATCGTTTTCTTTAGTGCATCTATATCACCATATGGAATCACTATAATGCCCGGCAGCATAGGACCGAAGCCCCGCTTGTAGTCAGGGTTAGATGACATAGATACAGCTGTCATCGTTCTACCGTGGAAGTTGTCCGTACAGACGATGATTTCCGCTTTATTCTCTTCCACTTGTTTTACATCATATGCCCATCGGCGAGCTGCCTTTACAGCTGTTTCGACTGCCTCAGCTCCTGTGTTCATTGGCAATATCATTTCCTTAGTTGTTACTTTCGCGACCATTTCGTACCATGCCCCGAGTTGGTCGTTATGAAAGGCGCGGGAAGTGAGCGTAACACGGCTCGCTTGATGGATAAGAGCTTCAATAATGCGCGGATGGCGGTGACCTTGATTGACGGCAGAGTAGGCGCTTAGCATATCCATATAACGATTTCCTTCAGGGTCCTCTACCCATACGCCTTCTGCTTTTGAAATAACAATTGGCAGCGGATGATAGTTATGTGCTCCGTATGCTTCTGTTAACTTAATTAACTTTTCTGTTTCTCTCATACTCTGTCCCTGGTTCACAAAACTTACCAAAAGTTACAATTAAGCATTGAACTTACAAGTTTTGCATTTCCTTTTGGAAACGTGTGCCTCACAGGATTCGCACACTAGAGGACCGCTCTCGCTCAGTCAATAAGGGATATTCATGTTCCTTATTACAGGTGTTACCTGTCTCTATCAAGATGACCGTAACCTTCTTCACGATGTTCCAGTTAAACGGTAATCTTATTATAAATCCTGTTCCCGTAGTATAGCAACGCTTATTTGTATAATTTATCCATTTTTAGTAATGTTTCGTAGCCAGGATTCACCTCCTTTTAATGAATATACCCAAAATAATATTTGGTAATTTTCAGTTGATTTTAGTATCTTTTCCGTAACTGTTGTTACCTCCTTTTTGCCTTAGGCGAAAATTCAGAATGATTTACATATTATAACATTCATTGGCGAAAACCGAATTATTTCTCTAATCCTCTTAAAACATGATATGATAGAAGATAGGAAAAATTGAGGAAAAAAGGAGAGGTTTTTTGCTATGACACACGCTCACATTACAGCATGGGCTCTTGGCATCATTTTGTTCTTTGTTGCCTTCGCGATGTATCGCAGCGGCAACTCTAAGGCGAAAATGGTACATATGACTGTTCGTCTTTTGTATATTATTATTATAATTACGGGCTTTTTGCTATATCAAAGCATTATGAAAACAGCAACGAGTGATATGCATATGTGGTATGGTATCAAAATGCTAGTCGGCATTTGGGTGATCGGTGCGATGGAAATGGTATTGATTCGTACAAACAAACGGAAAGATCCGAAGGTTGGCTGGATTCAATTTGTGATTGCGGTTTTAGTTGTTTTATATTTAGGATTAAGATTACCAATTGGATTTACTCCATTTGCATAACACAAAAAGAAGAGGGCGCCCTCTTCTTTTTTGTGTTAACAATCAGCTTTATATATTTGTCCGTCCGCCTTTGTGAATTCAAATATATCCTTTCTTGTCTCTCCATCGCGAATGTAGTGATGATGCAGCGAACAAACATAGTCTCCATTATCGTATACAATAAAATTCACGCCTTGTCGCGGTGCGGAGGCTGGCTGAAAGAATAAAATATTATGACAGTAAATACAATCATACAGGGAATAATCGAATTGCTCTAACGCTTCTGTGAGAGTGGAGAAAGAGGAATCTGACAATTCTTTTAACCACTCCTCATATCCTGTTTGCAGTTTTTTGCGAATACGGACCGTTTCTCCATTTTCGAGTGGATGCGGTTCGTTTTCAATTTTCAGCATATCATTTTCATAAAATCGCGCTGGAAGCCAATGATTGTTGTATAGTATTTCAAAATCATCCTCTACAACTTCCCATAAAAGAGAAGCTTCGTCGCTTTCTTCGTCAAAAAATATCCACTCTTCATTAATATATTCAATATTTCCAACGGTATAGGAGCGCGGTTGGTTTCGCATAATTTGGTAGCGGTGTTTCATGAAAATCCTCCTTGTTGAGTGTCTGTCATTGTTATAGACAGTTCCCGCCTCATTTATAACAAGGCGATGCACCTAACTGTCAAAATAGGCATACAATGAACCAAATTGCTGTTGAATTCTTAGAAGGAAAGGATGAGCGCAATGTGTGGAATTACGGGATGGACTGATTTTTCCCATTCTCTTCTTATGGAAAGGGAAACGGTTGGGAAAATGGCAGAAACACTCTCAAAGCGCGGACCGGATGATACGAATGTATGGACATCGACGCATGCAGCCTTTGGACATAAGCGTCTTGTAGTTGTAGACCCAGAGGGCGGCAAGCAGCCAATGACAAGAGGAAAAGGAGAAAATCTATATACGATTTGTTATAACGGTGAGCTGTATAATACAGAGGATTTGCGTAAGGAGCTGCTGCAAAAAGGGTATACATTCGAGGGACACTCTGATACAGAGGTATTGCTAACATGCTATATTGAATGGAAAGAGAAATGCGTGGAGTACTTAAATGGAATTTTTGCATTTGCCGTATGGGATGCGATAGAAGAAAAGCTATTTATTGCCCGTGACCGTTTAGGTGTTAAGCCGTTATTTTATAAGCAGGATAGCGCTCGCCTATTGTTTGGATCCGAGTTAAAAGCGATTTTGGCGCATCCTGAGGTGAAAGTGGAAATAACGCATGAGGGCTTGGCTGAGGTATTCGGACTCGGTCCGTCACGTTCCCCTGGTCATGGTGTGTTTGCAGGTGTGAATGAATTGCGTCCGGCTCATGCTTTAACATTTACAAAAAACGGTTTGAAAATTTGGCGTTATTGGAATGTCAAGAGCGCAGAGCATACTGATAGCTTTGATGAAACGGTAGAAAAAGTACGTTTCCTGCTTGAGGATGCGATTACGCGCCAGCTTGTATCTGATGTGCCGCTATGTACATTTTTATCAGGCGGTGTGGATTCGAGTGCCATTACAGCTTTTGCGGCAATGGCGTATGAGCGTGAAGGAAAAGGAAGCTTGCATACCTATTCGATTGACTATGAAGATAATGATAAATATTTTCAGGCAAATGCTTTTCAGCCGAATTCCGATGAACATTGGATTCGTTTAATGTCTGAAACCTTTAGCACAACGCATCACCGCTGCGTCATCTCAAATGAAAAGCTGGCTGCGCATTTAACAGAAGCTGTCATTGTAAGAGATCTGCCAGGTATGGCTGATGTTGATTCCTCCTTATTATGGTTTTGTCGTGAAATTAAACAAAACTTTGTGGTGAGTTTGTCTGGGGAATGTGCTGATGAAATTTTTGGCGGTTATCCGTGGTTTTATCGAACTGATGACTTACAATCCAGCAACTTCCCGTGGATGCGTTCAACAGAACTGCGGGAGCAGCTGCTGAAGCAATCGTGGCGCGAGAAGCTCCGTTTGCGGGAATATGTACAGCAGCGTTACGATGAAACAGTACGAGAGACACCAGAGCTTCATGGAGAGAGTGAGCTAGAGGCGCAGCGCAGACAGTTATTTTACTTAAATATGATTTGGTTTATGACAACACTGCTCGATCGGAAGGATCGGATGAGTATGGGTGCAAGTTTGGAGGTGCGCGTACCGTTTGCGGACCACCGTCTTGTTGAGTATGTTTGGAATATCCCATGGGAAATGAAAATGCATGGTAACCGTGAAAAAGGATTACTCCGAAAAGCACTGGAAGGAGTGCTGCCAGAGGATGTTCTGTATCGGAAGAAAAGCCCATATCCCAAAACGCACAATCCGTATTATACAAAGGCTGTAACAACGTGGCTGTCTAGTATTTTACAGAATAAGGATTCGATGCTGCATGAATTTTTTAATCGCAACCAGCTTGATGAGATCATTGCAACAGAAGGAAAGGCATTTACTACGCCATGGTTTGGCCAGCTCATGACAGGACCGCAGCTATTGGCGCATCTTGCACAAATTCATGTTTGGTTTGAACACTATAATATTAATATTAGAAACTAAGGCAGCGTAATCCGCTGTCTTTTTCTCACTTTAAGAAAGTATAAATTTCTAGCTGGAAGCCAATTCGACGTAGCGAGAAATTTTAGGAATAAAGTATAAGGACAACTACGCCTCTGTCTTCGTCCAAGAGCAGGGCCCGCCAGTCGGCGAGTTTTCTTTAGCTATGAACTGGGTTACAACACTGTTTTGGCAAATAATTTAAGAACAGTGGATGGATACGATGTAAGCAAAATATGAAACATGTGAGGAAATGTTACATTGTAGCTATCATGTAGCGAGTACGATCGGCTTAATACAGTTGCCAGTGTTGGCATCAAAACAAACGATTTGAATACTAATGAAAGGTCAGGTTCGGAGCTATATAGTAAAAATAAGAAAAGCTGCGGATCTCCGCAGCTTTTCTTGACTTATTTCTCATTTTGTAATGCATCGTAGCCTTCTTCACCTGTGCGAATTTTAATTGCATTGGATAGCTCATACACGAAAATTTTACCATCGCCAGCTTTCCCGGTTCTTAATATACGTTGTGCTGTATCAATTACATCCTGAACGGGAACCTTTGCGACTACAATTTCAATTTTAATGCGCTCGTGCATATTAAATGTACGCTTTACGCCTCGGTATACTTCTGTAAATCCCTTTTGCAGACCGCAGCCTAATACGTTACTAACAGTTAGACCACTTACTCCAATTTTAGATAATTCGTCTTTTAATTCATCAAACTTCGCTGGGCGTGTAATAATCTCGATTTTCGTTAATTTTTGGCTCATATGCGCATTCTCCCCTTATAGAGTCTCGTGATAAGCTTTTTCACCGTGCATTGTAATGTCAAGGCCAAGTGACTCTTCTTCGTCATTAGCACGTACTTGCATAAATAGTCCGATTGCTTTCACGATTAAGAAGGTAGCAATTGCAGCAAAGGCATAAGTTGCACAAATTGCGATCAGCTGTTTTCCTAATAAAGCAGCATCACCGTAGAATAGTCCGTTTGCGCCAGCTTCATTTACAGATGTTGTTGCAAATAATCCTGTAGCAATTCCGCCCCATGTTCCGCCGATACCGTGGCAGCCGAATGCGTCAAGCGCATCGTCATAGCCAAGCTTGCGTTTTAGGAAAAATACTGCAAAGTAGCAAATTGCTCCGCCAAGTAATCCGATTACAAGAGCAGATACAGGTGTTACAAATCCACAAGCTGGTGTGATAGCAACAAGACCAGAGACAGCGCCACTTACTGCGCCAAGAACAGTTGGCTTCTTACTAATAATCCATTCACATAAAACCCAACCGATAGCAGCCATTGCAGTTGCAGTATTTGTATTGATAAATGCTGTTAATGCAACATCGTTTAAAGTTAAAGCACTGCCGACGTTAAATCCGAACCAGCCGAACCATAATAATCCTGCCCCTAATACTGTGAATGGTAAATGGTGAGGAGCCGCTGAAGCTGCATCTTTTCTTTTTCCAAGAACAAGAGCGAGAACAAGACCAGATACACCAGACGTAATATGAACAACGTTTCCTCCCGCAAAGTCAAGTGCGCCAAGCTCTCTTAACCATCCGCCTACACCCCATACCCAGTGCGCAACCGGATCATACACGAACGTCGTCCAAACAAGCATGAAAACAATGAATGCAGAAAATCTCATACGTTCCGCGAATGCTCCAGAAATTAATGCTGGTGTAAGAATTGCGAACATCATTTGAAACATCATAAACAGGTTATGAGGAATTGTTGCGCTATAATCAGCGTTCGGCTCAAAGGTAACACCTTTTAAACCAACCCACTCCAGACTGCCGATTAATCCATTCCAACTTGAACCGAAAGCTAATGAATAACCGATTAAAATCCATTGAACAGATATAATTGCCATCGCTGAGTAGCTATGCATCGTTGTGCTAAGTACGTTTTTGCTTCGTACCATGCCTCCATAAAACAGCGCAAGCGCTGGTGTCATTAGCATAACCATTACTGTGGCAAGAAACATAAATACTGTATCTCCCATGTTGATTCCTTCCATCTGTAATTCCCCCATTCTTGAATTTGTAACAATAAATTTCTGACGGTAGAGCAACAATCTTGTATGTCAGTTTTTATTACAATGTATGTTATGTTTTATACTATATTCAATTTTCAGAGAAATGGCAAGAGGAAATTCAATAAAAAATTCAAACGAATTTGATATTTAGATAGGATCCCAAGAGTTGATGTAATAAAATCTAACATGTCAGCGGTTTCATGCAGGGTTGTATAAAGAAAAGGACTTCCATCTGTCTAATGTATTCACTATAAAAATAATTATGTGAACGATACTAAGTACACGGAAGGAGATTTATAATAGAGGGTATATATTAATAAAAAGTGTGTTGGGTGATGCGATGAATCGGATAACATTTCAAATTCCTCCATTTCCTATTTTTGTTAAAGCGGGAAAAGGAACATTTCAGAAAGGGAAAAAGCATTTTCGTCGTACATTTGAGGTTGTTGACTGTTTGTATGTACGAAAAGGAAAACTATATATGCAGGAGGAGGATCAACAATATGAGGTAGCCGAGGGGGAATATCTTATTCTCGCGCCGCATCGTGAACATTTTGGATATGAACCATGTAAGGAAGAGACAGAGGTGTATTGGTTTCATTTTGCCGCGGAGTTTTCTTTTCGCAATGCGGTGCAGCTGCAATGGACGGACGTGCTTCAAAAGGAAGGGACCTTTACGGAGCCTGCCTCTTTTTTGCTGCAAATTCCACAATATGGACGTGTGCAAAACAAAGAATTAGCAGAGCGTATGTTAGAAATGCTTACAGAAATGGAGGGGGCTGTTTCTATAGAAGAGAGGCTCAAGCAGCCGCTTCATTTTTACCAGGTACTTATTTTCCTTCAAAAGGAAGCGCTTGCGATACCTAGCGCGGCAGAAAAGGTATGCGAGCAAACGGTAGCATATATCCAGCGTTATTATAATCGGCAGCTTAAGATGACTGATATTGCGCAAGATCTGCATTACCATGAAGATTATTTAACACGCTGTATGCAAAAGACGATGGGGGTGGGCCCGCTTCAATATTTAAACGAAGTAAGGCTGCAAAAAGCAAAGCAGCTTCTGGCAGCGACAACAGAAAAGGTCAAAACAATTTCCCAGCAGGTAGGCATCCAAGATGAGATGTATTTTTCCAGATTGTTTCGTAAGCAAGAAGGAATTAGCCCTCAGGAATATCGGAGAATGATGCAACGGATATTGTAGGATAGGTGGATAAGAGATTGACAAAATATACGGCGAATTTTGTGCAGATTATGTCTGTAATTGTTATACTATTCTTATCATTGTAAAATATTCCATGCTCGGTCTGATGGTTGAAGAAGAATAAGAGTAGCGAGAGGGAGGGGGCGGAGATGAGCAAACCGGTGATTACAACACTAGTGCTAATCCCGTTTCTTCTTTTTTATGGGCTGTTTTTTTCTTGTGTACAAGCAGCTGGTGAAAAAGAAGAGAGAAGCTGGCAGGATGAAGCGATTTATTTTATTATGGTCGATAGATTCAACAATGGGGATTCAAAAAATGATAAAGATGCAAATACAAAGAATTTACAAGCTTACAATGGAGGAGACTTGAAGGGGATTACAAAGCAGCTTGATCACATTCAAGATATGGGCTTTACTTCCATTTTGCTTACTCCTGTTGTCGATAATGAGGAAGATGGATATCATGGCTATTGGACAAAGGATTTTTACAAGGTAGAAGAGCATTTCGGTTCCATGGCGGATATGAAGGATCTTGTAAAAGAAGCACATAAGCGCGATATGAAGGTGATTCTTGATTTTGTCGCCGGTCATACCGGAAACAAGAATTCTTGGCTTTTTGATAAGGAAAAGCAAGGATGGTATCACAAAGAGCAGGAGAAGAATGATAAAATACAAATAATAGAAGAAAGTCCACTATCTGGACTGCCGCATTTGAATTTCGAAAATGAAGAGGTGCGAAAGTTTCTTATCGATAATGCGAAATGGTGGATCCAGCAAACAGGTATAGATGGCTTTCTCTTAGAGGGTATGCAGTCTATACCGAAGGATTTTTGGAGTGAGTTCGTCCGCGGAGTAAAAGCAGTAAAGAATGACTTTTTCTTTATTGGTGATGTATCTTCTTTGGACGCAAGCAATGCAACAGCATATCAGAACATAGGGATAGATAGCTTTTTGAACATTTCATCTTATAAGAACATGACGGACGTGTTCAGTAAAACGGACCAATCTCCGCATGAATTACACAAAGGCTGGATGAGTGATCAAGCGGTATATCTGAACCCGTACCTACTTGGAAACTTCCTTGATAATCAAAACACAAAACGGTTTACGCGCGTGGCTTTGGAAGAAAAGCAATATCCGCCAACACGTCTGCGTTTAGCGTTGGCTTATCTGTTTACATCACCAGGCATTCCTATTATGTACTACGGAACAGAAATTGCGCTAGATGGTGGAGATCCTCCTGATAATCGCCGTTTGATGGATTTTAAAACTGATGCAGATTTTTTAAAATATATTAGTAAGCTAGGTACATTGCGTCAGCAGCTCCCGTCGCTGCGTCGCGGTACATTTGAAATGGTGTATGACAAGGATGGCATGAGTGTATTCAAGCGGACGTATCAAGAGGAAACCATCATCATTGCTTTGAATAATACAAAAAAAACACAAAAAGTTCATCTTACACGAGAGCAGCTAGATACGAATAAGGAGCTGCGTGGATTAATGGAGGAGGATATCATTCGTCCGGCGAAGGATGGCTATTATCTTGTATTGGATCGCGAAACAGCAAATGTGTATGCGCTTGCGGAGAAAACAGGGCTGAATATTCCAGTTATCTCTGTGCTGGTTGGTATAAATGTGTTGTTCGTGATATTTCTCATCCTTGTAAGAAGGAGAAGAAAGGAATTTTAGCAGCCAAACGGTATAGGTAAAAAATACTGCTTTTCTCATAGAAAGGGACAAGCGGTTATAATATTAATGGTATAATAAAGAAAACTTGCCGATTGGCGAGCCCTGCCTTTGGGCGAAGACAGAGGTGTAGTTGTCCTTATACTGTATTGCTAACATTTCTCGCTACGTCGAATTGTTTTCTGGCTAGAAATGTATACTCTTTTAAAGTGTGGAACAAACAACAAGAAAGGATGGTGTGAATGGTCGTTACGATTAAGGATGTGGCGAAAAAAGCTAATGTTGCACCATCCACAGTATCTCGCGTCATTGCCGACAGTTCCCGTATAAGTGAAAAAACAAAAAAACGTGTTCGTAAAATTATGGATGAGCTTGGTTACCATCCGAATATGAATGCGCGCAGTCTCGCAAATCAAACGACACAGGCGATTGGTCTCGTTATGCCGAGCTCTGCTGGGAAGGCATTTCAAAATCCGTTTTTTCCAGAGGTTATACGAGGAATCAGCTCTTTTTCTCATATAAAGGGCTACTCTCTTTATATGTCAACTGGAGAAACAGAGCAGGAGATTTATGAAGGTGTTGTAAAGATGGTGCAGGGAAGACGAGTGGATGGCATTGTTTTATCGTATTCACGTATTGATGACCCTGTTATTCAATATTTAATTGAGCAGCAATTTCCTTTCGTATTGATTGGCAAGCCGCACCAGTCTACTGAGGAAGTAACGTATATAGATAATGATAATTATTTAGCTGGACGTGAACTTACGGAGTATTTCATTTCCCTCGGTCATAAGCGCTTGGCGTTTATTGGGGGAAGTCCAGATTTAATGGTAACGAAGGAACGTCTTGCTGGTTTTAAAGAAGCGTTAAAGCTAGCAGATCTTCCTATGTCAGATGACTATATTGTCTATATGGAGTTTTTGCGTGAAGGCGGCGAACGGGCGGTGGAGCAACTTCTTTCTTTGGAACAGCCTCCAAGTGCGATCATTGTTACCGACGATCTAATGGCGCTTGGTGTTTTAAGTGCCTTGGCAGAAAAAGGGTATGTTGTTCCAGATCGTATCTCGGTTGCAAGCTTTAATAATGTTATTTTTTCGGAAATTTCCTGTCCGCCGTTAACATCTGTGGACGTGCGTATCTTTCAGCTTGGGTATGAAGCTGCGAAAAGCTTAGTGGAAAAGATTGAGTCACCGGAACTGCCGCCCAAAAGTATTATTGTTCCGTATAAAATTGTTAAACGACAATCCTGTAAGGAATATTCAAAAGGTCAGTTATCTGTGTTTTAGATAGCTGGATTTGGACTATACAAAAATGCAATTGCCTGTACTACTGATTTGAAGTAGAAGGTGAATTGAAGAGCAGACGTTGGTGTCTGCTTTTTGTGTGTAGAGGTGAATGAGGGAAGAAGAGTGTTCGAATGGACAGAAACTTCTTGTCCGTTGCTTTTTAGGAGAAATAAGAATTACGCTTACGCTAGCGGAATAAGAGTACTTGTGTAAGGAACAGGGATAATCTCTGTTTCTTTTTTCACTTTAAGAATATAAATTTCTAGCTGGAAGCCAATTCGACGTGGCGAGAAATTTGAGGAATACAGTATCAGTGCAACTACGCCTCTGTCTTCGCCTAAAGGCAGGGCTTGCCAGTCGGTGAGTTTTCTTTACACTGTAAGAAAGTATAAATTTCTAGCTAGGAGACCATTCGACGTAGTGAGAAATTTTAGGAATACAGTATAAGTGCAACTACGCCTCTGTCTTCGCCCAAGAGCAGGGCTCGCCAGTCGGCGAGTTTTCTTTATGGATATTAAGCCGTCTTAATAAATGTAACGAAAGCGCTTTTTATTTGCTCCTTAAGAACACATAAAATATGAGAAAGGAGGCAGGTTGCTAGGTTGTACCATGGATAAAAGGATAAACTAGAACAAATTCTCGAACGCGGAATCAGCTTTTTTATTGCAGAAGCAAGGATGGACGATAGCGATTGACATAGAATATAAGGAGATTTAACGAGAAAGATTGACGAAATTTGTGCATAATTTACAAAAAAATAGATGTTTTTTGTTAAAATTTATCCATAAAGGTATTGAAAGCGTTTTAAATGTGATATATAATCAAAAATGTAAAGCGCTTTAGGGATAACACAGTGAAAGAAAAGTGCTTTACATGGTCTAGATTATGAGGGGAAAGGGTGTGTATAGGCTACAAAAGGAGCAAGATTTGTGGTTTTTCATTTTAGGATGCTCGCTATTTTCATGCTGAAACCCTATCTTAAGGAATCGGCTAGGTGCGCGGGACGAACGTCCAAAAGCGAGGATTCCGCGATGGCTGTAAAGTCCGAAGGGTATAGTTCTAGGATCCGATCCTTACCATTGCTGTAACAAAATCTTATCGGAGGATGAGTAGGCAACCCCCACAATTCCATGATAAGAGCCAGAGTCATTTTGATAGCGAGCGATACAGTACTTTATAAAAATAGAAAAATAGTAAAGCGATCGAATTGACGAAAGCGCTTTAGGTAAGATAATCTAATACTAGACTGCATGATAGAAAGAAGTGTATAAAATGAAAACAACCATCTATGATGTGGCAGAGAAGGCAGGTGTCTCCATATCTACTGTTTCAAAGGTCATGAATGATCAGCAAGTCGGGAAAAAATCAAAACAAAAGGTTTTGAAGGTTATGCAAGAGCTTAATTATAAACCGAGTGTTCTTGCGTCAGCCTTAACAGGAAAACGAACCTCTACTATTGGATTATTATTACCAGACTTAGCGAACCCTTTTGTTGCAGAAATGGCGCGCAGAGTGGAAGATCGTGCACATGAATTTGGTTTTAGCCTTGTTATTTGCAGCACGGATTTAAATCCAGAAAAGGAAGAACGCTCAGTGTCATTATTAAGACAGAAAAGCGTTGATGGATTTATATTAGCTAGTGCCTTTAATAATAGGCAGGTGATTGCGGATTTAGTGGATGACAATATCCCTGTTCTGCTCCTTTCTGAATCTCATCCTCAACTGGCGGTAAACAGCATTAATATTGATAATATCGTCGGGGGATATCAAGTAGCTTCTCACCTGGTTTCCTTAGGGCATACAAGAATTGCGGTGATTGGGGAAGATGCTACAAGTAGTCAACAACGTATTAATGGATATAAGCAGGCTTTTCAAGAGAGCGGTTTGACAGTGCATGAAGATCTGATTGCTATCAGCGATTCAAGCGTAGAGCATGCCCAGCTCTTGACAAAAGAATTATTGAACCATCCCAAAAGGCCTACTGCCATTATTGCTTGTAATGATGTACTGGCAATTAGTGCGATTCTAGCTGCACGCGAAATGGGCTTAGACATTCCTAAGGATCTTTCGATTACCGGTTTCGATAATACATTATTATCGAAAAGCTGTGATCCTCCTTTAACAACCGTTGAGCAAGGTCTTGACAAGATGTGTGCTCAAGCGGTGGATCTATTAATAGAGGAGATTGAAGGGAAAAGCACAGCGAAACAACGTATTCTTGTGTTGCCGCAGCTTATTATTCGAAAATCGACCGATTTCTGTCCGAATTAAGACAGAAGTCCCAAGTTTTAATTTCGAAGTGGGCACTATATTTTGCAAGATGCATTACATTTCAGTTTACATGAAATGTAATCGATTGCAAATAATTGTAATCGATTACATAGGTATGGTATAGATGAATAGAATCTGAGAAACATAGAAAAAGAGTTTTCCAAATCTCAGGTTTTAGGTTGCATTCAGCTATTAAACTTACATTATTCTAAGTATATTTCTACTTTTGTTTTGGTAAACCCAAAAACGAAAGCGCTTTATATTAAAACCAAATATTAGGGGGACTTTTAATGGCAATTCGTAAAAGACTTATGTTGCTTGTATCTTTAATGGTTATACTAGCTTCATTCATGGCTGCTTGTTCTTCTTCATCTACTTCCGGCGAGAAGGATGGAAAGATCGTAGTTGGAGCAGCGATGCCGGTATTTGATGATAAATGGCTCTCTTACCTATACGATTCTATGAAGTCAGCTGCTAAGGATAAAGATGTTGATTTAAAAATGGTTGATGCGAAAAACGATTCTGGTAAACAGCTTTCTCAAGTTGAAACATTTATCACACAAGGTGTAGATGCAATCATTATTAACCCTGTTGATACAAGTGCAGTGACTCCAATGTTAGATGCGGCAAAGGATGCAAACATCCCTGTAATTGTTGTAAACCGTATGCCAAGTAAAAATGATATGAAAAACATTTACGCATTTGTAGGCTCTGAATCTATCCAAAGTGGAACAATGCAAATGGAAAAGATTGCTGAAATGTTAGGTGGCAAAGGAAACGTTGCAATTATGACTGGTGAGCTTGGTGCAGAGGCACAGATTAAGAGAACAGAAGGTAATAAAAACGTAGTTAAGAAAAATCCAGATATGAAAATTGTACGTGAAGCGACAGGAAACTGGCAGCGTTCTGAAGGTATGAAATTAATGGAAAACTGGATTCAATCTGGCGATAAGATCAATGCGCTCGTAGCGAATAACGATGAAATGGCAATTGGAGCAATTATGGCGTTAGAAGCTGCTGGCAAGCTAAATGATGTAATCGTAGCTGGTATTGACGGTACACCAGATGCATTAGAATATGTGAAATCTGGTAAATTAAAAGTTTCTGCTTTCCAAGATCCAATGGGCCAAGGTAGCAAGGCAGTCGAGACAGCTATTCAAGCTGCGAAAGGTGAAAAATTAGCAGACAAGAATGTGTGGGTACCATTCGAGTTGATCACACAAGAAAATGTTGACACATTTATCGAGAAGTGGAAAAACGCAGGAACTAACTAATGTAACATGAGGGGGGACTGTTAAGGCTCTTATCCGAAAGGGTCCCCTTCTCACCAATTTATTGGGGGTGAGCATGAAATGAGTACGGAGTACATTTTAGAGCTAAATAACATCACAAAGGAATTTCCAGGTGTAAAGGCTTTGGATAATATCCAGCTGAAGGTACGAAAAGGAACGGTTCACGCTTTAATGGGTGAGAATGGCGCTGGGAAATCGACGCTCATGAAAATTATCTTCGGTGTGTATACACCAGACAAGGGTACGATTAAGTTTAAAGGGCAGGAAGTGCAAATTAATGGCCCTAAGGATGCCTTAAGTAAAGGGATCTCCATGATTCATCAGGAATTAAGCCCTGTGCCTGACATGACGATTGCGGAAAATATTTATCTCGGCCGTGAACCGATGTACGGCAAAACAGGCTGGGTCAATAAGAAAAAAATGATAGAGGATACAGAAAAACTATTCGAATCCTTGCAGATTGATTTGAATCCCCGAACCAAAATGCGGGAGCTAAGCGTTGCGAATATGCAGATGGTCGAGATTGCAACAGCGATTTCCTATAATGCGGATTTAATTATTATGGACGAGCCAACTTCAGCCATTACGGATAAGGAAGTTGATCATCTATTCAGTATTATTGATTCCTTAGTCAAAAAAGGGGTTTCCATTATCTACATTTCTCACAAAATGGATGAGATCTTTAAGATTTGCGACGATATTACGGTATTCCGTGATGGGCAGTATGTAGGAGCCAAGCCAGCAAGCGAATTGAATCAGGATACATTGATTCAAATGATGGTAGGCCGTGAAATTAAAGCGGTATTCCATAAGGAGCCATCCGAAATTACAGACGTTGTCCTAGCGGTAAAAAACCTGTCTAGAGAAGGCAAGTTCCAAAACGTCAACTTTGAGGTACGCAAAGGGGAAATCCTTGGAGTCGCGGGACTGATGGGCTCTGGGAGAACAGAGATCATGGAAAGCATTTTCGGAATCGACCCTCCAACCTCTGGTGAAATTTATATGCATGGCAAGCAGGTGAAAATTAACTCACCGAAGGAGGCGATCCGGCATAGAATCGGCTTATTAACAGAGGACAGAAAGCTAACGGGCGCATTCCTGCCGCTGTCGATACGGGAAAATATGATTATGTCCAATATCGACAATCTATCAAGCCTGGGTTACTTGAATAGCAAATTAGTGAAGAAAGTCTGCAACGAGCAGGTAGGAAAATTAAAGGTAAAAACACCACATTTAAACCAGCTCATTATGAATCTGAGCGGAGGAAACCAGCAAAAGGTACTGATTGCCCGCTGGCTGCTGAATGATCCTGATGTGCTGATTTTAGATGAACCAACACGCGGTGTAGACGTTGGTGCAAAGGCTGAGATTCATAAAGTAATGTCGAAGCTGGCGCAGGAGGGAAAAGCAATTATTATGATTTCCTCCGAGTTGCCTGAGGTGTTAGGGATGAGTGACAGAGTCATTGTGATGCATGAAGGAATTCAAAAAGGTGAACTGAGCAGAGAAGAAGCAAACCAAGAAAGAATTCTAGAGGTTGCATATCAATAGGGAGACAAAGATGTAATCGCATTCATAATTTGTTCTTACAATTTCCTGCTGCGTCTAATGATTTCGCGGCTGAGAGTTTATAAATTCTTGAAAGTATACAACCCCTTGAAGGAGGAGTAGAAATGAAAACTCAAGAGAGTGCTGTAAGCAACCCGTCGGTTCTTGCAAATTCACCCAATAGAAAGAAGCAAATCGCAGCAATATTAAATAAGTACGGAATTGTATTCATCTTTATCGCAATGTGTATTTTAATGTCAATCCTATCACCGGCCTTTTTAAACGTAAATAACTTGATTAACGTTGTACGACAAATTTCTTTCATCGGTATTGTGGCAATGGGGATGACAATGGTCATCATTACAACAGGGATCGACTTATCTCCTGGTTCCGTCATTGCCCTTGTATCTGTAGTTGCTGCAAGCTATGCACATCCTGGTGAATATCCATTATTCGTTCCGCTTGCAATCGGTATGGCAATTGGGGCAGCAGCTGGATTCATTAACGGTGCGATTTCTGCAAAAGGAAAAATTCCTCCGTTCATCGCAACATTAGGAATGATGACAGCGGCAAGAGGTTTGGCACTTCTATATTCAGATGGAAGACCAATCGGTAACTTATCAGAGTCCTTCATGTTTATCGGAAAAGGTACAATTGCTGGCATTCCTTTCCCAATCATTATCTTCATCGTAATGGGTATTATTTCACATATCATGTTAAGCCAAATGAGATTTGGTAAATACACATACGCAATCGGTGGAAATGAACAAGCTGCACGGATTTGCGGAATTCCGGTAGATCGCTACAAAATTATGATTTTCACATATGCTGGCCTTTTAGCAGGTATTGCAGGTTTGATGTTAACAGCACGTATTTCTGCAGGACAGCCAAGCCTTGGTTTAATGTATGAGTTAGATGCAATCGCCGCTGCAGTTATCGGCGGAACAAGCTTAAATGGCGGAATTGGTACGATTCCAGGAACAATGATTGGTGCTTTGATTATCGGGGTTCTAAACAATGGACTTGACTTGATGAACGTATCCTCCTACTGGCAGCAGATTTTAAAGGGAGCGATTATCGTAGCAGCAGTTCTTCTTGACTCTCGTAAAAATAAGAAAGCTTAAATTAGATTGCCTTCACTGGCGAAGCAGGCAGGGATATTGTGGGCAATATCCCTGCAAAGCTTCTCCCAGGCTAAGAGTAAAGGATACATTTAATGACAGAGGGCGGTCTGAAACGCCTTCTCTCCTGTTGAATCAAGCTATATAACATACCCAAGGGACTATTTACACTGTAAGAAAGTATAAATTTCTAGCAGGAAGCCAATTCGACGTAGTGAGAAAGTTTAGGAATACAGTATAAGTGCAACTACGCCTCTGTCTTCGCCAAAAGGCAGGGCTCGCCAATCGGCGAGTTTTCTTTATTACAGTATTTTTAGCTTACTTATATCTTGTATGACTTTCAGAAATCTAAAAGTCAAGCTACTTTGAACCTGTATGTAAGGATTGGGGTAGACTGATTGGAGTTTGTTCAAGAGGAGAGAATGCAAAGAGCGCTTTTGCTCTTTAAGACAACAGATGTGAGTTTACTTTCTGCATATGTTGTTATTTCTGGATCGAGAAATTCACCAGAGCGTTTCAGTCTTCAAAAAAATAATTACTAGATTCATAACACATGCTTTTGGAAAAATCTATTTTATAAGCGGAAAAGGGGTAAAGGTATGAACACAGTTACATTGGGGATTATTGGTGCGGGACGTATTGGAAGATTGCATGTAGATAACCTTTTATCAGTGCCGCAAGTGAAAATTAAAGCAGTATCAGATGTGGTCGTGGATCATTTACAGGAATGGGCTGCTAGCAAGGGGATTTCTGTTTTAACAACAAATTATCAAGATTTATTGGCAGATCCTGAAATTGATGCAGTATTTATTTGCTCACCAACGAGCACTCATGCGCAAATCATTCAAGAGGCAGCACGTGCAAAGAAGCATATTTTCTGTGAAAAGCCGGTTAGCTTCTCTGCAGAGCAGACAATTGAAGCGCTGCGTGTAGTGGAAGAAGAGGGTGTACAATTACAAGTTGGTTTCAACCGCCGCTTTGATCCAAACTTTAAAAAGGTACGTGATCTTGTGCAGCAAGGGGCACTTGGACAGCCTCATATTCTAAAAATCACATCTAGAGACCCGCAGCCACCAGGTGTTGATTATATTCTTAATTCAGGTGGACTGTTCATGGACATGATGATTCATGATTTTGATATGGCACGCTATGTAATGAATAGCGAAGTAGTAGAAGTATCTGCCCAAGGAGCGGTTTTAGTTGATCCTGCGATTGGGGAAGCAGGAGATATCGATACTGCTATTGTTACATTGAAATTTGCAAATGGAGCAATCGGAGTTATTGATAACAGCCGTCAAGCTGTATATGGATATGATCAGCGTGTAGAGGCATTTGGATCAAAAGGAGCAGCAACCGCCGATAATTGCCGCCCAACAACTGTTGAAGTGTCAACAGTAAATGGAGTGTCCAAAGATAAGCCATTGTACTTCTTCCTTGAGCGCTATACACAAGCATATATCGAAGAAGTTACACAATTTACAAAGACAATCCTAGCAGGTGAAAAGGTGCTTTGCACTGGTAACGACGGCTTACAGGCAGAGAGAATTGCAAAGGCTGCAAAGGAATCCTTCTTAACAGGACGTCCTGTTAAGATTGAGCATGAAACAGCAGCAGTTCAGTAAATACAGGCGCATGATGGCATGTAGGGATTGCGGAAGTGTCGAAGAGCGAAAGCATCCAAGCAGCGTATGAGTATAAAGAAAACAACAAACCAAAAGCGAGACGCTATTAGGAGCATAAGAGAGGGAACTGATATGTTTAAAGAAAATACAATCAAACTAGGAATTGCACCAATTGCTTGGACAAATGATGATCTTCCGGAGCTTGGCGGTGAGAATACATTTGAGCAATGCGTAAGTGAAATGGCACTAGCAGGCTTTACCGGCAGCGAAGTAGGAAATAAGTATCCGCGTGATACAGAGGTATTGAAAAAGGCGTTATCACTTCGGGGATTGCAAATCGCAAGCGCTTGGTTTAGCGCGTTTTTAACAACAAAGCCCTTAGAAGAAACAGTCGAGGCATTCATCGAACACCGTGATTTCCTGTATGCGATGGGCGCGAAGGTCATCGTTGTATCGGAGCAAGGCAAAAGCGTGCAGGGTCAAGCAGTGCCTGTGTACAAAGAAAAACCTGTATTTACGGAAGAAGAGTGGAAGCTGCTAGTAGATGGCTTGCATCGTCTTGGTGAGCTGGCTGCAGAAAAGGATATGGCTATTGTATTTCATCATCATATGGGAACAGGGATTCAAACAACAGAGGAAATTGATAAATTGATGAAGCTAACAGATCCAAATCTTGTTTCCTTATTATTTGATACAGGACATCTTGTGTTCTCAGGGGAAGACCCAATTCATGTGTTGAAAAAGCACCTGCCTCGCATTAAGCATGTGCATTTAAAAGACATCCGTCCAGAAGTGGTCGTTCGTGTGAAGGAAGAGGACTTAAGCTTTTTGCAGGCAGTAAAGGCAGGAGCTTTCACTGTTCCAGGCGATGGCGGCATCCAGTTTGATGAAGTATTTACAACACTTGCCGCGTCTGATTATACAGGTTGGTTTGTTGTCGAGGCTGAGCAAGACCCGGCATTAGCAAATCCTTTTGAATATGCAGTGAAGGCTCGCCGTTATATTAGCGGAAAAACAGGACTGTAATCACATTCCTGTACGATAACAAGGAATAGTTATAAGAGAAAAATCCCGATGAATCCCAACCTCATCGGGATTTTTTACACTTTAAGAGTATAAATTTTTAGCTGGAAGACAATTGGACGCAGCGAGAAATGTTAGGAATACAGCGTAAGTGCAACTACACCTCTGTTTTCGCCAATCAGTGAGTTTTTTTATACTTTAAAGTGTAAAAAAGAATATCGCATTCCAAAAATGGAGCGCGATATTCTTTCTAAAAAATCCATCCTTATCGATAGTTAATAAACTGCAATTCAACCGGCACATCCGCCCCACGAACAGCTGCGATAACCGCCTGTAAATCGTCGCGGTTTTTTCCTGTGACACGAAGCTGGTCATCTTGGATTTGGCTTTTCACCTTTAGCTTTAAGTTTTTAATAATCGTATTGAGGACCTTTGCGGTATCTTTGTCAATGCCTTGCTTGAGATTAACGTATTGACGAACTGTACCGCCGGATGCATTTTCAATCTTGCCATAGTCTAAATTTTTAATCGGAACGCCTCGTTTTACGAGCTTACTTAAGAGAACATCCGTTAATTGACTTAACTTGTACTCATCGTCGGATGTCAGAACGAGAGATTCCTTTTCAAGCTTAATATCGCTTTTGCTTCCTTTGAAGTCATAGCGCGTTTGAATTTCCTTTAATGCGAGGTTGATGGCATTTGTAACCTCTGGCAATTCGACCTTTGAGACAATATCAAAAGAGCTTTCCTTTGACATAGACAATCCCTCCAAACTATATGTATATCCTATATTATAAGGAAAATGGGCGGATTGGACAAATGATAGAAAAAACGTGTTATAATGAGGCTTTGTTTGGCAAACTAATACATAGCATATTTTTATTATAGAAGGGATTTGTAAGTATGATGCTGCAAGCAGGAGCAATAGAACAGGTTGAGGTTTTGCGCGAGACAGAAATTGGGTATATGGTGGGAAACGAGCAGGAGGAGGTATTTTTGCATGAAAATGAAGTTGCTGGTGAGATTGCGGAGGGCGACGAGATTGATGTGTTTTTATATCATGATCATAAAGGACGCTTAACGGCAACGATGAAGACTCCGCTCATTACAACAGAGGATTTCGGCTGGGTAGAGGTTGTGAAAGTATCACAGGGCTTAGGTGTATTTGTTGATATTGGCGTTTCAAAGGATGTTTTAATTCCCGGTGATGAGTTTTCTGGCTTTTTCGGTGTTTGGCCGCAGGAGGGGGACGAATTATATTGTCGTCTTAAGCTGACGGGACGAGATCGTTTAATTGCCCTGCCTGCGCAGGATGAGGATATGAAGGAATTGGCGGTTGCTGCTACGCAGTCGATGTTTAATAAAAACGTGAATGCCCGCGTGTACCGTGCCATTCGTACGGGTTCGTTCATTCTAACAGACGAGCATTTCTTAGGCTTTATCCATCAATCAGAGCGAAAACAAGAGCAAGAGCCCCGCATTGGTGAGCGTGTGACGGGCCGCATCATTGCGGTGAAAGACGATGGGACTGTTAACGTATCTCTTCTGCCGCGCAAGCAGGAGGGGATGGATGAGGATGCGCAGGCTTTATATGAATATATGGAAGGCCGCGGCGGTGCGATGCCATTTAGCGACCAAAGTGCGCCAGAGGATATTAAGGAGCGTTTCCGAATGAGTAAAGGAGCATTTAAGAGAGCGCTTGGGAAGCTCATGAAAGAAGGAAAAGTCTATCAGGAAGAAGGATGGACATATTTTAAGAGGGATTAGTAAAAGGAACAGCACTGATGTGCTGTTTTTTTGCGCTGTAGGAAAGTATAAATTTCCAGCTGGAAGCGAATTCGACGTAGCAGGAAATTTTAGGAGTACAGTGTAAGTGCAACTACGCCTCTGTCTTCGCCTAAAAGAACGGCTCGCCAATCGGCGAGTTTTCTCGCGATTTAATAAACAAGACCGGGAAATCTCCCGGTCTTAGCGATGGTCGGTTTTCTTTGAGTAATCATGCTTACCTGCTTGATAATTCTCTTGTACCTGCATATTTTTTTGCATATGCTTTGCATTGTTGTCATGCGCTTTTTTATCATTATCGCTAGTCTTTGGCACCCTATATCCCTCCTTAGCTGTTTCTAATGTTTATCATTTCCGTTTCCGTTAAGACTATGTACAAGGAACAAGCAGGAAGGAGCATACATGTGAATCTCAAGATGAGTTCCATTGAAATAAGTAAGAAAACGTTTGTAATTATATTTGGTGCACTGTTAAATGCAATTGGGATGAATTTATTTTTAATCCCAGCGAATGTGTATGCAAGCGGCTTTGTCGGAGTAGCGCAGCTTCTCTCGAGTATAGTAAGCAAATTCACACCCATTATCCTTTCGACAGGTATGCTGTATATTGTGTTTAACATTCCAATTGTTATATTGGGCTGGAGAAAAATCGGGAAATCATTTACGCTGTTTAGCTTTGTTAGTATTGCTTTTATGACATTGTTTTTAGAGGTTGTCCCTGTTCTCACACTGTCTCATGATATTATGCTGAATGCTGTGTTCGGCGGTGTGATTCTTGCGATTGGTTCTGGACTTACCCTGAAGTGGGGAGCTTCGACCGGCGGGATGGATATTATTGTAATGATTCTGTCGCGCGTGAAGGAGAGACCGCTTGGGACATATTTTTTCATGCTGAACGCGCTTATTATTCTAACGGCAGGCGCAGTATATGGGTGGGAGAAGGCGCTGTATACTCTTGTAGGGTTATATGCGTCATCGCGTGTAATTGATATGATTCATACACGCCACGTGAAGGTGACTGTGTTTATTGTAACGAAAAATGGGGCCGCGTTGCGTAAGGCTATTCAATCTTGTCTCGTACGGGGCATTACAACGCTGCCGGCGACAGGGGCATTTACAAATGAACAAAAAGAGATGTTGATGATTGTGATTACACGTTATGAGCTGTATGCGATTGAGCGTATTATTAATGAGGTTGATCCAAAGGCGTTTGCAAATGTTGTTCATACGGAAAGTGTACTAGGTTTATTTCGAAAGGATTAAAAGAAAAGCAACTCTAATCTGTTTTGCTTAATGTGAGAAAAAAGACAAAAAGGAAAGAGGACCTGAAAATCAGGTCCTCTCGTTACATTTAGGACATGTTTTGCAACTGCTCCTGCATCTCGCGCAGTTGTGCCTTTTCGGCAGTGGAAGAGTGCGTATAAGCGGAGGTTAAAGCATTTTTTGCTTTTTCCACCATTTCATGCTGTCCGCTGCCGGTTGTGTTTAAGGCAAGGGATACTGCTTCTCTCGCTTGCTGAAACAACAGATTGCCCATTGTTATACACCTCCGAGAGTTGAGTGAGCCCGCTCTTTTTGAGCCTCTGCTTCGGCTAATGTAGACCGATAAGGGAATCGTTCATCATGTTTAGTAACCGTATCTGAACCTTGCTGAATAAAACGTTTGGACTTGTTGCGTTTACCCATCGTCTATTCCCCCTTTTGAATTAGCAGGAAAGCTGTGACACGTGCTGTGTCCTTTATAGTATGTGCATTGCGCTTCGGGCTATGAATGGAAACGGCTTACAAGCCCAAGTATTCCTCCAAGAAGACAGCGATGCCGTCCTCTTCATTTGTTAGCGTCACGTGATCCGATAGTGATTTCAGCTCTGGAATCGCGTTGCCCATTGCAACGCCGTGTCCGGCAAATTCAATCATTTCAAAATCATTGTCTTCATCGCCAAAAGCGATGATATGTTCTGTCCCAATGCCGTAATAATCAGCTATCTTTTTTAAGCCAACTGCTTTATTAAGTCCGCTTCGAACGATTTCGATAATATGCCAAGGAGCTGCCCACTTGCGGTGATCAATAACTTCAGCATGAACATCTGTTAAATGTTTCCGAATGTTTTCCATCTCTTGTTCATTCGCATCGATTAGTAAGCACGTTGGATCTTTTGCTAAAATATGAAGCAAGTTTCCCGTATATATCTTCGGGGAGCCGAACTGGAAAATATGCTGTACGCCTTCATCGATGTAGTGTGTATATACATCATCTATGACCTCAGCATACATATTTTTAACACCAAATGCGGCACATGCTTGTACAATTTCTCGAGCTGTTGGGAGTTCGAGAGGTGAATGGTATGTACCCCATGAAGGATTGAGCGGATGATGGATGTACGCACCATTAAAATTGACGATTGGGGTATCCAGCTTTAGTTCCTGATAATACAGGTTGCTTGCCCGGTACGGACGGCCCGTGGAAATGACGACAAGGTGTCCGTGTTCCCGCGCTTTTTGGATGGCTGCTTTATTACGCTCAGAAATTTTTTTATCATCTGTTAATAATGTACCGTCTAAATCGACTGCAATTAAATGTTGGTTTCGCATACATTCACCTTTTTTATGAGTAGTTGTGTACTTCCATCTTAATCCATTTCCCCTTTTTCTGTCTATCGGTTCCCATGAGTCAAGAGTGACATAGAAAATTTTTGAAAATTGTGTATAGATTGTGAAAAGGGTTACAACCGTAGAGAAGAGCTTGTATAATGAAATTGTAATCTTCTCGTATAAGTTGTTTAACTGTCTTTTATTTACTGACCTGATAGGGTCAGTTCTTTTTTATACTTTTTTAAAGTATAAATTTTTAATTAGGAACTAAATTGATGCGAATGGAATTTTTGGGAATACAGTATAAGGGCAACTACGCCTCTGTTTTCGCCTAAGGGCATGGCTCGCCAGTCAGCGAGTTTTCTTTATATGTATGCAGTAAATCATTTTTGTATGAAAGTCTTTATCGCTTTTAGTCAAAAAGAATCTTCCGCTTTCAATTGTAGGAAATATCTTTAGGAAAGCGAGCCCAAGAGGTGGGAGAGTTCACTTCCTAAACATAACAGATAGAAACTGCTATCTTCGGGTACAATAATGATGTAATGACTTTTTCTTTTGAAAGGAGCAGTGCATCATGGGTCAAAGTCACCGTTTTCGAGCAGGACAAAAGGCACCAAATAACGGAGTTTATATTGAAATCGGGGAAACAGGCAACGGCAGCGGCATCCAGGATCCGAAACAGATCAAGCTAAAAGCTGGAGATCGTTTTCCTGAAAATACAAATGATGACCGTCAATGGACATACGCGCCTAAAACACGCTAACATTTTACAAAAAACCATCTTCCATATCAGGAGATGGTTTTTTTGCTGTGGGGGTATTAATTTCCAGATAGAAGTTATTTGACGTATTAGAGAATTTTTGGGATACAGTATAAGGGCAACTACGCCTCTGTCTTCGCCCAAGGGCGTGGCTCGCCAATCGGCAAGTTTTCTTTATACTTTAAGAAAGTATAAATTTCTAGCAGGAAGACAATTCGACGCAGTGAGAAATTTTAGGAATAAAGTATAAGTGCAACTACGCCTCTGTCTTCGCCCAAAGGCAGGGCTCGCCAATCGGCGAGTTTTCTTTAAAATATACATAAAACTGAAAGAGATTTTTAAATCATTTGCTTTTTCTTTATAAAATCACGAAACTTTCCTATAATAAAAACAAAGGTCAAAATAAGTCAAGGAAGTGAGGGGATAGAAATGGACTTGAATAAAATGACGCAAAAAATGCAGGAGGCTGTGATGCGGGCGCAATCCATTGCAGTTGAACGTTCCCATCAGGAAATAGATATCGTTCACGTGCTCACAGCATTGCTGGAGCAGGAGGATGGTTTAGCCGCAAGGGTTATGCAAAAGCTTGGTGTTCCTATCGAACAGTTTCGACAAGAAGTACAGCAGCTCTTAGGACGAAAGCCTCGTGTGACAGGGAGCGGGGCAGAGGCTGGAAAGGTATATATTACACAAGGGCTTCAGCAGTTGTTTGTGCGTGCGGAGGAGGAAGTAAAGCGGCTGCGGGACGATTATATGTCTGTAGAGCATGTTTTGCTTGTGATGAGCGATGAAAAGGAATCGACAGCAATTGGACAGCTTTTCACGAGATTTCAATTAAAGCGAGAACTATTGCTGCGTACATTGATGGATATAAGGGGGAATCAACGCGTGACAAGCCAAAATCCGGAAGCGACATATGAAGCATTGGAGAAATATGGTCGAGATCTTGTGGCACAGGCGCGTCTTGGTAAAATGGATCCGGTAATTGGACGAGATAGTGAAATTCGCCGTGTGATCCGCATCTTATCACGCAAAACGAAAAATAACCCAGTTTTAATTGGAGAGCCGGGAGTCGGAAAAACAGCAATTGCAGAAGGGTTAGCGCAGCGTATTGTGCGTAAGGATGTACCAGAAGGACTAAAAGATAAAATTGTTTTTGCGCTTGATATGAGTGCTCTTGTGGCAGGTGCAAAGTTTCGCGGTGAGTTCGAGGAGCGTCTGCAGGCTGTATTAAATGAGGTTAAGAAAAGTGAAGGGCGTATTTTATTGTTTATTGATGAGCTGCATACGATTGTTGGAGCAGGCAAGGCGGATGGAGCGATGGATGCAGGCAATATGCTAAAGCCAATGTTGGCGCGAGGTGAGCTACATTGCATAGGTGCAACAACGCTTGATGAATATCGAAAATATATTGAGAAGGATCCAGCGCTCGAGCGCCGTTTTCAACAGGTGCTTGTAGAAGAGCCGACTGTAACGGATACGGTTTCGATTTTGCGCGGTTTAAAGGAGCGGTTTGAAATTCATCATGGCGTGAATATTCACGATCGTGCTCTTGTTGCTGCGGCTGTACTATCCGATCGTTATATTTCCGATCGTTTTTTGCCAGATAAAGCCATTGATTTAGTAGACGAAGCATGTGCAACTATTCGAACTGAAATCGATTCGCTTCCAACGGAGCTGGATGAAGTCATGCGGCGCATGATGCAGCTTGAAATTGAAGAGGCTGCGCTGCTAAAGGAAACGGATGAACGAAGCAAGGAGCGGTTGGAGATATTGCGTCGCGAGCTTGCTGATTTAAAGGAGCGAGCAACTGCGATGCGGGCGCAGTGGCAGCAGGAAAAGGATGAAATTCAGCGTGTTCGCAGCCTGCGTGAGGAGCTGGAACGGTTGCGTCATGAGCTGGAGGAGGCGGAAGGAAGCTATGATTTAAATAAGGCTGCGGAGCTTCGGCACGGTCGTATTCCAGAGCTCGAGCGTACTTTAAAGGAAGCAGAGGAGAAGGAAAATAAACAGGAAAACCGCTTACTGCGCGAGGAAGTGACAGAAGAAGAAATCGCAGCTATTGTCTCGCGCTGGACGGGGATCCCGGTTACAAAACTTGTGGAAGGGGAACGAGAAAAACTTCTTCGTCTGACAGATATTTTGGCCGAGCGTGTTGTCGGACAGGAGGAGGCAGTGCAGCTTGTTTCTGATGCGGTGCTGCGTGCTCGAGCCGGTATCCAAGATCCAAACCGACCGATTGGTTCATTCTTGTTTCTCGGACCGACCGGCGTTGGAAAAACAGAGCTTGCCAAGACGCTTGCGCAAGCGTTATTTGACAGCGAAGAGCAAATCATTCGTATCGATATGTCTGAGTATATGGAAAAGCATGCTGTTTCTCGTTTAATTGGGGCGCCTCCCGGATATGTTGGTTACGAGGAAGGCGGACAGCTAACAGAGGCGGTGCGCCGCAAGCCGTATTCTGTCATTTTACTTGATGAAATTGAAAAGGCACATCCTGAAGTATTTAACGTGCTCCTGCAGGTACTTGACGATGGGCGCATTACAGATTCACAAGGACGAACGGTAGATTTTAAAAATACGGTTATTATTATGACATCGAATATTGGCTCGCATATTCTGCTTGAGGATGTGCAGGAAGAAGGGACAATCGGTGAAGGGACGAGAGATCGGGTGCTGAGTCTGCTTCGCAATCACTTTAGGCCAGAGTTTGTCAACCGCATTGATGAAGTCATTTTATTTAAGCCGCTCACAACGAAGGAAATGACAAAAATTGTTGATAAAATGAGTGCGGAATTGCAGAAAAGACTTTCAAATCGTGATATTAAACTGCAGCTGACAGAACGTGCAAAGGAGTTTATCGCAGCAGCGGGCTTTGATCCGTTATATGGAGCACGACCATTGAAGCGATATATGCAGCGTGAAGTTGAAACAAAGCTGGCAAGAGAGCTCATTGCGGGGCATATTCAAGATCATAGTACGGTTACCATTGATGAGCAAGCGGGAAAGCTTGTCGTCAACTTTGAGAAATAGGTTACAAGGTATAGAAAAAAGCCTGTCCAGATGTATCAAAATACATCTGGACAGGCTTTTTTGCTGTCTAGAGAAAAGGGTGGCTCAACTGACGGAGCCCCGCTTTTTCTGCATCAATGATGCTGTTCGACAGGTTCGTTTGGAACAGCAGCGGAGATTACAAAAATTAAAACAGTGACAACAACAGACATGATAGATGCTTGTCCGAAGTCATATGTAGTGCCTGTCATGGCGCTGATTACATAGCTCATCATTTGCACAAGCAGGAACGACCAAATAAACGTCCAAAGTACACGCATTCCTTTCACACCCCTATTCGCTCTTCATTTCAATCACTTCTTATTCTAACACAAATTGATATAGAAAATAGAAAATATTTTTGCAGCTTTTGCAAGGCAAATTCTCCCTCCGCACATACATTATAAAAAAGAAACATTTACAATGGCATTTTAAGGCGGGAGAACAATGGAGATCAGGGAGCGTTTCTTTTTTCTAGAACAAGAGCCGTGTGTCATTCATCTGCCGGAAAAGCCGAATGGATTTGGAGTGCTTATACTGGGAGATTATAATCACTTTGTTGAGAGTGGTACAAGTTTATGGATGCAGCATGTTGAAAAGGCGCATCTCTTGGAGGAGTTGCGCAACGAGGGGTATACCGTGTTTACTTCCAACTTGTACGGTCGACATTGGGGGAATGACAAAGCAGTGCGACTGGCAAAGCGCTTATATCATGTTGTAATGAAAAAGGAAATTTTGAATGAAAGAATTCATATTATAGCAGAGGGAATGGGCGCTCTTGTTGCGCTTAACATGATGGCCACAATGTCGGAATATATCCGTTCGGCTGTGATGCTGCACCCTTGTCTCGACTTACCGAGACATTTGGAGTTGGAGCGTGAGCATAAGTTTTTTTATAAACGATTGCTGCGTGAGTTAATGGCAGCATATGAGGCGAGTGAGGAGGATTTACCAGCGAGGATTCGCACCAAAACGTTCCGGAGCTTCTCCTCGCATGTACCAGTAAGAATGTTTGTTCCAACAAGTGAGCGGAAGGAGCGGAAGATGATTGTGCGGGAATATGAGCAGCTTCAATTTCAGTCTGGATATCCTATATCGCTTTCGTTTCATGTGCAGGATGCCAAGTATAAAGTCGTTCGTTCAATCCTTCAAGCATTTCATATGCATGAAGCAGATTTATAAAGAATACTCATTACTTGGCCAGCCTTTGATAAAGGAGGTAAGAAGATGAAGAAGGCAGTTGTAGTGGGAGCACTGTCATTTGTCGGATATCATCTCGTACAAAAGCTGCTTTTAGAGGGGACGGAGGTGATTGCTCTTGATGTTGAAAGCTTGCTTGAGCTATCACCGTTGAATGAAGAAAAGCTGCTGCTGATTGGTAGACATGCAAATTTTTCATACCATTCTATTGAAAGTGGCGAAGCTTGGAGGGAGGCATGCGAGCAGGCAACGGATATTGTTTATTTCTGCTTGTGTGAGCCGAACCAGATGATAGGATTTCCTGGGCAGGCCTTTGTACAGCGTATACTAGATGAAGCAATTTCCTTCTGCAGAGAGCATGGGAAACAACTTGTGATGTTATCATCCCTAAACGCTGCCGCTGCTCCATCAGATATGAAAAAATCACCTAGAATAGCAAATGGTGTATGGTTTTATACATTGGAAAAGAAGCTGGAGAAACTTGCACCATCCTTCGCTGTTTTGCGTGTTCCGACTGTATATGGTCCGTGGCAGCCATCTTTTATGATCTACCATCAATTGATTATATCGAAGGAAGCAAATGTTAAGGTGCAGGAAAATAGTGATGATGCTGTTTATGTAGGGGATGTAGCCCAGTGCTTATATCATTTTGGAGCGGAGCGTATTTCTGGAACGTACTATATTGAAAGCGAAGAAGCTGGACAGTGGAAAAAGGGAGTTGAGCTTCTCTGTGGCAATGGAAACATCGCGACAGTAGAAAGTAAGCCGCAATTGAAAATAGGAACACGCTATTTGTACCGTCCGAGCTGTTCTTTGCAGGAAGGGCTTGAGAAGCAGATTTTGCATGTCAATAAGTATAAACAGTTATATGAGGATATGAAATAGCACATCTATTGAATTTTCTTCCTTCTTACCGCTATAATGAAAGAAAACTCGCTGATTGGCAAGCCATTAGGCGAAGACAGAGGCGTTGTTGCCCTTACACTGTATTCCTAAAATTCCCTTATATGTCGAGTTAGTTTCTAAATGGGGATTTATGGTTTATCAAAGTGGGAAAGGGGTAAACTTACGGTTGAAAGGAAGAAGGAATATGAATTCAGAACGTAATATGCAATTTTTACAAATGGCGATGCAATATTTGCCGGAAGCTAAGGGGATGCTTGAGTCGAACGGAGTAGAACTTGATTTGGCAAAGGTTCAGCCTGTACTTGAGCTGCTCATGAAGGTTATGAATGATGCATATGAGCTTGGCAGACAAGATGCTTTAGCAGAAAAGGGAGAATAAAGTCGGTGGGATACCGGCTTTTTTCTATCTCGTCATAGTAGACAAACCAATGATCATACATTAAAATTAGTACCAAGTCTTAATAATTGATATAAAGTGGGGGATTAGCATGAATGCAGGAATTTTAGGAATCGGCAGCTATGTTCCAGAACGAATTGTAACAAATCATGATTTGGAACAAATGATGGATACGTCCGATGAATGGATTCGCACGCGTACTGGCATTGAAGAGCGACGTATTGCTTCTGACGATGTAGATACATCACATATGGCAGCAGAAGCTGCGAAGCAAGCACTAGAGGATGCAGGAATTGCTGCGGAGCAAGTAGATTTGATTTTAGTAGCGACGGTTACTCCGGATTATGCATTTCCTTCTGTTGCTTGCATGGTACAGGATCAAATTGGAGCAAAGCATGCGGCAGCAATGGATATTAGTGCAGCCTGCGCCGGCTTTATGTACGGAATGATTACGGCACAGCAATTTATCCAAACTGGCGCTTATAAATATGTATTGGTAATCGGAAGCGAAAAGCTTTCAAAGATTGTCGATTGGAATGATCGAAATACAGCTGTGTTATTTGGGGATGGAGCAGGAGCGGCGGTTATGGGCCCTGTTTCGGAAGGAAGAGGCGTTCTATCATTTGAATTAGGAGCAGATGGCAGCGGAGGAATGCATCTATACCAAGACGAACATATTACGATGAATGGCAGAGAAGTATTTAAATTTGCTGTGCGTCAAATGGGGGATTCAAGCATGCGTGTGCTTGAAAAAGCGGGACTAACGAAGGAAGATGTTAACTTTCTCGTTCCGCATCAGGCGAATATTCGCATTATGGAATCATCTCGTCAGCGCTTAAATCTGCCAGAAGAGAAAATGAGCACAACGATTCAAAAATTTGGCAATACCTCATCTTCATCTATTCCGCTTGCGCTTGTGGAGGAGCGTACGAATGGACGCATCAAAGATGATGATCTCATTGTACTGGTTGGATTTGGCGGCGGTTTAACGTGGGGTGCAGTAGCGCTTCGTTGGGGCAGATAATTACGAAAAAGGAGTGTCATAGCAATGGAAAAAAAGCGTGTTGTAATTACAGGATTAGGCGCTGTAACGCCGGTAGGAAACGATGTTGAAACTGCATGGACAAACGTAATAAACGGCGTATCGGGAATCGGTCGTCTTACACGCTTAGATCCCGACTTGTTTCCGGCAAAGGTAGCAGCAGAGCTCAAGGATTTTGAGATAGAGAAGTACGTCGATAAAAAAGAAGCTCGCAGAATGGATCGCTTTACGCAATACGCAGTAGCAGCTGCGAAAATGGCGGTAGAAGATGCGGACTTAACAATCAATGACGAGAATGCACCGCGCATCGGTGTTTGGGTTGGATCAGGTATTGGCGGAATGGAAACATACGAAGATCAGTATAGAACATTGTTAGAAAAAGGACCTCGTCGCGTAAGTCCGTTTTTTGTTCCTATGATGATCCCGGATATGGCAGCTGGACAAGTATCAATTGTAACGGGTGCAAAAGGAATCAACTCCTGCTCCGTAACAGCTTGTGCCTCCGGTGCAAACTCGATTGGCGATGCATTTAAAGTCATTCAGCGCGGCGACGCAGATGCAATGATTACTGGAGGAACAGAAGCCCCTCTTACAAGCATTTCGTTTGCAGGCTTTAGCTCGGCAAAAGCATTGTCATTTGATGAGAATCCGGCTACAGCTTGTCGCCCATTTGATAAAAACCGCAGCGGCTTTGTGATGGGCGAGGGTGCAGGAATTTTAATTTTAGAAAGCTTAGAGCACGCCCTGCAGCGCGGTGCAAGAATTTATGCAGAAATCGTTGGCTACGGTGCAGCTGGCGATGCGTTCCATATTACGCTTCCAGCGCCTGGCGGAGAAGGCAGTGTTCGAGCAATGCACCAAGCATTATCAGATGCGGGCATTCAGCCAGATGATGTGGACTATATCAATGCGCACGGAACGAGCACAGAAGCAAATGAAAAGTATGAAACAATGGCAATTAAAGAAGTGTTCGGTGACCATGCATACAAAGTAGCAGTGAGTTCTACAAAATCGATGACGGGTCATTTGCTTGGCGCAGCTGGAGCTGTGGAGGCAATTTTCTCAGTGCGCACGATTACGGACGGCGTTATTCCGCCGACTATTAACTATGAAACGCCAGATCCAGATTGCGACCTTGACTATGTGCCAAATGCAGCACGTAAGCAAGAAGTACGCACTGTATTAAGCAACTCCTTAGGTTTTGGCGGTCATAACGCAGCACTCGTCTTCAAAAAATATGAAGCGTAAGAAAGCTAAAAAAACACGCAGAGGGATAACCTCTGCGTGTTTTTTTACACTGTAGGAAAGATAAATTTCCAGCTAGAATCCAATTCGACGTAGTCGGAAATTTTAGAAATACAGTATAAGTGCAACTACGCCTCTGTCTTCGCCCAAAGGCAGGGCTCGCCAATCGGCGAGTTTTCTTTATAGCTTAATCAAGCGCTGCAAGCCCTCGTTTCGCTCTTCTTGTTCTTCGTTTGGCACCAAATCATACTTTTTCAAAAGATGGAATAGCTCATTTAATACGTTTTGCGGCTGTTCATTTTGTAAAAAGCGCTGTATATCCGCAAATAAAAATGCAGGTAAAAAGCTTTGCTGACTTTCAAGCTTATTGCGCACATCCTCCAATGAATGATCAAGATTACATGCTCCCATTTGTATCACCTCTTGCTTGGTCATTATATATCTACTATGTAACCGTAGCATTCAATAAGGTGAAAATCAATGCCTCTGTGAGGAAACTCCCCTTATGCTTTTTCATAATATAGGTGAAAAAGGGGGCATGTTATGGGAGTTGTTGCGACAGATCTATGGCTGCTTGCGCATTATGAAGAGCCGGAAGAAATATGTAAAAATCTAAAGGAATATATACCATTGCCGCCGCGCTATATATATCGTTTTCTTGCTTCCCGCGGCATGTATCGTCCTGTGCGCGGTGGCAAGGAGGATGTTGAAAAGCTTCAGCAGCAAAATGTGTGGGGGAAAATTGAGAAGGAGCTGGAGCAGCTGCGTCATTGGCTAAACGGTCCGGATATTCCTATCTTTATTTTTCCATCGGATGTGTATAACAGGCGTGTACAGCGAGAGTATGATGGAAAAAGCGGTCTTGCTTTTCGAAAATGCTTATTTCTGTTTGTTTCGCCGCACAATACGATAGAAGAGCTACAAGCGGTATTAACGCATGAATATCATCATATATGTAGATTGAACGCTGTCCAAAAAAAAGAAGAGGATTACACGCTTTTAGATACAATGATACTAGAAGGCTTAGCAGAAGCAGCAGTGGCTGAGCGCTATTCCAAAGCCTATCATGCGCCGTGGACACGGTATTATACGAAGCAGGAGGCAGTCCAGTTTTGGCATAAGTATGTCAAAGGCAAAATGGCTGTCCATCGAGGAACTGCCGAGCATGAAGAGCTGTTGAATGGGTTGAGGCTATATCCAATCATGCTTGGCTATGCAGTTGGCTTTCATCTTGTACAAGATTGTATAGCACACAAAAAATTAACAACAAAGCAGCTGCTGACGATGGATGCAAAGGAAGTATTGCAAGCAGCTCATTCCTTTTTAGTCTAAACGTTTCTAGAGAATAGAGACGTTTTTTTGCACTGTAGGAAAGTATAAATTGGGAGATAATTCGACGTAGTCAGAAATTTTAGGAATACAGTATAAGGGCAACTACGCCTCTGTCTTTGCCCAAAGGCAGGGCTCGCCAATCGGCAAGCGAAGCGTATCGATACACGCAAACTGCATGGTAAGACATATTTATAGGCAGCGCAGGCAAGAAACGATTGCTTTTTTGTAATCTTTAGCATTTTTTGTCATAAGATGAGTAACGAAAAGAAACAAGCTTGGAATGAAACAGAAAAGAAATGCAGAATTTATACACTATGTATTGAATATCTTTCCTAAATTGGAATAAATTCTTGTTCTCATGACCATAATGGTATCAACAAACAGTTGTGAAGTGAGGGGTAAGAAATGTTATATCTGCATGATGTATGGGTAAATTGGTTTGAGGGTGAAGAAAACGGCTATAATGTTTGTCCTTTCTATGAGTGGCGTAAAGACGACACGATCGAATTGCTGGATCAGGTTCCTTTATTAAAGGTAGATTCCACCTTGTATCATTACATCGAAAATGAACTGCTCGAGCTTCCGTCCAAACTGTTAGAAGACGTACATCAGAAAGCGTATATTCGAAAAAATCACGAGCGCACGCAGCTAGACTATTGCTTCGTTGTTTCTGACGGCAACTGCATTCTCGCGGTAGATACAATCGGTTACAATATACCAATCCGCAAAAGCAGACTTATTCCTCGACAAGAACAAATGGTATATGACATGATTGCGAATGCACAAACGGAATCCTATTCTTTCAATTCAGCAACAGTAAAGAAGGAGCACCATATTTTGTCTCCGTCACCGTATATGATGAGCGGACTGACTCGAAAAGAGAGACAATTAAAGCAATTGTTATTTATGGCGTTAGATCAGCTATATGCAACGAGAAATCCAGCAGAAATTCGTTATTGGTATACAGAATGGGAGCCAACAGCGTATCAAGACGTGCAACATATGTCCTTTGAAGAAGTATGGGGACGTCTGTTTGAAGAAGCGCAGCGCGGCTGGAACGAGAAGCATGAACAGCTTTGTGAACGCCTTGTAAAAGGACAACCATTTTTCGAAAAGCTATGGGAAATGGAAAAAGAGCCGAAAGTCAACTAGAAAAGCAGAAGCGACAATCCTCCGAAACAAATCCAATATGTTTCGGGGGATTTTTATATTAGAGAAGGAATGGTTTTATCCTGCTGTTCCATACTAAGAAAAAGGGAAAGAGGTGAGATACAATGGGAGATTGGAATGAGCAAGCAGCGCCGAATAATAATACGTCTGCTGGACAAATCAAGTTTGCCGCAAAGCGCCGTGAGGATCAAGAATTTGCTGAGGAGCTTTCTGATGCGGGTGAACGCGACGCTTTGATTAAATCTATGCAAGAACTAAAAAAGAAGAAATAAAATTTCCGGCTACGTCGAATTTACTTCTAGCTGGAAATTTATACTTTCACTTTCTTACAGTGTAAAAAGTGAACTGCCTCCAAAAGTTAGACTTGAATATTAGGCAGCTTTCTGGGAATGAGTCCGGTTTAATACCGGACTCATTCCCTTTCTTTTTTCCTTAATTTGTTGGCGATTGTAATAGTGAATGCAGTTCTCCAATTCTTATCTGAAATGCTCCATGACCCTATTAGCTAAACAATTGAGGTGCAATTCAAAGATAATTGGTAGTTTTTTGTTGAAAAAAATACCAATTATCTTTATACTTTAACTGCTGCCTCATTTAACTCTTTATGTTGCGCTTCAATAAAACGGAGCAGACTTCATGGATGGGAAAAACTTGAGCGCTTAATACGATGCTATGAAGCAATTTTCATTTTCGTAAACCGCAAAATAAAGGGTCTTCTCTCTGAACAGCTTAAGGTAGATATCACTTCAGAATAATTTCGTAAATTCTTTATATTAAGAACTAAGATTTTATGGTTCAAGTCTGCTGACAGAATGGAATAGCGTAAACCACAGTGTAAAGACCGTAATGGTTGACCGTCTCGTCGCAAAAGGATATGTAACTCGTACGGTCGACCTGTGAAATCGGTGCGTTATCCTATTGTGAACAACAGAGCAGGCGGAACAGGTATTGGCAACGGGAGAGAAAAATGCGTGCCAGCTCGTACGCTTCTACTTAGAGGAATTGGAAGCTTTATTTCACTGTAGGAAAGTATAAATTTCCAGCTAGAAGCGAATTCGACGTAGTCGGAAATTTTAAGAATACAGTGTAAGTGCAACTACGCCTCTGTCTTCGCCCAAGGGCAGGACTCGCCAGTTGGTGAGTTTTCTTTACAAGATAAGAAAGTATAACTTTTTAGGGTGATGTCTAGCTCCCAAGGCCCAAAATGGCAGACTCCGGGCTGAACCTCCGCAAAAGGCAAAAAGCGCCTTTTACTCCGGCCCACCCCTACGCTGCCATAAAAGGCGGGCCTTGTCCGCTTTTCTTAGTATTTACGAGAAACTTTGGATAATGATTAACTCGAGAGAGGGGAAATAACACTATGCAGGCTTTATTAAAAATGCGCTGGGTGTTTCTTGCTTTATGGACTGTGTTATTAACGGTTCTCCTGATGTTTGCACCAGATATGGAACAGCTTGTCCGCGATAAAGGAAACATTACCATCCCGAATAAGTATTCCTCCATGATCGCAAATGAGATTTTAGACCGTCATAATGCAGAGGGTGCTGATACGGTTTCGGCAGTGCTCGTTTTCCATGATAAAAAGGGAATCGGCGCAACTAAGGAGAAAGAAGTAGATACTGTATTGAATGCATTACAAAATAAACAAAAACAGCTTGGTATCGCTAAAATAACTACATATCGAGATGGGGAACAGGTTCGCCAGCAGCTCGTTTCCAAAGATAAGAAAACGATCATTACCTCGTTAGAGATAGATCGAAAAGGGCGCAGCATTGCTGAAATTCGTGATGACCTAGAAAAAGCCGTTGGAAATCCCAAGATTGATCACTATTTCACAGGAGGACACTTTATCGAAGAAGATGTTATGGTTAGCTCCCAAAATGGCTTACATAAAACAGAGATTATCACGGTAATATTTATCTTGTTCGTGCTAGTGCTTGTATTTCGTTCGATTGTGACACCGCTTATTCCTCTTTTGACAGTAGGCGCATCTTATGCAGCAAGTGCGGCCATTGTGGCATATTTAGTAGATTGGTTCAATTTCCCGATTTCCAATTTTACGCAAATATTCCTGGTAGCAATCCTGTTTGGAATTGGAACGGATTACTGTATTCTGCTGCTCAGCCGTTTTAAGGAGGAGCTTCTGAAGAATGAAACAGTGACTGGGGCAATCATTAAAACGTATCAAACTGCCGGAAGAACCGTTTTATTCAGCGCATTGGCTGTTTTAATTGGCTTTGTATCTATTGCACTATCAAAATTTTCTTTATATCAATCTGCAACAGGCGTTGCGATCGGTATTGTTGTTCTGCTCATTGCGCTCGTGACAATTGTCCCATTATTTATGTATACATTGGGACCGCGCTTATTCTGGCCGGTAAAATCCGCAAGCGGCCATAGTGAAAGTAAAATATGGGGGGCATTTGGGAATTTTTCGATCCGTAAGCCACTTCACGCTTTATTACTTGTTACAGTTGTTATTGTGCCTTTAGTGGTCAGCTATGATGGAAAGCTTTCTTTTAACTCATTGAATGAAATCGGAGAAGGGTATAGCTCTGTAAAAGGTTTCAACATGATTGCAGATAGCTTCGGACCCGGCAAAGTCATGCCTGTACAGGTCATTGTAGAAGGCAAGGAAAAGCTTGATTCAGAAGAAGCATTGACGACAATTGAAAAAGTTAGTCGCGAGCTCATGAAACTTTCTTCTGTGGAAAAAGTCCGAAGCGCCACACGTCCACTTGGCGATCCAGTGGAAAACTTCTACGTAGCGGATCAGGCGAAAACGTTGAATGATGGGATCGGGAAAGGAACAGAAGGCTTAAATCAAATTAAAGATGGTCTGGTGGAAGCGAGAAGCTCTCTTGCAGCATCGACACCGCAGTTGAATTCTGCGGCAGGAGGTGTAAATCAGCTTATTAGCGGGACAAGGCAATTGCAAAATGGTGTAGGACAGATTCAAGCCGCATTAAGCCAAATAGAGAACGGGATGCGCAAAGGCTCTATAGGAGCAAGTGAAATAAAGAACAATCTTGCACTGCTGCGTCAGCAGGTAGAAAAGTCCCAATCAGAGACGAAAAAGCAAGTTGAAGAGTTTCAAAAACTGGCGAAGGCCCTTCGGCAATTAGGAAGTACATACAATGAAATTTATGAGATGTTAGATCAAGCCGCAATTAATTTGGATGTAGAGCAATTGCAGGTAATGTTTGAAGCTCTCGAACAAAATTATGGGGATTTAGAGAAGGACCCGACATATCAAGATTTAAAGAAACAAGTGTTGGGCTCAGCTGTTGGAATCAAAGATGTGGTGAAGCAGTTGAATGAAGAAATCAACACTATCGTTGCCCAAGTAAACAATAGTGAACAAATGATTTCAGCTGCAATTGCTCAACAAGAGCAGCTTGCACAGGCTTTACAAAAGCTTGAAGAAGGGGCAGCGAAGCTTGAAAGCGGAAATGCAGAGTTAGTGAACGCCCAAAACAAAGTCATTGGAAAATTGCCGGAGGTCTCGAGCGGTCTCGCGCAACTGGAAAATGGACAGAGCCAGCTCAAAGATGGCTTTGCATCAGTCCAGGAACAGCTTGACCTTCTTCAAAACGGTCTCGGTCAAAGTACAGATGGACTAGGACAGATTTCAAACGGATTACATTCTGCACAAAGCTACCTGGGCAGCTTAGCGCAAGCGTCTGATAAAGAAATGGCGGGCTTCTATATTCCAAGTGAAGCGCTCGAAAGCGGCGACTTTCAGCAAGTTTTTGAGAATTACTTATCCAAGGATAAAGAAGTCACAAAGTTTGATGTGGTATTAAAATACAACCCGTATTCGGCTGAAGCGCTGAACGCAACGAAGGATATTCGAGAGGTAGTAGAGCGTACGCTGGCAGATACGGATTTAAAAGATGCTGAAGTCGGGGTTTCCGGTGTATCAGCCAGCGCTGCTGATATGTTGGCCGCATCCAACAGTGACTACAAGCAAACAGTTATTTACATGCTGATTGGTATTACACTTATTCTAATTGTATTGCTTCGCTCTATCGTAATGCCATTGTACCTCATCGTGTCGCTCGTGCTTTGCTTCTTCAGCTCACTGGCGATTAACGAGATTGTCTTCGTGAACATTCTCGGCTATGACGGCATTAACTGGACAATGCCATTCTTTGGCTTCGTGCTTCTGATGGCTCTTGGCGTAGACTATAGCATTTTCCTTATGGACCGCTTCAACGAGTATAAAGGAATTTCGGTAAATGAAGCGATTCTGCTTGCGATGCGTAACATGGGAACGGTTATCTTCTCAGCGGTTATTATTTTGGGAGGTACGTTTGCGGCTATGTATCCATCGGGTGTACTATCCTTGATGCAAATCGCGACAATCGTGCTTTCAGGCTTGCTGTTGTATGTATTTGTCTTTTTGCCGTTCTTCGTGCCAGTTATGGTGAAGCTGTTTGGCAAGGCGAATTGGTTCCCGTTTGAACGGAATGTAAACAGAGAAGAAAGCAAGCACGATATAAGTATGTAAAGAAAACTCGCCGATTGGCCAGCCACGCCCTTGGGTGAAGACAGAGGCGTAGTTGCCCTTATACTGTAAGAAAAGGCACGTCAGAAATGACTGTGCCTTTTCGCGTTATAAAAGTTCTGTTCCTGCCTCAAACTTATGGTACACGCTGTGAGGAGTCGGACCAACATACTCGCTCTACTTGAAGGTGTGGCGAATTACATGCTTGCCTTTTATGATTTCAGCTGCAAGCGCAGCCGAGTATATACATCCTTCCGCCTTTGATTAGCGCATACTTTACGCCTAAAGCATAGATTTTTTAGTTTTCTTCGTACGATTTTCTTACTATCGTCTTTTACGGCTTAAGCCCATCGCGTTTTCTATTTTTCGAAGCTGCTTCATGGCCACTTTGTTTGCTTTCTCAGCACCGCGGTCTAAAATCTCGTCAAGCTCAGGAGAACTAATCAGCTCATTATAGCGCTCTTGGATTGGTTTTATAGCATCCACGACAACTTGCGCTAAGTCACCTTTAAAATCGCCGTAGCCTTTTCCTGCGTATTGTGCCTCCAGCTCCTCAATTGTTTTGCCGGAGAACGAGGAATAAATGGTAAGCAGGTTGGAAATGCCTGGTTTTTGTTCTTTATCGTATTTTACGATACCTTCAGAATCAGTAACAGCGCTTTTAATCTTTTTCTCGATGGCTTTCGGATCATCAAGAAGGCTCACCATTGATTTTTGGTTTGGATCAGATTTACTCATTTTCTTTGTCGGTTCTGTTAAAGACATGACGCGAGCGCCGACCTTTGGAATGCGAATTTCCGGGATGGTAAATACTTCACGGTAACGATTATTAAAGCGCTCTGCTAAATCACGAGTTAGCTCAATATGCTGTTTTTGGTCATCGCCGACAGGTACGATTTCTGTATTATATAGCAGGATATCAGCTGCCATTAATGGTGGGTAAGTAAGCAGACCGGCGGAGACAGCATCCTTGCCCTTTGATTTATCTTTAAACTGTGTCATACGCTCTAATTCACCAATATAGGCGATGCACTGCATAATCCATCCGAGCTGTCCGTGCGCTGGTACCTCCGATTGCACAAATAACGTGGATTTCTCCGGATCAATTCCACATGCTACATATAAAGCAGCAAGACTGCGAATGTTTTTGCGAAGCTCTACCGAATCCTGCGGAACTGTAATCGCGTGTTGATTGACAATACAAAAATAACAATCATGCTCATTTTGCAGCTCCACAAATTGCTTCATAGCGCCTAAGTAATTGCCGATTGTAATCGTGCCGCTTGGTTGAATACCTGAGAAAATAACTGACATGTTGCAATTCCTCCTTATGTTTTAAATGTCATTTGAATTTAAGAAAGTATAAGTTTCAGGGCATTTTCTAGCTCCCACGACCTGCTCACTGCGGGGAATCCCCTCTCTATAAGTAAGCAGCCGATTCTGTCTTTTTAATAGGACACAAAAAAGCCCATTCGTCCCTAACAAACATAGGGACGAATGGACCGTGGTGCCACCCTAATTATTTTGCAAACGCAAAATCACTTAAATCCGGTAACGCCGGATGAAACGCCGAAGCCTACTTTAAGTTCGGTTCGGTGCTCAAAAGCCCATTCCATACTGCATCATTACTTGTTCGCACCAACCACAAGCTCTCTGAAATGACCTCAATATGTACTCTTCTTTCTCATCGCAAGACTATAAGATTCTCTATTTATTATAGCAAATATCCAATACGATGCAAGCTACACTAATACAGCAAAGCTAATTCCTATAGATAAGGAGGCAAGAATCAAGCCTGTAATAAGGAATGGATATGTGAGACGAAAGGAGTAGGTTCGGTATAAAAGCTCCCGATCCGCTATTGGTCGTTCTTCCTCTAAAAGAGATGCCCCCTTTGCATGTGCAATCCAAAACATTTTACGAAACGCGTATCTTGTAATATTAAACCATCCGCGTTCAAGCAGGAAAAGAAATCCCCCGATAATGCTGAAGGGAAGGGCGATATAAAACAGATTGTTTACAAAAAGCAATAAAAAGGGGTGTTGGTGTTGAAGCAAAGCGACTATACCGGAAATACCAACAGAAGCTCCTATTATAACGCTTGTCGAAGCTAGCATTCGGTTCAAAAGAATTCCCTCCGAACATTCTAAAAAATATTCATATTATTATATTGTACAAATAGTAGTTATTCCTATACAACGATTAATGAATGTTTTTGTATATTGTTTGTTATGCATTGAATAGAGAAATACTAGAAAATAATAAAGAAAACTCGCCGATTGGCGAGCCCTGCCTTTGGGCGAAGACAGAGGCGTAGTTGCCCTTATACTTTGTTCCTAAAATTTCTCACTACGTCGAATTCGCTTCCAGCTAGAAATTTATACGTTCTTAAAGTATAAAGAAAACTCGCCGATTGGCGAGCCCTGCCTTTAGGCGAAGACAGAGGCGTAGTTGCCCTTATACTTTGTTCCTAAAATTTCTCACTACGTCGAATTCGCTTCTAGCTGGAAATTTATACTTTCTTACAGTACAAGAAACAGCGTGTACTTTTCATCCAGGGGGAAAGTCATCGCATGCTTCGAAGTATTCCTTTCTAGCAAAGGCAACAACGGCATGTATCTGCTTTGCTAATAGGGGGATGTATGCTCTTTTTTCCTAACGAAATAAGCCCCTGTATATTCAGGCAAGAAATTTCGTAAAGATACGGAGGTGCTGGTATGGGACGTTATATATTTCAACGTTTCGTTTACATGTTTATTACTTTGTTTTTGATTACAACATTTACGTTTTTCTTAATGAAGCTGCTGCCGGGTTCTCCGCTCCAGAATCAGGAAAAGCTGTCTAAGCAGCAGCAGGAAATCATATTAGAAAAATATGGGCTCAATGAGCCTGTACCGGTACAATACGTTCGTTACATGATGAATCTCACGCAGGGTGATTTAGGTATATCTTTTAAATATGATAATCGACCGGTAACAGATTTAATTGGTGCTCGAATTGTTCCATCCGCACAATTAGGATTGCAAGCTTTGGTGCTTGGTACATTAATGGGCTTGCTGTTCGGTATTTTAGCTGCGCTGCGCAGCAATACGTGGTTGGATTACGGTGCAACCATTATTTCTGTATTAGGAATTTCTGTTCCCTCGTTCGTATTCGCTGCACTATTGCAATATTATATTGGGGTCAAGCTTGGTTGGCTGCCAGTTGCGTTTTGGAGGGGCTTTGAATTTACAATCCTGCCGACGATCGCCCTTTCTGTATTTGTAACAGCAAATGTAGCCCGTTTTACGCGCACGGAGCTGATAGAGGTTATGAATTCGGATTATATTTTAACTGCAAAGGCTAAGGGGATTAGTCAGTTGGCGATTGTAGTAAAGCATGCGCTGCGCAACGCCCTAATACCGGTTATTACGATTTTAGGGCCCATGATGGTGAACTTGATGACAGGTACGCTTGTAATCGAAAAAATTTTTGCAGTCCCTGGATTAGGGGAGCAGTTTGTGAATTCGATTGTGTTGAATGATTATGCAGTTATTATGGGGACAACAATTTTTTATAGTGCATTGTTTGTTTTTGTTATTTTTATTGTGGACCTATTATATGGGGTAATTGATCCGCGTATTCGTTTGGCGGGAGGGGAGCATTGATGGATATAAAAAAATTATCTCCGGATTTGTTTCAGCCTGCGGACAGAAGCGTGGTTGATAATGAAAGTATCGCTCGTCCCAGCTTAACGTTTTGGCAGGATGTAAGACGTCGTTTAGTAAAAAATAAGGGTGCTATTTTTGGATTGATTATCATCGTTATTGTTGTGTTTTTTGCCGCATTTGGACCTGCGATGAGCAAGTATTCATATAAGGATCAAGACTTGGGACGCGCGAAGCTTCCTCCCAGAATCGAAGTATTGAAGTCTATCCCTTGGTTTGATGGTAAGGACTTTAACGAAGTAGATCAATATAAAAAGCGCGGTATAAAAGAGGATTTTTGGTTCGGTACAGATGACCTTGGCCGCGACCTTTGGACGAGAACATGGGAGGGGACACGTGTTTCCCTTTACATTGGGTTATTAGCGGCAGTCATCGATATGCTGATTGGTGTAACATATGGCGGGATTTCTGGCTTCTATGGCGGCAAAGTTGATACAATCATGCAGCGTTTTGTCGAAATATTAAACGGAATTCCATATTTAATCATTGTGATTTTGTTCGTAATTGTTTTAGGATCCGGGATTGTTCCATTAACACTTGCCATGGTTGTAACAGGATGGATTAACATGTCGCGTATTGTACGCGGCCAAGTGCTCAAGCTGAAGAATCAAGAATATGTACTAGCATCACGTACATTAGGTGCAACGAACGGCAAGTTAATTGCTAGACACTTGATTCCTAATGTAATGGGCTCCATTATCGTTATGGCGATGTTTACAATTCCGAGCGCAATTTTTACAGAGGCATTCCTGAGCTTCATCGGTCTTGGAATTCGTCCGCCTGTTGCATCCTTGGGTTCCCTTGTAAGTGACGGATATAAGTCCATCCAAACATATCCGCATACAATGTTTATTCCGGCAGCTGTAATTAGTCTGCTCATTTTAAGCTTTAATCTAGTAGCAGACGGATTGCGTGAAGCGCTCGATCCCAAAATGCGTAAGTAATACATGCTTTTCCGAAAAGAAAGGAGAAAATATAATGGGAAAATTACTTGAAGTAAAAGATTTATATGTCTCCTTCGATACGCATGGAGGTGAGGTGCATGCGGTTCGCGGAGTCAACTTTGAATTGGAAAAGGGAGAAACCTTAGCGATTGTAGGAGAGTCCGGTTCCGGTAAATCTGTTACCTCCAAGGCTTTAATGGGTTTAATCCCCAATCCTCCAGGACGCATTAAAAACGGGGAGATTTTATTTGATGGTCGTGATTTAACAAAGCTAGCTGAGCAGGATATGCAAAGCATTCGCGGAAAAGAAATTGCAATGATTTTTCAGGATCCAATGACGTCCTTAAATCCAACGATGACAGTGGGCAATCAAATTATGGAAGGCTTACGCAAGCATCAAAAGATGAATAAGAGGGACGCTTATACAAGAGCGAAGGAGCTGCTTACTCTTGTAGGAATCCCAAGTCCGGATGCGCGTGTGAATCAATACCCGCATCAGTTTTCTGGAGGGATGAGACAGCGTGTTGTTATCGCGATGGCGCTTGCATGCAACCCGAGGTTATTAATTGCAGATGAGCCGACGACAGCGCTTGATGTAACAATTCAAGCTCAAATTTTAGAGCTAATGAAGGATATCCAAAAAAAAACCGATGCTGGGATTATTTTTATTACCCACGATCTTGGTGTTGTAGCGAATGTAGCAGATCGCGTGGCTGTTATGTACGCAGGCAAGGTTGTAGAGGTGGGCACTGTTGATGAAGTTTTCTACAATCCAAAGCATCCTTACACTTGGGGGCTGCTTGCGTCGATGCCTAGTCTAGATGATACTGATGAGGAGCTGTATGCGATTTCAGGAACACCTCCGGACTTGATTAAGCCGCCAAAGGGTGACGCATTTGCGGCGCGTAATCCGCATGCAATGAAAGTTGACTTCGAAATAGAGCCCCCTATGTTTCAGGTGAGTGATACGCATTATGCCGCAACATGGCTGCTGCATCCGAATGCTTCCAAAATAGAAGCTCCTGATATTGTTCAAAACCGCATTCGCCAGATGAAAGCAGGTGACCGAAATGGCTGATAAATGTGAAAAGATAATTGAAGTAAAGAACGTCAAGCAATATTTTAAAACAGGCAGCGCTGTTGTGAAGGCCATTGATAATGTTACATTTGATATTTATAAAGGAGAAACATTTGGACTTGTAGGAGAATCTGGCTCTGGTAAATCTACTACAGGACGAACCATCATCCGTTTATATGATGCAACAGAAGGCGAGGTTTTGTTTAAGGGTGAGAGTGTGCATGGCAAGAAGTCAAGAGCGGACTTGAAGAGGTTTAATCGCAAGATGCAGATGATTTTCCAGGACCCGTACGCATCCCTGAATCCGCGTATGACAGTAGCTGATATTATCGCAGAAGGGATTGATATTCACGGTCTAGCAGCATCGAAGGAAGAGCGAATGAAGCGCGTATATGAGCTGCTAGAAACGGTAGGATTAAACCGTGAGCATGCAAATCGCTATCCGCATGAATTCTCAGGCGGCCAAAGACAGCGTATAGGTATTGCGCGTGCTTTAGCGGTGGAACCAGAATTTATTATTGCTGATGAGCCAATTTCGGCGCTTGATGTTTCGATTCAAGCCCAAGTTGTGAATCTATTGAAAAAGCTGCAAAAGGAAAGAGGGTTAACCTATTTATTTATCGCTCACGATTTGTCTATGGTGAAATATATTAGTGACCGCATTGGGGTGATGTATCACGGTAAAATTGTGGAACTTGCGGAAAGTGAAGAAATGTATAGAAATCCGATTCATCCTTATACAAAATCTCTTTTATCGGCTATTCCGCTTCCTGACCCTGACTATGAACGCAATCGTAAACGCGTCGTGTATGATCCTACGCAGCATAACTATGGAAGTGAAGAACCGAGCATGAGAGAAGTTTGCTCTAATCACTGGGTGCTTTGCTCAGAAGCGGAGTATAGGAAATATAAAGAGGTACATAGCTGATAGAGAAGGAAGATTTCAGTCAGAGGGCTTCCTTCTCCATTAACATTATCGTATTCTCATGGAATTTATACATTCATAAAAAGGTATTGATTGATAAAATATAGAATTGTAATAACAGTAAGTTTTTTCCTTTTTTTGCGACAACAGTCAAAAAAGCAAATTACGTGAAATCCTATTATATGATTGTTGTGCAATGAATGAGAAGGCTTTACAACGATTACACACGATTTAATAGGTGCGTTTTCGGTAAATTCCTTTTCCTCCAATAGCATTCCAACCTGTTTGTGTCTTTGCGGATTGGTCAACGAATTCACGGCGTTTTCTGCCGCCGAATACTTTTTCACCAATTCCGTTTGTGATGACGCCAATCATGGCCGTAATGCCAATAATAAGGACAGCTACAATGGCTAAGTCAAAGAAGTATGCTATCATCTTCATTCCCCCTTGCTTGAATGTAATCCCTTTCTTCTATTGTAGTCGAAATGAAGAGCGAAGGGAAGAAATGTTGAGAGGAAACTGCCAGCTGTTCACTACTTAAGCACTAGCAAGTTTTGAAGGGAGAACTTTTCTCCGGAAAATGCAGATCTGCACAGATATTTGTGACAATTAGTTACAAAAAATTCACATTGCTACTCATTTGTATAGTTTTTGTATAAGTTTTTTTCGGTTTTTTAAAAGAAATTCATGTGTATTTCTGTGGCTATGTATTGTATAATGTGTATAGAGTTGCTTATTTAAAGTAATTGTTATTTGAAAACGAGTCTCAGTTCAGTATACTGATTTTAGGTAAAATATTTAAAAACTGTACTCATTTTAGGGAGAGTGAGTAAATGATGGTAACTTTGTATAGTTCGCCAAGCTGCACTTCTTGCAGAAAGGCAAAGCTATGGTTAGAGGAAAATCATATTCCATATCGTGAGCGAAATATTTTTTCTGAGCCTCTCACAATTGAAGAAATTAAAGAGATTCTTCGCATGACAGAGAGTGGAACAGATGAGATTATTTCTACACGTTCTAAGATTTTTCAGGAGTTAGACATTCAGGTAGAATCATTACCGCTTCAAGATTTATATAAAATCATTCGTGATTACCCAGGCATTTTACGCCGTCCGATCATTATTGATGAAAAGAGATTACAGGTCGGCTATAACGAAGATGAAATTCGTCGTTTCTTGCCTCGGACAGTAAGAACATTTCAATTGCGTGAAGCTCAAAAGCTTGTGAATTAATCAATATAAAAAGTCGCTTGTCGAATTGACAAGCGGCTTTTTATGTTGGTGAAAAAAGACTGACAAAGCAGGGGTATATCATTTCACTCTTGTGGCGGAAGACCTACTGTTTGTTGGGAAGACATTTGTTTTTGTGCTTCGACAACAGGATTTCCCTTATGTAACTCGTCATCCTGTTTTTCCTGTATATGCCCCGTTTCGTTCCATGCTGCCTTCGAGTGTACCTTTGATTTTATCGTTGCTGAATCATTTGCCGTAAAATCTGTCAATTGAATAGCTCCTCTCATCATTTTATATTCATGCTTTAGGTTAACCGGAAAAATCACTTATTATAGGGCGAGGCACTGAAAAATTTTATTTTAAATAAACTATACTCCATTAACTAATTCGAACAAAAAATAATACTTGCTTCCTTGTTCTATAAAAAGTAATACATTCAAAAAAAGGAAGATAATATAAACATTAATTCTTTTTTAGGGTGAAAAACGTATGAGTATTGACAGATGGATTTTAATAGGTTTTTCGTTTTTATGCATTATTGCAATTGTAAAGCTGTTGCCAAGAGAAAAGCTAAGGGATGCGTGGGTTTTATTTTTATCTCTTCAGGTCATTACTTGGCCAGCTGGATTATTTGCTGTAGAAATGGGATGGATTGAATATCCTACACAGTTTTTTCTAAATATGAATAATTATAACAGAGCTAGTTTCTCTTTTAAATTCTTCTTGTTTCCTATTGTTGCAATTTTTTTCAGTTTGTATTATCCCAATAAAATAAAGAAAAGGAATGCACTAATATACTACATAGCTTTTGCTCAAATATTATGAAGCGACCACTGACAACCCCCAAATAGAGCTGTTTTTGCTTTTAAAGTATAGCTCTTCAATTTTTATAGAGAAGGATATTTTTGTTATTTTGCAAACAAAAAGCTCCTGCTGTTTAGACAGGGGGCCTGACGTTCACAGGAGCTTTTTAATAGTTTTTTTATTACCAACCGTATCCGTATCCGTGACCACACCAACAAGCTGCGCCGACGATAATTAATAAGATAAACAATACAACAATTAAAGCGAAGCTATTACCATGAGCATATCCACTCATATATTTATTCCTCCTTCACAATGAATATATTGAGAACAATGTAATGAGGTATCATTACAATCAGATAGAGCGGCGGATAATATATCCTATGTTTTTTTGTAATTATTGAGCTAGGTCACACTGCAAATAGGCTTTTTAAGTTTAGTGTATAAAATGTTGAAAGAATCTCGATAAAGATAAGGAATAGGTGCAACAGTATGAGCGATTATGATGGTGTAACGGGCATTTTCTATAATAAACGCTAACACCAAACCACTATTCTATAGGGAGTGGTTTGAGCGGGAATACTTGTTGTAGCAGGTCCGTAGATAACAATTAGATTCCGGTTCGTAAGGTTTCTTGAAAAGGGTTGCCCATTTGTTAATACTATTTGGGTATATGGGGATAAATTTAATCGTAATTGTCCATCACTGCTCTCCAACTGACTATTAAAATAATCTACTTTTACATTCTGATAAGGACTGTTTTTTACCATTACAAGTGCTCGATATTGTGGTGGGTATATAAGAGGAACAGGTGCATTCCCATCATAATATCCAGTTACTCTATCTCCTACTGCCACCATTACATGGTCTACAAAGTAAGTGGTGGGTGAAACCACGAAATTTACTATTGTTCCTGATCCGTTTTCTACAGAAATTAGTTTATAACAGCCTTCTCCTTCGCCATTTTGCCCCATAACAAAATCACTAATCATGGTGACGGTCCCATGAAAAGAATAAAATTTTATCATTTTCATACCTCCATTGCTTTAAGGCGGGTGGTGGACCTGTTCTCCCCAAAAACAGTAGGGAATTACTTTGTGTACAATATGTAGCTGAAAACCTATATGACTGTGTGGGTACCCATAAATGTTATGAAAATGTCGTATATAGTGGAAGTAAGGACTTAATCGAAACAAGGAAGGTATCACATTTTCCTTATTGATAAAATTAGAAACAGCATTCTCAATTCAATTATACCTTAAAAGAAAACATTCTAAATAATTAAAAGAAAGTACAAAAGCATGGCACAAACGATGAGCAGAAGTTGAAATATAGATCCTGAATACAATACATACAGTCACAAAAAGACCCTGATTTCTACTTTAGAGTAGTGAAGCCAGGGTTTTGTTTTTACACTTTAAGAAAGTATAAATTTCTAGCAGGAAGACAATTCGACGTAGTTAGAAATTTTAGGAACAAAGTATAAGGGCAACTACGTCTCTGTCTTCGCCCGGGGAGCAGGGCTCGCCAATCGGCGAGTTTTCTTTATTATATGAATATCTGTGTTTTGAAGTAAAGGTTTCAAGGAACTTGTTCAGCAGCCTTTTGTTTAAGTATTCTCCATCTTAAACTGATTACGGAACTCGGAAGGATAGCAGCCGACTAATTCTGTAAAGAGCTTAGTAAAGTGGCGGGTACTATAATACCCAACTGCTTCTGCAACTTGCTGAACCTGCATAGTGTCGTTTAGCAATAACTCCTTCGCTTTTAGGATACGTGTCTTCATAATGTATTTTGTAAATGTAATACCTGTTTTTTTATGGAAAAGAGTACTTAAATAATTAGGCGTTACATTCAGTTGTTCTGCAATCTGGCCAACACCAATATTGTTCATATAATTTTGATCAATAAATGCAATAGCTTGATCTACAAGGTCTGTTTGACGATTTTCACTCTTTTGATTTTGGGCAAGCAGTTGACTGCCGTGATTTTGGAGCTTTTGAATCCAAGTATTCACATCTTCCTCTGCTTGGAGGGAGCAGCCAAGGGAGTAGTGAAGAAAAAGGCAAATTTGTTGTTTGCTTTGTTTGCTCAGATTTGCGTTTAGGAGTGCTTTTTCGAAATCAGTCACTGTCTTCATATAGTTAAAGTAAATTTCAGCTTTATAGTAGTCAGATAACTGAATCAGAATTCGGCTCAGTTCAGTCATATGTGAGTCAGTTTGATGAGGAGATAATTGCTCAATACTCCACTTTTTATGGATTCCGCTGACAGTCCGAAGCGCAGATAAATCTAGTATTCTATTTATTTGCTGCTGTAAGTCCTCAAATGAGGAGCAGTCAGCACTTTGGATTGCTGTGATGGCCACATTTTCATTAGAGAAATGGCGGATCATCTTATTGATTTCACCAAAATACTCTTGGATTTTTGTTTTCCCCGCTGTTTGTTTCCCATACTTCCAACAGCCAACAGTAAATAACTCTCCGGTAGGCCTTGTATAAATCGCTATTTTTGCGTCTCCTCCAATATAGCTGTAAGCACATTGTCTTAAAGCTAGGGAAAATTGCAAGAGTATATCTGCTTTTTGCTTTTCCTCTAGATGGCTATCTATAAAGAAAGTAGAACAAAGAAAAGCGGTGTCCATGAGTGTGTCTTGATTATTTGTATCTTCAATGGAGCTTAGCCCGTGGGCGAGAGCTATCATTTGATTTTCAAACTGTGAGTTACGAAATAATTTGTGTTTTTCATGTTTTTTCAGCCATCCTTGCAGGGCTTCTTCCAATTCTTCAGGGCTTACAGGCTTCAGTAAGTAGTTGTCAGCTCCAAGCCGAATGGCTTCACGTGCATAGTTGAATTCAGAAAAACCCGTTAGAATAATCCAACTCGTTTGTGGAGAGAGCTTTTTTCCACTCTCAATCGCTCCTAGACCATTTAGCTTTGGCATTTGAATATCAATAAATACGAGATCAGGTTCATACTCTTTCACTAATGCAAGGGTTTCTTCACCGTTAGCTGCTTCTCCGACGATAGATACGGGAAGTTCTAATTCCTCTAGCATGCTTCGAAGGCTTGCTCTTACTAGACCTTCATCATCCGCAATTACAACTCTCATATGGTCACTTCCTTTTCTGGGATTTGAATCACAACAGATGTTCCTTGTCCAACTTGGCTGTGGATTGTAAAGATAGAGCCGGGATAGGCCATCTTTAGCCGTACTTGAATGTTAGAAAGACCCACACTTGTTTTTTCTTTCTTTTTTCTCATATCAAACCCAGCTCCATCGTCTTTAACAGAAATGCATAAAAATGCTTGGCCATCTTGCTTTTCTAGGTGAGCTAAGATATGAATAGAACACGGGTGCTCTGATGCTTCCAAGCCATGGATAATCGCATTCTCAACGAGAGGCTGAAGAAGCAATTTCGGTATTTTATAGCTAGCAACGGTGTCTTCTAAATGGATGTGAGTTCTCATCCGATCCTGGAAGCGCATTCCTTGAAGATGACAATACTTCTCTAAAAATTTGAATTCCTCACCCAGGGTTGACCAATCAGCGTGGTCTAAAGTATATCGCAGCATGGAGCTTAAGGATAAAATTGCTTTTTCTAATGTTTTACGATCTCCCAGCCGGTTCAACCCAATAAATCCATTTAAGGTATTATACAGAAAATGGGGCTGAATTTGTGATTGCAGAGCGCGATATTCAGCATTTCGTTGATTGAGAACCGCGCGATATTCTCTGTCAATCAAGTCGTTCACCTGTGAAATCATTGCATTGAATGCATTCCCAAGCAGGGCAATTTCATCTTGTCCCTGGGTTCGCAGACGTACATCAAAATTCCCGCGCTCTACTTGCTTCATTACTCGAACCATTTCCTGAAAAGGGCGGAGAATCCAGCGTGACAGCACAAAGAAAAGAAGGAAAGTAATGAAAATTCCGCTCACGGCAAATAAAATGCCGATGGTGAACATCCAATGAACTTTAGCCGCAATTTCTGATTTTGACAGCAAAACAACCAATTTCCATTGAGAAGGCTGTATAACCTTAGAAACGACAACATAGGAGTCACGGCCATCTTTCACAACCTCTGGCTCGTCTTGAATTTGCTCACGCAATGATTCTGATAGAGTTTTACTGGAAAAAAATAAATCTCCACGGTCATCCATAATCGTTATAATGGAGTCTTTATTGTTTAAATCTATTCCTCCAATTATTTTTTCAAAGGCCCTCATATCAGCATCAGCCATCATGACAGCTAAAGGGCGCTGTGTTTCAGGATCCTTAATGAGCCGTGCTACAGAAAAAACTTGAACTTGCTTGGAGTTCGTGATGTAATCCTGGACATGCGTTGGAATGAATGTCACCTCTCCATTATTAGCTTTTGCCCGGTTATACCAATCTTGCTCTGTATAGGGATAATCAGCAACCTCAGTTCCGCTGTTTCGCGAATGGACAAAGGAAGAACCGCTTCGTGTTGTAATGATCATAGAAAGAATATCTTCTCTTGTGAATTGTAAATATTTAGGTAGTGAGTCATAGAGAGCACGGTTTACCATGAGCTGCGTATAGGGTTCCGCTGTTTCATATTGATTAGAGGCTACCTGCCGTAGCGCAAACATAATATCTTCATTCAGGTAAGGAATAATCGTAATACGTGATAGGTCATCCAGATAAGTATTAATATTATTGCTTAAAGATGCCAATGTACTTTCAGTCAGCTTCTCTGTTTCCTTTGAAATCAAATACTGGTAGTAATAAGGCATGATGATGGAAATGATAAGAACAGGAATTACAATAATGATTAAGTAGAATGTAGATAACTTAAATCGTAACGAGTAAGCAAGTTTCATAGTTGCTGCTGCACCTTCCTATTACCAGTTTGATTGTATCTATGCTATCTAAATGCGCTAGATTTATAAAACGTTTTCATTAAGAGGGATTTTGCTTTGCAGGGGAGCAAAACAGATTTTTCATCTTTATTAATAAGTTTAGCAGAATAGCATTAATTGTAACAATTCTTTGTAAATATTTACATTGAAATGGGAATTTAATTTCTCAATCATATAAACATATATTGGGAAGAATATCAAGAGCATCGGAAGAAAGGATGAAAAAGGAGGAGTGGAGAAAAGAGCGCTTTCATTGTAGTTTTACGTCACATGAAAACGCGTTCAAAGATGATAGAATACAGATAAGCAAGAGATAACGGATGGAATGAACGCAGCATTTACGGTAGCATAGGGGGATGTAAAGAAAAAAGTTACAGTTAGTGGAACGTTCCTTATCAGACGTTATGGCTTAAACATATTAAGGGGGATTCATATGAAGAAGAAGGTTGCTACTACTCTCGTAACAATGTTATCCGCAGTTACACTCTTTGGCTGCTCAAGCGGAGAAAAATCATCCACTGAAGCGAAAGGCGATCAGGTGAAATTGACCGTTTTCAGTTCAGCAAGTGAGCAGGAAACAAAAAATGCGATGACAAAAATAACAGAGAGCTTTGAAAAGGAAAATCCAAGCATTGATGTAGAGATTCAATTTCCAGGGCAGGATTATGAAAATATGATGAAGGTTAAGATGGCAGCAAATGATTTACCGGATGTGTTCGACACGCATGGCTGGTCTCAAATTCGTTACGGTAAGTATTTAGCTGATTTAAAGGATCAAGAGTGGGCATCTCAATTGACAGATTCGATAAAACCGGTTGTTACTGATGAGCAGGGAAAAGTCTATGCTTTACCGTTAAATGAAGCGAAGGATGGCATCACTTATAACACGGAAATATTAGAGAAGTATGGAATACCAGTACCTAAAACACTGGATGAACTTATCGCAGCTGGTGAGAAAATTAAAAAAGAAAGTAATGGAAAAGTTACGCCATTTTTCTTCTCCGGAATCGATTCATCGACAATTGGGCAATTCTTTGATTACTTTGCAACACCATTATTGATCAGTCCACAAAAGAACTATGCGGATGCTCTATTAGATGGCAAGTTTGATTGGTCCGAGTGGACAGCTCTTCCTGAAAAGCTTAAAGAAATGAGTGACAAAGGTTTAATTAACAAAGATGTCCTTACGGCAAAACGAAGCGATATCCCTCAAATGTTTGCTAACGGAGAAGTGGCTTTTCTATTTGATGGACCTCAATCTGTCGCACAAGCTAGGGAAATGAATCCGAATGTAAAAGTTGGATATATGCCAGTACCAGCAATGGTTGCAGGCGATGAACCAGCATTCTCAGGCGGAGAAAGATATACGATGGCTGTATGGAAGGATTCCAAACATGCCCAAGAAGCTAAAAAGCTATTAGCGTACTTTGCTAAGACTGAAAACTTAAAAACAATGGCAGAAACTACAGGCTTACCTGCGGGCATCAAGGGTGTTAACGAGGATTTAGGCGACTTGACGAAATATTATCAAGAGTACGCTTCCGCACGTGTATTCCCTTACTTTGACCGTGTATATCTGCCAAACGGCATGTGGGATGTTCTTTGTACACAAGGACAAGAACTGCTTGCAGGATCGATTACACCTAAGCAATTCTCTGAAAAAATGGAGCAAGAAGTGGAACGTTTACGCAGCCAGCAGCAAAAATAAGAAAAGCGGACAAGGCCCGCCTTTTATGGCAGCGTAGGGGTGGACCGGAGTGAAAGGCGCTTTTTGCCTTTTGCGGAGGTTCAGCCCGGAGTCTGGCATTTTGGGCCTTGGGAGCTAGACATCACCCCGAAAAGTTATACTTTCTTATCTTGTAAAGAAAACTCGTCGATTGGCGAGCCCTGCCTTTGGGCGAAGACAGAGACGTAGTTGCTTATACCGTATTGCTAAAATTTCCGACTACGTCGAATTGGCTTCCGGCTGGAAATTTATCCTTTCTTACAGTGAAATAAAGGAAATCTTCAGCCTGCTGATGGGATGTAATTATGAGGGTTCCCTAGATGGGTAACCCTCACATTAAAAATAGGAGTGTGAGAGAAGTGGAGGAAAAAATTGCTGTTAGAGAACCTTATATACAGCCAAAGGCAAAGAGGAAAAGCTCATTTGCCAAAATGTTTAAGGGAAACTCCCCTTTCTGGTTAAATTTGATGTATTTACCAGCCTTGCTTTTGTTTTGTGTCTTCATCTTTTACCCTTTCATAAATGGACTTAAAATTTCTTTTACAAACTGGGACGGTTATTCGCAAACTTTTAGTTGGGTAGGATGGGAGAATTATCAACGGATGTTTTCTGATCCTAATATTTTAACAGTTATTAAGAACACGCTCATTTATGGAGTCGGAAGTACATTATTCCAAAATGTGTGCGGTTTATTGTATGCGCTTTTATTAAATCAAAGTATTAAATTCAGAGGCATTGTACGGACGATTGTGTATTTACCGGTTATTATCAGTCCTCTTATTATGGGATTCATTTGGTACTTTTTCTTTCAATTCAAAGGCGGAGCATTGAATGATATTGTTTTGTTATTCCAAGATGAACCTCTCAACCTACTAGCAGATCCTAAGCTGAATGTTTGGATTTTAACATTTGTAAACACATTCCAGTATATGGGGATCGCAATGGTTATTTATCTAGCTGGTCTGCAATCGATTCCAAGCGATTATTATGAAGCAGCTGAACTAGATGGCGCTTCTAAGTTTGGACAGTTCTGGAATGTTACACTTCCGTTATTAATGCCGTCTATTACAATTAACGTTGTTTTGAACTTAATTGGTGGCTTGAAACTCTTTGATGTGATTGTTGCGTTAACAAATGGAGGCCCAGGATATGCATCGCAATCATTATCGACAATGATGTATAAAATCTATTTTGCCAGCCAGGATGCCGGCTATGCTGCATCATTAGGAAATCTGATGTTTGTACTCATTTCCGTTATCAGTATGTCAGCGTTAATCTATTTGAGAAAAAAGGAGATTGCGTGATGAAGAAAAATAAAAAATGGATGCTGCCCCTCATGATTGTACTCAGCATTGCTCATATCATTCCTTTTTATCTATTACTTACAACTTCACTCAAGGGAATGGGGGATACAAGCTCAAAATGGCTTCTGCCTTCTTCCTTATACCTAGACAATTTTAAAGAAGTCTGGGAACAAGCGAATCTGCAATCAGCTTTTTTCAATAATGTAATTATTACAGTGGTTTCTGTAGTCCTTGTAATCATTCTAGGCTCATTCGCAGCGTATCCATTAGCAAGATACAAAACTCGTTTGAATAAAAGCATGTATGTAATCTTTATCTCAGCGCTTATTGTACCGCCTCTTACTATATTAGTACCACTTTACAAGTTTATCGTTGACATTGGGGGAATGAATTCGTACTGGGCGATTATTCTTCTGCACGTAACTTTCAATTTACCAATGACAATCTTCTTATTTACTGGATTTATTAGCACAATTCCACAGGAGCTGGATGAGGCAGCGATGATGGATGGGATGAGCCGATTCGGGCTATTCTTCCGAATTATCATGCCGCTTTTAAAGCCAGTTACAGCAACAGTAACTATTTTGACAGGGGTCAATGTTTGGAATGACTATCAATTCTCCGTCTTTTTCCTGCAAAGCACAGAAGCGAAGACGGTTACAGTTTCCTTAGCGGCGTTCTTCTCTCAATATACGAACAATGTTGGCTGGGTAGCTGCAGGGTCACTTCTGGCAGCGCTGCCAATTATCGTTTTATACTTGTTCCTGCAAAAGTATTTCATTAGCGGTTTATCGTCTGGAGCGGTAAAAGGATAATATGCGGCTGTCCAATTGAATGAATGAGAATTGTAAATTCGCTTGGTATCTGCTAAGTGTTACAGGATACTAAGCGAATTTAATTCAATCCAGCTGTACGCTTTCTTGTATCCTGTAAGTTTTCTTTACAATACCAAAAGCACTCCTATTCGTATCAATTTGGCCATCATTTAAATATGACATCAACGGTTATAAAAGAATAGTAGTTGCCCTTACACTGTATTCCTGAAATTTCCCACTACGCCGAATGACTTCTAGCTGGAAATTTATACTTTTCTACAGTGTAAAAAAATTATGAAGGTAGGAATAGTAAGTGAGTATATTTATTAATGACCAAGAAAAAACGTTTCACTTAACGAATGATAAAATGAGTTACATTTTCCGGGTTATGGAGAATAAGCAATTAGAGCATATTTATTATGGACGTAAAATAGTTTTTTCAGATTCTGTTAGTCGTTTAGTCGAAAGAAGTTACCGTCCTGTGTCGGTTGTCGAGTTTGATAATGACTTAATTACTTGTCTAGATAGCATTAAACAAGAGTTTCCATCAAGTGGTGGCGGTGATTTCAGAGAAGCTGCTATCGACGTTACATTTGAGAATGGTTCTCATATATTAGAGTTAGAATATAATTCGTATAAAACAGCTAAGGGAAAAACAAAGATTCCTGGTATGCCAACAACTTTTGCCAATCAAGATGAGTGTGAAACGTTAACTATCTTTATGAAGGATGAATTATCAGGTTTGGAAGTGGAATTGAATTATACGATATTTAATACGCTTCCTGTTATTACAAGATCGGTACGCCTGAAAAACAATGGTGATGAAAACATTACAATTGAACGATTATTAAGTGCCAGTGTGGATATTCCGGATCAAAAATATGATGTTATTCACCTATCTGGCTTATGGGGCAGGGAAAGACATTTTTATCGTGCTCCAGCTGAACCAGGAGTTAAGGCAGTATATTCAACTCGTGGGGCAAGCAGCCATCACCATAATCCTTTTATTGCGTTGGCGCATCCAGAAGCTACAGAAAATCATGGCAATGTATATAGTATGAACTTAGTTTACAGTGGGAACTTTTTAGCTCAAGTGGATGTGGATAACTACTATGTTAATCGTTTAATGATTGGTATCCATCCAAATCGCTTTCAATGGAAATTAAAACCACATGGTGAATTTTATTCACCGGAAGCAGTACTTGTATTTTCAGATAAAGGTTTGAATGGTATGAGTCACGCTTATCACGATTTATATAACAATCACTTAATTCATCCTAAGTGGGCATATAAAGCTCGTCCTGTGGTCATGAATAACTGGGAAGGAACCTACTTGGATTTTACGGAAGACAAAATCATCAGTATGGCAGAAACAGCGAGTGAGTTAGGTGTGGAATTATTTGTATTAGATGATGGCTGGTTTGGAAAACGTGATTTAGACAATTCATCATTAGGTGACTGGTATGTGAATAAAGAAAAGCTTCCCAACGGAATGGAGGGTTTAGCGAAGAAGGTAAACGATTTAGGGATGGAGTTTGGCTTGTGGTTCGAACCAGAAATGTCTAACAGTGACTCTCATATAATGAAGGAACACCCTGAATGGATTATCGGGACACCAGGACGTTTTAGAAAACCGGCTCGTTTTCAATACGTGCTGGATTATGGTAATCCAGAAGTGGTAGAACATATTTTTGAAATGATGGATGACATCTTAAGTAACGCGAATATTTCTTATATTAAATGGGATATGAACCGAAATATTTCTGAGGCATATTCAGCTTATTTAGATTCAGGATCACAAGGGGAGTTAATGCATCGTTATATCTTAGGTGTCTACACTTTATGTGATAAATTATTGGAAAAATACCCCGATTTACTAATTGAGTCTTGTGCATCAGGCGGTGGGCGATTTGATCCAGGAATGCTTTATTATGCCCCGCAAACATGGACAAGTGATGATAGTGATGCAATTGAGCGCCTGAAAATTCAATACGGTACCTCAATGGTTTATCCGGTTAGTTCCATGGGAGCACATGTATCTGCTGTTCCTAACCATCAGGTTGGACGAATCACTCCACTTGATACTCGTGCAAATGTAGCGTTTTTTGGGGTGTTTGGATATGAATTAGATCCAAATACATTGACAGAGGAAGAAATGAAAGAAATCAAAGAGCAAATTAAATATTACAAAAGAAATCGTGAACTATTATTATTTGGAGAGTTTACCCGTTTGGCCAGTCCTTTTGAAGAAAACGAAACGATGTGGATGGTAAAAACAAAAGATAAAGAACAGGCAATTGTAGCATGGTTCCAAGTGCTGTCTATTCCAAATGATAGCTACCGAAGAGTGAAGGTTCCAGGATTAGATCCTAGTGCTCTATATGAAATTGAAGAAAATGGCCTGCAGTATACAGGCAGTGAGCTAGAAAACATTGGAATTGTATTAACACCGCCAATCAAGGGAGAACTGGGATTTGATGATACAGCAATTATGAAGAAACGAGATTTTGATTCCAAAATATTTACACTTAGAAAAGTGAAATAACGACAAAGGGTGTTCCAAGAGCTAGCAATGCGCTGCCTTTTGGGACACCCTCTCCTTTTTTGTGCGGATTAAGCCATTATGGATATTTACATGTTCATTACTTATGTTGTTTCATTTAGTTATGCGCTTTCTTTAGTCTAATTTGATTGGCGATATACCCGGCTGCCAACACACCGACAACTGCTGCTGCCGGAATTCCCGTTTGCAGAAAGGTGTTTTCCTCAAGGAAGCTGGCTAGTCTTTCTTCATGGGTTGCCATTTTGCCGGCGGTATATGCTAAAATTCCAGAGCCGACATAAACGAGAACAGAGAACTTTTCCATTAGTACTAAAATGAGCTTGCTGCCCCATATAATGATAGGAATGGAAACAATTAATCCTAACACAACAAGAATGATATTTCCGTGTGCGGCACCGGCAACTGCGAGGACATTGTCAAATCCCATCACGATATCAGCAAATACAATTGTACGAACGGCCGCCGTTAAGGTAGGACTAGCTTGAATCTTAGAGAGATCTTCTCCTTCACCTGTGAGCAGGTTATAGGAGATGAATAGGAGTAAAATAGCGCCAATCAGTTGTAAAAATGGAATCGCGAGCAGGTAGACCGCGATAACTGTTAATAAAATACGAACGATAATAGCTAAACCTGTGCCGAGGAAGATGGCCCTGTTGCGTTGGCTTTCCGGCAAATTGCGGCTTGCCAAGGCAATGACAATCGCATTGTCTCCCCCTAAAACAATATCGATGCCTACAATCATAAGGATCGACATAAGAAAGTCAAAATCCATATGTATAGTCCCCCGTTTATTAGTTTTCTGTCTCAGTACTTTTAATCAATATAAGGGACAATGTTACAAGCTGTCAAGAAAAGGAAATGCTCTAAGTTTGTCGAAGAATTTTATGTTAGCCGTATAGAGAGAGACGAAGTATATCTGCTAGAGAAAACGGCAAAAATGCCTCATAAAACTGACAAGAGCATCCTCTTTTTCTTGCTTTTTATAGGGCAAATGTCTGTTTTTGAAAAAAACGGTGATTTTATTTCCATTTCGACGCTTCTTATCATAAAATGAGAGTACAAGATTTCCTAGAGGATTTTCCAGCATCGTGATATGATGGTACAAATGCACCATAAGTCTAGGGGGGGTCCCTTCATCAAATATGCCAAATAGGAAGGGAGAGAGCAGAATTGGATATTGAAAGAATTAACGATCATACAGTCAAATTTTATATATCATACATCGATATAGAGGAGCGCGGCTTTAACCGGGAGGAAATTTGGTATAACCGTGAAAAAAGCGAACAGTTATTCTGGGAGATGATGGACGAAGTACGCGATCAGGATGACTTCTTTGTTGACGGTCCGCTTTGGATCCAAGTCCAGGCGCTTGAAAAAGGAATTGAGGTCATTGTAACGAGAGCTCAAATCTCAAAGGATGGTCAAAAGCTTGAATTACCAATTGGTCTTGATAAAGTGATTGATATTCCGCTTGATGAACGGATCGAATCTCTATTCGAGCAGCAGCTTGAGCAGGAAGACTATACGTACTTAAGTCAGGATGGAACATTAGGGTTTCTTGTGAAGTTTCAGGATTTTGAGGATGTTATCTCATTAAGTCATTGTATCGCGCTTGAGGACATCCAAAATGAATTATATGTTTTTGACGGACGATACTATTTATATGTAGAATTTGATGAAGAGTTACATGATGAAGAGGAAATGGATAGCATTTTAAGCATTATTATGGAATATGGCGAAGAATCTGCTATGACCATTCATCGTGTACAGGAGTACGGTAAAACCGTAATTGCTGAAAGTGCCCTATCTGTCATCTGCAAAAACTTTTCGTTAAAAGCGTAGGCCGATTTCTTTATACTGAAATCGGCTTTTTCATTGTCGCATATAATAAGGAAAAGTGTAAGGAACGCTAGGAAACCCATCCTTTAGAAAGGGGGAGCGATATGAAGAATATTTTAAAACTTATCTTGTTTTTCATCCTATTATTTGCAGTTTTTCTTACTCTTCGTCTCGTGAACGATGCAACGTTTTATTCAGATTTGATACATAAAAACATTTCAGTGTTTGGTGTGCTAAGCGTGTTGTTTACCTTGTCAGCTTTTTTTATCGGTTTTGTGATTTTTCTTGAAAATCGGCAACCATCGAAAACGTTGACTTGGCTCATCGTTCTCGGTATTTTCCCGGTCTTTGGTTTTTTTGCGTATTTACTATTTGGGCAAAATTTTCGCCGGAAACGAATGTTTCAAAAGAAGGCGCTTCTTGATGAACAGGCATTTTCACAATACAAAGAAAACGAGAGGCAACAGCAATTTTTAGCGGAGCATACGCATCAGGAGCTTTTATTTCGCCTTGCGTCTCGTCTCGGTACACTGAATATTTCCTTCCAGACTGAAACCAAGGTGTTAACGAACGGGGAAGAGACATTTTCTTCTATCAAAGAGGTGCTAGAGAAGGCGGAGCATCATATTCATATGGAGTATTATATCGTTCGTGATGATAAAATTGGAACCGAAATCCAAGAGATTCTTCTTCGCAAACAAGCGGAAGGGGTGAAGGTTCGCTTTTTGTATGATGCTGTTGGCAGCTTCCGTCTCTCTAAAGCCTATGTGGAGAAGCTGCGGAGCGGGGGAGTGGAAATGATTCCGTTTTTTCCGGTTCGTTTCCCTATTTTAAATGACAAGATTAATTATCGAAACCATCGAAAGATTATCGTGGTAGACGGTAAACAAGGGTTTGTCGGGGGATTAAATATTGGCGATGAATATTTAGGAAAAGATAAATATTTCGGCTTTTGGCGGGATACTCACTTATATTTACGCGGCGAGGCAGTTCAAAGCCTGCAGATGATTTTTTTACAGGATTGGTTTTATATGACTGGTGAAGAAGTTCTTGATTCTCTCTTGCTTAGTACGGAGCACATTGAGGGAGAAGGACTTGGAGGTGTGCAGCTTGTAGCCGGCGGACCCGATAGTAAATGGGAGACCATTAAGCATTTGTACTTTGCGATGATTTCTTCAGCACGTAAGTCCATTTGGATTGCCACTCCCTATTTCATTCCAGATGACGATATTTTGGCCGCATTAAAGGTAGCTGCACTGGCCGGGATTGATGTGCGTTTACTCGTGCCGAGCAAGCCTGACAAACGAACTGTTTTCTATGCTTCCCGTTCCTATTTCCCAGAGCTTCTTGAGGCAGGGGCAAAGATTTATGAATATGAAAGAGGTTTTTTGCATAGCAAGATTGTAATAGTTGATTTCTCCCTCGCTTCGATTGGCACTGCCAACATGGATATGAGGAGCTTTCATTTGAATTTTGAAATCAATGCATTTTTATATGACACAGCTAGCATTCATAAGCTCGTGCAGGACTTTGAAGAAGATTTGACCGTTTCAAAGGAAATCCATATGGATCAGTTTAACGAAAGACGTCTTGTGATGCGTATTGTTGAATCCACATATCGACTGCTGTCACCGCTGCTATAACCAAAAGGAAGGATTCTTCGTTTTGGTTATAGAAACTAACAGGTGAAAGGAGTGTGGTATTTTGTTTGTAGCCCTAAAACAAAACGGAGAACGCCTTAACTTGCTGCAGCCTCTTGGCAAGGAGCTGCTGCAGGAGATGCGTGCAAGCGAGGTGTTCTTCTGCCCTGTTTGTGAAGGTGAGGTACAGCTGAAGCTGGGCACAAGGAAAAAATATCATTTTGCCCATAAGCGTACGATGGTGTGCAAGCTGGATTTAGAACCGGAATCTGCATACCATCTCGCCGGAAAGGAAATGCTGCATCATTGGTTTAAAGCCCAAGGTTTTTTAGCGGAACCTGAAGTATATTTGTCCACAATTTGCCAGCGCCCCGATTTACTGCTTACCCGTGCTGATATACAAGCAGCTGTTGAGTTTCAATGCTCCTCTATTCCTACGAAAAGATTTTTGGAACGAACTCATGCGTATTGGCGCGAAGGCTTACGCGTATTATGGATTCTGGGCGGTAACCAGTATAAGCGCTATGCGGCCCACTGGCTTCGGCTTTCTTCTTTTCCTGCTTTATTTGCACAAAATAGAGTGCCATATGTGCTGTATTTTTGTCCAGATCATGCTTCATTCTTTAAATGCTCACCGCTTCTTCCGTTTTCCTCTTCCACATCATTCTCTCATACATTTGTCCATCGTTTATCTTCAGCCACCATCTCTTCTATCTTTTCTCCATCCCTCTTTTCCGTTGAACAACTAGAGCAGCAATGGCTGCAAAAGAAAAAGCGCTGGCGTATAGGGCAGTTTTTATATATGCGCCGCGGCTACGAAGAATTTTTTCAATACTTGTATACGAAAGGAGTTTCTCCGTCTCTTCTTCCTGCAGAAGCGGGTGTCCCGCTGCCTTCACTTCTTGCGATTCAAACACCGGCTATTATTTGGCAAGGCTTTATTTTGTTTGATCTTATTGAACCGATGCGAGCAGGAGAGAACCTTTCCTTTTGGCAAATTGTCCGCTATGTTGAACGTCACGGTGTTATTCAAAGACGTATTCTCCCTTATTATCCGGTTTCCTATTTTAAAAGTACGTTAAAGGAATATATAGCTTTTTTGTGTGCCTGCAACTTGATTGAACATGTGTCAGGGCAAACATATCGAAGAAAGCAAGTAAGTATTGTTCCGCAAACAGAAGGAGAAGCATTTGCGAGGGATGAGGAGGTGATGAAGCATGCGCTCCATCTTTTCCGAAATGAGCAGTCTGCAACATCAGCCGCTGAAAAACGGATATAATAGAAGCGTGCGGAAGGAATGAAGCAGCTAGAAGAGAATATTTATTACAGGCTCTTACTAAAAAGGAGCTATCAACAGCTAGCAAACAACCATCACAAATCGTAACATTTGGTTTGTGATGGAGTGTTGATTGCTCTCAAGCCAAAGTGAGTGTAGTGCGTGGAAACATGCATAGCACGATGAACTACG
>JBEPZN010000007.1:0-150195 GCA_041640875.1 Ectobacillus sp. | reverse complement strand
ATTGCTTTTTGTTCTTTTAGTAGAATTCTAGCCTTACGAGTCGAACAAGGCATAAGTGGCTCTCCTCGTAAGTTTCTGACGAATACTCGCAAGTTTCGTCCCTCCTTAGAGTTTGTTTCCCTTCGTCCATGTTGGATAAGCTTCTTGCTTCAGGTTGACCGTTCCTCCTCTCAGAACTGTTACAGAGCCTGAACGACAGATTGTGCTTGGGAATCACACAAAGCCGTATTGACTTACCCAACGTAGTCACTCGCTATGGCTCACCATATACCGGAGACTCAGACTAGACAACTAGGCTTTTTCAAGCCCCCACTTTCGACCAACGGAAGTCCCCTTGTGGGAAAAACGTGTTAACGTTTAAGTGGCGGGTAGTTGACTTTCTCAAATCATATCCTTGGATGATAAATGAAGTGATTTTATTACGTTAAAGGAATAGGCAGGCTGCTTGGGCCTGCCTGTCCGCTAGTTAGGAACGCTGTAAGTCTTTTTGCTCTACGTGTAATTCAATCAAATTCCCATCTGGATCAGCACAGAAGATTTGTGCAAAGCCGCTCATGCTATTGGGTTTCTCAAGCACTTCCACATGATTTTGCTGTAACCAACGTAAAGTTTGCTCATAATCTTTCACCCTCAACGCGAAATGCCCTTCTCTGCTGTTTAACCTTTTATCAGATCGGATCGTTTGTGAATCTGGACGGACAAGTAAATGAAGCTGCTGCTGCCCAATTGCATACCAAGCTCCTTCAAAGTCAAAATTTGGACGTTCAATTTCCTGTAAACAAAGAATTGTACTATAAAAATGCTTTGCTTTTTCTAAATCAGTCACATTGATCCCAACATGATGAAGCTCCTCGTAACAAATCACAATGATAATCCCCTTTCCTAAGTTTGGTCAGATGTATTTCTATCTTAAATGTTACCACAGCCTAGATCATATTTGACACTCCCACAGCTGAAGCAGTGGGATTCTAACCTCCCACGCCGTTAGACATAACGCTTCACAGCGGTCAATCTGTGCTGTCAGGTTTTCCTACGTCATGCTGTACCTAAAGGTACGCTTTGTTTGACCTCGCTTTCATCCGACACCTGAAGGAGTGGGCTTTCCCGTTCGGAAAATCTGTAATGTTACTGAGCTGTCAATCTATTTAGAGTATTTACATATCTTTATAAAAGGCCTAGAAATTTGTGATCTAAAGCGGGTGATATCGTGAGTGAGTTCTTTAGAAAATTAAAAGGAACATTTAAAAACGTGGCGGTGGATAAGGCTGTTTCTATTCCGATTACCTCAGATCGCTTACTATGGATGTTTCGCAAAGGGATGAAAGAACAAGAGGAGGAGGTTCGGAATCTGGATGTATCCTTTCGCGGCGAGACAATATGCATCAGCGGTTTGACGACAAAGCTTCTACTGCAGGTATATTTTGAATTTGATTTGAAGCCATTGAAGGCGGAATATAGAACCTTATACTTTACGGTTCCGTATATGAAGCCGTTCAATCAAGAGTGGATGAAGAGAAAAGTTTTGAATAAACCGCCATACACAGTGTATGAGGATCGGATGCTGAAGATGGATTTAGACGAAATTGACACAATCAAGTCCATCCCAGTTGGAAGCATTAAGCATTTTGACATTCGGGATGGAAAGCTATGGGTGAAGATAGGGATGTAATCCGAGACACTAACGGTCATTGATTTTAAGAGATGTTTTCTACAAGCAAAAATGGCACATGCAATTCCGCGCATTGCTCTTAAAGTAAGAGAAACGCGCGGAGTTTATATTTTTTCTTTTCCTCTTGTTCTTAGCTTTGTACGAAGCAATTCTATTATCATAAGCAAGAGAGGGATATAGAGGATAAAGAGAGGGAAAATGTATTTTAAAGCAAATTTTCCTTGTGCAAAGTGAGATTGTGAATTTGGAGCAATTGCTAGTGATACAAATAAAATTATGCCCCCAATAGGAAGTGCGAGTTTATGTTTTTGAATAGGAAACATATCTGTAAAAGCTAGGATAGCAGCATAGGCAAAAATGGACACCTTAAAAAAGTCATTTACAATTAAACCAATGAGAACAAATGCATCCAGCCGCTGTATAACGTCCCCAATGTTAATGTACTGCATAAGCCTTAAAAAAGGGAACAAGTCAGTGCTAGTCTTGTTTGCCCCTAGCACTGAAATTTCCAGAAACACGGTCATTGCTAGTATCGTTCCGCTTATAAGAATACAAATCGTTCCAATTTTAAATCCAGATTGTGGATGAAGTAAAGAAGGCAGTATCATTGTAAAGCAAATCATCTCACCAAATGGAAACATAATAGTTTGCCCATAGGCGGCAGCGAGAACGGGCTTCCAACCTTTTTCTAATAGGGGCAATACTTTTGTTAGATCTATTACGTCCGAAAAAAATAAACATAACAACGCTAGTACTCCCACAAATAGAGAGAACATACAGTATACTTCCCCTACACGTGACAATACCTCGAGTCCTTTATATAAAGAATAACAGACTAAACTTATGATGATAAAACCGATGACCAATAAGGGAGTTTCACTATAGGTAGGACGCAGCAGCTCCATCCCGTCCCTCAAGTCCCTTGCGGCTCCGTAAATAAAAAACAGAGTATATAACAGAGCTATCACAAATCCTATATCTTTACCGACGATTTGTTTTACATAACTTGTTAATGGTTGACGGGGAAAGTGCCGATGCAGATAAGCATAAATAGAGAAAATTAACAGACCGCCAAGCATGCCAACTAAAACTGCAATCCAAGCATCTTGTTTTGCATCTGCGCCTAATGGGACCATAACAGCTGTCCCAAGCTCAAATAGTATAATTAAACAGCAAAACTGAAAAGAGCTGATTCTTTCGACCCCAATCATTACCAATCTTCCTTTCAAGCCTGAATATCTTGCAACGGTGTTCGTGAGACAGGCAGTAGGTTCATTTGGATATTGTACCCAAAATGAGACGCTCTACAAGTCGTTGTTCTAAACTTTTGTAAAGAAAACTCGCCGATTGGCGAGCCCTGCTCTTGGGCGAAGACAGAGGCATAGTTGCCCTTATACTGTATTCCTAAAATTTCTCGCTACGTCGAGTTGGCTTGCGGATAGAAATTTATACTTTCTTACAGTGCAAGGAAACGTTAGTATCTACTACCTCCCCCTTTCTGCAAGGTATCTTCCCCTGCGTGCGAAAAAATGTAGGATGGGTGTAGCCGCCAGTTATCACTGAAAGGGAAGCTATATGTTCTATCTCTTCATTGACTTTGCAAGTTTTCTTTAAATATGTGTCTTCTCATCTAGTTAGGATAAAAGCTATGGAGACAGGGAGGGATGCTGCGGTAGAATAGGAGATAGATTAGTGTCTTGCGTATTGGGAGTGGAGGGAGCAGGTATATGAATGAGATTCAATTTTATCCATTAGGGGATGCGGCTATTACAGTGCAGCTTGGCAAATCAGCTGATATAGCAGTACATAACAAGGTGAGGGGGCTTGTCCAATACTTAGAGGATCACCCGCTTCCTGGTATGATAGAGCTTGTTCCTGGTTTTACAACAGTAACAGTATTTTATGATCCTATTAAGCTGTTACGCCTTGGACAAGCTGCCCCGCCGTATGAACAAATTCGTGCTGCATTGGAGAGGGTTGTGGTTAATTCTTACATGGTTTCAGAAGAACCAAGAGTGATTACGATTCCAGTCTGTTATGGAGAAGAGTTTGGTCCTGATTTACAGGAAGTTGCAGAGTTCACGGGAATGACTCCTGAAGAAGTTATTGGCCTTCACGCCGGGCGAAGCTATACCGTGTATATGATCGGATTCGCACCTGGCTTTCCATACTTGGGAGGGATGTCCGAGCAACTTGCAGTGCCGCGCCGGTCTTCCCCTCGTCTCGTGATTGCGGCAGGGAGTGTTGGGATTGGGGGAAAGCAAACAGGCATTTACCCTCTAGAAAGTCCAGGTGGTTGGCAAATTATTGGACGTACACCGCTGCGACTATTTAATCCTCATAGGGAACAGCCAAGCTTGCTGCAGGCAGGAGATATCATTCGTTTTCAGCCTATCCCGCGAGAAGAATATGAAGCCTTGGGGAGGGAAGCAGAGTGACAATACAAGTGATACGTCCGGGTTTGTGCACGAGCGTACAGGATTTAGGAAGGTACGGCTATCGAAAGCAAGGGGTGGTCGTAAGCGGCGCGATGGATACGGCAGCTCTTAGAATCGGTAACAGGCTTGTCGGTAACGAAGAAGCTGCTGCTGCACTTGAGATAACATTGGTTGGTCCAAAGCTTTTGTTTGAGGAGGACATCTTGATTTCTATATGTGGCGGTGATTTGTCTCCTCATATAGATGGATGTATAGTGCCGCTATGGCGCCCTGTACTTGTGAAGTCAGGCAGTGTTCTGCAGTTTGGGGCTCCGAAACTTGGCTGCCGATCATATATTGCAGTTGCGGGAGGCTTTGCTGTTCCAAAGGTGATGGGAAGCAGCAGTACATATACACGAGGAGAATTTGGTGGGTTAGAAGGCCGTAATGTAAAAGAAGGAGATCGACTGTTCATCGGAAAAGCTTCAGAACTTGCCGGTTGTTTCATGAGGCAGTTGTCTAACGGAGAAAAAAAGAGATTCTCGGCAACGAAATGGGGATTCTCCTCAACATTACTGCCTGCTTATTCCTCAAGGTCAATCGTTCGTATGATTCGCGGTCCACAGTTTGAGTGGTTTACAGAACGAGCGCAAGAGGAGCTTTTTGCACGTTCGTTTCACGTTACAACAAATTCAGATCGAATGGGATATCGCCTAGAAGGGGGAAAGCTTGAATTGCAAGGGGCTGCCGAACTGTTTTCTGAAGCGGTATCAATTGGCACAATTCAAGTGCCGCCAGAGGGAAACCCAATTGTACTGATGGCAGATTGTCAAACAACTGGCGGATATCCAAACATTGGATACGTAGTGAGTGTAGACATTCCAATATTGGCTCAATTGAAGCCAGGAGATTTTGTAAAGTTTCAAGAAATCTCCTTGGAGCAGGCACATATGCTCATGCTTGCGCAAGAAAAACTCTTAGAATTGGCAGCACTCGGAATACAATGGAAAGGAAAGGGATAAATCATGTTTCGAATCGATATCAATTGTGATATGGGAGAAGGCTTTGGGGCTTATGAGCTGGGAGCAGATGAAGAAATCCTTGAATTTGTTACGTCAGCAAATATTGCGTGCGGTTACCATGCAGGCGATCCTTCAGTCATGAGAAAGACGGTGCGGCTTGCGCTTGATAAGGGGGTAGCGATAGGCGCTCATCCTGGCTTGCCTGACTTAGCCGGGTTTGGCAGACGAAACATGGCGCTTTCCCCGCAGGAAGCGTACGATATAACGGTATACCAAATTGGTGCGTTATACGGATTTATACATGCAGAAGGAGCTGTTATGCAGCATGTAAAGCCGCATGGAGCATTATATAATATGGCGGCGCAAAGCAAGGAGCTTGCAGAGGCAATTGCGGAGGCAGTATATAAAGTGAATCCAGAGTTGACTTTATTCGGACTATCAGGGAGCGAGCTGATAGCAGCTGGAGAGAAGATTGGGTTGCAAACAGCAAGCGAAGTATTTGCTGATCGCACCTATCAGCAGGATGGATCGCTTACGCCGCGAAGGCATGCAGACGCAGTGATTGCAGATACGCAGACTGCTATGCAACAGGTAATCCGAATGATTAAAGAAGGGAAGGTGCGATCTCTGCAAGGGAAAGATATACTTTTGAAGGCTGACACAATTTGTATTCACGGGGACGGTGCACATGCGTTAGCTTTTGCGCAAAGCATTCGACATGTATTGCAAGATGCTGGGGTTCAGGTTAAAGCGCTCAAATGGGGTTAATCTTTGATGTATGCCTAAGATATATTTTTTGTTAAGTAAGTGAATAATTATATAGGTAAGTAACTAGAAAAGAGAAGTGGATAGGTATACAATAGATTGTATCTAAAAATGTGGACAAAATGGGCTATAGAATGAATCGTCCATTTACTGGAGAGGAGAATATGCCTTGCAAGCAGCAGCACCTAAACAAAGCTCTTTAAACACACCGACGATCTACCGCATTATTTTTGCTATTAGCTTAGGTCATTTAATGAATGATTCTATGCAAGCTGTCGTACCGGCTATATTTCCAATTTTGGAACAGTCTATGAATCTATCGTATACACAGGTTGGCTGGATTGCGTTCGCTTTGAATATGACATCTTCCATTATGCAGCCTGTATTTGGATTCTATACGGATAAGAAGCCATCGCCGTTTCTGCTTCCGCTTGGAATGCTATCAAGCATGCTCGGTATGATTGGAATCGCTTTTGCGCCCAACTTTTATCTTGTGCTTCTTTCTGTTTTATTTATCGGTCTTGGGTCAGCTGTGTTTCATCCAGAAGGAGCACGCGTTGCTTTTATGGCAGCAGGAACAAAACGAGGATTGGCACAATCAATTTATCAAGTTGGCGGTAATACAGGAAATGCGCTTGCACCGATTTTCACTGCTTTAATTTTCGTCCCGCTTGGTCAGTCCGGCGCTGCTTGGTTTACAATTTCGGCGGCAATCGGCGTATTGCTGCTTTGGTATGTGTCCAGATGGTACCGCACAGAGCTCACGAGCGGCACGATGCGTGTAAAGAAGCGGGCAGCAGCTGGAAACATGGAAGGAAAGCTAAGCAGGCAGGTGAAGCTTGCAGTTGTATTCCTCATTTTTCTAACATTTGCGCGATCCTGGTATAATGCGGGCATCGGTAACTTTTATCAGTTTTATTTGATTGAGCATTATGGACTATCCATCCAAGCTGCACAATATTATGTATTTATCTTTATGATTGCTGGGGTAGCAGGAACATTTTTTGGCGGACCATTATCCGATCGCTTTGGGAAGCGGAATCTTATTTTGTTTTCCATGCTTGGTTCCGCACCGCTTGCCCTGCTGCTGCCGCATATTCCGCTCGTTTGGGTGGCGCCGCTGTTTGCGGTTCTTGGCTTTATTTTATTCAGCAACTTTAGTGTTATTGTCGTGTATACACAAGAACTTATGCCTGGAAAAGTAGGCATGGCATCTGGATTAATTGTCGGTCTTGCATTCGGGATGGGTGCGCTCGGCGCAGTTGTACTTGGAAAACTGGCAGATCTGTATGGTTTAACGTTTACCATGATGTTTTGCAGCTTTTTACCTCTTCTTGGGATTGTTTCATGGCTGCTGCCAAATGATCGAAAAGTGCAGGAGTAAGAAGAGAGATGGCTTCGTCTCTCTTTTTTTATTTTGAGAAAGGATGTACAATAGTAAAATTAAGAAAGGGGGTAAGGTATATGTGGCAAGAATTTAAGAAGTTTGCATTTAAAGGGAATGTTATGGATCTTGCTGTCGGGGTTATTATCGGTGCTGCATTCGGGAAAATCGTAACCTCCTTGGTAGCAGATATTATTACACCGCTCGTAGGATTGCTGCTAGGCGGTATTAATATTACACATTTACAAATACAAGTCGGCAACGCGGTTGTGAAATACGGCAGTTTTCTGCAAACTATTGTCGACTTTCTAATTGTTGCGTTCTCTATCTTTCTGTTTATTCGCTTTTTTAACAAGGTAAAGAGGAAAGAGGAAGCAGAGGAGAAGCAGGAGGAGCCGAAGCCAAGCAGAGAAGAAGAGTTGTTAACAGAAATTCGTGATGTTTTAAAGCAAGGTATACAAAGGGAGACCGATAAATAAGTTCCAAAGGAAATAAAGAAAATTCGCCGACTGGCGAGCCCTGTCCTTGGACGAAGACAGAGATGTAGTTGCACTTATACTGTATTCCTAAAATTTCCTGCTACGTCGAATTCACTTCTAGCTGGAAATTTATACTTTCTTACAGTGAAATGAAGCCGCCCAAAAGGCGGCTTTTTAGCTCCACAAGCCCGGCACTGTGATTGGTGTGAAGACAAGGGAGGGCTCTGATGTATGGAGATTGCTCATGGTACAAACGAAATAGTTTGGACTGTTGTGGCGGCTTGTGTTATTACCGCCGCATCCAGTAACAAGATAAGGAATTTTGTGAGTACCGCTGAGCGCTTGAAATGAAGCGGTATATTCATATGAAAAATGCCGATGGTGATTGAAAATGCCTTTAACGTTTGTGCCTATATGTTGAAAAAATGCTTGTGTTTCATTCGCTGATAAAGCGTAATGGTCATTAACTGGACTTTGTTTAAAAGTTCCTACGCGTAAGTCGGCGTGAAAGTCGATTAGGTAATAATCAGATGAATGTGTAACGAGTTTCCTTTTCATCCACTCTAGATCTTCTTCATAAAAATAAGGCGAGCCTTTTAAGCTTTCGAAGTATGTGGGAAGATAGATATAGGCTATATTTGAATCTGGAATCACTATCTCTCCCTTAACAGGTCCAATATATTCTTCAAACAGTCGGGGAGATAGTTCATCCTCTTCAAGGATGAAATCGTGATTGCCAATTGTGACGAAAATCGGAAGCTCCTTCGGAAATAATATCTCTTTTGTAACATCTGTAAAGGCTTGAAAGTTTGTTTCTTTTTGTTTCGCTTTGCTAATACCTTTAATCACACCTTCACCAATGGCGTCACCGCCGTGGATAACAAAAGCTGCAGAAGAACTGTGATGTTTTACAATATGCTGCAGAATCTTTTTGTAACGTTCTCCATTTTTGTCTAGGTCATGCTGCTTCGTATGACCGTTCCAACCATAAGAGTTTATATGACTGTCTCCAAGAACAATAAACTGCACTTCATCATCTGAAAATGATTTGTTTTGTAATAGATTTAAAGATTCCTCATTTAATGTTGCCATGCGGTTATACTCCTTACAAAGTGATACCTTATCGTATGCATAAAAGCGAGAGGGGGTTTCGTTTAGGATAAGAAAACCAATTATGATATAGTGAGGAAAAGCATGCTTTGGAAGAAAGGTGACAAATATGTGCTTAATTCTTTTTACTTATAAAATGAATGATATCGACCTGGTTGTTGCTGCCAATCGCGATGAGTTTTACAATAGACCGACAGCTCCCGCACATTTTTGGGATGACGCCCCAAATGTACTCGGTGGTCGGGATTTAGAAAAAATGGGGACTTGGATGGGGATTACGAAGCAGGGTCGCTTTGCTGCCCTTACAAACTATCGGAATCCGGCAGAAAGTACAGAACATAAGCGTTCTCGCGGCGAGGTTGTGAGTCAGTTTTTAACGGGGCAGGACTCACCAGAGCGTTATATGCGGTATATGCAACAGCAACGTGATGCATACCCGGGTTATAACCTAATTGTCGGAGATATGCAGTCATTATATTACTACTCTAATGTGGAAAATGAAATTCGCCTGCTGCCCCCAGGATTGTACGGATTAAGCAATCATTTGCTTGACACTCCATGGCCGAAGGTTCAAAAAGGGAAGGAAGGGCTGAAGAGATGCCTAGAAGCAGCCAAGGATAATCCACTTGATTGTTTATTTGCAACATTGCAACAGGCAGAGCAAGCGCCAGATGAGGAGCTTCCGAGCACAGGGGTTTCGCTTGATTGGGAGCGAAAGCTATCGCCATTGTTTATTCAAACGCCTGGCTATGGGACAAGATCATCTGCGGTGCTGCTTCGAAACAAGGAGGACATTCGTTTTACAGAGCGTGTGTATGAGAATGGAATCGAGACGGAAAAAGAGTTTTTGTTTTCTATTATAGAAGAAGATTAGAGCGAGAGAATGGATCTGAAGTGAAATTACAGATTTTCCGAACGGGAAAGCCCGTTCCTTTAGGTGTGGGGTCTAGAATCCCACTGCTTCAGCTGTGGGAGTGTCAAGATATCTATACATTGAGCTCTTCCGCCCCTTTTCTTTTACAGGGGCTTTCTTTTGATAATAACCTAGTAAAACAGAAGAAAGTGGGACAAAATATCCCACTTTCTTTGTAAAGCTCTCTTATACCCTTTTAGGGAGACCTTATTGGCGAATCTGTCCAGTTCCATGCACGATGTATTTGGTAGATGTAAGAGCAGGAAGCCCCATTGGCCCGCGTGCGTGCAGTTTTTGTGTGCTAATGCCGATTTCAGCACCAAAGCCGAATTCAAAGCCGTCCGTAAATCGAGTGGAGGCGTTGTGATATAAGGCTGCTGCATCAACGGATGTAAAGAACTTTGCAATGCTTTCATCGTTATTTGTTACAATTGCTTCTGAATGCTTTGTACCATATTGATTAATATGAGCAATTGCTTCTTCTGTAGTTGTGACAATCTTGATAGCTAGAATTAAGTCATTGTATTCTGTTTCCCAATCCTCTTCTGTTGCAGCATGCAGGGAAGGAGTGAGCTGACGCGCTGCGTCATCGCCGCGAAGCTCTACGCCTTTTTCTTGCAATACTGCAGCAAGCTTAGCTAAATGGCGGCTTGCCCAAGCTTCGTGAACGAGAATGGTTTCAATAGAGTTGCAGACAGAAGGGCGTTGAACCTTCGCATTTACAACAATATCAGTTGCCATTTGCTCGTCTGCCGATTGATCGATAAAGACGTGGCAGTTGCCGGCGCCAGTCTCCAATACAGGAACAGATGATTGCGCTACAACAGTTTCGATAAGCTGTTTTCCGCCGCGCGGGATTAGCACATCTAAGTAATCATTTAATGTAAATAGCTGGGAAGCAGTTTCGCGGCTCGTATCTTCAATCAGCTGAACAGCATCTACTGGGATGTCTGTGCGCTCTAAGGCATGATGAATAACACGTACAAGAGCTTTGTTAGAGTGAGCAGCTGAGGAGCTTCCTCGTAAAATCACAGCATTTCCTGTTTTTAAACAAAGAGTTGCAGCATCGACAGTTACGTTTGGACGTGCTTCATAAATCATACCAACAACACCAAGGGGAACGCGTACCTTTTCAATTTGCAAGCCGTTTGGACGTTCCCATGCTTCTAAACGTTCTCCAACAGGATCTGGCAGTTCAACAAGCTGTGTCATCGCATCAGCCATATCGTGAATGCGCACCTCATTTAAAGTAAGGCGATCGATCAAAGACGTAGAGGTTCCTTTTGCCTTCGCCTCTTCAATATCTTTTTTATTTTCCGCAAGCAGATAATCCATCTCTTCTACAAGCTGTTTTCCGATTGCGGCTAAGGCTGCGTTTTTCTGCTCTGTTGATTTCGTTACGAGCTCGCTTGCTGCTTGCTGTGCCAGTTTTGCTTTTTTCAATAATTCATTCATTGGTAAAATCCCCCTTTTTAGTTGGTTAGGATAAGTATGGCCCAGAGCTAAGTGATTGTCTAGTGAATTCCATTTTCTTACTTTTAGTGAAGAAGACCTTAAGACTAGAGCAAATCGAGCTTTGGCTGTTTTTACACTTTAAGAAAGCATAAATTTCTAGCTGGGACACCATCTGGCGAGCTTTTTTTAGACAGTTACCCAATTGTCTCGATGGATGACTTCATAATGCTTAGATGCGATCTCGTTGCTTTGCTTTCCTTTGATTCGCTCCAGCTCAGGCGCATCATAGTTAATTTGGCCTTTTCCAATAACAATTCCTTTTTCGTTCACAACTTCAACAACTTCACCTGCGTGGAAGCTACCGCGCACCGATGTAACACCTGCTGGCAACAAACTTTTTCCTTGCTGAAGGATAGCTGCTGCTGCACCTTGGTCTATAATGATTTGTCCGCTTACGAAGGAATGCAACGCAATCCATTGTTTATTATTTTTTAGAAGACGCTGCGGTGCATTGCCAATATATGTTCCATCGCCTTTTCCTTCTAAAATGTCCGTTAGCTTCTCCGCACCCGACCCTGTTCCGATAAAGACGCTGACGCCAAGCGATAAGGCAGTTCGTGCCGCATCAATTTTAGACTTCATGCCGCCTGTACCAACTTTAGAACCGGAGGAGCCTGCAAATGCAGCAATTTCATCCGTAATGGCAGGCAGGAAGGCATATTTTTTAGCCGATGCATCCTGACGCGGATTTTTGTCATACAGCCCATTGATATCTGTAAGAATAATAAGTGTATCTGCCTGAACGAGCCCGCTTACCAGAGCTGATAACATATCATTATCTCCAAATGTTAACTCCTCGATAGAAACAGAATCATTTTCGTTAATAATCGGGAGCACGGAACGGTCAAGCAGCTCCGATAAGGTTGCAAAGGCGTTGCTGTATTGCTCTTTCCTCGAAAAATCGCCGCGTGTTAACAAAAGCTGTGCAGCTACGATGTGATGCTCCCGAAAGGCTTCTGTGTAGGCTTGCATTAACAGGCCTTGTCCGACGGCAGCTGCCGCTTGTTTCCCAGTAATTGTAACAGGACGCGACGGATAGCCAAGCTCTGTAAATCCGGCAGCTACCGCACCGGATGAGATGAGTACAACCTCGTGTCCAGCTTGCTTCAGCTTTGCTAAAGCGTCTACATGGTCCGTTAATTTTTCCAGACAAATACCGCCGCCGTCAGACGTAAGCGAGCTGCTTCCGATTTTCACGACAATACGTTGCTTTTTCACGTTTTCCCCTCCAATATAAAAAGACCCTTCCATCCTTTATAAAAAGGACGGAAGGGTCATGATTCCGCGGTACCACCTTTTTTGATATGCACAAAGCATATCCGCTCAACACCTGTAACGCAGGCGAACGTTCAGTTTATCACCGAAAGCTCCAGGGCAGGTTCAATAGCTTCTTCTCGAGGAATCTTCCAGCCTGCGGATTCCACTCTCTATCGAAAGAAGGGATATTTACTAGTCCCTTTCAATGCTTTTTGTATTTTAATTTTTAAAATATTATGCCGCAAATCATTGTCCGATGTCAAGCGGAAAGAGGTATTTCTTTCTCATTCGGAATTGTGATGTAGGTATTCTAACAGCTGCATAGTCCTTTTCACTGCATGTCCATATTTAAACAGAATATTTAACAAAAGTGCTAATTTGCTGAGGGAAGCGTACTCGTTTGGAAGAGAGAATGAACATGATATAATCACAACAGTACCATATTTTTCATAACGAGGTGAAAAAAATGAATGAACATACAAATGCGCAGCTGGCAACCTTTGCCGGAGGCTGTTTTTGGTGCATGGTGACACCGTTTGAAGAGATAGATGGTGTGCTTGGCATTGTATCAGGCTATACAGGAGGGCATATCGAAAACCCGACATATAAAGAGGTTTGTTCGGAAACGACTGGGCATTACGAGGCTGTGCAAATTACATTTGATCCGAGCCGTATGCCGTATGAAAGGCTGCTTGAATTATATTGGCAGCAAATCGATCCGACGGATCCAGGCGGGCAATTTTACGACCGCGGACAGTCGTATCAAACTGTCATTTTTTATCATACCGAGGAGCAGAGACAGCAGGCAGAGGCATCCAAGCGTGCCTTAGCGGAAAGCGGCCGTTTTCAAAAACCGATTGCGACTGCCATTTTACCGGCGTCTACCTTTTACCCGGCAGAAGATTACCATCAGGATTATCATAAGAAAAACCCGTTTCGCTACAAAATGTATCGGCAAGGCTCAGGACGGGATGCATTCATTAAGAAGCATTGGCCCTAAGGATACATCTTATTTACAAGAAAAGCTAACGGCAATGCAATATTATGTTACACAAGAGAATGGTACGGAACCTCCATTTGAAAATGAATATTGGGATTGTAAGTTGGAGGGACTATATGTGGACATCGTCTCTGGAGAACCTTTATTCAGTTCTAAGGACAAGATTAATGCTGGTTCCGGCAGACCCGTTTTTAGAAAACCGGTTATGTTCGCAAGCGTAAAGGAGCGGGAGAATAACGGCGAGATAGAGGTTCGCAGCAGGGAAGGGAACTCTTATCTAGGGCGCCGCTCTTCCTCCTACTATGAGGTCAATTCTGCAGCGCTGCGATTCATCCGAAAAGAAGACATGGAGAGAGAAGGCTATGGAGATTTTCTTATTTTGTTTCAAATGAAATGATAAAAGGTCTTGCCAATTCATCGGCAAGACCTTTTATCTTAAGAGGCATGATTTGTTTTATGTGTAGACTGCTGCGAGCTAAAGCGACTGATTATGCTCCCTACAATTGCTCCGACAATGGCTGGAACAACCCAGCCTAATCCGGCTGCGGAAAACGGAAGTGAATTTGTTACATTGTTTAGGACTGCCGATTCTAATCCGAACATTTTAAGTCCATCGTATAATGAAAAGATCCCTGTAAATAGCATAGCACTCGCATATACCGCTCGTGAGCCTGCAAAGAAACGGTGTAAAAAGGCAAGAGCTACGAGCACGATGGTTAATGGATATGCCATAACAAGAAACGGCACAGAGACTGTAAGAATTTGATTTAAACCTAAATTCGCAAGTCCAAAGCTTACGAACGTAACTATCAATGCCATTGTTTTATAGCTTGCCTTTGGTACGAGCTTTGCAAAATATTGTCCGCAGGCAGTTGTTAAGCCAACACATGTCGTAAAGCAGGCTAATGTAAAAATAAAACCAAGAAGCATATTGCCGCCCTGTCCGAACAGCAGGCTTGCTGCGCTGGAAAGGATGGTCGTTCCATTCTCAAACGAACCTTGCGGCGCCATCTTTGCACCTAGTAGACCGAGCGCAATATAAACGGCTGCTAGAGCAATCCCTGCAATGAAACCTGCTTTTGCTGTATAGTGCGTTAGCTTCTGTGGATCTGTTATTCCGCGCTGCTGCAATGCTGTTAAAATAACGATGCCAAATGCAAGAGAAGCTAGTGCATCCATCGTAGAATAGCCGTCAATAAAGCCTGCAAAGAAAGCGGATGCTTCATATTTTGCTTTTGGAGCTTGAAGCGGCTCATGCAGCTGCATAAAGGCAGCGATGCATAGCACAGCCATCGCCAAAAGCAAAATAGGCGTAATCCATTTGCCCATATAATCTACCATTTTTGATGGATTTAGACTTATCGCGTAGACGAGGGCGAAGAAAATAACCGTAAAGATAAATAGCGTAAGCGGCGAGTCGTCGATAAATGGCTTGAATCCCATTTCATATGCGACATTTGCATTGCGCGGAATTGCTAGAAATGGTCCGATAGATAAGTATACGATAACGGTAAAGGCAGAACTGAAGTGAGGATGGACACGATTGCCTAGCTCTTGTGCTCCTCCTTTTACAAGAGAAATTGCAATCAGTACAACCAAAGGTAAGCCAACTGCTGTTACGATAAAGCCAAGCATGGCCAACCAAAGGGATGTGCCAGCCTCAGCTCCTAATAGCGGAGGAAACATCAAGTTTCCCGCTCCAAAAAACATAGAAAATAGCATGAGTCCAATAAGTAAAATGTCTCTCTGTTTCATAGGTGTAGCTCCTTTCTCTTGCTGAACAGCATAAAAAGCCCGTCCCATCTAAATAGGTACGAGCGTGCTCGTGATACCGCCCCACTTCCGCAGAGAAATAGCTTCCCGCGGCTCTTTATTTGTACATGCCGTTGTAACGTCAGATAATTTGCCCTATCCCAATTTTAACGTTTCAACTGTGCATCTCGGAGATGATTTTCAGGTGTGCCCTGAACGCTAGCTTCCAGCTCACACCGGTTCTCTGTAGAAAAAAAAGTAAAGAAAACTAAAACTCGCCGATTGGCGAGCCCTGCCCTTGGGCGAAGACAGAGGCGTAGTTGCACTTATACTTTATTCCTGAAATTTCTCACTACGTCGAACAGTCTCCTAGCTAGAAATTTATACTTTCTTAAAGTGGAACAAAGCTTACTCTTCTCGCCATCAATTTTTATTCTAAAATAAAGATTAGCAAGAGAGGAATGTTATGTCAATATTTTTTTGTTTTTGAATTTTAAGACTATTCTTCCTTTTTATATTCTAAAAGAAGAGTGGGATGATATTCATTATATAGCAAAAAACCTGCGCCAAATCTGAATTTTCGCGCAGGTTTTGTATAATCCTAATTTATTTTGCTGTTTGTTGTAAATATTTTTCTTTATTATACTTGAATATAGTTTGACTTGAAAGTTGGCAACCAATCACCATGAGCCTCAATTAAATCATCACATAATGAAACAATATCATCCATGGATAGCTCAGCTGCTGTATGCGGGTCAAGCATTGCCGCATGATAGATATGTTCTTTTTTACCAGTGATGGCAGCCTCAATTGTAAGTAGCTGTGTATTGATGTTTGTGCGGTTTAGAGCCGCTAGTTGCTCTGGAAGTTCACCGACATGTGTAGGAGTGATGCCGCTGCGATCAACAAGACAAGGCACTTCTACGACTGCTTTTTCAGGAAGGTTACTAATGAGTCCGCCTGTATTTAAGACGTTGCCTCCAATTTTAAATGGTACATCTGTTTCCATTGCATCTAAAATATAGGAAGCGTATTCATGTGTGCGCGTATGTGTTAAGTTTTTATTATGAACAAGTTCTTCTCTCATTGTTTTCCAATCCTCAATTTGCTTCACGCAGCGGCGCGGGTATTCATCCAACGGGATATTGAAGCGCTCGATGAGTTCTGGATAGTTGCTTTTAATGAAATATGGATGATATTCAGCGTTATGCTCAGATGATTCCGTAACGTAACAGCCAAATCGTTGCATAAGTTCAAAACGCACCATATCGTCATGCTTCGTTTTTTGTTTTTCTAAAGCGCGGCGCTTAATTTCTGGATACAAATCCTCTCCGTCACGTGTGATTTCAAGCAGCCATGCCATATGGTTAATCCCTGCAATTTTCCACTGAATGTTATCAAGCGGCATGTTAAGTGCTTGAAATAGATGAGGAACACAGACTTGTACACTATGGCATAATCCGACTGTTTTAACACCGCCGTAGCGAAGCATGGCACCTGTTAACGCAGCCATTGGATTGGTATAGTTTAAAAACCAAGCGTCAGGACAAACCTCTTGCATATCACGGGCGAAATCAAGCATCACCGGAATGGTACGAAGATTTCGGAAAATGCCGCCGATTCCGACTGTATCAGCAATTGTTTGACGGAGACCGTATCGTCTTGGAATTTCGAAATCTGTAATCGTACAAGGATCATAGCCACCAACTTGAATAGCGTTAATGACATATTTTGCACCGCGCAATGCTTCTTTTCTGTCAGTATACGCTTTCACTCGGACTGTACTTTTTATGCTTTCTTTTAGATTGTTTAACATATTTTCCGAGTCTCGCAGACGTTCTAAATCAATATCATATAAAGCAAATTCAAATCCTTGCAGACTTGGTGTTAGCATGCAATCCCCTAGTACATTTTTTGCAAAAACTGTGCTACCTGCTCCAAGAAATGTGATTTTTCCCATTTTAACTCCCCCTAAAAGGTAAAATATTTCTAATGCTTGTTTGTAGTTTTTGAATCTTTTTTTGTAATGGTGCTGCTATAATATATGTTAAACCCACGGGTACATGGGAATCAACGGTAATAAAGTGTGATAGGAGGGTAAAATATTGTTGCATCAAAAGGTAGGGTTTGGATCATATGGTCCTCGATTTCATGAGCAAAGTCAGGAGCATGTTGCAGGGATATGGTCTATCGGATGGGAGGAGCGAACGTCAAAGGAATATAGATGGGATGGGATGCAGCGAGAGGAACAAGGTATCTGTGTTCTTCAATATACACTGTCGGGTAAAGGGATGATTGAGATAGATGGAAAATCTATTTCACTAGAGCCTGGTCAAGCCTTTTTTGTAGATATTCCTAGTGAGCACTGCTATTTTTTGCCGGACAACTCAGAGCGTTGGGAATTTATTTATATTACGCTGTACGGTGACGAAGCAGCAAAATGCTGGGAGTACATACGGCGTACATGCGGGACTGTAGTTACAATCTCGATTGAGGCTAAGATTATCCAATGTTTAATCGAGCTATATAAGCAAGTGGCAGAAAAAAAGCTGTTAGATGCTTACTCTGCTTCAGCTAAAGCATATGAATGTGTGATGGAATGCTACAGGTTCGCTAAACAAATGGATAACTTAGACAGAGGAGTTTCGTCAGATGTGTCCAAAGCGCTTTATTATATGCAGATGCACTATCAGCAGCCAATTGTAATTGAAGATATTGCTAATGCTGCCAACTTGTCCAAATATTACTTTATTAATAAATTCCGGGAGCAAATGAGTATAACTCCCATGCAATATTTAACAAAAATCAGAATAGAAAGGGCTGTTCAACTGCTCAGGCAGACGAATTTTCCAATCGGAGAGATTGCAGCCAAAACAGGATACGCAAACGCAAATTATTTCAATAAGGTGTTTAAAAGGATTGTCGGGGTATCTGCCGGCCGGTTTCGGGAAGGGAAAGGGACTCTTCCGATCGATCATATTATTATCCAATGAAATGAAAACTCGCCGATTGGCGAGCCTTGCTTTTGGGCGAAGACAAAGGCGTAGTTGCACTTACACTGTATTCCTAAAATCTCCTGCTACGTCGAATGGCTTCTAGCTGGAAATTTATAATTTCTTATTAAGTGTAATAAAAGGGATTGCAACAAATAAAAAATAGAGAGATAATAAAACTTAATTTCAATATAATAAGCACGATGTTTATTCGTGGATGTAATGATGGGGGTTCAAAATGAAAGTTGTAAAGTTTGGCGGTACATCTGTTGCTTCTGGCGAACAGATTCAAAAGATTTTCAATATTGTGACGAGTGACCCGGAGAGAAAAGTTGTTGTTGTATCTGCACCAGGGAAACGATTTAAAGAAGACATTAAGGTAACAGATTTGCTGCTTTCCTGCGTAGAGCAATACTTAAGCTCAGGCGACGGAAAGGAAGCATTTGGAGCGGTTGTTGCCCGCTATAAAGAAATTGCCGATTATTTAGGAGTATCTTCTGATGTGGTTGACCGCATTTCTATGGATTTGCTTGAAATCCTGCACGGCGACCGCAGTGATGCGGCAAGATTCCGTGATGCGGTAGTTGCGAGCGGAGAGGATAACTGCGCAAAAATCGTTGCGGCATATTTTAACGTTCAAGGGGTAGAGGCCCATTATGTAAACCCGAAGGAAGCTGGTCTTTTTGTAACGGACGAGCCAGGCAATGCACAGGTGCTCCCAGAGTCTTATGAAAACCTATATGCGCTGCGCGACCGTTCTGGTATCATCATTTTCCCAGGCTTCTTCGGTTATTCCAAAGAAGGAGCGGTTGTTACGTTCTCACGTGGCGGCTCTGACATTACAGGTTCTATTTTGGCAAACGGCGTAAAGGCAGAGGTTTATGAAAACTTTACTGATGTTGACTCCGTGTATTCGGTGAACCCAAATATCGTATCTAATCCAAAGGCGATTCAAGATCTGACATATCGTGAAATGCGTGAGCTTTCCTATGCAGGATTTGCTGTATTCCATGATGAAGCATTAATTCCTGCGTTCCGTGCGCAAATCCCGGTTGTAATTAAAAATACAAACAATCCATCTGCGCCTGGAACAAAGATCGCGCATGAGCGTGAGCATCAGAACGGTCCTGTCACAGGAATTGCGAGTGACAATGGATTTGCCAGCATTTATGTGAGCAAATATTTAATGAACAGAGAAATCGGTTTCGGCCGAAAATTGCTTCATATCTTGGAGGATTACAACGTATCGTATGAGCATACACCATCTGGTATTGACGATATTTCTGTTATTGTGCGTCAAAAGCAACTTGACGGGGGTACAGAAGAGCAAATCGTTCAACGTATTAAAGAGGAGCTGCAGGCAGACAGCGTTACAGTGAAGCGTGATTTAGCTATGGTTATGATTGTTGGCGAAGGCATGCAACAAAACGTAGGTACAACAGCAAAAGCAGCAACAGCTCTTTCAAATGCTGGCGTAAACATCGAAATGATCAACCAGGGCTCTTCTGAGGTGAGCATGATGTACGGTGTGCAGGGAGTGGACGAACAAAAAGCGGTTCGTGCACTGTACGACGCATTTTTTAATAAAAACTAATGGAATAAAAAAGATGCTTCCTTCTGGGAGGCATCTTTTTTTATTTTTACAAGGTATAAATTTCTAAACAAAGGTCCCTGGCTATGTCATTTTAGGAAAGTGTTGCTTGCTTGTGAGGGTAAAAACTAATATTGTTCACTTTTCTTACATCACTATGAAAACGTATGCAAAGAGGATTTGATAGAAATGTCAGGAAAATCAACGCTAAATGTCGTTTTTTGTCGAAAGTTGATAACGTTTTCATTAGCTATTTGTGAAAAATAGATGAATTATCCAGTTGAAATGTTCTGAAAACTCCGGTACATTTAATTCATGTTAGCAAACATAACATCATAAGTTATAAATAGTTACGAAATGGAGTGTGGCGGGAATGAAAAAGAAATTAGTTCTCATTGGTAACGGAATGGCGGGCGTTTGGTGTATTGAGCAACTTCTAAAGCTGAATCCGAACCAATATGACATTACAGTGTTTGGGGAAGAACCTCATCCAAACTATAATCGTATCCTGCTTTCCAAGGTGTTAGCCGGCGATTCTGATATGAATGACATTATTTTAAATAGCTGGGAATGGTATAGAGAAAACAATATTACACTTCATACAGGACATTGTGTAAGAAAAGTTGACACAGAACAAAAAACGGTTACTTCTGACGGCGGTATCACAGTTTCGTATGATGAGTTGATTTTTGCTACAGGTTCTTTACCGATTATGCTTCCTCTTCCAGGAGCAGACAAAGAAGGCGTAATCGCGTTCCGTGATATTAAGGATTGCGAAGCGATGTTGGCGGCTGCGAAGGAATACAAGAAGGCGATCGTTATCGGCGGCGGCTTGCTTGGATTAGAAGCAGCGCGAGGCTTGTTAAACTTAAACATGGAAGTATCTGTTGTCCACCTTGCTCCATACTTGATGGAGAGACAGCTTGATGCAACAGCATCTCGTATGCTTCAGCAGGAATTAGAAAATCAAGGCATGAAGTTTTTGATGGAGAAAAACTCAGCAGAAATTTTAGGTGACAAGCGAGTAAGCGGCTTACGCTTCACGGACGATACAGAAGTTGAAGGTAGCCTGATTGTAATGGCAGTTGGAATTCGTCCAAACGTACAGCTTGGCCGTGAAAGTGGTCTAGAAGTTAACCGCGGTATCATTGTAAACGACTATTTAGAAACGAGCATCCCGAACGTATATGCAGTCGGCGAATGCGCTGAGCACCGCGGCATTGCATACGGACTTGTAGCACCGTTATATGAACAAGGAAATGTTTTAGCGAAGAAGCTTGCAGGTGTTGAAGGAGAAGGCTATCAAGGTTCTGTCGTGTCAACAAAACTTAAAGTATCTGGTGTAGATGTATTCTCAGCAGGAGACTTTATGGATGGTCCAGATACGCGTTCTGTTCGCGTTCAAGATGACTTTGAGGGCGTGTATAAGAAGGTTGTAATTAGAGACGGTAAAGTAATCGGTTCTGTATTGTTTGGAGATACAAGTGACGGCTCTCGCATCTTCTCAATGATTCGAAAAGGCGAGGACGTTACAGGCAAGGAAAAAGAAGTTCTCCTTGGAGAGAGTGCAGGCGGAGCGAAGTCTGGAGCTGAACTCATTGCAGCTATGGCAGATGACGAGATTGTTTGCGGCTGTAACGGTGTTTCCAAAGGCGCGATTGTAAGTGCTATTAAAGAGAAGGGCTGTGCAAGCTTAAGTGATGTCAAAGCTTGTACGAAAGCGTCTGGGTCATGCGGTGGCTGTAAACCGCTTGTAGAGGACGTACTAACATACGTGCTTGGAGCTGACGGCGTGCAAGCAGGAGCGGAAGGAATGTGCGGCTGTACAAAGCTTGGTCGTGAGGAAGTTGTTGAGGCAATTCGTACGATGAAGCTGACAACAACAAAAGAAGTAATGAACGTACTTGAGTGGGAGAACGAGGAAGGCTGCTCGAAATGTCGTCCGGCTCTTAACTACTATTTAGGTATGGTATGGCCAGAAGAGCATGAGGACGAAAGAGAGTCCCGCTTTGTAAATGAGCGTAATCATGCAAACATCCAAAAGGATGGAACGTATTCGGTTGTTCCAAGAATTTACGGCGGTGTTACAACACCAAACGACTTAAAGAAAATCGCTGACGTAGCAGTAAAATATAATGTCCCAATGGTGAAATTTACAGGCGGACAACGACTTGACTTATTAGGAGTAACGAAGGAAGATCTTCCAAAGGTATGGGCTGACTTGGATATGCCATCTGGATATGCATACGGAAAAGCGTTGCGTACGGTTAAGACATGTGTTGGTTCCACGTTCTGCCGTTTTGGTACACAAGATTCAATCCAAATGGGTATTGATTTAGAGAAGAAATTTGAGCGTCTTAATACGCCAGCGAAGGTGAAATTAGCTGTTTCTGGTTGTCCGCGTAACTGTGCGGAATCTGGCATTAAAGACCTTGGCGTTGTTGCGATTGACGGCGGTTGGGAATTGTATGCCGGCGGAAATGGCGGTACGAAGCTTAGAGCGGGCGACTTGCTCGGCAAGGTGAAAACATCAGAGGACGTATTGGAATGGACTGGCGCTTATCTTCAATACTACCGTGAAACAGGAAACTATGGTGAGCGTACATCCGAATGGGTAGAGCGTCTTGGTCTAGCTACGATTCAACAGGCGTTAGAGAAGAAGGAAGATCGTCTTGCTTTAGTAGAACGCATTGACAAGACATTAGACTTAATGAAAGATCCTTGGAAGGAAATTATCGAAACAGGAAAGCTTAGCTCGACATTTGAGCCATTGGCTACATTGTAAGGTGTGGCAGGTTTTAAAAATATGAAAGTAGTTGTCTAGCTGCCGTCTGCAGAAGAATCTCCGGCAAATATTGTTTTCGTTGCCGGAGAACATTCTTCTGAAGGAGCAAAACTAGGCCGATTCCGATTTTTGTATATAAATCAGGGGGGATTGGAAATGAAAAAGATTGTTGTCGGCAAGTTGTCTGATATTGCGGAGAAAAGCGCAAGAACTATCCAAATTGGAGAATTAGAAATCGCATTATTTAAGCTTTCTACTGGTGAAATTAAGGCGATTGAAAATAAATGTCCTCATAAGGCAGGAAAATTGTCAGAAGGTATCATTTGCGATCACCACGTGTACTGTCCGCTGCATGACCAAAAGATTAACTTGCTTGACGGTCTTGTGCAAGAGCCGGACGAAGGCTGCGTACAGACATTTAAAGTAGAAATCGACGAAAATACGCAAGAGATTGTGCTGCATGTGGAAGAGAAGAAGATTCTCGCTTCTTAATCGGGTTCATTACAAAGAAATAAAAGCAGAGAACCCTTTCAGGCAGGGAAACGCTTGAAGGGGTTCTTTTCATACAGTGAGGATTGCAATCGAAAATCAGTAGAAAGGATGGACACACGATGAAGAAGGGAACAGTATTTTTAGTAGGAGCCGGCCCCGGAGATAACGGCTTAATTACAGTAAAAGGGGTACAAGCGATTGAAAAAGCGGATGTAATTTTATATGACCGTCTTATTAACGCGAAGCTGCTTGATCATGCTTCTGCAGGCTGTGAGTTCATCTATTGTGGCAAGGAGCCAAAATGTCACACGTTAAAACAAGAGGAAATTAATCAATTGCTTGTAGAGAAAGCTCTTGAAGGAAAAACAGTTGTACGTTTAAAAGGAGGAGACCCTGGAATATTTGGCAGAGTTGGCGAGGAAGCCGCGGCACTCGCGGAGTATGGTATTTCGTTTGAGATGGTTCCGGGCATTACATCTGGAATTGCAGCCCCTTTATATGCCGGCATTCCTGTTACGCATCGTGAATACGGGGTTTCATTCGCTGTTGTTACTGCACATGGAAAAGGAGAAAGCGGGAAGCCGTCCGTGAACTGGGAAGGGTTGGCTAAAGGTGTTGATACGATTGCTTTTTACATGGGTATCGCAAATCTATCTTGGATTTGTGAAAATCTAGTGCGGTATGGAAAGCGGCCGGAAACTCCGGTTATCTTAATTCAATGGGGAACAATGGGGCGTCAAAAAGTGTTGGAAGGAACGCTTGAGACGATTTATGAAAAAGCGAAAGCTGAGCAATTTGGAAATCCAGCTATTACATTAGTCGGAGAGATTGTAGCTATCCGCAAGCAGTTAAGCTGGTTTGAGAAAAAGCCTTTATTTGGACGACAAATATTGTTGGCACGTACAAGCGCTGAACCAAGTAAGCTTGCAAGAGAGCTAACTGAACAAGGTGCGGATGTAATAGAGTTTCCGAAATGGCGTACTATTCCTGCGCCTATTGATGTCACCATTCTTAACAAGATTGCCTCCTATGATAACATCTTGTTTCACGCCCCGGAAAGTGTACATGATTTCTTCCAAGCGTTAATTGGACAAGGAATTGATGTGCGTCAAGTGAGAGCGAAGTTCTTCGGTGGCTCTATTAAATCTGTACGCGCACTAAGGGAACGTGGATTTGCCGCAGATGTGTGTCAAAATATGCAGGAGGGTAAATTATTAATCGTCGGCGATAGTGAGCTTCGCAAGCGCAGCTCCCACTATACAGCGAAATACGGAGTGCATGATCGTTTTGTGACAAGCCGCAAGCAAATCGATGATCGGTTTGTTCCTGTATTTCAAAGAATGCTGCAGGATATGACGCTTGATACGATTATTTTTCCGAGTGCTGCCTCTGTTTCTGCATTCGTCGACGAGGCGCATCAGTGCGGATTGGACATGGAGAAAGTTATGCAGGAATCAGCTATCATTTGCATGGGTTCTGAAACATGGCAAGCAGCAGAGGCTTACGGGTTTAAGCCTGTCGGTATGCCGTATGTACCAGAAAGAGGAGCGCTTATTGAATGCCTTCAGCAAAGCGGGATGTAATGAAAAATAAGGAAATCAGAGTATGATTTCTTGAAAAAATCATGTAATATGGTAAACAGAAGTTTGCAACCGATTGACTTCCTGGCTAGAGATTATACATTTTTAGCTAGGAAGTTATTCGACGTAGCAGGAAGTTTTAAACATAAAGTATAAGTGTAACTCGGCCATCGCCAAACTTTCCACGGGTTGGTGCAGCCAAGTTCTGTTTATTTGAAGGGGGATTGCAGATGAAAAAGCTTGAAGGAAAACGAATCGCCCTCGTCGGTCCACGCCGTTCGGAGGAAATGAGTGTTCTTGTGCAAAATTTAGGAGGAATTCCTCTTATCCGACCTGCGCAAGGAACGGTATTTTTAGACGATTCACGTGTAGAAGAGGATATACACCGCCTTATTCAAGGTGGTTTTGATTGGGCGATATTTACAACGGGTGTTGGACTGGAAACTTTGTATAAGATAGCGACAAAAATGGGAGAAGAAGAGGCATTTCTTGGTGCGCTGCAGCGTACAAGCATTGCCGCAAGGGGCTATAAAACAGTGAATATGCTGAAAAAGCTTGGTTTACAGCCTCTTGTGCGTGATGATGACGGCAGTACAGCAGGTCTTGTACGCGAGCTGGAGTCCTTTTCTTTTGAAGGAAAGAGTGTTGCTCTTCAGCTTCATGGCGACCCAGCACCAAAGCTTGTTGAGTTCTTGAAAGAACGTGGTGCGTCCTTCCATGAGCTTTTGCCGTACCACCATGTTCCGCCTGAGGAGCATGTAATGGAGCAATTGCTTTCTGAAATGCTTGGCGGAGAAATTGATGCTGTGAATTTTACAAGCACACCGCAGGCTCGGTTCCTTATGGAGTTTGCAAGAAAAAAAGGGGTGGAGCAGCAGGTGCTTGACGCGTTTGCAAGCAATATTATAGCTGTTGCGGTCGGAAAGGTAACAGCTGCAGCCTTAAGAGACGTTGGGATTGAGCGAATGGTTGTGCCGGAGGAAGAACGGATGGGCAGCGCGATTATGAAGCTAGCGCAATATTATGCGCAGGAAAGCTCCCAAGCCTAAAACGAAGGGGACAAATTATTCAGGAGAAAACAATTGACATGTTATCTTGCCGGTCATATAATGAGAAGCATAAGATTCCAAACAAAATGAATTTTCACATAATTGAGCAATGAAGGGAACAAAGTAGCGTTTATCTCCCTATAACAGAGAGCTGATGGTCGGTGCAAATCAGTATACAGATAAATGCGAATTACAATCCCAGAGCATCTTTTTCGTAGTAAAGGCACTTGCTTTTATGAAGGAAAAGACGGTCAAATGATCGTTAACAAGGAAGAGAGGCAGACTGTTTTTGTCTGCAATCAGGGTGGTACCGCGATAATAATCGTCCCTGCTGATATATTCAGCAGGGACTTTTTGTTTTTTAGATAGTAGTATTATCGTGGTCGTTTTTGTAAACAAATAACTTTATAATAACGCGAGGATGGGAAGCTAGTAGTGTATATCTCCCTGCTGCAGAGAGCTGATGGTTGGTGCGAATCAGTGCAAAGATAAACATGAATTACAATCCCGGAGCATCTTTTTCGTAGTAAAGGCATTTGCTTTTATGAAGGGAAAGACGGTCAAATGATCGTTAACAAAGAAGAGAGGCAGACTTTTTGTCTGCAACTAGGGTGGTACCGCGATATTTTATCGTCCCTATCGTTTTGATCGATAGGGGCGATTTTTTATAAAATTTTTTAATCTATTATCCCATTTTGCTAATTATAAATAAGGAGGATGTTTGATATGACAGTTAATGAATTAGAAGTATTGCGTAATAAGGTGGATGAAATTAACTTGCAAATTTTACGTTTGTTAAACGAACGTGCAGTAGTAGTAAAGGAAATTGGTCAACAAAAGAATATACAAGGTACGAAACGCTTTGACCCAGTACGCGAGCGCCAAGCTCTTGATATGATTGCCGCAAACAACGAAGGTCCTTTCGAAACATCTACACTTCAGCATATTTTCAAAACGATTTTCCAAGCAAGCTTAGAGCTGCAAGAAGAGGACAATCGTAAAGCATTGCTTGTATCCCGTAAGAAGAAGCAAGAAAACACAATTGTTGATGTGAAGGGCGAATTGCTCGGAAATGGAACACAAACATTCGTAATGGGACCATGCGCAGTAGAAAGCTACGAGCAAGTGCGCGCTGTAGCGCAAGCGATGAAGGAGCAAGGCTTGAAATTGATGCGCGGCGGAGCATTCAAACCGCGTACTTCTCCGTACGATTTCCAAGGCTTAGGAGTAGAAGGCTTGAAAATTTTACGTCAAGTTGCAGATGAGTTCGATTTAGCGATCATCAGTGAAATTTTAAATCCAAACGACATTGAAATGTCTCTTGAGTACGTTGATGTAATCCAAATCGGAGCACGTAACGCTCAAAACTTTGACTTACTAAGAGAAGCAGGAAAAGTGAATAAGCCAGTATTGCTTAAGCGCGGCCTTGCTGGAACAATTGAAGAGTTCATCAATTCAGCTGAGTACATCATTTCACAAGGAAATGATCAAATCATCCTATGTGAACGCGGAATCCGCACATACGAAAAAGCGACTCGTAACACATTAGATATTTCTGCAGTACCTATCTTGAAGAAAGAAACACACTTACCAGTTGTAGTAGACGTAACACACTCTACTGGAAGAAAAGATCTATTGCTTCCAACAGCAAAAGCAGCACTGGCAATCGGTGCAGATGCAGTTATGGCTGAGGTTCACCCAGATCCTGCTGTGGCGCTTTCTGATGCTGCGCAGCAAATGAATATTCCTGAGTTCCATAAATTCATGGCTGAGGTAAAAGGCTTCCGTGATGCATTGGCAGGAGCGCAATTAGTGCGATAAAATATCCCTTTTATAAGGTAGAAAAAAGGATAGAAGCAAGCAGGAAATTCTGCATGCTCTATCCTTTTTTACATTTCCACAGAAAAGTTATGCTTCTAATGATTCTTCTGTCACTATGGATGCGGGTGTTTGTTTTTTAATTACAATTACGAATAAACTTGCCAGCAAACAAAACATCCCGGCAAGAAGAAATGCCCACTTATAAGAGTTTAATATTTGATAAATAATACCTCCGCCAAAAGCTGCTACTGCTGCACCTGCTTGGTGAGAGGCAAAAATCCATCCATACACAATGCCGCTCTTTTTAACACCAAAGATTTGTCTTGAGATACCAATAGTTGGCGGCACAGTCGCAATCCAATCTAGTCCATAAAAGATAGAAAAGATAATGAGCAACGTAAAGGAACCTTCAAATAAAGCATACGGAAGCAATAGGAGAGACGCTCCTCTTAGACTATAATACCAAAATAATAACCATCGGTTGTCGAAACGATCTGACAACCAACCAGAAACAGTTGTACCTACAAGGTCAAAAACTCCCATGAAGGAAAGCAGCAGAGCAGATGTAACTAAAGGTATTCCAAAGCTCATACAGTAAGAAACAAAATGTGTACCAATTAATCCACTTGTTGAAAGTCCACAAACAAAGAAACTGGCGGCTAATAACCAGAATTCCTTGACCTTTACTGCCTCAAATAAACCATTGAAAGCAATAAGAATAGGATTTTTCTTTTCAAATTCATTGCTCTCTGGCCTTTCTTTCTCTAGTCCGTACGGAAGCATACCAATATCTTTCGGTTTATTCTTCATAAATAATAAGATAATAATAAGCATGATGGAGCTGAGGGCCATAATCAATCCAACCGCCCATCGCCACGAATAATGATCAATAAGCATGGCCAAGACAGGAAGCAGTATTAATTGACCTGTGGCTGTACTTGCAGTTAATATCCCTACTGCAAGCCCTCTTTTTTTCTCAAACCAGTGATTCGCAATATATGGACTTAAGACTGTTAAAAATAATCCAGACCCTAATCCGATAATAACGCCCCAAATGAGAATGAGCTGCCAAGGCTGCTGCATAACAAAGGTTAGTAAGATTCCTGATAACAATATTGTCTTAGATATGACCATCATTTTCTTTAACCCAAGCACTTCAATTAATGCTGCCATAAACGGACCTGAGATACCATATAAAAACAGACCGATTGCAAAAGCTAATGAAATAACAGATCGATCCCAGCCAAATTCATTTTCGAAAGGCTCTATAAAAACTCCCGATGATGATCTGACAATACCAGCAACAATAATAGAGAAGAAAGAGATAATTAAAATAATCCAACTATAATGAATCCGATTCAAAACTTCACCTACATTTCCTATATAATAATAGAGTTATTTTATACCGAAACCGTATATAACACTCAATATGTTTGTATAACACTGAAAGCGGCTTAAACGCAATATATCCGTTAAGGACTTCTGCAAGAAGAGACTACGAGAAATACTTTTATATTTGCTTTATACAACGTACTCCTCAAATAAAGAAAACTCGCCGATTGGCGAGCCCAAGACAGAGGCGTAGTTGCCCTTATACTGTATTCCTAAAATTTCTCGCTACGTCGAATGGTCTTCTAGCTAGAAATTTATACTTTCTTACAGTGAAATAAAAAAAGCCCTTCCTAGAAGAGCTTTTTTTAGAAAAGGGAACGATTTATTTTAAGTTACTTCAGGTTCTCATAGGTTTGTTAGGATTGTATGGTTGTTATCATTCAGCACTGACCATAAGAACGGTACCAGTTATAGCATCAACATGGACATTGTATTCCTTACTTCCTTCTTCAATTTCGAGCTCATAAATCAGGTTATAATCTTCCTCGTCCAGCTCAATCTCTTTTACATTCCCCGAAACTTCATCTAATGCTAGTTCAATCGCTTTCTCAGGCGTAATGGCAGCAGCTGTTGGAGTAGAAGAACCCACTGTAACAGGGCTGGAAGACACAGGATGATTAACTTCACGGCGAAGGATTTGTCCATTTGAAGCATCCATCTCTATTTCTTCATAGCGGTTTTCTGTTTTAATAGCCATTTTAATAGTGGATGGAGTACCGAATTCCCATTCCCAGTCTCTTGCAAAACTCAGCACTTCTCCGTTATGGTCATTCCGTACAAGAGCTTCCGCTTCTTCTTTCGTCATTTCACTCATTTTCTCCATTGTAAAGTAGATGCCAATACCTGCTGTGGCTACAATAAAAATGCTAACCAAGGCTAAAATCCATTTTTTGTTTTTCGTCAATAAGTCATTCATTTTCTCTTTCAATTTCATTCTCCCTCCATCTCTAATCTTACATTAAGGATATCCATTGAAAATGAAAGGAATATGAACCTTACATTAAAAACAAATTAAAGCAACGATTTTATTTGCCTGTCTTCCGTATGGATTCAGGTGTCTGAACTCCTTTCAGTGCAACGGTTACACGGGTTCCTTTGTTTTCTTCACTTGTAATAGCAATCGTTCCTCCTAGGCTGTGCATCAGTTCATAAGCAATAGATAATCCGAGCCCGCTGCCACCTGTTTCCCTAGAGCGAGAAGAATCTACCCGGTAAAAACGGTCAAACACATGCGGCAAGTCCTTTTTCGGTATCCCAATCCCCTCATCATCTACCGAAATCACAACCTGACCTCCCTCATCCTGGTCAATATAAACCACGATATCACCTTCACTGTACTTAATTGCGTTATCCAATAAAATGATAATGACTTGTTCGAGCTTTTCTTTATGGGTAAAACCGATTATTTCTTTTTTGACAGAGTCAACATGGACAAAACGGTTTTTTGTTTCAGTAAAGATACGGGCAATGCCCTCACAGAAACCTACCAGCTCAACCTTTTCGACTAGCAGGCCATCCTGTTCGTCTAGCGCTGCAATATCTAGTAACTGACTCGTCAATCGTTTTATTCTAAGGGCCTGATGATGAATACTTTCAGCCGCTTCCTTTTGAATTTCGAGGTCACTGATCCCTCTTCGTTTTAATAAATTGGCATAGCTCTCAATCACCGTAATGGGTGTTTTTAATTCGTGAGAAGCATCGGAAACAAATTGCTGCTGTTTGCGCTGATTCTCTTCCAATCGTTTAATCATTCGGTTGAAGACAAGGCCCATTTGCTGAAGCTCATCCTTGGACTCCTTTTCAAAAGCAATAGTCTGGAACCTACCACTTTCTTCAATCTCACCCATGGTCTTGCTCATAAGCACAATTGGCTGCAGAATCAGACGGGAGAGCCATTTTCCTGCAAAAATGGACAACATGATTATAAATAATGATGCACCACCGAGCACATATAGTAACAGCATAGTGTCTTCTGTAAGTTCTTCAAGGTTATGAACAATTTCAATCGTTCCTGCCTGCACGCCTTCTGAGCTTATAGGGCTCTGATAGCGAAGAATAAAATCTCCATTGGCGCTTTGGATACTGAAGTCTTCTCCTTTCGCCATTTCTACTTCTAGATCCAAATAATCATCTTCATCTGCATACACGTTAATCACTTTACCCTCAGGAGATAAGATACGAAGCATCCCCTCCTCCGGTGTGTACATTGCCAATAATTCAGGTTGTTCTACTGTTAATTGAGAAATAGGAGTATTCTGAACGATGAGCTCAGATTGTTCTTCAAGAATAGCTTTTTCACGATCCAGAGAAATCCAGAAAAACATGCCAGCAACCAATAGACTGAGTAGCAGGAGCATAACAATTAGAAACAAACTGGAGTACCATTGAATCTTTGTTTGAATTTTCATTTTTCTCGATCCTTCATACTATAGCCAACACCTCGGTAAGTATGGAGAATAGGATCTGTTTGCTTTAGATCTAGCTTCCTCCGCAGGTGACGGATATACACATCAACAACATTCGTTTCTCCATAATGATCATATCCCCACACGTTAGTGATAATTTGATCTCGTGTCAGAACTAGATTTTTATTTTCCATTAAGTAAGCAAGAAGATCGAATTCACGGGAAGTCAGTTCAATAAACTTTCCGTCTCGATAGGCTTCTCGAGTTCCTTTTTCAATGCGAATGCCACCAAGTTCGAGCACATCCTGATTCTTTTCTTCTTTGCCCTGTGTTAAGCGAAGAACGGCTCGTATTCGAGCAAAAAGTTCCTCTATATCAAACGGTTTCGTAATATAGTCATTCGCCCCTTGATCAAGTCCATTCACTATATCCGTTTTGGCCGTTTTGGCTGTTAGCATAATAACTGGGGTATGCTTGTTTATTTTCCGAAAGCCCTGTAGTACTTCTATCCCATTTAATTTCGGTAGCATAATATCCAACAAGATTACGTCCCAATCTTCTTTAAGCGCAAGCTCAAGTCCTGATTGCCCATCAGGTGCGCTCATTGTTTCATAGCCTTCATAGGATAGTTCTAACGTTAAAATGCGTGCAATCTGTTTTTCATCTTCAATAATTAAAATTCTCCTCTTCATTTCTCTGCTCCTTCCGCATGATATGTCTGCAGTTTACCTTACAATGATTAAAAATATATTAAAATGGTGGATACACCCCTAGATCCCTTTTCGACCTCAAACTATTTGCTAATCCCTTCTGACTTGTGAGAATTTTCATAAAGCATTTCTGGTTAACATAGATTGATAGTTATATTATTCCACGTGGAAAATTGTAATATCAAATAATCCACCCTAAGACTGTTTTGAGCTCTTTTAAAAGATTTCCTTTTAGTAGGAGGATTTCATCTAGTGTCTGTTGTTTCTTCTGCAGATGCTGCGTTACACATATTGGAGAAACAGACAGTTGATTTAATTTTACTAGACATCTTTATGCCGGGGAAGACTGGGTTGGAGTTGTTGCTGCATATTCGAGAAACAGGGAAGAAAGCAGATGTGATTTTTATTACGGCTGCTTCGGATATGGAGAGGATTCAAATGGCTCTGCGGTATGGAGCGGTTGACTACTTAATTAAGCCCTTTGAATTTGAACGATTTAATGAAGCCTTATCAGCTTATCGAGAGAAATTCATGTTTATGAAAAATCAGCAGGTATTAAGTCAGAAGGAGTTGGATCGGCAACTCCTATACAAAGAACCAAGGGCAATAGCAGAAGAGCTGCCGAAAGGATTAACCAGAGGTACGTTACAAGTGATATGGGAAACCGTACAAAACATGGGAGGGTCTCCTTTTTCAACGGAAGATATTGCCGGACGTGTTGGTATCTCAAGAGTATCGGTAAGAAAGTATTTAAAATTTTTGGGCGATATAGGTGCTCTCTATGTTCAAGTTCATTACGGAACGATTGGGAGACCAAATTACCAATATAAATACAATAAAGCAAAAGAAAACATAATAAAGAACTTTCTGTAAGCGGTCTATATAGACCGCTTACTTATTTTAGTTACAAAATACATGATTGGATATATACGAGTCAGCATCAAAGATCAAAATGAAGGTCGACAATTTGGTCTTCCACCTTTACGTCCCCGAGCACGGGCTGTCTTCAGGACAGCCATGGTACGTTCACAAATCATATCTCGTTCAAATTCAGCTAATACCGATAGTATTCCAAACATGACTTTACCTGCGGCTGTACCGGTATCAATTTTATTTTGAATACTGACAAATTCCATTTCTTTTTTGCTAGATCCTCTTGCTAAATGAACTGTTAAAATGCTGCTCCTAAAGCATTTGTTCCCTTTGTGGTTTTAGGCGATTTCCTCTTTCCATTGAAAATAGAGTCGGAAATCGTATTTAACATCAAATTTATTTTTTAATTACAAAAAGTCTTAAAAAGTTACTTATGTATGAATGTTCATTAGAAAGTAATATGATAAGGATACAGGAGGTAATAATATGGAACCAGTGAAAAAATGCAAACGTTTTCTGAATCTAAAAGAGAAACCTTCCTTATCTATTTATCTTGTGTCGAAGGGGTATATTAATATATTAGAAAATAGATTATTTGATTTTTTTTAAATTAATCACTAGGCAACCCATTTGAAATCGCTTTCTAGATAATCGAAAGGTTCCCTAAACAAAGTTTAGATAAAAAGGAGCAGTGAACATAATGACAAAAGTGATTGCAATTAATGCAGGGAGCTCTTCTTTGAAGTTCAAATTATTTGAAATGCCGAATGAAGAAGTATTAACAGCTGGGTTAGTAGAACGTATCGGTTTAGATAAGGGAGTATTCACTATTTTAGTAAACGGAGAAAAAGTAACAGAAATAATAGACATTCCAGACCATGCTGTTGCTGTTCAGATTCTTCTTTCTAAACTAACAGATCTTGGTATTATTCAATCGTTAAATGAAATTGAAGGAATCGGTCATCGTGTTGTACATGGTGGAGAGAAATTCGATGATTCTGTTTTCATTACAGAAGAAACATTAAGAGAGATTGAAAAATTATCAGAGTTAGCTCCTTTGCATAACCCAGCAAACATCGTCGGAATCAAGGCGTTTAAAGAAGTTTTACCAAATGTAAAGGCTGTAGCTGTTTTTGACACAGCATTCCACCAAACAATGCCAGAACAATCATTCTTATATAGTTTACCTTATGAATACTATGAAAATTATGGAATTCGCAAATATGGTTTCCATGGTACGTCACATAAATATGTATCTGAAAGAGCAGCAGAATTATTAGGTCGCCCTATAGAACAATTACGACTCATTTCTTGTCACTTAGGAAATGGTGCAAGTATCGCAGCAATTGAAGGTGGGAAATCTATTGATACTTCAATGGGCTTTACACCACTTGCAGGTGTTGCAATGGGAACTCGCTCAGGAAACATTGACCCTGCTCTCATTCCATTCATTATGGAAAAAACAGGTTTCTCAGAAATTGAAGTGTTAGATATTTTAAATAAAAAGAGTGGTGTATTGGGTATTTCAGGATTATCAAGTGATCTTCGTGACATCGAACAAGCTGCCGAAGAAGGAAATGATCGTGCAAGAACAGCTCTTGAAGTATTCGCTAGTCAAATTCATAAATACATTGGTTCATACGCAGCTCGTATGTGTGGAGTAGATGCCATTATCTTTACAGCTGGAATTGGAGAAAATAGTAGTGAGGTCCGTTCACGTGTGTTACATGGATTAGAATTTATGGGGGTTTACTGGAATGCAGCATTAAATCAAGTTCGGGGAAAGGAAGCGTTTATTAGTTATCCGCATTCTCCAGTAAAAGTTATTGTTATTCCAACAAATGAAGAAGTTATGATTGCTCGTGATGTAGAACGAATAGCTTTGCATCACAGAGTATAAGGACTTTTGAAATACCTTATCCAATGTGAGAATGGGGATTTAAGATGAATAATCATCTACTGTCCAATAAGAGGAAAAGAGGTGAAGGCTATTGAAAAAGAGATGGATAGTTCTGCCTATTGTCGTATTTTCCCTTTTAACTTTGATAAGCTTTGCAGTTCGTTTTCCTAAAGAAGAGGATAAGCCTAAAATTATAGTTGTTGCACCAAGATTGGATATAGAGTATTGGAAAGTTTTTGAGTCAGGAGCCAAAAAAGCGTTTCATGAGTTTGACATAGACGGTAAGGTAATCGCTTCTAATTCTGTATCTCCCAGCAATAATCATACTAATATGTTAAAAAAAGTTCTTAAGCAACAACCCGATGCACTCGTCTTAGCTCCCATTGACGACCCATCGATTACCATTCCTGTGTTGATGGAGTATAAGAAAAAAAGTATTCCCGTGTTTCTTACGTCTAGGGACATTGACTGGGAGTACCAAACCTCTTATATTGGAACGGATAACATGACATTGGGTGAAACAGCAGGAAAGTTATTAGGTTCGATGCTGCAGCCAGGGGATCAAGTAGCTATCATTTTTGGAAATTTAGAGGATCGCGCCATGATCGATCGAAGAAATGGTGTAAAGAAAGTTTTAGAGGATATCGGAATAGAGGTTGTCACAGAACAATTAGGATATAACCATTTTGGGAATCCAAAACCAGTAATGGAAAGTATCTTACAGACTTATCCAAATATCAAAGGTGTAGTTGCTACTAGCGATCGATTAGCTCTTGAGGCATTAAAAACAATAGAGAAAGATGCGTTACAGATCCCTGTCATCGGTACAGATGGTACGAGTGAAATGACAGAAATCATTGAAGAAGGAAAGATAAGCGCTACCATAGCCCAGAACCCTTATGATATGGGATATCAAAGCGTGGAACAAGCACAGAAAGTAATTAAAGGAAGTAACATCGCAAAAAGAATTGATACCGGAGTTGACATCATAACTAAGGATAATGCTAAAGAGAGATTAAATTTCTTACAAGATGTATTACATTGAAGACATTCGTTTAGAATGATACATTGCAATGGTATGATTCAGTTTTTGTTGATTAACCTTTGGTCTGGCCCTAGGCTAGCCGTGGTTCATTCACGAATAATGTCCCGTTCAAATTCTGCTAAGACTGATAGTATTCCAAACATAGCTTTACCTTTATACCAGAACCGCGTAATCACAGTCGATAAGAATCCAGCGTATCCTGTAGCGATTCAAGAATTACAAGAAGAAAAAGCATGCCTTTTGGTACGCAAATCAGGTAACAGAAGTACCTAAGACCATCAATTTATAAAGAAACGAGTTCGTTCTATGCTAGGATTGAAATCGTTTCGAACTGCCAAAAAGATATTGAGTGGTATGGAAGCGATGCATATGCTTCGACAGAAGCAAGTTTTCTTACGAAAGAAGTCCGTCAAAAACCAGAAAAAATTTATACATCAGTTGTTTGGATTTACAGCATAAGGTAGGATTCCGAAAGAAGTCTACTTATTTTTTCAAACTTTCATTTACATAAAGCCATGGAAAAAGACACCACAGAAATATCAAGGATTCTACTTCGCCTGTTCAACCTCCTACAGCGTAACGGGCGAAAATCTCATAGGTACGAGAAGAAAACAGTCTTTGATATATTGGATGTTGTATATCAGTATACCATATCCGACAGCCAAGCGGCTTCTTCACTCGCGGGGTTTATTTGGCATGCCAATTTTTAAATAGTTCAAGTTATATATTCTGGAATTGCAATAGAATTTAACAAAAAGTCGCCTTATACAAAATTACCTTGCTGGCGATGTGGTGGGACCCCTAGACGAAGAAATACGAAAAAGCAGCTTTCAATTTCCTATCGAAAGCTGCTTTTATTCTTTAGAATCTAACTACACCTTCTTGCTAGATAAAGCTCTATATTGATACAGTCTAATGAGCCAACAGGATATGACTTAGAAAAATCTTATATCAGTTCTTTGCTTGGAGCCTTACGAGACCAAACAACCACAGGAATAAGCAGCAGTGACAGGATAGCTCCAGAAAGTGATAGTACTGCATAACTAGAATGAGCGACTACTATTCCCGATAACGCACCGCCGGAGGCACCTGATAATGCAAGCAAGACATCAACCGATCCTTGTGTTTTTGCACGAACAGATGGATGTGTTGCATCTACAATGAGAGCCGTTCCGCTTATTAAGCCAAAGTTCCAGCCCAAACCAAGCAATACTAGCGCGCAGATAAGCAGGGCCATTGAGTCTGCTGGAGCAAAAGCTGCCAGCAGACCAGAGGCCAGAAGTGTGGCACCAGAAGCAACAGCCATTGCAGTACGACCGACTTTATCTACCAGCAGGCCGGTAACAAGTGAAGGGAAATACATAGCACCTACATGAAAGCCTATAACCAATCCCACTTCTCTCAAACCATGGCCATGGTGCCCCATATGGATCGGTGTCATTGTCATAATGGCCGCCATGACAAATTGAGTCAAAACCATAATAGTAGCGCCTACGACAATTCCTCTTTTATTGATTGTAGAACTTTCCGCATTTGGTTTTTCCTGCACTATACGCTCTTTCTCTTGGACATTCGCTATGGCTGTAGACACAACCAAAGGATCTGGACGAAGAAAAAGTAAGAGAACCAATCCGGCAAGGATAAAAGCAGCGGCTGCTAAGATAAAGGGACCAGCCAAAGTTGGAACACCAATAGAATTCGCAAATTGTCCCATCACATCGACCAGATTAGGACCCGCTACAGCACCAAAGGTAGTAGAAACCATAGCCATGCTCACAGCAGTTGCCCGCTGTTTAGCTGTCGCCAAATCTGTACCCGCGTATCGTGCTTGCAAATTTGCGGCGGTACCAGCTCCATAAATAAGTAGGGAAGCGAATAAAAACAAGACACTGTTGACTAAGGCGGCAATTATAATGCCAATCGCACCCAGTCCACCAGCAAGAAAACCGGCTGCCAATCCTACACTGCGACCAAAACGCTGTGAAAGCCGGCCTACCAGCAGTGCAGATCCTGCAGATCCTAAAGTGAGTAAAGCAACTGGAATCCCTGCTGCGCTTTCTGTCCCTAGCATATCTTGTGCGAGAAGTGCACCTACCGTGATGCCAGCTGCCAGTCCTGCCCCTCCAAAGATTTGCGAAAGGATTACAATTCTTAATGTTTTTTTATAGAGCTGTTGTTGTTTTTCTGGTGAATCAATATAATCCTGCAACCAAACAGGCTGCTGTTTTGGTCTACTTGCATTTCCTGTTTCAATTATCATAAACTCGCACCTCCTAACAAAATAATGTTTTAATCAACAGCTTTGGTAGACTTTTAAGCAATACTTAAATAAATAAGAAGAAGCTCATGATTATTAACAACATAATCACGAGCCTCTTGTATTTCTCTAGTGCAACTAAATGCTTCAAAACTATGCAAAATAAAAATTAGAGTTCACAATTAAAGGTAACATAAAAATATCTGCCTGTCCGTTTTTTAGCTTAAAATGTGTATGATTCGCCGTCATCTGGCACTAAAAGATTAGAGGAGATTCCTTTTTCATGAGCAAAGCTTTTTAATTCTTCTCTGGATAATGTCCAATGATTGACAGCTTCCATATGGACAGAAATAATTTTGACGTTAGGAGCAGCTTTATACACTTCATAGATATCATCTTTCCCCATTACCAGAGAGCCACCTTGAAGGAATTGATTATCGCCGCCATTTACCACAATGACATCTGGTTTATGTGTATCAATCACTTCTTGAATTGCTTCATACCATACCGTATCTCCAGCTACATATAACGTCTTTTCAGTTGAGTGTTTGAAGACAACGCCACAAACTAAACCAGCAAGCTTTAATATTTCTCCTCTTCCATGCTCGCCTTTTGTTTTAATCAACTGGATGTCCTCAAAGACTGTATCTTCCTGTAACACTTCTACATTTTGAAAACCGGCGTTTCGAACTTCTGTCGCATCGTCCTCATTTTGCACAAACATTTTGATATCTTTTGGCAATACTTCTTTGGCCGTATCATCCCAGTGGTCCAAATGCAGATGAGTGACAATAACAGCATCTACGTTAATAATATTTTCAATTGATATAGGTAAGCTAACTAAAGGATTAAATTGATCTTGTCTTAACGAATTAGGAAAAGGAGGGTAAGTCCCCTTCTCTGCTAAAAATGGGTCAATTAAAAACTTTTTCCCTGCATACTGCACAACGAGTGTAGCATTTCTGATTTGTTGAATATTCATATCTATAACTCCTTTTCTTTTTATTTGTGTTTGCTGCCTGTGCTTAGTTTATAATATGGGCAGGTACTATTTACATGGATAAAATCAAGTGTTTTTACCGTTTGACTTGAATTTTGAAAGGAGTTGATTTCATGTTGGATCAAACAGATATGCGAATATTAGAAGAGCTATCTAAAAATAGTCGTATTACTATGAAGGAATTAGGAGAGAAGGTTCATTTGACTGGACAAGCTGCTTCGGCTAGAGTTGCGAAGTTAGAAGATAATGGAGTGATTGAGGGTTACACAATTAAAGTAAATCAGGTTAAATTAGGATGTTTTATACATGCTTTTATTACTATCTTTACACAAAGCACTTATCATCAACCTTATCTGTCATTTGTAGAAACACAAGAGAAATACATAATAAATAACTATAAAATCAGCGGAGATGGTTGTTATCTTCTTGAATGTAAGTTTCCATCTCATGAACTATTAGATCAATTTTTGGTAGACTTAAACAAGCATGCAAACTATAAGTTATCGATTGTTATTAGTAAATAGTTCATCAATCAAAATGGATATTTGTAAATAGACAAACTTAAACTATAGGGGACAAGAGCAAGCTCTGTCTGGTGCTTTTAAAATTAAGGAATATATAGAACAAGTGAATGGAAAAACTATTCCAAATAAGGAATTAGCCTATCTTGCAGTGCATATACACAGATTAAGTAATTATAATCAGCTTTGGTAGATCATGAGGAGAAATATATAGAAAAACCAAGACTGAGTAGCTGCGAACATGCTAAATAAAGAAGGTTGCCGTGTAATTGTAACGAGGTCTCTTCTGAGGTGCAAAAACCTACTTCAATTTGGCGAGGAAGAAGGAGGCTACTTCACAGGAAGATGCAACAGCTAGGCATAAACCCTGGCTGTTTTTTTGCAATAAAAAATCAACATAACTACCTGCCATCTACTCGCTTGTATTCCTTGAGGAAGAGGAGCTTCTCCTCTATTTTTTACACTTTAAGAAAGTATAAATTTCTAGCTAGAAGACAATTCGACGTAGCGAGAAATTTTAGGAATAAAGTATAAGGGCAACTACTCCTCTGTCTTCGCCCAAGAGCAGGGCTCGCCACTCGGCGAGTTTTCTTTAATAAAATCTCCGTGCAAAAGAAAACGAAGCAGGCAAAATATATTCCTACTCCGTCTGCTTCAGATTGCTAAGCGTTAAGTTCTGCAAAAAAAGAGTAGCGGAAACATATCGTTTTGCAAGCATTTGGAAATGGGCAGTATGTACAGACAGGGCTGCAATCACAATAACATTCCGAACCGCTTCCCGTTGATTCGCGTGAAGATTAGGAAATGAGTCGGCCCAATCAGCTGCCCTTGCTTCAATTTCCTGCTCAATCGCTATAATGGCGTCTCCTCCAGAGGCAGCAGTCGCTTCCCTGAAATTCAGTTTCTCAAATAGAGAGGAGTATGCTGCATATAAACGGATCGGGCTAATTAAGTCATCATCTCTATCTGACGGATCATTTACAATTAAACTAAGCAGCTTGCGAATGGAATCAAAGTCCAGCGCTGTTTTTAAATCTTCTACGATAAATAAAAGAGCGGCTTGCTCAATGGAATATTTCTTCCCTCTTTGCGGGGGACCGACCATATCCTTCAAATCCCGCTTTACCCAGTTTTGCAAGGCGGTGACAGAAAAGCTTGTATGCTGAATCTGATTGCCAAGCGCACCGATTTCATTAAGGGAAAAACCAATATCGAGCTCTTCTGTTTTTACGAGCTTTTCAAAAATAGGCGGCAAGGCGGTTGTGATGAATGCATTCATTGGTATCTCGTACGTTGCTTCTGCTTTGCGAGACTTGATCCAAGCATCCTGCAAAACCGTTAGTGCTTTTTTCTCGTTCCACCCCTTAAGGGAAAGAAGCAGGTCCGCCATCTCTTTTCTTGTTAGCTGAAGGATATTCATGTTTCCCACCTCGAGCAATGTTAAGTTCTTATGACCTTATCTTATTAGTTATTCGTTAGAAAGTCAAACTATGAAACTATTAACACTTGACGTTCTTCTTGAAAGTTCATATAATAGGTTCATAAGAACTTGATAGAATCTAACAAAGAAAAGAGGAGTATTCTACGTATGATGAAAAAATTCATCGGATTTCTAACAGCATTTATGCTTATGTTCGCAGCTATCAGCTTTATTTCTCCTGATTCGGCAGAAGCAAAAGGATACAAATCAGGAAGAAAATCGTATAGTCCAACTCAGAGCGAAACGGGTGTACAACAGAAAGATTCAACTGTAAATTCATCTAAGGTACAGCAGGATTCAAAAGCTCCGGCAACAGCTAAAAAGAGCGGCGGATTTCTAAAAGGAATGCTTCTTGGCGGAATTGGCGGATTACTTCTTGGCAGCTTGTTTGCTGGTCTTGGTCCAATTGGTGCTATACTTGCGTTTTTTGTTAACATGATGCTGCTGGCTGGAATTGTTATGATAGGAGTCAAACTATTTAAGTATTGGAAGAAGAAGAAGCGACAACAGGAGATGGAAGCATGGCGTCGCTAAAAATTTCCGAACAGCAAATTATTAATGCCCTTTGCTTATACATCGCTCAGAAACGGCAGGTACAGCCTCAGGAGGTAGTTGTAGAGCTTATGTATGATGACGATTATGGTTACTCTGCTGAAGTGGAAGTAAACAATCGTCAGCAAATTTTAATCCAAGCCAATATGATTGAAGCACTTCGTCTTTGGCTGGATACCCAGCAGAATATTGATCCATTCTCTGCAAGGCTGCGCTTTGAACTTCATGAAGAAGAAGGCATCATCGCGTTTGCAACAGTTGGAGAATAAACTTTATGATGAGTCTGCCACAGCTTCTCTGCTGTGTTCAGATATAGCAATTCCCCTTTTATATAGAAACATACAAGGAGCTCTATGCTCCTTGTATGTTGTCAGGCTATGGAGAAGTATTTTCTTTATAGCCTATTTTTTGCTTTCCCTTTTCCTGCTACTTCTGATGTAAAAGAACCAACTTAAATCCATCCTATACTTCACCATGTAAAGTGTGTACGTATAATCGGCCCAACTGCTTTCAACAAGATGTAAAGGGTAACATCATTTTTCTAAATGAAGTAAACAAGATACATTTAAACTGATTATTAATACAATAGACTATATAATCCATCAGCGCTTTTATTATTAGACCAAGAACTAGGGCAAAGACAAAATGGCGCGGGAACACCTGTGGCTGGTTGAAAACAAATTTCTTCATTGACAATATTGCTTATATTTACGGTTTATTAGATAGTTTGCAGTTTTTCTTACAATAAATACATCTTTTATAAGAGAATTAAAAAAGCTAATCACTTACGAAATAGTGGTAAATGATTAGCTTTTTTGTATTTGATCTTTGAGTAGGATATAATACAAAATTATTTGATATAGTAGAGTTAATAAAAATGCCCCAGTGTCGCTAATGTGCACAAAAGCAGTGTCACACCAAGACCGTTGGAAATGATTTTGGCAAACTGTTCCCAGCTGCATTTCGAATAGATTTTTATATGTAGGGCGATGATGAAACTAATGCTAACACCGAAGAATATAAACCCAAGCATAGAGTGCGGGCTAAGCAGATCGAGCATTGTAAGTTCCTCCTTCGCATATATGTAAAAGATGAATCGTTTACATTTTATTATTCACAAAATTGTCAAAAAGTCAAAATATAATTTTAATATATTTGTTGTAATAAGAAGAAAGCTTTCTAGAGCAGTCATTTCAACTATAACGTTTGACTGTACAGTTTTACGTAAAGTATAATACTCATAACATATAGAATAAGGTAGGAGAAACGGGAGGTGAACACCTTAGTTCATTGAACTGAGGGGCGTTCTTGGACATATTTAATTTAGTCATGATTGCAATTTTAATTGCTCTTACAGGCTTTTTTGTTGCAGCAGAGTTTGCGATTGTAAGAATACGGAGCAGCCGTATTGATCAGCTTGTTTTAGAAGGAAAACGCGGGGCTTTATCTGGGAAGCATGTTGTTACTCATCTAGATGAGTATTTATCGGCATGTCAGCTCGGAATTACTGTAACGGCACTCGCACTTGGTTGGTTAGGAGAACCGACTGTGCATCATATGCTGGAGCCGGTGTTTGAAAACTTGAACTTTTCTGATTCGGTTGCTGGAACTATTGCCTTTATCGCCGCTTTTTCCATTGTGACGTTTCTGCACGTTGTAATCGGGGAATTGGCGCCAAAGACAATAGCGATTCAAAAGGCAGAGCGCATTACACTATTATTCTCTCGGCCTTTAATTCTTTTTTATAAAGTCGCATATCCATTCATTTGGACGCTTAACAATTCAGCTCGTGTTATAACAGGGATGTTTGGATTAAAACCAGCTTCTGAGCATGAAGCTGCCCACTCTGAAGAAGAGCTGCGTCTTATTTTGTCAGAGAGCTATGAGAGCGGAGAAATTAATCAGGCTGAGTATAAATACGTAAATAACATCTTTGATTTCGATAATCGGATTGCTAAGGAAATCATGGTTCCGCGTACAGAAATTGTTGGTTTGTATGCAGAGGATCCAGCTTCCGAGCATATGGGCATTATTCGAACTGAAAAGTATACGCGTTATCCTATCTTTGGGGAAGATAAGGATCATATTATAGGTATGGTGAATGTAAAGGATTTCTTTATTCATTACATGGATGGGGGACAGGCAGAACCGCAGTCCATTAGGCAGTTTATGCGACCTGTTATTGAGGTCATGGAAACGATCCCGATTCATGATTTGCTGCTTGAGATGCAAAAAAAGCGTGTTCCAATGGCTATTTTATATGATGAGTATGGTGGAACAGCAGGACTTGTCACGCTTGAGGATATTTTAGAGGAAATCGTCGGAGAGATTCGTGATGAGTACGATGATGACGAAAAGCCGCCTGTGCAGCATATTAACGATTATCATAAAATTGTTGACGGCAAGGTGTTAATTAGTGATGTAAATGATTTGTTTGGTTTGCACATTGATGATGAAGATGTAGACACAATCGGCGGCTGGGTGATGACTCAAAATCACGAGATTCAGCCAGGTCAAATTCTTGAAGAGGGCGGCTATGAATTTAAAGTACTGGATAAAGATGCCCACCAGATTAAACGGATAGAAATTCGTAAGCAGGATATAGAGGAACAGGCAGTAACCGTATAGGTTGCTGCCTGTTTTTTTTACACTGTAGGAAAGTAAAAATTTCCTGCTAGAAGTGAATTCGATATAGTCAGAAATTTTAGGAATACAGTATAAAACTATATAAGGAAAGGAGATAGAGGATTAAAGGTAACCAAAGTGTATCTTTTTCCCTGATCAGCTTGTAGTTGCAAAGTAATCTGTAATGAATTGCTGAAATCGTTTGGCTGTAGGCGATAAGTATCTTCCCTCAACCGCAGCAAGTCCAATTACACGCTTGCATTTTGGAGAGTGTATACGTAATCGCGATACCTTCGACCAATCGAAGCCTTTGAAGTCAGGAATAATTGTCACTCCGAGACCAGCTGCAACGAAGGCTGCTATCGTGTGTACCTCTTCTCCTTCAAATGTAATATTTGGACTCAGACCCGCTTCTTGAAATAGCTGAGTTGTAATCCCCCGAAGTCCGCTTCCTTGCTTTAAGAGAATGAAGGACTCCTTTGCGATTTCCTTCAATGTAACTACTTTGCTTCCGGCCAAGCGGTGATTGTTCGGAACAATTACAAACAATTCTTCGCTCCATAAAGGAGTCCAATTGATTTGTTTGTCCACTTCAATTGCGGAAACAAGACAAAAATCAATTTCCCCTGACTTTAGCTGTTTAATGAGCAAATCGTTACCGCTTTCTTTAAGCTGAAAATGGACATGCGGATAGTCAGCATGAAATGCTCCTACTAGAGTAGGGATAAGGTATGTGCCGAGCGTTGGCATAAAACCGAACGATACCTCTCCATAATCAGGATTCAATAAGTCTTGAATTTCCTGTTTTCCATCCTGAAATTCCTTCAAAATACGATCTGCTCGTTTTAAAAAAAGCTGCCCATATTGATTCAGTCGAATCGTTCGCCCTTGCCGTTCAAACAGCGGAACGCCTAGCTCTTCTTCTAATCTAGCAATGGAACGGCTTAAGGCTGGTTGAGAAATCGACAAAGCTTCAGCTGCCCGTGTAATATGCTGTATACGAGCAACGACTTGAAAGTATTCAATTTGCTGCCATTCCATAGAGTTTCTATCCCCTTTTTTACCAATATCCGAACAATACCCATTATGCATGAAAACCATGCAAATAATAAATTAGACATTATGCTTTGTCAATATTATTATATGTTACATAACAAAGCAATACATATTTTGTAAGAGCAATGCAGACAGTATGGCAAAGCATGTATTGTCAATGGGAAAGCAGCTTAGTATGTCTGTTATACAACAAGAAGGCAAATGTCAAATGAGGCAGTATAGTTGTATCAAATTGTTGTAGATGAAACAAGCAGAAAAAGGGGATATGATATGTTAAGTTTACGAGATGAAGCATTGCAAATGCATAAGGAAAAGCAAGGAAAGCTAGGCGTGCACTCCAAGGTTGAGGTGCGTGATGCAAGAGATTTAAGTCTGGCTTACTCTCCAGGAGTGGCAGAACCGTGCTTAGAAATCCACAAAGATGAAGGCAAAGTGTATGACTACACGATGAAAGGAAATCTTGTAGCGGTTGTGTCAGATGGAACTGCTGTGCTTGGTCTTGGAAATATTGGTCCTCAGGCTGCTATGCCGGTTATGGAAGGAAAGGCTCTTCTTTTCAAATCCTTTGCTGATGTTGATGCATTCCCGATTTGTTTGGACACTACGGATGCTGATAAAATTGTTGAGATGGTACAATTGCTCCAGCCGACATTCGGCGGTGTAAACTTGGAAGATATTGCTGCGCCAAAATGCTTTGAAATTGAGGAACGCCTGCGTGAAAGCTGCAACATCCCAATTTTTCATGACGACCAACATGGAACAGCTATTGTTACTGCTGCGGGATTGATCAATGCTTTAAAGCTGGCAGATAAAAAAATGGAAGATATTCGTGTGGCGGTGAATGGTGCCGGTGCTGCGGGTGTGGCGATTGTAAAGCTATTGCTTCGTATGGGAGTAAAGGATGTTATTCTTTGTGACACAAAAGGAATCATTTATGAAGGACGTCCAGTTGGAATGAATCCGTTTAAGGAAGCAATGGCACTTATTACAAATAAAGAGAAAAAGCAAGGAACTCTTGCAGATGCGCTTGTTGGGGCTGATGTATTTGTCGGCGTATCAGCTGCAGGGGCAGTTACAAAGGACATGGTTCGAACAATGAATCATCAACCGATTATTTTTGCTATGGCAAATCCGGTGCCAGAAATTATGCCGGCCGATGCAAAGGAAGCTGGAGCGCTCGTAGTTGGGACAGGACGCTCTGATTTACCGAATCAAGTGAACAACGTATTGGCCTTCCCAGGCATTTTCCGTGGTGCTTTAGATGTGCAGGCGAGCGAAATTAATGAGGAAATGAAACTGGCAGCTGTTCATGCCATTGCCGGATTAATTTCAAATGAAGATATTCATGCTGATTATGTTATTCCTGATCCATTTGATTACCGCGTTGCCGCTGAAGTCGCAGCAGCTGTTGCAAACGCTGCCATGGAAACTGGTGTTGCACAAAGACAAGTGAACGTGGAAGAAATTAAGAAACGTTTATTGGCAGCGGCTGATAAGAAAGCGGTTCTTGTATAAATAATATCCTGACGGAAGAAAAAGTCTGTGCATTTGAGGGTAAGCAGGTGCCTATGTAGAAAAAAATAAATGTAATAACAACTACAAAAGCAGTGGGTTTCTTATAAGAAATCCACTGCTTTTAGATTTTTAAGTGGTATTTCTTGAATCAGGTTTTTTCTGTTCTATTGTAGAAATACGTTCCTGCTCTGGTTCTATATGAATTAACACTTTTGGATTATGAAGAACCTGTTGTAAATCTTTCTCAATGTCATTACAAATTTCATGTGCCATTTCGACCTTCATGTTGCTTGGTACGACAAGATGGAGGTCAATATGTTCCTCCGAGCCTGCGCGACGTGTACGAAGGTCATGATATTCCAGATAACGATTTTTGTACTTATCTAAAATGCTGCGGATCGTCTCATTTTCTTTGTCCGACAGTCCGGTATCTACTAAAGGATGAAATGCCTCTTTTACAAGATGAAGTGCTTCTTTCATAATATATAGCGCGATGGCGACTCCGATAATCGGGTCTAGAATTGTCCAGTTCGTTAGGCTGACTAGCACCAAGCTCGCAGCAACACCGAGTGAGGAATACACATCTGTTAATAAGTGCAAAGCATTCGAGCGCATTGCGACTGAACGAGACTTCTCGCCCTCCTTTTGTACTATTTTGCCTACGATAAAATTAATAGCGGCACCTAGGAGCATTGCCCCGACGCCAAGCCAAGGAAGCCGGATAGGGGCAGGATGCAGGATTTTTTCTACTGATTCGTAAATAATCCATATGCCAGCCACAAAAATTAACAGTGTCTCAACGGTTCCCGATACATTCTCAAATTTCCCATGACCGTAGGGGTGCTTTGGATCAGGTGGTCTGCTTGCAACGCGTACCGCAAAAAAAGCAATAAGAGAAGCAGCGAGATCTAATGATGAATGAATTGCTTCGGAAACAACAGCAACAGATCCTGTGATAAATCCAATGCCAAGCTTAAGGGCTACCACAAACGTATTGCTAGCTACAGAAAGAGCGGCAATTCTGCTTGTTTTCAAATTGGTCACCTCCTATAGTATCTAATGATATGTGGATAATTTTTCCTTATCCTTTTATAACATGTATATACATTACATGTTGTGACAAATAGAAAGAAACGTATCGTACTGACAAATAGTGAAGCATCGAAAATTAGAGATCTGTTTGTTTTTATTTCTACCATTTGGCCTCGTTTTGTTTCTGTATTGTATCCTTTCCTTCCTGTTCATTGTTCATTCAAATGAGATATGTTTTTGCTTTCGATATAATTAAGTATGTAATTTGGTGCATATTAAACAAGATAACACGGTTGTCGACTGGTTTCTAACAAAGGATAAAAGAAATACCACTATTTCAGGTGAGGCATGATGCGTTATATTGAACTCCCCCATCTAATGCCCCCCTGAATGTGTTCATTCAGGGGGGCATTACTGTCCGAATTTTTTGTTTGGAAGTAACCCGTTTCATAGGGCTCGTTGAAACAGGAATTCACCATTCCGAAGCGAATACAGCACTTGAAGGAAGTCAAGAGGCAGTAGGAGAAAGAGGGGGGAAAAAGTGAAAACACGCATAACAGAAATGTTTGGTATTCGATATCCGATTGTGCAGGGCGGCTTAGCTCATTTGGCTTACGCAGAGCTGGCTGCTGCTGTTTCCAACGCAGGCGGCCTGGGACAAATTACCGCTATGACACTCGGCACTCCAGAACGGCTGAGGGAAGAAATTCGCAAGGTTCGAACGCTTACCAATCAGCCGTTTGGCGTTAATTTTGCTATTGGCGCACATCATGGACAGTATAAGGATTTGCTTGAGGTTGCTATTGAGGAACAGGTACCGGCGCTTTCTATCACTGGCGCAAACCCAACACCTATTTTTGAACGGTTGCAGGGAGAAAATATTCGGACTCTCGTACTTGTCGCAGGTGTTAGGCAAGCACAAAAGGCTGAAGAACTTGGTGCGGATGCAGTTATGGCTGTTGGGCAGGAAGGCGGCGGTCATATAGGCCGTGATGATATCGGTACAATGGTGCTCATTCCGCGTGTTGTTGCCTCTGTATCCATACCAGTATTAGCTAGTGGCGGAATTGGAACTGGCCGCGGTTTATTAGCTGCGCTTGCACTTGGAGCGGAAGGGATTGAGATGGGTACACGCTTTATTGCAACAAAGGAATGTATTCATGCGAATGAAGTATATAAACAAGCGATTGTGAATGCAAAGGAAACGGATACAGTCATTATTAAAAGAACATTAGGGGCACCGGGGCGTGTGTTAAAAACAGAATATACGCAACAGATTATTGCGAGGGAACAAGAAGGTGCTACGTATGAGGACCTAAAGGATGCGATTAGCGGTAAGGCCAACTGCCGTTATATTTATGAGGGAAAGGAAACGGATGGGTTCGGCTGGGCCGGCCAGGTTGTTGGTCTTATCGATAATATTCCTACAGTACAAGATCTGTTGAATGAAATGATTTCCGAAGCGGAAGAAGGACGATTGCATCTTGGCAGAATATTTGGAAGCGTGGGTACATAGATAGATAAAAGGTTGTAAAGGAGCTGATATTCTTCCGAGGATATCGGCTCTTTTTTTCTACTGTAGGAAAGTATAAATTTCTAACTAGAAGTGAATTCGACGTAGTCGGAAATGTTAGGAATACAATATAAGTGCAACTACGCCTCTGTCTTCGCCCAAAGGCAGGGCTCGCCAATCAGCGAGTTTTCTTTACCACATTCTTTCTCGTAATTTATGATGGGAAAATTTATATAATAGTTTGGGATATTCGTTGACACATATGAATGATCGTGCATATAATGAGAATAAATATATGAACATATGAACGTTTGTTCATATGTTTCGATGTGAGGGAAGACAAATGACAGATGAAAAATTCGAAATGTGCAGCCAAACAACTATCCACCATGATGTGATTCAACAAGTACAGCAGACCATTCCAAAGGATGAAACTTTAACAGAGGTTGCTGAGCTGTTTAAGGTGTTAGGAGATCGTACGAGAACACGCATCCTTCACGCATTGTTTGAGGCGGAAATGTGTGTATGTGATCTAGCTTATGTATTAGGTATGACACAATCATCGATTTCGCATCAGCTGCGTGTTCTGAAGCAAGCAAAGCTTGTGAAAAACCGTAAGGAAGGTAAAGTAGTGTATTATTCTTTAGCTGACCATCATGTGAAGCATATATTTGATCAAGCGTTTCAGCATGTGAACGAGGACCGGAACTAAATAAAGGGAGAGAGACCGTATGGGGGAACCGGCAGTTAGACGAGAATTTTTACTAGATGGGCTGGATTGTGCAAACTGTGCTTTAAAGATTGAGAACGGCGTAAAAGACTTAGACGGCGTATCATCCTGTTCCGTGAACTTTGTGACAAAAACTTTAGTGTTAGAAACAGCGCAAGGAAAAGAAGACGAAGTGGCGCAGGAAACGAAGCAGCTTGTGAAAAAATTAGAGCCTCATGTTGAGGTGAAAGAGAAGGAAGCTAGCAAGAAGTCTGCTCGTAAGCAAACTCTTATATTAAATGGATTAGATTGTGCGAATTGTGCTGCAAAAATTGAAGTGCAAACAGGGGAGCTGCCTGGCGTTGTAAATAGTACAGTGGACTTTGTAACAAAAAAGCTCGTGATTGAAGCAGAGGATGCAGGGAAGCTGCCACAGCTCGTTGAACAAGCAACCCAAATTATAAAACGTTTAGAGCCAGATGTCGAAGTGATGCAGGAAGAAAGCATGCCGCGTGGAGAAGCACAAGACGATCATGGCGCCGCGCAAATGCGAAGGAACATTGCTCGATTATCGATTGGAGCCATATTAACAGGGATTGCTGCCTTTGCCCCATTGCAATTTCCATTTGACCTTGCTTTATTTTTTATTGCTTATCTGCTAGCTGGAGGCGATATTGTAATACGGGCGCTTAAGAATATAGTGAGAGGTCAAGTATTTGACGAAAACTTCCTGATGGCAATCGCTACAATTGGCGCATTTGCGATTGGTGAGTATTCCGAAGGTGTAGCTGTAATGCTGTTCTATCAAGTGGGTGAACTATTTCAAAGTTTAGCCGTTAACCGTTCTCGCAAGTCGATTACAGCTTTACTGGATATCCGTCCTGACTATGCGAATGTTCGGGTCGGATCTGAAATTAAGCAGGTTTCTCCAGAGGATGTTAAAATCGGTGATATCATTGTTGTCAAACCAGGGGAAAAGGTTCCATTAGACGGAATTGTGTTAGAAGGTCGTTCCTTTGTTGATACATCAGCGCTAACCGGGGAGTCTGTACCACGCGAGGTGCAGGCTGGCAGTGAAATATTAAGCGGCTTTTTGAATCAAAATGGCGTAGTAACGATTCAAGTTTCAAAGGAATATAGCGAATCTACTGTTTCGAAAATTTTGGATCTTGTTCAAAATGCAAGCAGCCGTAAAGCACCGACAGAGAATTTTATTACAAAGTTTGCACGTTACTATACACCATTTGTAGTACTTACTGCAGCAACTCTAGCATTTCTTCCGCCGCTATTTTTAGACGGCGCAACCTTCTCTGAGTGGACGTACCGAGCGTTGGTGTTCTTAGTTATTTCCTGTCCATGTGCACTTGTTGTTTCGATTCCGCTTGGTTTTTTCGGCGGAATTGGCGGCGCATCAAAGCGGGGAATCTTAGTAAAAGGCAGCAACTATTTGGAAGCCCTGAACGATGTAAAGTATGTAGTGTTCGATAAAACAGGTACGTTGACAAAAGGTGTGTTTGATGTAACAGCTGTCTGGCCGACCAAAGGAATGACGGCTGAACAATTACTGCAATATGCTGCCGTTGCAGAGGTACATTCAAATCATCCTATCGCTGTCTCTATCCGTAAAGCGTATGGAAAGGAAATAGATGAAACGGCGATTCAAGCTTATGAAGAAATTTCAGGACATGGCATTCATGTCACGGTAAATGGAGAAGACATTCTGGCTGGAAATGCAAAGCTTATGAAGCAATACAGTATCGAACATGCGACGCCAAAAGAAATTGGAACAATTGTTCATCTTGCGGTAAATCAGCAGTATGCCGGCTATATTATAATTTCGGATGAAGTAAAAGAGGATGCAGCACAAGCTATTTCTACCTTAAAGAAACTAGGTGTGAACAAGACCGTGATGCTGACAGGAGATGCTAAAGCTGTTGGGGAAGCTATCGGCAAGCAACTTGGTCTGGATGAAGTGCAAGCGGAGCTGCTGCCGCACGAAAAGGTGGCAGAGCTGGAAAAGCTAGATGCAGGGAAAGCAAAAAAAGAGAAGCTTATATTCGTAGGAGACGGTATCAATGATACACCGGTGCTCGCTCGCGCTGATATCGGAATTGCGATGGGAGGGCTTGGATCGGACGCAGCTATCGAAGCAGCTGATATTGTCATAATGACTGATGAACCATCTAAGATTGCAACCGCAATTGGTATCGCAAAACGGACGAGACGCATTGTGTATCAAAACATCATGTTCGCACTTGGAGTGAAGGCTCTATTTTTATTACTCGGCGCATTTGGATTTGCAACGATGTGGGAAGCGGTATTCTCTGATGTTGGGGTAACATTGCTTGCTGTATTAAACGCGATGCGCGTGCTGCGAGTGGATCATATGTAATGTTAAAGAAAACTCGCCGATTGGCGAGCCCTGCCTTTGGGCCAAGACGGCGGCGTAGTTGCCCTTATACTGTATTCCTAAAATTTCCGACTACGTCGAATCCGCTTCTAGCTGGAACTTTATACTTTCCTGCAGTGGAACAAAGTTCATTATTTAAACAAGAAAATTAGAAAAGAACCTAAAAAATGGGTTCTTTTTCTTTTGATACAGTCCCAGCATCATTACTTAATTTAGCTTTTAGAATTTGTTTAATTGTGTAGGAGCCCAAAGAAAACGTTACCATTTTTTGATTGACAGGTGTAAGCCATCTAGTTATGATGGTAATAATTAACTCCAAGATAGTACTTGTCCAAATGTCCTTGAAAAGGAGGTTGTTAAATTTGTCACTTATTATCTAAGCATAGAATGGATTTGTATGCATCTATTTTAAATTACCACATAGATTGCCGCCTAAGTTCCTCCAAAGACATCGTTTTATGTACCTATTTTCACCTTATACCCTTGATTCTATTAAACTAGTTTTCCGGTTTCCTATTGTTATCCCGATGTGTACGAATCATGAAAGGAGTTGTGATCATGACGTTAAAACCGTATGTTAAGCAGTTTCTTCAAGCAGTTCGAAGTGAAACGCCGCACAGCCCCATTGATATGGTAAGGCTGCGTAGTACAATGACTGCTTTGCTTCCACCAGTGGGGCCGCGTCCTTCGATAGAAAAAGTGGAAGATCGCCTTATTCCTGGACCAAACGGAGCTGTTCCAATTCGGATGTATACCCCTTCTGGAAAAGGACCTTTTCCTCTATTTATCTATATACACGGCGGAGGATGGACGATCGGGAGCATCGAAGAATATGACACCACATGCAGGCTGCTCGCTAGAGAGACAGGAGCCAAGGTGGTCTCTGTAGAATATCGCCTGGCACCTGAACATCCGTTTCCAGCAGGGCTAGAGGATTGCTATGCAGCGGCGGAATGGATTTTTGAGCATGCCGCTGAATTAAATGGAGACCCGGTCAATATCACAATCGGCGGTGATAATGCTGGAGGGAATTTATCGGCAGCAGTTGCATTTATGGCGCGAGATCGGAATAAATCGTTCATCTCTAGACAGGTCCTCATGTATCCTGCAACAGATTACTATCATTACCGTGTTTATTCGGAGTATGACTCCATTATTGAAAATGGCGATGGCTACGTTTTAACAAATATAGATATGTCTTATTTTTGGACACTTTATTTAGGAGATGAGATTCATGCAGCTAACTATTATGCATCTCCTATCCGTGCAGGTGATTTCAACAATCTGCCGCCGACACTTCTCATCACTGCTGAATATGACCCGCTGCGCGACGAAGGGGAGTTATATGGAGCAAAGCTTCGGCAAGCTGGTGTGCATGTACAAGCAGAGCGTTTTGATGGCATGATTCACGGTTTTGTTTCTCTATTTCCAGATCAGGGGGAAGGACGAGAAGCAATGCAGCTTATTAGGGATTTTGTAAATACGCCGTTTGTGATGCAAAAATAAGTAGCTTATGTGTATAAAACCTAACTCGCTTTCTCCTTAGAGAGAATGAGTTAGGTTTTTTGCACTGTAGGAAAGGATAAATTTCCAGCTAGAACAAAATCGATTTTGAAAACAGTTGCTATTCCTCCTCTTCAATGATAAATTAAAGCTATTCTTTCATGAAGGATTGTTACTGGTAGAGCAGGCAAAACCTTAACCGTTATTCTTTATACAATATACTTATATTCATAAAGGTGATCTCAATGAAAATCGCAAAGGTAATCAACAATAACGTTATTAGTGTTTTCAATGATCAAAACGAGGAATTGGTCATAATGGGGAGGGGGCTTGCATTTCAGAAAAAACCAGGCGATCCAGTAGATGAGGGACGGATTGAGAAGGTGTTCTCATTAAAAAATAAGGACATCTCAGAAAAATTTAAAACGCTTTTATATGAAGTTCCAATGGAGTATATGGAGGTTTCTGAAGAAATTATCCAGTCTGCCAAAACGAGGCTTGGCCGAGAACTAAATGACAGTATCTATGTGTCTTTAACAGATCATATCCATTTTGCCATTGAACGAAATAAAAAGGGAATGGACATTAAAAATGCGCTGCTTTGGGAGATTAAGCGCTTGTATAAGGACGAATTTTCCATCGGTAAAGAGGCTTTAACTAAAATTGAGGCTAAGTTTGGCATAGTCCTTCCAGAGGACGAAGCTGGCTTTATTGCCATGCATATTGTGAATGCCGAGCTGAATGAAGAAATGCCAAATATCGTAAATATTACGAAGGTAATGCAGGATATTTTAAATATTGTGAAGTATCACTTTAAAATTCAGTTTGATGAGGAATCATTGAATTATTACCGCTTCGTCACACATTTGAAATTCTTTGCACAGCGGTTATTTGGCAAAACATATATGGAAGATCAGGATGATTTTCTATTTGAAGCGGTGAAGAATAAGCATAAAGAAGCATTCGAATGTACACAAAAGATAAATGAATATATTAAGAAACAGCATGCATATGAGTTAACAAATGAAGAAATGCTGTATTTAACGATTCATATTGAACGAGTTGTAAATCGAAAGTAAAGGGCTTGCTTAGCATATATTTTTTACCAAAAAAAGAAAGCGTTGACATTTATTTTTTGTCATGTTGCAGTGCACTCATAAATTTAAATACCTGGTTCATTTTAGGGTTGTTACTAGTTAAGCAGGCAAAACCTAAATTGCTGACAGAGAAGGGATGTATTCTCTTATAATGTGGTGGTTTAGGTTTTTTTACACTGTAAGAAAGTATAAATTTCCAGAAAGCTTTTTTGGAGAGGCTCAACTTCTTCTTATTAAATAGAAGAGGCCTGAAATGAAGAAGCATATACAATACTAAAATATCATTATTATAAAGGTATATCAGGAAGACACCACTGTGTTAAGAAGAGGTGTCTTTTTTGTATATTTTTTGTAATTTTCAAGTTCATAAAACCTTATCAAAAAACCTAAACGTTTGACTGTACGGTATTCATCATGTTATGATAAATTCAACAGCTACAAAAGGGAGGTTGTCTAGTTGGGAATGTGTATCGAATTGGAGAGCTAGCGCAGTTGGCCCATGTTTCAAGACGAACTATCGATTATTATACAAATTTAGGCTTGTTGAAAGCTGAACGTTCGGATTCTAACTACCGATATTATGATGAGACAGCACTTGACACATTGAAGTATATTGAGGGCTATAAGAAGATACATGTACCTCTTTGTGAGATTAAGGAATTGCTGCAGCAACGACAGTCGGAACGGCAGAATAAAGATGTTGTGATGGAACAACTGAGCGGGATTTCAAAGCAGATGCATGAACTTGAACACGAATTGCTGCAAATTCGTCCGTTGTTAGATTCCTTAACAGATGAACAAAAGCAGCGACTGAAGCAGCATTTATCCACACAAACATCGGCCTTGGTGCACACACTCTCAATACTGCTTGCATAAAAGAGGTGCAAACCAGGCATATTCGTATTTAGAGGTTGTAAATTGTTAAAAATAACTAGATTTTCTTCGGAGGAAACAACGAAGAATAATCAAGAAAGATACACATAGAGAAAACAGGGAGGTGAACCTCTTAGCTTGTATAAGCTAAGGGACGTTCTTGGAGATATTTAGTCTAATCATGATTGCAGTTTTAATCGCTCTTACAGCCTTTTTTGTGGCAGCAGAGTTTGCCGTGGTAAAGGTGCGCAGCAGCCGAATTGATCAGCTAGTTGCTGAAGGAAGACGAGGAGCTTTATCTGCTAAACGCGTTACAACTCATTTGGATGAGTATTTATCTGCTTGTCAGCTCGGCATCACTGTAACAGCGCTCGGTCTTGGATGGTTGGGGGAACCAGCCGTGCATCATATGCTAGAGCCGCTATTTCACAATTTAAGTGTATCCGATGCAGTTGCTAGCACGATCGCCCTTGTTTTAGCCTTTTCACTCGTTACATTCCTGCACGTTGTTGTTGGTGAGTTAGCACCAAAGACAGTGGCAATTCAAAAGGCAGAGCAGGTTACTTTGCTATTGGCTGGCCCGCTTATTTTCTTCTATAAGATTGCTTACCCATTCATTTGGATTTTGAATGGTTCAGCGCGTATTCTTGTTGGATGGTTTGGATTAAAGCCAGCCTCAGAACATGAAGCGGTACACTCAGAAGAGGAATTGCGCCTTATTTTATCAGAAAGCTATGAGAGTGGAGAAATCAATCAGGTTGAGTATAAATATGTGAACAATATTTTTGAGTTTGACAATCGCATTGCGAAGGAAATCATGGTTCCGCGCACAGAAATTGTTGGTTTATATGCAGATGATCCGATAGAAGAGCATATGAATCTCATTAAAGCTGAAAAATATACACGTTACCCTGTTTTTGGTGAGGATAAGGACGATATCATTGGTATGATCAATGTGAAGGATTTCTTCATCCATTATACAGACAGCTTAAAAGTAAAACCGCAGTCTATCCGTGGCTTTATGCGGCCAGTTATTGAAGTAATGGAAACTGTTCCAATCCACGACTTATTGCTTGAGATGCAGAAGAGACGGGTTGCCCTGGCAATTTTGTATGATGAATATGGCGGAACAGCGGGATTGGTTACACTTGAAGATATTTTAGAAGAAATTGTTGGGGAAATTCGCGATGAGTATGATGAAGATGAAAAACCGCCCGTACAGCATATTGATGAGTATCATAAAATCGTAGACGGCAAAGTGCTTATTAATGATGTGAATGACTTGTTCGGGATTCATATCGATGATGAAGATGTCGATACAATTGGCGGCTGGGTGATGACGCAAAATCATGAGATTGAGCAAGGGCAATCTATTAAAATAGATGATTATGAGTTTAAGGTGTTAGAGAAGGACTCTCACCAAGTCAAGCTTGTGGAAATTCGTCGTCAAGAGAACCAGGAACAACAAGAGGAGCAGGCAGCCACTGTATAGGGTTGCTGCCTGCTTCCCCTACATATATCAACTTTACCATTATTAAGAAGGGAAGATGGAAATGTTCAAGAAATTTTTAGCACGTTTAGGAAAAGGAGCAGCAACGGTTGATTTGCGTTTTGAAGGTCGTCCGTATCGTGCGAATGAAGTGGTGCAAGGAGAAGTTTTGATTCAAGGCGGGGAAGTGGAACAGAAAATTAATCATCTGGCAGCAAAGCTAATGATGAGTGTTAATACGAAGCAAGGAACTATTACGCGCGAAGTTACAACGATTCCGCTTAGCAGCTCATTTGCAATTTTTCCAAAGGAACAAAAGGCAATTCCGTTTACTTATATGATTCCAGCAAATCTACCTGTTTCTAGAGGAACTGTTTCCTATTACTTTGATACGCATCTAGATATTGACGGCGGTGTAGATCGTACGGATCTTGATCGTCTTATTATTGAAGCGCCAAAGGATGTACAGGCTGTGTTTCAGGCGCTCCAGCAGCTTGGGTTCCACGAAAAGCCAAGCTCAGGTAAGCTGGACACTTACGGCCAAGAATTCGCATTTTTCCCAACAACATTGTTTGCGGGACAAGTAAGCGAGATAGAACTTCGTTTTGCTTCCGAAGCAATGGGCGGCTTACGCATCTGGATGGAAGTGGATTGTCGCGGCGCTTATCGCGAAGTAGAAGCGAAACGAGAGTTATTTTTAGATCAAGATACTCTGCAGGATTCCGAGGAATTGGTAGATATATTGAGACAAACTATTCTAGAAGCTGTGGAACAGCCACATAGCTTTGTGCATCCATTTTCCTATGAGAAATACGGACATCATAGTCATGGTCATCATGGCAGTTCAGTAGCTGGCATGGTTGGCGGTCTGGCAATGGGAATTCTAGGGGCTATGCTGCTAGAGGAAATGATGGGCGAAACGATGGAAGCGGCTGGAGAAGCGCTTGGCTTTGAGGAAGAGGAGTCTGGAGAAGAGGAATCAGGTTTCGGCGATTTCTTCGGTGGGGATGATGAAGAGTTTTGATATAAAAGGCGCTAGGTTTAATACAATCATTTTTACGCTGTAGGAAAGCATAAATTTCCAGCTAGAAGTCATTCGACGTAGTCGGAAATTTTAGGAATACAGTATCAGGGCAACTACACCTCTGTCTTCGCCCAAGGGCAAAGCTCGCCAATTGGCGAGCTTTCTTTAGCAGGCTTCCAATGCGTGATATATAGACAAAGAAGATATATTTTCATGCATGGACTTATTAAATGAGAGAATACTAGATTAAGCTGATTACGCTATGACAACTAGAGATAAACTCCTGTTGCGATGAAGAGGGTCACGTAAAGGAGGATGAGCATCATGAAAAGAGCGTTTCAAGCATTTCGAAAACAATTAGCATGGATATTCGGGATTTTGCTTATCAGTTGGTTATGTACACCGTTTGCGGATCATCTGCTTGGATTTGGTGTTGGGCTTACTGTTAGCATGTATTGCGGTTGGATGTTAGCCCGCCGAATCGAGAAAATAGGGGAGCATATTACAATCGGAAAACGGCTCCCTTCGCTTGGCACGGTGAACCGCTTTGCTGCTGCAGTATTGGGATGTATTCTTTTATATGAAATTGAGCATCATATGACGATGGCGGCATTTGCTACAGGCATCTTAGGCGGATATATTTTACTCATCGTAAATATAGCGTACTATACAACGTACAATAAGGATGCTAATAAAGCTAAAGCGATGCATCAAGAATAGTGAGACAGAAAAGAAAACCTCCCAGCTTATGAACTGCTGAGAGGTTTTCTTATTTTACACTTTAAGAAAGTATAAATAAGCCGTTGTATAAATCTCCTTCTAGAAAAACCCTAGACGTAGAGGAGAATTTCAAGAATAAAGTACAGCTTTCTTATTCAACTGGCTGGGATAATCGTTCTAAAATTCTTCTTTTTTTATAAAGCATTCTTCCAGTCTCAGCGATATCCTCAATCGCTTTCCGATTTAGGTAGGCTCCAAAGACCATTCCTGCAATTGGAACAAGCTGAAATAACTTTTTCCACCCATAGTTATCACGATATACAGTAATGACTTCGCGCCAAGATGCAACTTGAGAAATGCCATCCCGTTGTTGAGCGCGGTTATCAAAATTTTGCAGCTCTTTTAAAATTGTTTGTTTCCCAACGATGTCAGAGGAGGAAAACTGCAGACATTTCACAATAAACAACCGTTCTGTTTCATCATAAGGATCGTACCCATAGCAAATTGCCATCTCTTGGAGAACCTTTAACGACATGCCGAGCACAGCGGGGATATCAATAGTTAATGTAAAAATTCCGCCAAATCCGGTTGTGGCTCCTTGAGCTGTCGCTAACCTCTTACGGGATTGCGCTATTTCTTCAGCAATTGGATCAAGATCGCGAAGCGGCAAGTGACGAACATCCTCTAGTGAAAGATTTGCCCCAAGCTTCTGCAATGTTGCTTCCTTGCTTACGAGATACTGGCTTCCGGTATGAATATACTGAACCAATTCATCAAGCACGGCATTTACCTTCTGATGAAGAAATTTTGGTGTAAGTTTATCCAGAATAGCAAATGGGATCTTACCCCATTTCTCCCAAAACCAAAGATCTTCTTGTTCCTGTTCCCATTGTTGGATTTCTTCCAATTGTTTTAAAAGCTCTTCCTTTTGCTCTCGCATCTATCTTCTCCTCATATTCATTCATATTACTATTGTAACCTATTTAATAGCTTCTATTTTAAAATTTTCTAGAAAACTCTGCTGAAATGTTTTTAGGAAGGTGAAAGCATCTCTAAAGGCATAGTTGATTTGAATAGAATGTTCAGAGAGTAAAGAGATTATGAGCTTAAGGACTGTATTGATGATCTGTGATATGCAGCCTCTACTTAGATAATCGATGTTTTTCTGTTACATCTAATTGAATAATTTTTCCGTCCTGAATAATAATGGTCACAGAGCCATACTGAATTTTTTCCAGTAACGATAGGATATAGCCTGCCTTTTCTTGATCCGTTTTTATCATGTATATCTCCCCCAATTGTGTGCTGTTTTCCCTTAAGTATTTCACATTATTTTTTCATGTGTTTGATGAACTTATATTCTTGTTCAAGATCGCTTAATGTCCATCTGAAAAGATACGTAGAATCTTTTGTATACATACCGGATGCAATCAGTTGGTGAATCAAGTATTGTTTTCGTTTTTCTAGAGCACTACGAAGCAAATTGTTCATTCCAATACACATCCAATCACTAAAAAGTATCTTTTTATAAAAGAGTCTATTCAGCAAGATAGGGCGTAAGTATCAAAATTCCTAATTGAAGTTATTCATAGTCCATAAATTAAATGTATTATTCCGATTGATAAAGTGTGTTTTTGTTGCGCATCAGTAGAACAATGGCGACTCTCCAGTGATCCATTGAGGCAAAATGATTTTAATGCAATGCACGTGTGTAGCTCCGTAGATTAAAATGCCAGCATGTTACAAAATATATCTTCTACTTGGATAAACGATGCTTTTCAATTACATCCAGCTGTACAATCTTTTCATCGTGAATTACGATTGTTACAGAACCATATTTGATTCTCTCTAGTAACTCTAGAATATAATTAATTTTTTCTTGATTGACCTCCGCCATGATAGTTCCCCCTTACTAGTTTTTTTTCCTTCTCACACATTTGTATTCTCTTTCAAGATCACTTAGTGTCCACTCGAAAAGATGCTTAGACCCTTTTTTATAAATGCCCGATGCAATCAGTTGATCAATCAAGTATTGTTTTCGTTTTTCCAAAGCACTGCGGAACTCATTACTCATTTTATAACGCGTCCTATCATAAAAATGTGTACCTCCATGCTTTTCTTTGAAGTGGAACCACGTCTTTCCGATTGTCTTGTCATATTATCCCTCCTCGTGTCTCTATACATTACTTTCATACAACTCGAGTAAATCAAGGATAAACTATGAGGCACCTAATATATGAACATAATTCAGTGCCTTTGGTAGACCAATCGGCAAAATAGGATGTAACACCATACTAAAGTGTATTATTCCTATGAGTCAAGTATGTTTTTAATTAATCTAAGGGGATTTTAGAAAAAAATGTATAAACTTCCAGTTGGAAGTGAATTTGACGTAGTCGGAAATTTTAGGAATACAGTATAAGTAGGGCTACGCCTCTGTCTTCGCCCAAGGGCAGGGCTCGCCAATTGGCGAGTTTTCTTTACACTGTAAGAAAGTATAAATTTCTAGCAGGAAGACCATTCGACGTAGTGAGAAATTTTAGGAATACAGTATAAGGGCAACTACGCCTCTGTCTTCGCCCAAGGGTAGGGCTCGCCAATCGGCGAGTTTTCTTTACACTGTAGGAAAGTATAAATTTCTAGCAGGAAGACCATTCGACGTAGTCGGAAATTTTAGGAATACAGTATAAGGGCAACTACGCCTCTGTCTTCGCCCAAGGGCAGGGCTCGCCAATCGGCGAGTTTTCTTTACACTGTAGGAAAGGATAAATTTCTAGCAGGAAGACCATTCGACGTAGCGAGAAATTTTAGGAATACAGTATAAGGGCAACTACGCCTCTGTCTTCGCCCAAGGGCGGGGCTCGCCAATCGGCGAGTTTTCTTTATTACATTCAGTTTCTTTTTCTGCATGCTGAATGTAAAATAATCCGCATAGAAAAGGTATGTTAATCTCTTATAAGAGAGAAGGTTTTTTTTTTATTATTTATTGAAATTTAAATTCTTAGTTGACAGATATGAATAGTGTATATAGAATGAGTGCAAGTAATCAATTCAATTATTTTGAAGAGACTGAAAATTTCATAAGCCGATCAGACAACTGAAGGCACACGACATTTGCTCCCCTAGGGCATGTTGTGTGCCTTTTGTTATATAAAAAGGGGGGAACTTACATGAAGTTATGGAAGAAAAAATCAATTGTAAAACAGGCAGGCATCTTACTCTCTACATTTGTTTTGCTGTCAGGATGCTCGTCCGAGACAACAGGGAACACAGCGGAGAAGGAGAAGGCAAAGTCAATTGAGCTTCTCAATGTATCGTATGATCCAACTCGTGAGCTGTATCAAGAATTTAATAAGGAGTTTGCAACATATTGGAAAGAAAAAACCGGGCAGACTGTTACAGTGAACCAATCGCACGGCGGATCAGGAAGCCAAGCCCGCTCGGTTATTGATGGTTTAGAAGCAGACGTTGTAACGTTGGCACTTGCCTATGATATTGACGCAATCAGTCAGCAAAAGCTGTTGTCAGAGGATTGGCAGAAGCGGCTAGAAAATAATTCTACCCCATACACATCAACGATTGTGTTTCTTGTCCGGAAAGGAAACCCAAAAGAAATTAAAGATTGGGATGATTTAACGAAAGAAGGCGTTTCTGTTATCACACCAAACCCGAAAACGTCAGGAGGCGCTCGTTGGAATTACTTAGCAGCTTGGGGATATGCGCTAGATAAATACGGTAATAGCGACGAGAAGGCACAGGAGTTTGTAAAAAATATTTACAAAAATGTTGAGGTATTAGATTCTGGAGCGCGCGGGGCTACGACAACCTTTGTAGAAAAGGGCATCGGTGATGTTTTAATTGCTTGGGAAAATGAAGCGTTGTTATCACAGAAGGAACTGGGAGAGGACAAATTTGAAATTGTAACTCCGTCTATTAGTATCCTTGCTGAGCCGCCGGTAGCTGTTGTAGATAAAGTAGTAGATCAAAAAGGAACGCGTGAAGCAGCTGAAGCATATGTGAATTATTTATACACAGAAAAAGGGCAGGAGATTGCAGCAAAAAATTTCTATCGTCCGCGTAACGAGAAGGTAGCTGCGAAATATGCATCTCAATTCCCGGAAGTAAAATTGTTCACAGTTGATGAAGTATTCGGTGGATGGAAGAAGGCACAAGAAAGACATTTTAATGATGGAGGAGTGTTTGATTCTATTTACCAATAAAGAAAACTCGCCGATTGGCGAGCCCCGCCCTTGGGCGAAGACAGAGGCGTAGTTGCACTTATACTTTGTTCTTAAAATTTCTCGCTACGTCGAATTGGCTTCCAGCTAGAAATTTATACATTCTTAAAGTATAAAGAAAACTCGCTGGAAATTTATACTTTCCTACAGTGAAATAAAGAGAGTCATTGTACTCAATGGGGTGAAGAAAGGTGAATATACGCAGAACAACGAAGCGAAAGATCTTGCCGGGCTTTGGTCTTTCGCTCGGCTTTACTACATTGTATTTGAGCTTATTTGTGCTCATCCCCCTATCTATGGTATTTATAAAGACCTCACAGCTTGGATGGGGCAAATTTTTTCAAGTGGTGACAAGTGAACGGATCCTGCATGCTTATAAGATCAGTTTTGGAACTGCATTTGCAGCAGCTTGTATCAATGTCATATTTGGTTTATTAATTGCCTGGGTATTGGTTAGATATCCTTTCCCTGGTAAACGCCTGTTAGATGGATTCATAGATTTGCCGTTTGCTTTACCTACTGCGGTAGCAGGAATTACGCTCACAACGCTGTATGCGCCGAATGGTTGGATTGGAAAGCTTCTTCCTTTTCAGGTTGCCTTTACTCCAATTGGTATTACTATTGCTTTAACATTTATCGGGCTTCCCTTTGTCGTGCGCCTGGTGCAGCCAGTGCTGCAAAATATTGAGAGGGAAGTGGAGGAAGCTGCTGCCAGCCTAGGAGCATCCCGCCTACAAATCTTTTGTAAGATTATTTTCCCTGAAATATTCCCTGCTTTACTAGCTGGATTTTCATTAGCGTTTGCACGCGGCTTAGGAGAGTACGGATCTGTTGTGTTTATCGCAGGGAATATGCCGATGAAAACGGAGATTGCTCCGCTTATGATTATGACAAAGCTTGAGCAGTACGATTATGCGGGAGCGACGGCCATTGCAGTTGTAATGCTGCTTGTTTCCTTGCTGTTTTTATTTATCATTAACCTGCTTCAAGCATGGAGCCGCAGGCATGAGCTTCGAGGTGAATAGGAGGAGAAGTATGGAACTGGCAGCATCAAAAACGACGAGACAGACACCATCAGCACCTCGTCAAACAACAAGTGAGTCTAGAATTGTGAAAATCATCCTCATTTCAATAGCGATTCTGTACTTATTTCTATTTCTTTTTATTCCGCTCATTACCATTTTCGCAAAGGCTTTTGAGCAGGGGTTATCTGTATATACAGCCGCAATAACAGATAGTGATGCCTTTGCTGCTATTCGTCTTACTTTTATTGTTACATTACTCGTCGTTCCGCTAAATACTATTTTTGGAGTAGCTGCGGCATGGTTGATTACCAAATTTCAATTTAAAGGAAAGCAGCTGCTGCTCTCTCTCATTGAGCTGCCGTTTGCGGTTTCTCCTGTTATTGCCGGTTTGGTGTTTGTATTGTTATTTAGTCCGCGCGGTGCATTGGGTCCGTGGCTTGTAGAGCACGGAATAAAAATTATTTTCTCTGTGCCTGGGATCGTGATTGCGACTGTCTTTGTTACGCTGCCATTTGTTGCCCGCGAGCTTATTCCAATTATGCAATCTCAAGGGACATCGGAGGAAGAAGCTGCTCTCTCGCTTGGTGCAAACGGTTGGTATATGTTCTTTCGGGTTACGCTTCCAAATATAAAATGGGGCTTGTTATACGGTATGATTTTGTGTAATGCCCGAGCAATTGGCGAGTTTGGAGCGGTTTCTGTTGTGTCCGGACATATACGCGGAATGACGAATACGATGCCGCTGCATATTGAGATTTTGTACAATGAATATCAATTTTCTGCTTCGTTTGCTGTAGCTTCTTTAATGTCACTTATGGCACTCGTTACACTTATCGTGAAAAGCTGGATTGAGTGGCGAACAGAGAAGAAAGAAGTGTGAGAAAGGAGAGAAATCGATGACAATTCAAATTCGAAACGTATCAAAGCAATATGGAGAATTTCAAGCGTTGACAGATATTGATTTAGATATTCCAAAGGGGGAGCTTGTTGCGTTATTAGGTCCTTCTGGATCAGGCAAGACGACGCTGCTGCGGATTATTGCCGGTTTAGAAGCAGCGGATAAAGGGTCTGTTTTATTTGATGGAGAAGATTTAACTGATGTTCATGTTAAGCATCGCGAGGTCGGCTTTGTTTTTCAGCATTATGCTTTATTTAAACATATGACCGTATTTGAAAATGTTGCATTTGGACTAAAGGCGCGCAAACGAAGGCTGCGGCCATCTGCGGCCGTGATTGAGGGGAAAGTGCATGAACTGCTGCGCCTAGTGAAATTAGACGGATTTGCCAATCGCTATCCTGCGCAACTATCAGGCGGACAGCGTCAGCGTGTTGCGCTTGCGCGAGCACTCGCAGTAGAACCGAAGATTTTGCTTCTTGATGAGCCCTTTGGCGCATTAGATGCTAAGGTACGTAAAGAGCTGCGCCGTTGGCTGCGGAAGCTGCATGATGAGTTTCATATTACAAGTGTATTTGTGACGCATGATCAAGAGGAGGCGTTAGATGTAGCAGATCGAATTGTTGTGATGAACAAAGGGAAGATTGAGCAGATGGGTACACCGGATCAGGTATATGATCATCCTGCCAGTCCGTTCGTGTATGATTTTTTAGGAAGCGTCAATCTATTCCGCGGTCGTCTGCATCAAGGCAAGCTGAATCTTGGTTCTGCGCAGCTAGAAGCACCAGAGCATTCCCACGTCTTAGATACAGCTGCCGTTGGCTATGTGCGTCCGCACCATTTGTCCATTGAACGTGCAAAACAAAGCGAGGATGCTATTTCTGCGAAGGTTTTCCATTCACACGTTGTTGGTCCTGTTGTGCATATTGAGCTAAAGCGGGAGGACACGAATGAGTATGTAGAGGCAGAAATTAGCAAGGAGCAGTTTACGAAGCTGGGGCTCCAAGTTGGCGAGATTGTATATGTTCGTCCAAAAGAAGTAAAAGTATTTATACCAGAGGATTTTGTAATATAAGTGTGAATACTAGGTTGTAACTCTATTTTTTTACATTTATGGAAATTTAATTAAAATCAGAGTTGACTTATAAGAGTACTGCGTACTATGATTATCCACAAGATAATAATAGTTTACCTGACTGATCGGAAAAACCGAAGGTCCTTAACTGCCAAAGCAAAAGGGTTAAGGACCTTTTTCGGCTCTTTAATCCTAGTTAACAGATAAGAAAAGGGTATTTAAAATGTACTACATAAGCTAAGGGGGTTTTACAATGTGTAAAGGCAGAGATTTAATCGAATAAGAGATCAGCTAATCCATTTTTGTAGGGAGGGAGAATAAAATGAGCATTTCGATTACGTCATTAGATAAAACATTTGTGAAGTCTCAAGGGCAAATAAAGGTACTACAAGATATTAATTTACAAGTAAAGCCAGGGGAATTTGTTACGGTTATTGGACCTAGCGGGTGCGGCAAGAGCACATTGCTGAAGCTGATCGCAGGTCTAGACCATGAGTTTGAAGGAGCGATTCATCTAGGGGATGAGCCAATTACAGGCCCAAGCATCAAACAAGGATTTATTTTTCAGGAGCATCGCCTTTTTCCTTGGTTAACAGTAGAAAAAAACATCGCTGCCGACTTATCACTAAAGGATCCTAAGGTGCGAAGCAGGGTGGATGAGCTTATTGAACTTGTAAGATTGAAAGGCTTTGAGAAGGCATACCCAAAGGAGATATCTGGAGGAATGTCACAGCGTGTAGCGATTGCAAGAGCGTTATTGCGAGACCCAGAGGTACTGCTGCTCGATGAACCGTTTGGTGCACTCGATGCTTTTACAAGAACGCATTTACAGGATGCGTTACTGGAGATTTGGCAGCAAAAGAAAACGACAATGATTCTCGTGACGCATGACATTGATGAATCTATTTATCTTGCTGATCGCATCGTTATTATGAGCGCAAGGCCAGGCCAAATTAGCAACATTATTTCAGTAGATTTACCGCATCCTCGAAAGAGAGCGAGTCGTTCCTTTCAGGAATTTAGGCAAATGGTATTAAGTGAATTTGAAAAAGTAGAAGAGCTTCAGCTCATTGAAGGATCGGGTATTTAAGGGAGGATGAAGAATATGATTCGGAACATAAAGATTTCTGTGTTCATACTTGCAGCACTGGTAATGGCTCTTCTGGCTGGTTGCGCATCGAAGGAGACAACGGCAAGCGAGAAAAAGGAAAGCAATGAAAATCTTACAGTAAACATTGGGATTCAGCAAAGTTTAGGGCCTTTATTAATTGCGAAGGAAAAAGGCTGGTTTGAAGAAGAGTTCAAAAAGGTTGGAGTTAAAGTAAACTGGACAGTATTCCAAAGCGGACCGCCCCATTTTGAAGCGTTAGCAGCAAATCGTTTGGATTTTGGTGCAGTAGGAAATTCACCAGTAATTGCCGGTCAAGCCGCTAATATCCAATTCAAGGAAATTGCACTTGCAAGCGATGGATTGAAAGGAAATGCAATTCTTGTTCCCAAAGACAGCCCGATTCAAACTTTGAAAGATTTAAAAGGGAAAAAGATTGCAGTAGCAAAAGGAAGCAGTGGATTCAATGTATTATATCGTGCGTTAGATAAAGCTGGTTTGAAGCCGGAGGATGCGAAAGTTATTCAACTGCAACCGGATGAAGCACAGCCCGCATTTGAAACAGGGGCAGTAGATGCATGGTCAATTTGGGAGCCATTCGTTTCTCTCCAAACCCTGCAGAAGGACGCAAGAATATTGGCAGACGGCTCATCCTTAAATGTATACTCACCGGGCTTTGTCATTGCGCGGACAGCATTTACAGAGGAACATCCAGAGCTGGTTGTGCGTTTTCTAAAGGTGTATGAAAAAGCACGTCTCTTTGAAAAAGAAAACCGTACTGAAACGATCGAGTTGTATGCAAATGCGAAAAAAATTGATAAGGAAATTGTGCGTAATATACTCGAAAATAATGAATCTTTGAATCTGCCGATAACAGAGGAAATTGTACAAGCACAGCAGGATACCGCAGATTTTCAGTATTCTCTTCAAGCCATTACGAAGAAAATTGATACATCTCAGGTAGTTGATAATTCTTATATTAAGCAAGCATTACAAGAAATAAAGGAAGAACAGAATAAGTGAGGTGATTTAGAGTGAGTAAGGTAAAAACAGCATTATCACCCGGTCGTTCCATCGGTAATATAGGAAAGCCTGCCGCTTCTAAAAGATTCAAGAGAATCTCTTTTAACAGTACTGCAAGTGTAGCATTTCGAGGGTTAGTTGTACCAAGCTTTGTACTAGTACTCTGGCAGTTATCTGTATCACTGTTACATGTACCAAGCACAGTGCTGCCATCACCATTATATATCTTGGATGCACTTCAGGAATTGATAGCATCAGGTGAACTGTTTGGACATCTAAAAATTAGCGTTACCCGTGCCCTTATTGGATTTTTATTAGGTGCCAGCTTAGGTCTCTTGTTCGGGACAATCACTGGTCTTTCCAATAAAACAGAGCAATTCTTGGATCCGTCCTTGCAAATGCTGCGCACAGTACCGCATTTAGCATTGGCACCGTTATTTATTCTCTGGTTTGGTCTAGGCGAACTATCCAAAGTCCTATTAATCGCACTTGGGGCATTCTTTCCGCTCTATGTCAATACATTGCTTGGCATACGCGGGGTAGACAAAAAATTATTTGACGTAGCGCGCATTCTAGAATTTAGCCGCTGGCAGCAAGTAACAAAGCTCATTTTACCAGCTTCTCTTCCGAATATCCTGCTAGGAATTCGATTGTCACTTGGTTCAGCTTGGCTTGGCTTAGTTGTTTCAGAGTTAATGGGAGCCAGCGAGGGGATTGGATACCTCATTATGGATGCGAGACAATTCACTCGCACGGAGATTGTTTTTGTTGGTATTATCATCTTTGCTCTTGGAGGGAAGCTGGCTGATTCATTTGTTCGAGTGTTGGAGTCTAGATTATTAAAGTGGCGTGACAGCTATCGTGGAAAAGATGTTACGTGATGGAATGCGAGGAATAAAAACAGTAACCTGTTACACATATAAAACCAACTAAACTAATAGATTAAATAAGGATTAATGTATGGTCTTTATTCATATAAAAAAAGGAGAGATGATCATGTCAAACATTGTAATTATTTCTGGGAGTCCTGCTGTATCTTCCCGATCGTCCGCCATTTCAAAACTCGTGAAGGATGTGCTTGTTACGAACGGAAATAAAGTAGAGGAGATTGCGGTGCGCAATCTTCCTGCTGAGGACCTTCTATATGCAAACTTTAATAGCTCTGCCATTCAGCAAGCAAAATCTCTGGTTGAACAAGCGGATGGGGTTATCGTTATCAGCCCAGTATATAAAGCAAGCTATCCAGGCATTTTAAAAGCCTTTTTAGATCTAGTTCCCGAAAAAGGCTTAACAAACAAATTTGTTTTTCCAATTGCCACAGCAGGTTCGGCTGCCCATCTCTTAGCACTTGAATATGCGTTCAAACCTGTATTCTCAGTATTGGGTGCAAGAGATTTCATTGATGGTGTATATATTGTAGATTCACAAGTTGCGTACACAGAACATGAACTTACATTTGTCGATGCCGAAGTGGAACAAAGGCTTGAGGCTGCCATCGCGCAGCTACAGGTACGATTGCAGCAAAAAGAAGCAAGGGTAAGTCAATAAAAGTTAGATTAATATTTATCTATAAAGAGGGAGTGAAGAAGGAATGGAAGTTTTATGGTTTATTCCAACTCATGGAGATAGTCGCTATTTAGGAACAACAAAGGGAGGACGTGTAGCTGATTTTTCATATTTCCGTCAAGTCGCGCAAGCCGCTGATCGCCTTGGCTATACAGGTGTCTTAATTCCGACAGGGAGATCATGCGAAGATCCATGGACGTTGGCTTCGGCCTTATCAGCTGTTACAGAACGATTAAAGTTCCTCATTGCTGTTCGTCCAGGAATTATGTCTCCTGCTGTTGCAGCAAGGATGGCGGCAACAGTGGACCGCATTTCAAACGGACGGCTTCTCATTAATGTGGTCGCAGGCGGTGATCCGGTTGAATTAGCTGGTGATGGATTATTTCTTACACATGATGAGCGCTATGAAGTAACAGATGAATTTTTAACAGTTTGGCGCAATTTGTTAGAGGGAAAGGAAGTTCATTTTCAAGGGAAGCATCTCAATATAGATGGTGGCCAATTGCTGTTTCCGCCTGTGCAGCAGCCGCACCCTCCTATTTATTTTGGTGGTTCATCACCGGCAGGGCAAGCTGTTGCGGCGAAGCATACAGATGTGTACCTAACATGGGGAGAGCCGCCTGCTCAGGTAGAGCAAAAGATAAAAGAAGTGCGCCGCCGGGCTGAGCAAGAAGGAAGAACTGTGCGATTTGGCATGCGCCTGCACGTGATTGTAAGAGAAACGGAAGAGGAAGCATGGCAAGCTGCAGATCGCTTAATTCAATATGTGGATGAGGATACAATTGCAGCGGCGCAGCGTACATTGGCTCGACAAGATTCGGTTGGACAGAAGAGAATGATGCAACTTCATAAAGGAGGAAGAGAAGTCCTTGAGATTAGTCCAAATCTTTGGGCAGGAGTCGGACTTGTTCGAGGAGGAGCTGGTACAGCCCTTGTCGGCAATCCGGGTCAAGTGGCAGCTAGGATGAAAGAATATGCAGACTTAGGTATTGATACATTTGTATTATCTGGCTATCCTCATTTAGAAGAAGCATACCAATTTGCAGAGCTCGTCTTCCCGCTTTTGCCGTTGAAAAATAGGGGCTTCGAGCAAAAGAATCAGCCTGTTGGGGAGATGATTGCGAACCAATACGCACCAGAAGTCGCAAAGTAACTTTTGCCGTTGATATAAGCGTGCAAGTAAAGAAATAATGGCTAGTAAAAATAGACCATCGAGGAAGAACTTGGTACAATCAAGGGCTTCTATGATGGTCTATTTTCTATTTTTGTTTCACTTTTATTGTTTCAATCACTCTCCTTTTTTATAATGTAGGAAACCAGCTAGAAGTGATTCGACGTAGTCGGAAATTAGTGTAAGTGCAACTACGCCTCTGTCTTCGCCTAACAGCTCGCCAGTCAACGAATTTTCTTTATTTCAGCCCCAAACAAGGCTTGTGATATACTCTAGTTGGAGTTGATGAGTTCGATACTAGAATAATAGAGGAGATAATGTACATATATTATGAAAAAATTGAGTGATTACATTTTGTTCAAAAAACATTTGGCTTACATTCTGCTTTTTTCTTTTATTCTTATTGGGCTAACAGGATGTCAAACAGCCAAGAATACAACGCCTGCGACTGTAGATCATGTAATTGATGGTGATACGATTAAGGTGACAATAGGAAATCAAACAGAAACCATTCGTCTGTTATTAATCGATACGCCGGAGTCTGTTCATCCAACTAAGCCGGTGCAGCCGTTTGGGAAGGAAGCGAGCAACTACTTAAAGGAAATGCTGCCAAATGGAACAAAGATAGAATTGGAATATGATGTAAATAAGCACGATAAGTATGACCGTTTGTTGGCATATATATGGCTCGATGGAAAAATGATGAATGAAGTTTTGGTAGAAAAAGGTTTCGCTAGGGTAGCCTATATTTATGAGCCGAATACAAAGTATGAAACAAGACTTAAAAAGGTAGAAGAAACAGCGAAGAAAGAAAAGATAGGCATTTGGTCTATTCCTAATTATGTGACAGATCGAGGGTTTGCTGGCGATGCTGAGGTTCCGTCGCAGAATCAAGACAAATCAGTCACTTCAACGTGTAAGCAGCCTCTCATTAAAGGAAACATCAAGCGTGGCGGCGAAAAAATTTACCATACACCTGCTAGTCCGCAATATAAAGTGACAAAGGCGGAGGAGATGTTTTGTACGGAAGAGGACGCTGTAAAGGCAGGGTTTCGAAAGGCTGGGTAGTGCAAAAATTGGATGGTTAAAATAAAGGAGAATTGGATGGTTCTTTTCTATTTTCAGCCTTTTATTATTAGGGAATAGGTGCAGAATCTAGCTCTTAAGGGGATAAGAACTGTTAGTTATGTGTTACATTTAGGGAGGATGAATGAATGAAGCTAGGACTTATATTAGTTGCTATCATTAGCATTGCAGCTTTAGTAGGTACGATTGCAGCTGCAGGTAAAGTAGAGAAAGACTATGGTAAGTCCACGAAGCAAAATACGATGAGGCTGTCAGCAATTTATATCATCTTATTTATTTTTTCAATTGTAGGGGTTGCCTGGTATATAGTGAGTTTGTAGAGAGCTTCATCAGCTTTTCGCAATGACAATAGGGTAAAACAAGAGAGGGAGAGCAGCAAAAGCTGTTTTCCCTCTCTTGTTTTGTTCGCCTTTTCTAGGAGGCTGTAGATGCTCGTTGTATCTTGCTATGCGCTTGAATAAATGCACAACTTGTTTGGGCAATAAGTTCTTTGTCATAGTCCATGGATGCAACATGGTAAGAATCCTGCAAAGTAATAGTCTCTCTTACAGGAGAGCTTACGTGCTCAGTGATATAGTCTGTGTTCTCAGGAGGAACAACATGGTCTTCTATAGATTTAAAGGCCAATGCCGGGCATGTAATATGTGAAAGTTTTTCCTTTGTATCATCCATTAACAGCAGCAGCTGTTGAATTGCTGAAATTGGCACCTTCGGATACGTGATTTCATAGACGCTCTTATCCTTAATATCTGGCGCTCCTTCATCCACAAAGCGCGGCTCTTGTTTGCCACGGAATTCTTCGAGAACAGGGATGCTTGTCATAGCGGCATTAATGAGAATAATACCAGCAATATTCTGATGCTTGCTTGCCAGCTGGGCAGTTAAGGCACCTCCCATGGATTGACCGATGATAAAAATTTCACGGCAGTGCTGCTGTAAGAGGCGATAGCCTTCTTCTAGGCTTTGAATCCAATCGCTATAGAGGCAGCTTTCCATATCTTCATAATGCGTACCGTGTCCTTTTAATCTTACGGCACATACGGTAAAGCCTTGCTGCGCTATGTACTCTCCTAAAAAACGGACGCTCTGAGGTGTTCCTACAAATCCGTGCGAAATTAAAACACCAATATTATTTCCTTTGAAAAAGAATTCTTCTGCCCCATCTAAAATTGGATATTGTGTTGTCATTCAATCCCCTCCTCATAGCTGTTTATTTTCTATACTGTATTAGAATAAGTTGTAGGTATATTTTTATTCTCGCGACTAGTTAGGTGAAGCTGGTGAACCACCTAACAATTATTATGTAACATAATACTAAAACAAATTATTCCTATCAGTCAAGTAGGTTTTGTTGAATTCAGAAAAATTTTTCTTTCAATTCTCTCATAAGATATAGAGCAATTCCTTATTTATCTTGTTCTTTAGGTTGAAAAAAGATGCTGCACTTATACTTTATTCCTAAAATTTCTTAAAGTGTAAAATAGCTTTCTTACATTATCAAAAAGTGAGTAATCACTCATTTTTTTGTTTTAGTTTTTCAAAAGCCATTGTATAATTTAAGTGAGTAATCACTCATTTTTATTAAAAGGAGGCTTGTGATATGAAGGAAGCTGTTAGAGTCAAAGGAGTTAGTAAAAGCTTTGGAAAAAAGGAAGTATTAAGCACAATCGATTTAACAGTAGAAGCTGGGCAAATATACGGTTTAATCGGTCCTTCTGGTTCCGGTAAAACAACGTTGGTTAAGTTGATTGTCGGTATGGATGCACCTACGCAAGGAGAAGTAGAAGTACTGCAGACTAAGGTTCCTAATTTAGCATTATTACAAGATATTGGATATATGGCACAATCTGATGCTTTGTACCCGGAATTAACAGGGAAAGAGAATCTGGCTTTTTTCGCTTCTCTTTTTAAATTGAAAAAAGAGGATCAAAAGCAACGGATTGCATATACAGCAAATTTAGTTGATCTTACCTCGCATTTATCGAAAAAGGTAGCAGCGTATTCAGGAGGCATGAAGCGCAGATTGTCATTAGCTATTGCTTTAGTTCAAAATCCGCAAGTTCTTATATTAGATGAACCAACAGTAGGGATTGATCCTGAGTTGAGATTATCCATTTGGCACGAGCTAGTGCGTCTGAAAAATGAGGAAGGGAAAACCATTCTCGTAACAACACATGTAATGGATGAGGCAGAAAAATGTGATCGTCTTGCAATGGTACGAGAGGGGAAAGTGTTAACAAGCGGATCACCTGAGGAATTGAAGAAATTTTACAATGCTACTAGCTTAGAGGAAGTATTTTTAAAGGCGGGGGGACGCAAGAATGAGAATGCTGGCTCTCATTAAACGAATTTGTCAACAAATGCTTCGGGATAAGCGAACATTAGCGTTGTTATTTCTCGCGCCGCTATTGGTGCTATCATTAATGTACTTTCTTTTTAATGGCAATACAGTCGACCCTAAGATAGGTGTAATGAATGTAGATGCTAAGCTTGTGCAAAAGCTTGAAGATGTGGATATTGAAGCGGTAGAGTACAAGGATGTAATAGATGCAGAGCAAACAATTATTGATGATCATTTGGAAGGCTTGTTGAAGATAGAAAATGGGAATGCGATCCTTACACTTCAAAATACAGACCCTTCCAAAAGTAAAGCACTGCAGATGAAAATTCAACAGGTACTAGCTGCACAAGCACAACAACACCTAGTCGAGCAAGCTCCAACACAAACGGCATTTCCTAAAGCGACAGAAGTGAAGACACAATATGTGTATGGAAGTAAGGACACATCCTTTTTTGATGTTTTAAGCCCTATATTGATTGGATTTTTTGTATTCTTCTTTGTTTTTCTCATCTCAGGAATTGGCTTATTACGTGAACGAACAACAGGTACGCTAGAGCGGCTGATGTCAACGCCAATTCGAAGAGGAGAAATCGTAGCCGGCTATTTGGTTGGTTACGGCTTATTTGCGATTATCCAAACGGTAATTGTTGTTTTGTATGCTGTAAATGTGTTAGATATTATCTTGGTAGGGTCCATTTGGAATGTGATCCTAATTAATCTATTATTGGCTCTTGTCGCGTTATCCTTAGGCATTTTATTATCTTCCTTTGCAGCTTCGGAGTTTCAAATGATGCAATTTATCCCGATTGTTGTAGTGCCGCAGGTGTTTTTTACAGGTCTTTTCCCGTTTGAAAGCATGCCAGCATGGCTGCAGGCAATTGCTAAGGTTATGCCGCTCTATTATGCAGGAAATGCCTTAAAGGATGTTATGTACAAGGGATTGGCTCTAGGGGATATTAGCGGGAAATTGCTTGCGCTGGCCGTCTTTGCACTTGTTTTTATTGTGTTAAATATAGTTGCACTAAAAAAATACCGTAAGTTATGAGGAAAGAGAATCGCACGAATCGCTACCTATCCTAAATAAGAAAGGATTAGAATGCAAATAGAAAGAAGTGATACTATTGTCATCGAAGAACTTAATCGAAGCTGCACTTATGCAAATGAACCTCAAGGAAAAAAGAACTGATAAGCAACAAAAAATAGTAGAAGCAGCGGTTAAAATATTTGCTGAAAAAGGCTATACGGCGACATCAACAAGTGAAATTGCTAAGGCAGCCGGGGTGGCTGAAGGAACGATTTTTCGCCATTTTGGCACGAAGGAAAACCTATTGTTTTCAGTGATTGTGCCATTTTTAATGGAAGCTGCCCCTATCGTAGCTGATGAGTTTATTCAAAATGTAGTAAGTAAACCTTACGATAGCTTCGAGAGTTTTTTAAAAGCAATTATTAAAAATCGTTTAGCCTTTCTCGAAGAACATACAGATATCTTCAAAATTCTAGTGGCTGAATTGTTAAATCGGGATGACTTACGACAATATCTTATGAACATGTTTGAGCAAAAGGCGCTTCCAGCGTTTGGTGCTGTTCTTGATACGTATAAACAGCAAGGAGAACTCCTAGATCTCCCGAATGCTACGCTCTTACGCATGGTGGGAACGTGTATCTTTGGGTATTGTATATCTCGCTTTGCCTTTTTTCAAAATAACAAGTGGGATGATGAAGCAGAGGTAGAAAATCTGGTTCGGTTTATCTTACAAGGCATTGGTACAGCAAAATAATATCGTTTTTAGTTTCGTTAGGAAACCTTTATCCATATGGTAAAGGTTATTTTTTGGTTGCTCTGTTTTTAACAGATTTCCGAAAGGATGTTAGGGGGGAGTCATTCAAGGAATATTAGGGATACTAAGAAGCAAATTAAGAAAGACCTATAACCCCGTATTCACAAAAAGGAATATGATTTTAAGAAGAAACCTAGTTATTTGACGTACAATCGTTACAAGTGTAGAGTTACTTACATAAAATAACTAAATGTTTGAACAGCTATTGTTAAACAGATTCATTTTCAAGGGGGATATATATGACGGTTACAGAAAATATCATTCATATGCTAGAAGATAAAATTCAAATGATTCATCGCAATGAAGGGGCTATTTATTTAGTTGGTCCTGTGAAATTACCGGTTAACTTATACGGAGAAACGAAAATATTTCAGTGGTACTGCTGGCTGAATTGCAATGAAGTAACAGATCGAATTGAACGGATTATCGAGAAGCTATCATCTGTAGACTTAGCAGAAATGCAGCAGTCCAGCGTGCTTGTATATGGTGATTTTGCAAATGCTGATGATGCGCTAATCCGTATGCACAGCATTTGCCATACGGGAGATATCTTTGGCAGCAAGCGCTGTGACTGTGGCTTTCAATTAAAGCAGTCGATGAAGATGATTACAGAGCACGGAACAGGCGCGCTTTTTTACTTGGCAAATCATGAAGGCCGCGGCATTGGTTTATTTAGTAAAGCGATGGCGTATGTGTTGCAAGAAAAAGGCTTAGACACAGTAGAGGCCAACTTAAGCCTCGGCTTTGTCGATGATGCACGCAATTATGATGATGCCATCGAAGTGCTAAAAGTATTAAGAGACAAGCCAGTAACCCTCATTACAAATAATCCGAAAAAGCTGCAGGCACTCCAAAACGCAGGATTGAATGTGTCAGATCGGGAGCCGCTATGGGGAGATGTGTCTGAGTTTAATGAAAAATATCTTCAAACGAAAATTAAACGATCTGGTCATTTAAGGGGAGAAGCTAGGGATGAGTAAGAGTGAGTTTCATGTGGAACTCGCTCTTACTCATCGTCGATAATCAATTTATATTCGGGAAAAGATATCGTAAAGCAAATTTCTATTAACATATAGTAGGACTTTCCCCGCATCGTTATGATAAAATGATAAGAGTTTAGTAGAAGATTCTAATAGAGTACTAGCAGAATCTTTTAAATAACTTAATTTTTAATAACGAAGGTGAGGAGAATGGAGTTCCTTAAAGTGCTTTTGCCGATTTTTGGGATTTTTGTACTCGGTTATATTGGAGAGAAAAAAATCGGCTTTGACACAAAAACAATTTCTGCGATGTCTATGTATTTAATGTCGCCTGTTCTCGTATTCCGTACTTTTTACAAAACAACATTTACTGTTGAGTACTTGTATATGACGTTATACCTTGTCGTTCTTTGCTTTATATTAATTTCCATTGTCTATATTGTTGCTTCCATGCGAAACTATTCGAGGTCTGAAACGTGCGGTCTGATTTTGGCATCAGTATTTATGAATAATGGTAACTACGGCACGCCTGTACTTTTACTTTTGTTTGGGGCAACGGGACTTGATTATGGAATTATTTTAATGGTCATTCAATCGCTCGTGATGTGTACGGTCGGTGTGTATTACGCAGCCAAAGGAAGTCCGGATGGCGATGGTGTTCGCTCTGCTTTGCGTGCTGTGCGGCGTATGCCAATGATATACGGTGCGATGCTTGGACTTGCATTCCAAATGCTGCACGTCCCGCTAAGCGGATCAGTTCGTGAAGCAATTGATTTAGTCGGAAACGCAGCCATTCCAACCATTATGATTGTGCTGGGCATGCAGCTTGCAAAAATATCAATCAGAAATCTGGCTAAGGAAAAAATTTCTTTTTCCCTTATGATTAAGCTGGCAATCTCGCCTGTTATCGCATACGGCTTAACAATGCTGTTTCCTATGGATGACATGGTAAAGCAGATTATGGTCATTATCGCTGCAATGCCAACCGCTGCTAATACAACGATGTATGCTATTCAGTTTGACACGGAGCCTGAGTTTGTTTCAAGCGCGACACTAGTTAGTACATCATTAAGCTTAGCTACCTTGCCGATTATTTTTGCGCTTGTCCTTTAAAGAAAACTCGCCGATTGGCGAGCCCTGCTCTTGGGCGAAGACAGAGGCGTAGTTGCACTTATACTTTGTTCCTAAAATTTCTCGCTACGTCGAATTTACTTCCAGCTAGAAATTTATACTTTTTTAAAGTATAAAGAAAACTCGCCGACTGGCGAGCCCTGCCCTTGGGCGAAGACAGAGGCGTAGTTGCCCTTACACTGTATTCCTAAAATTTCCGACTACGTCGAATTGGCCTCCAGCTGGAAATTTATACTCCCTTACAGTGTGATAAAAACGATGCCATGCCTTTTTACGACAAAGAAAGGTACGGGCATCGTTTTTTGCACTGTAGGAAGGCGAACCGACAATCGGTTCGCCTTCTTGCATTTTAAAAATATAACAATTTCTAGATATAAGGCCGACCAGCAGATTTTCTTTATTTCCTTAGGAATAAGTCTGTTTTTTCAACAAAAATAACTGATTTTTTAATGTTGAATTCAGAATAATCAAATTATAATGTAGAAGAATTTCCTCCTCATAGACCAGTTTTTTGAAAGGGTTTTCATGAGAGGGATCAATTATTACTAACAGGGAGGAGTTGTAGCGAATCTTAATGTAAGCGCAAACAATCAGCGTTGTGATTTAGTATCGTTACAAATTAATAAAGCAGCTACATATTTTACTGTCTATCTTTGTTAGAAACTATGATGTTCAAAAGACTATAAAGACTGTTTAAGGAAGGTGACCAGAACATGAATCAAAAGAAATCTTCATTCGTTAATAAGGCACTAACTGTAGCTTTAACAGTACCGATGCTTTTTACGAGTATTGATAACGCAGCTGCGGCTCATGTACAGCAGGAAAGTGCAGCAGGTAAGGGGGCAGGTGTGCAATTAGAATATCTTGACAGAGGTTTGGCTGCAGCACCTACATCTGAAGGTATGTTTCTTAGCTGGAGACTTTTAGCTAATGAAGTGAAAGGTTATTCTAACAAAGGTTTAACGGGTGCAAACTTTAATGTCTATCGTGATGGTAAAAAAATTGCAACGGTGGAAGATAGCACAAATTATTTAGATAAAGAGGGAACTGCTGCATCTAAGTATTATGTAAGTGCTGTAGTGAATGGAAAAGAAGTCGACCAAAGCTCAACTGTCACCCCATGGGGAAAGCAATATTATGATTTGAAATTGCAAAAGCCGGCAGACGGTATAACACCTGCAGGGGAAACGTATACATATTCTGCTAATGATATGAGCGTTGGCGATGTAGATGGTGATGGTCAATATGAGTACTTCGTGAAATGGGATCCATCAAATTCAAAGGATGTTTCCATTAAAGGATACACAGGAAATGTGTATATTGACTGTTATAAATTTGATGGAACACTTCTGTATCGAATAGATTTGGGCGTTAATATTAGGGCGGGAGCTCATTATACACAATTTATGGTATACGACTTTGACGGAGATGGAAAAGCTGAAATGATGTTTAAAACAGCTCCTAGTACAAAGGTCATCAAGTTTGATACAACTGGAAATATAGTATCTGAAAAATATATCACAATGCCTAAAGAGGACATTCAAGCTGGTTATAGTAACGAGGATGACTATCGTATGAGTGCAAGTGATTACTATGAGCATGTGGTGAACATGTTTATGGGCTGGGACAAGCATGAGGAGGTTGTAAATGGCCATTGGCCAAAAACGCTTGAGGAATCCTTTGGAATCGAAAAGAAGTATAACTATCCGTTATCAAGAAAAGATGCCGAAAGCTTGGCGGACTACTTTATTGATGTATACGCTCCAAGCAGAAGCAGCAAAAACGAACTTAGAAAATTTGAAGGCTTTATTGTGGACGGGCCTGAGTATTTAACTGTATTTAACGGGGCGGATGGTGCTGAATTGGAAACCATCCATTATAAAACAGAGCGTCATGACGATGGTCTGATGTGGGGAGATTATGCAATGCCAAGAATTGAGCCGGCGAATCGGGTTGACCGTTTCCTTGCGGGCGTTGCATACCTTGATGGAGAAAAGCCTTATGCTGTATTTGCTCGCGGCTACTACACACGTGCTACGCTCGTTTCCTACAGCTGGGACGGTAGTCATTTGAAGGAGCATTGGTATGCGGATAGCGGCTGGACGCCTATGAGCAATCCATTTAATGATAGTCCTCACGGCAGATCAGGAACCGATCCAGAGTATGGCGCTCTGACAACGCAAGGTGCCCATTCCCTCAGCGCAGCGGATGTGGACGGTGATGGACGTCAGGAAATTGTGTACGGGGGGGCTACAATTGATCACGATGGCAGCTTATTGTACAGTTCGATGGCTGTACTGCCTCCGGGAAGTGCGTCACCAGGTACAGTAGCTAGATTAGGACATGGTGATGCGCTCCATGTTACAGATATCAATCCAGATCGACCAGGCTTAGAAACCTTCATGGTTCACGAAGGGGCTACAGGTGCTCCGTATGGTTACTCCTTGCGGGATTCTAAAACAGGAGATGTACTGTATGGAGGCTATACAGGCAAGGATACTGGACGAGGCATGGTAGGAGATATCGATCCTTCCCGTAAAGGATTGGAAACATGGGCAGTTGGCACGTGGACGGCTGCTGGCGAAAATTTGGGCTCTACAATCCCAGGTACCAACATGAATATTAAATGGTCAGCGGATATGACTACACAAATCGTGAACGGTGCACTAGAAGTTACCCCAACCATTGAAGATTGGAAGAAGGGGCAGCTGCTCACAGCTACAGATACAAGAACAAACAATGGTACAAAGGGGAACCCTTCCTTAGTTGCTGATGTATTTGGAGATTGGAGAGAGGAGCTCCTTGTGAGAACAGCGGACAGCTCTGCGATCCGTATGTATCTCAGCACAGAGGTAACAGACCGCAAACTTTATACATTAATGCAAGACCCACAATATAGAGCAGAGGTAGCAAGACAAAACACGACCTATAACCAGCCTTCCTACACAAGCTTCTATTTTGCATCTGATACGGATTGGTCGAAGGTTCCAACACCAAACTTCTGGACTCCGGGCGTCATGTCTGTATTAGAGGACTTGATGAATGAGTATAAAGAAGCAGGTGAATTAACAGGTCCTATCGTGCCGCAATTAACGAATAGCTATAAGCAGGCAAAGCATCAGCTTGAAAAAGGATCTGTACAAAATGCTGTTAAGTTTATGAAGAAATATTTGTCTGATCTCAATGGAGAAAAAAATCAGGCGCATACAATCTCAGACCGAGCAAAACAAAACCTATCCCATCATGCCCAGCTACTCATAGAGATGTGGGAGAAAGAAAAGAAAAAATAATAGCTCTTTAAACAGCTTGATTATAAAGGAGTGCAAGCGTGTAGAACAGCCGCCTTGAAATAGTAGGGCGGCTGTCTTCGCCCAAGGGCAGAACTCGCCAGTCGGCGAGTTTTCTTTAGTTATAGGCTTCAATTCTTGAAATTGCGATATGTAATTAAGATAGGGATCAGAAAAGGAACAAAGGGGCCATATCGATGCAAGATGGATTCGAATCACTGTTTTTTGAACAATGATTGCTGTTTTTTATATTAAAAAACCTCTGAAAGGTCATTAAAATGAATAGTGTAACCTTCTTCTATAAACAAAATTGCAAAGAAATTTCTATAAATGAAGCAAAAAAAACAATGAATGGTTCATTTACCATTTTTCTATTAGACTCCGTTTTGTTTTTAAAGCGCTATCATTTTACTGGGCAAGCTGTTTATTTATTCCCTAAAAGGAGTGTTATCAAATGCAAAGACAAGAGCTTAAACAACAGATTGAGCTGCTAATTGAAAATCTGGTCAATTTGAAGGATCCAGAAGGAACATATGCAATTCCTCTCGCTGATGGACGCAAAATAGATAATAAGAGCTTTAACTATTGGGAATGGACAGCAGGGGTAGGTCTTTATGGGATGATGAAATATTATACCATTACGCGAAATGAGGAAGTCTTAAATATTATCATTACATGGTTTGATGAACAATTTAAACTGCCGCCTGTTGAAAAAAATGTGAATACGATGGTTCAAATGTTAACACTCGCATATCTGTACGAGGAAACAAATAATCCAACATATTTACCATACTTGGAAACGTGGGGCGACTGGCTGTACCATGACATGGCGAGAACGAAGGACGGCGGTATCCAACATGTTGTCTTCGGCTCAGAAAATTACCAGCAATTATGGGACGACACATTAATGATGAGCGTGCTGCCTTTAGCAAAAATTGGTTTGTTGCTGAATAAACCTGAGTATGTTGAGGAAGCAAAAAAGCAGTTCCTGGTACACATTAAGTATTTGTTTGATAAGAAAACAGGCCTTTGGTTCCATGGCTGGAGCTTTGAGGGAAATCATAACTTTGCTGAGGCGCTATGGGGACGCGGGAATTCTTGGGTAACGATTGCGATTCCTGAGTTTTTAGATTTAATAGATTTACCAACAAATGATGCAGTTCGTCATATTTTAATTGATACGTTAGACAGACAATTGGAGGCTTTAGAAACGTGTCAAAATGAAAATGGGTTATGGCATACGTTATTGTTGGATCCAACTTCATATGTTGAAGCGTCTTGTACAGCAGGATTTGCCTTCGGTACATTAAAGGCAATTCGCAAAGGCTACGTGGATCAAAAATATTTGGATATGGGACTAAGAGCCGTTCAAGCAGTAGTGGAAAACATTGATGACACAGGAGCACTTCAGCATGTATCGGCAGGTACAGCAATGGGAGAATCACTCGATTTTTATAAACAAATCCCGGTGACGCCTATGCCATATGGACAATCCATGGCTATCCTTTGCTTAGTAGAGTATCTAGATCATAATATTTCCCTTCCTGGAGGTAAACATGCAGAAGCTAGAAGTGTTAACTAAAATATCTGATTGCGGCGTAGTCGCTGTTGTAAGAGCAGATACGACAGAAGAAGCGGTACGTATCTCTGAAGCATGCGTAAAGGGTGGAATTTTAGGCATTGAGGTTACTTTTACGATTGACAATGCAGAGGCGGTAATTAAGGAATTGGCTGCGTTTTATGCAGACAATGCTAACGTAGTACTCGGAGCTGGGACTGTTCTCGATGCTGCAACGGCACGTATTGCCATTTTAGCTGGCGCACAATTTATTGTAAGTCCATGCTTTGATGCGGAAACAGCGAAATTATGTAATTTATATCAAGTTCCTTATATGCCGGGTTGTATGACAATTACGGAAATGAAGCAAGCCTTGGAGTATGGAGCAGACATCATCAAGCTGTTTCCTGGAAATGCATTTGGCCCTGAGTTCATAAAAGCCGTAAAAGCACCGCTTCCACAAGTTAACATCATGCCAACTGGCGGAGTAAGTTTAGATAACGTAGGACAGTGGATACAAAACGGCTGTGTAGCCGTTGGTGTGGGCGGCAATTTAGTTGCCCCTGCCAAGACAGGAAATTATGAACAAATTACTGAGATAGCAGGTCAATATGTTGAAAAAGTAAAAGAAGCAAGATGGGCTAGCGTATGAAAAAGGTCGTTACGCTTGGAGAAATCATGCTTCGTCTTTCGACACATACGGGAGAGCGTCTTTCTCAAACCAATAAGCTTACTATGCATTATGGCGGTGCAGAAGCAAATGTAAGTGTAGCACTTTCCCGTTTTGGTTATGATGTATATTTTGTAAGTAAGGTGCCGAATAATCCTTTAGGAGAGGCGGCAGAACGTCACTTAAAATCTCACGGTGTTTATACCAACTATCTGTTAAAGGGAGGGGAAAGGCTGGGGACCTACTACCTAGAGTCAGGTGTAGGTGAAAGAAGTGCTAAGGTCATATATGACCGGAAATACTCCAGTTTTTCCAACCTGACTCTTGAGGAACTGGACTTAGAGGGGATTTTTGAGGATGCAGCACTCTTTCATGTTTCTGGAATTACATTGGCATTGTCACCTTATTTAAGAGAATTAACGATGTTGGCTTTGCAGAAGGCGAAAGAATGCGGGATTCAGACGAGCTTTGACTTTAATTACCGGGCAACGCTTTGGAGTCAAAAGGAAGCTTCTCAAGCAATCAAACCGCTACTTCCTTATATTGACATTTGTTTTTGCGGAGAACTGGATGCCATGTATTTACTTGATATTCCAACAGCCGATACTTCTCTGACAAAGACAGAGAAGTTAGAGTACTATTACAGAAAAATCAAGGAAATGTATCCGAATATTCGCTATATGAGTTCTACCTTCCGGACAGTACAATCGGCATCAAATCATAAACTGCAAGGCAATTTGTACGTAAATGGAGAACTCTATCAATCCAAGGAACACCACATTGATCAAATTGTTGATCGTGTTGGCGGAGGCGATGCGTTTGCATCAGGCGTGCTGCACGGTATATTGCTCGGAACATTGCCGCCGGAACAAATTATTTCCTTTGCGACAGCAGCATCTGCCTTAAAGCATACAGTGCACGGTGACTGCAATGTCTTTTCAGTAGAAGAAATTTCTCAGTTCGTGGAGCACGGCTCAGCTAAAATCATGCGATAAGTGATTGTATAAAAAAGGAATAAAGAATTGGCGAGCCCTGCTCTTGGGCGAAGAAAGAGGCGTAGTTGCACTTATACTGTATTCCTAAAATTTCTTGCTACGTCGAATTCACTTCCAGCTGGAAATTTATACTTTCTTACAGTACAAACTAAAGAAAAGAGGTTAATAAAATGGAAACTCGTTATGCACATCACCCAGATGATATGAAAAAATACACAACAGAAGAACTAAGAAAACACTTTTTAGTAGAAACACTATTTGAAGCGGATCAAGTACATCTAACATATACACATGTGGATCGTATGATTTTCGGCGGAGTTACACCAGCGAAAGAGGAATTGACAATTAAGCTAGACAAGGAGCTAGGAGTCAATTATTTCTTGGAGCGTCGTGAAATGGGTGTTATTAACATCGGCGGAGATGGTGTAATTACTCTTGACGGTACTGAATATGATATGCAGCGCCGTGACGGTTTATATGTTGGGAAGGGTGTTAAGGAGATTTTATTCCGTTCAAAGGATGCTAACAATCCAGCTAAGTTCTATATTAACTCCACACCAGCCCACCACACATATCCAACGGTGAAAATTGATATTAATCAAATTGATCCGCTTCAGGCTGGAGCACCTGGTACATTAAATGAACGGAAAATTTATCAATATGTTCATCCGAATGTTTGTGAGAGCTGTCAGCTTCAAATGGGATTAACAATGCTCTCGCCGGGAAGTGTTTGGAATACAATGCCTTGTCATACGCATGAACGCCGTATGGAAGTATATTTGTATTTTGATATGGAACCGGAAACTCGTGTATTCCACTTTATGGGCAAGCCAGAAGAAACAAGGCATTTAGTGATGAGCAATGAACAAGCAGCCATTTCACCAAGCTGGTCGATTCATACAGGTACAGCAACAAGCAACTATACCTTTATTTGGGGAATGTGCGGAGAAAACATTACTTATCATGATATGGATCATGTAAAAATGAGCGAGTTGAGATAGTGAGTAGATAAAAAGCAACAAGGGGGCAGTAATCATGACAGCTGAATTAAATGCATTCTCAATGAATTTCTTTCAATTGAATGGAAAAGTTGCAATTGTCACAGGCGGTAACACAGGGCTAGGACAAGGATATGCGTTAGCGCTTGCGAAGGCTGGTGCAGATCTTTTTGTTGTAACGCATGGAACAAATTGGGAGGAAACAAGGAAATTAATCGAGGAAGAAGGTCGTACTGTCCACTTTTTCCAAGCAGATTTAACGGATCGGCAAGCAGCCAAACAAGTGGTTGCCGAATGTATGAGGGTATATGGGAAGCTTGATATTTTAGTAAATAACGCAGGCACTATACGTCGTGCTCCATTACTAGAATATAAAGAAGAGGATTGGGACACTGTAATGGATCTCAATTTAAATTCTGTATATTTTCTGAGCCAAGAGGCAGCAAAGGTAATGGTAGAGCAAAGAAGTGGAAAGATTATTAATATTGCTTCTATGCTTAGCTTCCAAGGCGGCAAATTTGTACCGGCATATACAGCCAGCAAGCATGGAGTGGCAGGTGTTACAAAAGCATTTGCGAATGAACTTTCAGAATATAACGTACAAATCAATGCAATTGCACCGGGGTATGTAGAAACCGCAAATACTGCCCCAATCCGAGCAGATGAAAAGCGCAATACAGAAATTTTGTCACGTATTCCTGCCGGGCGCTGGGCCACTCCGGCAGATTTGATGGGAGCTGTTGTTTTCTTAGCGAGCAGCGCATCCAATTATGTGAACGGACATATTTTAGCAGTTGACGGCGGCTGGTTAGTTAGATAATACCTATATAACGTAGGATAAGGGGAGCACCCGATAGCCGTATCACACCAAGATGTGGTACGGTTTATTTCACTTTACACTGTAAGAAAGTATAAATTTCCAGCTGGGAGACCATTCGACGTAGTGAGAGATTATAGGAATAAAATTATAAGTACAACTACATCTCTGTCTTCGCCAATCGGCGAGTATAGGCTTGAAATGCATAGAGTTTTGTACGAATTGAATGAATGAAGGGATAGGTGATATGTATGAATATTGGTATAAGAGCGCATGATCTGAGAAAACTTCCATTGGAGGAGTTGGTACAAGAAATCGCAAATAAGGGGCTGACCTCTGTACAGCTGGCTTTAGGTAAATCCTTTGATTTCGATACAGGTTTAGGGAGCCTAAGTCCAGGAATGGCGTATAAAATTGGGACTGCCTTTCGTAACCACAACATTCAAATTGCCGTGCTCGGCTGTTATATTAATATGATTCATCCAGACCAAGACGAAAGAAGGAAAGCGCTAGAACGATTTAAAGAGCATATCAGATATGCAAGGGATTTTGGCTGCAGCATTGTCGGAACTGAAACTGGAAATGTGAATGCAGACATTGTCTATACGGTAGAGAACTTCAAAGAAGAACCATTTCAGCAGGTCGTAAGCAGTGTACGGGAGCTTGTAGAAGAAGCGGAAAAATTTGGCGTAATTGTAGGGATTGAAGGGGGAGTGAATCATCCAATTTATTCACCTAAAGTGATGAAAAGGCTTTTAGATATGGTAGATTCTAATAATCTTCAGATTATTTTTGACCCGGTTAATTTTTTAACAATAGAGAATTATATGCAGCAGGAAGAGATTTTCACTGAAGCACTCGAATTATTTGGAGATCGGATAGCAATCCTGCATGCAAAGGACTTTATCGTGGAGGATAATCAGTTAAAGCCAATAGCGGTCGGAAAAGGTCTGTTAGACTATGATGTGGTCATCCGGCTTATAAAATCGAAAAAGCCTTTTGTAAATATTTTGATGGAGGAAACTACAGAGCCCTTTATAGAGGAAAGCATAGAGTTTCTAAGAGATAAATATAAGAGTGCAAGGGATTTTGCATAACTAATCTTCTGTGACATCACTGTTTTTTAAACAGTGATGTCTCACGGTGTTGAAAAACGAAGTAGTCCATAAAAAAATCCCGAAATTTCGGGATTTTTTTATGGACTATCTTTTCTTCTTTTTCTTTTTTTGGTAACTTAAATCTATGCCAGATTCGCGCAGCGAACGGAACGCAGAACTTTCCCCCGTGGGGAAAGACGCTGAGAATGCAGACGATCATATACATCTTGATGTACGGAAATACGAAGAACTCGATCCCCTTTCTTCGCATAGGGACAGCCTTCACAGCTTCCTTTTGGAGGACGATACTCGTGATACCCTTGTCGTGTGGAGTTTTTATATGAAAATGGAACTCCACAAGGGCATGCATACAAATCTTCCGCCGCTTTTCGAAACTGAGTTGTTTTACATTTAGAATGTTCCTTTCTTGCATACCTTCGGTAAGAAATGTAAGCAAACATCTTCCGTTTTTCTAATCCTTTCCCCATACGAACATTGTAGTAACCAGCATCGAGGGCAACCTCCTTCGCATAAGTATTGTGGAACCTACGAAGTTGATCGAATCGTTGTAACACCACCCGATGACCTGGTGTAGTGGCTGATGTGACATAACAATCTAAAATAAAATTATGTAGACCATCCACGATACGATGATCATAATAAGCAAAACGCCCAAACTTGTCGTGTTTTACGGAAAGACCCGCATCGGGGTCTGTCAGGCTTTGGATTGTTTCTTTAATGACAACTTTTCCTGGCTTTGAAGAGAGTGCCTTTTTGTGATGAGCCATTCTCTTTTGATTGACCTTTTCTAGTGTATACGCATCTTCTTCTTGTTTTACTTCTTGTACAACGACACATCTTTTACGCTTATTTGCATTTGCCTTCAGTTCTGTCTCATCAGCAATCCAAATATCATGCGAGATATAGCCATCCTGTTCAATCAGTTTCACGACATGACGAAACAAAGCCTCCCATATAGATGGATCAGAGATACGACGATGTAGAAATTTAGAAATAGTAGAGTGACAAGGGACGCGGTCATGAGGAGAAATTCCAAGAAACCACCGATAGGTGATATTCTGTTGAACCTGTTTACAGGTAAAGCGGACGGATCGAAACCCTTCTATGTACTGGATAAGTAGGATTTTCACAAAAATAAGCGGATCGATAGTAGGACGCCCGATGTTAGAGGAGTAAAAGGGCTTTATGTAGCGATATACCAAACTCCAATCCATAACTTTTTCGATTTTCACTAAAGTATGAGTACGGTCATACATCATTTCATAATGCTTTCTATTTTTTGTCATAGTTAGATTCTGTTCTACGTAGTACATATGAAAAATCCCTCCTCTTTCTATCGTAAAGAGGAGGGGGAAAAATCAATCATCTATTGACGAAGTTGTTTTTCAACAGTCTGCCAAAAGGTAGCGCTATGCGCTACCTTTTGGGACATCCTTGTGTTTTTTATCTATCATACTACTATTCATCATTTATACTGCTCAAATACTTCGTACTTTGGGTAAAAATGAAACTAAAAGAGAGTATAGTTTTCATATCTCTTCTTAAGGCTCTGTCAGATCCATTTTTTTCACTTCATTATGCTGAGAAAATTCGATATTCTTTTATTCAATATACCCTTTGAAACATCATTTACTAGTTATTTTTACATGTATATGGGTACTAACTCTATAAAGTATAACAACGTCCGTTTTATATAAATCTAATTTGATTTATTGACATATCAGCGTTTTGTACGTAGTTATATATCTTACAGTGAAAATGGTTTAGATGTTATACCGATTGGGCTTGATAAATCAAATGTTGTATCGTCTCTTGCATCAGCAAACGGGTTAATGATTCTCTCAGGAGGAACACGCGGTTTTATATAAATTCAAACGCCTATTAAAGCAGGAAGGGTAAAAAGTTAATGGAAGGAAAGGAAAGAAAAGATTAGTTCTTGGGGTAGCAAATGAGCATAGTATAGGGTGGGCAATTTTGAAACATTTAGCCGTGGAAGGGGAATTAGCTTATTTAATAATAAGACCCTTGCTTATATTCTTCAGGAAAATGGCTATGATACCGCTGAAGCAAATCAAGCTCTTGGTTTTGTTGATGACTTAAGAAATTATAATGATACAATTCAGGTTTTAAAAGCATTGCGCGGTAAATCTATTACACTTATTACAAACAACTCTAAAAAGGTTAACCAGATTTCTCTGATTAACCTCGTAATAAGAAGCAATTTTCTATTAAACGACATCTTGACTTAGATGAGGATTCTCTTTCATTGTTTGTGAAGCGCTTACACGCTTTGCCCACCAAGCTGTTAATATAGGAACTATAATTGCTGTTACAACAACACTTGCAGCTACCATGACTGTAGCAGATGGGGCTACAGCAGCATATTCGGGATTGGATGCTGCGATTACGGCAGGAACAGCAGCTGCATTTCCGGCTGTAGTTGATGCTGCAATTCCAGCGATACCAGTTCCACCTGTCAATCTATCAGCAATAAAACATGCTGTACCTGTAATTAAAATCACTGATAAGCCTAGTAAAATTCCAGTCAAACCTGCTTGATATACATTTTTTAGGTTAATTCCAGATCCAAGCCCGAATGCAAAAAATGGAATTAAAGCAGGAACTGCTTTACCAAATAGATTACGGCATTCAGGATCAAGGTTACCTATAATCATGCCTATTACAAGAGGAAGTATTGCCCCTAACATATATTGCCATGGGAAAACTGATACTCCTGCTATCCCAAGGGTAACCATAGTTAAAAATGGACCAGATTCTAAACTCATGATAGTAGTTGCTCCAGCGTCCTCTTTGGTACCAAATTGATTCATTAAGGAAACATACATTCCTCCATTGGTATCATTCATTGCGGCAACTATTGCTAATACTGATAATCCGCCTAATACCATACCACTACCAATAAAATGAGCTGCAATAGTTGAAACAAGTGCGGCAACTCCAACTTTTGCAAGGAGGAGTGATCCGCCTTTCTTTGCAATAGCTGGTGCAGCTTTAAAGTTCATGGTTGTTCCTAAACAAAACAGGTTGACAGCAATAAGCGGCAATGCTCCTTTAAAAATCGCTTCTGTAAAGGAACCGAAAAATACTGCCGTGCCAGGGAAAAAAGTATTAATTAATGAACCTAGTAGTAGGGGAACAAGCATCATCCCTCCAGGAATTCTTTCAATCATTTGTTTAATTGGCATATCGAATCATCCTTTCCTGAGAATAGATATAGTAACTAACAACACCAGTGTTGTAACCGCTTACTAAAAATAACGCTATTCAGCTCTTCCTATATGCCTTTTTGTTTTTAATTGATTTTTGCTCTAAGCTTACTAGAAGTTTATCACTAATTTCAAAAAGGTGAGCTACTGAATGAGCCTATTTAAAATGGACTCTTACTATTTAATAGAAAGTTTTCAGTCTAAGTTTTGGTTTTATAATATAAAACTAAGTTTTGTATTATACGCAAAGGAAGGTCACATCCTTGCTAATTAATAATATAGCCATAGATTAGATGTATTGATTGTAATAGGTATGAAAGTGTAAGAATTCTCAGAAGTGGTCGGAAAATGAAAGAACTTGATCCAGTCATATAGAAAATTTCAGAAACTCAGGTTTTGGGGATTCTTGGTATGTAGTTGTTTCTGAGTTGGATCAAGAAGAATATTATCTGGTACAAGATTTGTTTGTCCTTATTACAATGAGAGGTATGCAGAAAGTAATCTTTATATAATGGTTTAATAAGGATTCCTTCATGCATGGAACGTTATACACTATCTTTTACATCCTCATTCTTATCAACCCTTTCTAATAGTTTATATGCAGGAGAATAGGGATAGCTAAATTCATAGTATTATGAAATCCCATTAAGAACCAGCTCTGTATTACTCCCAACATATACAAAACACCTTGGACACCTTTCTCTCTCTATCGCCCTTAGTTTTATAATATAAAACTAAGTTTTGTATTATAGATAAAGATGGAGATCTAGGTTGCATATAAACCAATTTTTGGATTTGGGATGCTCTCAATATAGCACACGCTTATAGAAGCAAACAATGCTTATTTTTAAAAAAACTAAAAAATTTTAAGATTGAGAAAATTATAAAAAATGGTTGATTTTTCAAGTCAATTTATAATATAGTGAAATCAAGTCACCAAGACAGAATAGTAGAATTTGGTTTTATAATATAAAACAAAGGAGGTTGAGTCTTATGCCAATTATCCAATCCATAGATCGTGCCCTTCGAATTCTCGATCTATTTGATGAGCATACAACTGAGCTAAAGATAACAGACATAAGCGAACGTATGGGCCTGCACAAGAGCACTGTTCATTCCTTGCTAAAAACCCTTCAAGAGCATCACTATATTAATCAAAATGCGGAAAATGGAAAATATAGCCTAGGAATGAAGCTCCTTGAAAGAGGCAGCTGCGTAATTCATTCTTTAGATATTAGGCTTTTAGCCAAGAAATATCTATTAGATTTATCTCTACAAACAGGACAGACCACTCATCTTGTCATATTGGACGGTAAGGAGGGCGTGTATGTAGATAAAGTGGATGGTCAACAGTCCGTTATCCGCTATTCTCGCATTGGAAGGCGAATCCCTCTTCATTGCTCTGCAGTGGGAAAGGCTCTGATAGCTTTCAAGAAACAAGAAGAAATAGAAAAGATATTAAGTGGCTATATCTACAACGTACAGACTGAATATACCATCATTAATGAAGCAGATTTTTTTCTTGAGCTCGAAAAGGTGTCACATCAAGGATATGCGATAGATAATCAGGAGAACGAACCTGGAGTTCGCTGTATTGCAGTGCCAATTCGAAATCATCAGAATGATATTATTGCTGCCATTAGTATCTCTACTCTTACATCCCGTGTAGATGATACTAAGTTGGAGGAGTTTGCAGTCCTGCTTAAACAAGCGGCCTCTAAATTGTCAGAACAGATGGGATATGGGGTGCCAATTCTACAGAGATAGATGCTGCTCTATCTCCTGTCTTTCTATCTATATATAAAAACAGTGTTTTATAATATAAAACTCGAGGAGGTTGTTCTATGCGTATTATTCGTTATTCAGATGAAAATTTGGTACCTATTCTAGCTGCTTTAACAGATGATTTACATGTTTACCCACTACCACAAGGAGATTTTATGGAGTTAGTTCAACAAGCTGACGAAGAAAGTACCTCTCTGCTTGCCCTTATTGAAAGCGTTATCAACAACTCGAACCCAATTAAACAATCCATAGAAGAATTATCATTACTTGTCCCTATTGTAGCTCCTGAAATTTGGGCTTCTGGTGTAACTTATGAAAAAAGCAGAGAGGCAAGAAACTTTGAGACTACAAATGGAAAAATGGATGCAGCAACTGTCTATGACAAGGTCTATGATGCTAAACGGCCCGAAATTTTCTTTAAATCCACTGCTGCTAGGACAGTGGGTCCAAATCATGAAGTATATCTTCGTAGTGATTCTAATTGGCAAATTCCTGAGCCAGAATTAGGACTTGTCCTTAATAAGAAGGGCGATATTTTAGGATATACCATTGGGAATGACATGAGTTGCAGGGATATTGAGGGGGAAAACCCATTGTATCTTCCTCAGGCGAAAATTTGGAAAAATGCTTGTTCCATTGGTCCTGCCATTCTCTTAGCAGAAACGGTTAAAGACCCTTACCAATTTAACATTACATGCAGAATTTTCCGGAACAATATGAAAATTATAGAAGGGACTGCCTCTACTAGCCAATTAAAGAGAACATTCGATGAACTTGTTTCCTATCTGATTAGAGATAATCAAATTTTTGATGGAACCATTTTATTAACAGGGACTTGTATCGTGCCACCAAATGAATTCACCTTATTAGACGGGGACAGAATCGAAATTGAAATCTCTGATATTGGTGTCTTAAGGAACCCTGTGTATATGCCAGTAAATACATCCGTATCTTTTTCCTAAGTATATATTAAGGAATTTCTATCGAAAAAAACCTATTAAACAGAGGAGATTTTCTATGAATATGGATTATAAAGTCGTGATGATGAAACCTCAGGATACAGTAGCCGTTGCGTTAATGAGCATTCCAGTAAACAGCCATGTTCAAGTGACATGCCAAGACCGAAGTTTTTCTATTGAGATCAAGGAACATATTGAATTTGGACATAAATTTGCGGTAGTACCTATCTCCAAAGGTGAGGATATTTTGAAATATGGTGAGGTCATTGGGCAAGCCTCTCAAGATATTCAGATTGGAGAGCATGTTCATATCCATAATCTAGAAGGAAAACGAGGACGAGGTGATAAAATTGCTAATTAATAATGAGAAGAAATTTTGGGGATATAGACGTTTTGATGGTCGTGTTGGCGTAAGAAATCATGTATTAATTTTGCCTACCATTACGTGTGCAACACAGGCTGCAAAACAAATTACTGAGCTTGTTGCTGGTACGGTTTCATTTATTCATCAGCACGGGTGTGCACAAGTCGGCGTTGATTATGAACAAACCTTCCGTACATATGTTGGAATGGGGGTCAATCCCAATGTTTATGGAGTTGTCGTTTTGGGACTTGGATGTGAGACCCATCAAGCGAGAAGTGTGGCTGGAGAGATTGCAAAGACAGGTAAGCCTGTGGAAGTGGTTTCTATTCAAGACCATGGGGGAACGCTTATGGCAGTTGCGCAAGGAGCAAAAATTGCTGCAAAAATGGTGCAAGATGCCTCGTGCCAAATGAGAGAATTATGTGATTTCAGTGAACTAATTATTGGCACTGAGTGCGGCGGATCGGATGCGTGTTCGGGCCTCTCCGCTAATCCCGCAGTAGGTGTCGTAAGTGATATGATTGTCGATTACGGAGGTACTTCTATTTTAGCTGAGACAACAGAGCTGATTGGCGCTGAGCATTTATTAGCAAAGAGAGCTGTTGATGATAAAGTGGCAGAACGAGTTTATGAAGTCATTGGGGCCATGGAAAAACGTTCGATTCAAATGAACGTTGATATTCGTACAGGTAATCCAAGCCCTGGAAATGTTAAAGGAGGACTGAGCTCCTTAGAAGAAAAATCATTAGGTGCTTCAAATAAGTCTGGAAGCAGACCTCTACAAGAAGTCATTGATTATGCTCAAGTTCCATCTAAAAAAGGCCTGATCTGGATGGATACACCAGGACATGATATTGAACAATTAACAGGTATGGTGGCAGGCGGCGCTCAAGTGGTGTTATTTACTACAGGAAGAGGAACCCCTACCGGTTCACCTATCGCTCCCGTGATTAAAATTGCAACCAATACCTCGATTTTTGAAAAAATGGGAGATAATATCGACTTCAATGCCGGAACGATCATTGAAGGAAAGGAAGCAATTGACAATGTTGGACAACGTCTGTTTGATGAAATCGGGTTGGTCTCTTCAGGGAAATTAACCAAAGCGGAAATATTAAAACAACATGACTTTGGAATTTGGCGCATCGGTCCAACCTTCTAACTTTAGTTTTTCATCGCTTCTTAATTCATATGATTCAAACTAAAAATGGAAAAGGGGAACGGATAATGGCTATTGAAACCAAAGTAAAAACTTATTTGAACTTTATTAATGGAGAATGGAAGTCCTCTTCTACTAATGAAGTAGCAGCGAGTATTAATCCTTCAAATAAACACGATATTGTAGGATATGCTCAAAAGTCTTCCACAGAAGATTTAGATCAGGCTGTTGCAGCAGCAAAAAATGCCCAAATCCAATGGAGAAAGCTATCTGCCCCTACTAGGGGAAATTACCTGTATAAAATGGCTGCTATTTTGGAAAAAAATTTGGATGATATCGCGGAGACAATGACAAGAGAAATGGGAAAAACACTTCCTGAAGCCAAAGGAGAAACGGCTCGTGGGGTAGCGATCCTCCGATATTATGCGGGCGAAGGAATGCGCCCGGTAGGAGATGTGATTCCGTCTACTGACGCAGAAGCGCTTATGTTTACTAGTCGTGTGCCGCTAGGCGTAGTAGGAGTGATTACTCCATGGAACTTCCCTGTAGCCATTCCCATTTGGAAAATAGCCCCGGCCCTTGTGTATGGAAATACGGTTGTGCTTAAACCTGCACAAGAAACAGCAATTACGGCAGCAAAAGTGATGGAATGCATGGCTGAAGCTGGATTACCAGCTGGTGTTGTCAATATGGTAACAGGATCCGGATCGGTCATTGGACAGGGGATTATCGATCATGCGGATATTAGCGGAATTACTTTTACTGGCTCAGACCAAGTTGGTAAGCTTGTGGGTCAAGGAGCTCTCGCCCGTGGAGCAAAATATCAACTAGAAATGGGCGGGAAAAATCCTGTAATTGTTGCAAATGACGCGGATCTTAATTTGGCTGTTGAAGCAACCATCGGTGGCGGTCTTCGATCAACAGGACAAAAATGTACAGCCACGAGCCGTGTAATTGTACAAAGTGAGATTTATGATGCATTTAAAGAGAGATTACTTACCTATGTAAAAGGAATCAAGGTAGGGCATGGATTAAGCGAGGAGACATGGATGGGCCCGTGTGCTAGCGAAAGTCAATTGAATACGGTTTTATCTTATATTGAAAAGGGAAAAGAGGAAGGTGCCAGCCTAATTTATGGCGGCCACAGATACAAGGAAAATGGGCTTGAGAATGGTTTCTATGTACAGCCAACCATATTTGAACATGTTACTTCAGATATGACAATTGCCCAGGAAGAAATCTTCGGACCAGTATTAGCTTTGATAAAGGTAGATACCATCCGACAAGCATTAGAAATTGCAAATGATGTAAAGTACGGATTAAGTGCCTCTATCTTCACTAAAAATATTAACAATATTCTTTCCTTTATTAATGAAATGGATGCTGGTCTCATTCGGGTTAATGCAGAAAGTGCTGGAGTGGAACTGCAAGCTCCATTTGGTGGAATGAAGCAATCCAGTTCTGGTTCTCGTGAGCAAGGACAAGCAGCAATAGAATTCTTTACCTCTATAAAAACGGTGTTCGTAAAGTCGTAACCTTGAAAGTCTCTCCTGAAATTCAGGATAAGGGGAGACTTTGTCTTGGTAGATAGTGCTCCATTGTTTTTACTATCTGATTTAGGCGGTCATTTATGTATGAAGTTAGTAACATAAATAGGAATGATAAGTTAAAAGGAGTAGGGTTACTTTTAGTTTTAAAGAGAATCACAAGGAAGGTTTAGGTTAAATTTTAAAAAGAGAAAGAAAAGAAAGATTAGAAAGGTGAGAGGCAAGATGAAACCTAAATTTCACGGAATAATTCCCCCTGTACCTACTATTTTTGATCATACAGGGAAAATCGATTATATAGGCATGAAACAGTTAATTGATTTTTTAATTGACTCAGGAGTACATGGTTTATTTTTCCTTGGTACTGGTGGTGAGTTTAGCCAGATGTCAATAGAGGAACGGAAAGAGCTGGCTGCTTTTGCGATAGAGTATGTAAATGGAAGATTACCTGTTTTAATTGGTACGGGCAGCCCAAATACTCGTGAGGTAATTGCTTTAACTCAACATAGTAAAGAGATTGGTGCAGATGGTGTTGTGATCGTTAATCCATACTATTCAACATTAACTGATGAAAATCTTTACAGGCACTATGGTATCATAGCTGAAACAGTCGATATCCCTATTCTTTTATACAACTTTCCTGATTTAACCGGACAAGACCTGACGCCTGACATGGTTCTCAAATTAGCAAAAGCCTATCCAAATATTGTAGGCATTAAGGATACAATAGACTCTGCTGGTCATATTCGTGAAATCATCCTGAAAGTGAAATCGGAACGACCTGATTTTTCTGTGTTCGTCGGATATGATGACCATTTATGGAATACGCTCTCTTTAGGTGGTGATGGAGCTATTGTTGCAAGCAGCAACTTTTCTCCCGAACTAACAGTTGGTATGTATAATGCATTTCAATCTAAGGATTATCAAAAAGGGGTAGAGCTCCATAAAAAATTAGCATACCTTCCACTTTTATATAAACTAGATTCACCATTTGCAAATGTAATTAAAGAAGCGATTCATATGCGTGGCTTACATATATCTACTTATGTATTACCATCCGCTAAACCGCTAGATGATGATAAAAAGGACGAATTAAGAAAAATACTTAGACAAGCTTCGTTATTAGAATCAGAAGAGAAGTCGTTAACTTAATTTTTAGGGCTCTGTGCTGTTTAGTGTGGGTATATAAGTTTAAGAGTTTAAAATACTAAACGGTTTAATATGGATCCTTCACAGGTGTGATGGCGGTAATCTACAAATGCAAGCAACTCCTCGTTATAAGGCTAATTAGCCTTATAACGAGGAGCTGCTTCATGTAAAGTCTTAAAAACTATGTTCATAATACTGACTTTTCTTCATAGGGGAGAGTATAAAGGATGATTATTGTAACTTTTTATAAAGAGAATCAATTACGATTAGGAGTAAAAACGGATAAGGGAATTCTCGATGTAGAAGCCGCCATTGCTCAGCTTCCTGAATTAGATGCACCTATATCTGTTCGTGAGCTTATTTCCAAAGGCGAGAAAGGAAAGCAGGAGCTAGCAAGATTAGTTGATGAGAGCTATGAAGAGGAGTCTTTATTCTATTTGGAAGATTCATTGATATTCGGGCCATGTGTGCCTGAACCACAAAAAATAATATGTATCGGACTTAACTATAAAAAACATGCGGATGAGTGTAATCTGGCTTACCCACCTGCACCCCTTTTGTTTAGTAAATTTAATAATACGCTTACCGGTCATGGAGCAGATATTCCGTTGCCGGAAAAATCATCTCAAGTTGATTATGAAGCAGAACTGGTTATTGTCATTGGAAAGCAGGCGAGGAATGTAAGAAAGGAAGAAGCGCTCTCTTATGTTTATGGTTACTGCAATGCTAATGATTTATCAGCTAGAGACTTGCAATTCAAAACTTCCCAATGGTTACTTGGAAAGACATGCGATGGATTTAGTCCTATAGGTCCGTATCTTGTCAGTTCTGAGGAAGTAGGAAATCCGAATAACTTACGTATTCGCTCAATTGTAAACGGAGAGGTACGCCAGGATTCAAGTACTTCAGATATGATTTTCTCCTGTGATGAGATTGTCAGCTATATTTCCGAACACATGACGCTTTATCCAGGAGATTTAATAATGACCGGAACACCTGAGGGAGTCATTGTCGGTTATCCTGAGGAAAAAAGAGTTTGGTTAAAAGATGGTGACGAGGTAACTATTGAGATTGAGAAATTAGGGTGTTTGACAAATACCTTAAGAAAGATAAAGCCCCATAGATAATTGAGGAGAAAATGGCAGGGCGCCCGATGTTAGATGAGTAAAAAGGCTTTATCTAATGATATACCAAGCTCCAATCCATCATTTTTTCGATTTTTACTAAAGTATGAGCACGGTCATACATCATTTCATAATGCTTTCTATTTTCTGTCATAGTTAGATTCTCTTCTACGTAGTACATGTGAAAACCCCCTCCTCTTTCTATCGTAAAGAGGAGGGGAGAAAAATCAATCATCTATTGACGAATTCATTTTTCAACAGTCTGTGACATCACTGTTTTTTAAACAGTGATGTCTGTTTTTTTGCTTTAGAATATATAAGCAATTTTCTACAATTATAATATGGAAGTGTTTTCAGAAAGCATCTAATCTAAGGAGGGTTAGATTATAGAAAAAGTTGCGGGGAAACAGAGCAGCTATTTCTGTAATTGTTCATCTGATTTAATTTTCGCTCAGGAAATGGTAGAATACAAATCAAAATAGGGAAGAATTTAAAAGGTTGTCAGTTCATGAGAGGAGGCGGAAGATATGGTGCAATTTGTGACGAACGGATTATACCGTTTTTGTGAATGGGTTATGCGCTTAGCGTATTTAAATGTATTGTGGGTTTCTTTTTCTATTGCAGGCTTAGTCGTCTTTGGTATTATGCCTGCCACTGCTGCTACATTCTCGGTAACTCGCAAATGGGTGACAGGAAATACAGACATTCCAATTTTTCAAACATTTTGGAAAGCCTATAAGAAAGAATTCTTGAAAATAAATATAATTGGATGTATTCTATCTGTTATTGCAGCTGTTTTTTACTTTGATTTTGTGATACTAGGTGTATTTCAGGGGCAAATGTCTATAATGAAGCTTATTTTTATGAGTTTATTATTCGTTTATGGAGTTATTGTACTATTTATTTTTCCTGTATATGCTCACTATAATATTCCTTTACTCCATACATTCAAATACGCACTCATTATTGGATTTTCTCGGCCTTTACACACACTTGGGATGGCCGCCGGGGCTTTAGGGGTTACGTATCTGATTTTGTTGCATGTTACATTTATTGTATTCTTTAGTGGAAGCGTTTTCTGTTTGATTGTCACTTGGTTTGCTGTCAAGGCCTTTCATAGTATTGATCACAGCTACGCAAAGAGACAAGCAATCTAGATTCAAAAAAAGCTTACAAACGTAGTCAAGAATGTAAGCACGAGGGGGCTTTGACTTCTATGAATAAGCTGCTGCTCTTTATAACAAGTGCCTATCAAAACTTAAAGATTAAATATAAGTTGGTCATCTTTATATCCTTTATTATGATCGTTTCTCTTTCTTTTATGTTAATTGGGCTGCAATATGCTTTTCAAATTTATGATGAGCAAATTTACCGCAAGTCCTCTCAAGTGTTAATGATGTCGTCTAATAGTATTGAGGACGAACTGAAAAAGGTAGAGGAAATTTCCTTCGATGTTATTACAGATAATGATATACAGCGAAACTTAAGAGATTTAAAAGGGGATATTAGCGGTTATGAACAATATCGCATTCAAAACGAGCTCTGGGATAGGCTAACCAGTTATGTTGGCTCAGAAAAATATATCCAATCGATTCATTTGTTTGATGCAAACGGAAGAGAATATGTGGCTGGAGCGAATTCTGCGGCATTAGCAAAAGAACAGCGCAACCTTATCATCTCTAAAACAGCTAAGCAGAACGGAGGAACCCTCTGGATTACGCCAGATGCTTTCAATGATTTCTTAGTTTCCGCAAGACAAGTTCGAGCGTATGAAAATTTAAGCTTAGATAAATTAGGAACATTAGTTATTCATGTTGATTTAAAAAAAATCGTGAGAGACCTGCCGAAGGAATGGGAAGAAACGGCTGGAAGTATAATGATTTCCAATGGGCCAGATGTATTTTTTTCAGAAAAAACGCTCAATAGCTTTAAACAATTTGACTTCTCAAACAATACAAAGCAAGGCTATAAAGTTCAAAAGGTAGGCGGGCAAAGATATTTTATTACTCATATTCAATCCTCTTATGCGGATTGGACGTATTGGAATATCATACCGTTTAATCTTATGTTTGCGAAGGTAACAGCAGTGAAGTATTCTCTAATCCTTTTATTTATTTTATTGTCGCTCTTTGTTCTGTCCTTAGGGGTTAGATTTTCGAGAAGAATTACAAGCCCGATTGAAAAGTTAGTTTCGGCTATGAAGCATATTCAAAAGGGGGACTTTACGATAGCGGAATCGTTGCCTTCTCCTCCATTGCATCAGGATGAGGTTGGTACTTTACATCGTAATTTTACCATTATGATACAGCGAATCAATGAGTTGATTAAAGAAAATTATGAGAAACAGCTGCTGATTAAGGAAACTGAGTTTAAAGCGCTCCAAGCACAAATTAATCCTCATTTTCTGTACAATACTTTAGAATCGATTAACTGGCTGGCAAAGGCAAATCAGCAGCAGCAGATTTCCAAAATGGTCGAGGCACTTGGATATTTACTTCGGAATTCTATCAGTATGAAGGAAGATGTCATTACGATTGAGAAAGAAATTGAAGTTGTTCAATCTTATATAACAATTCAACAATACCGATTTGAAGAACGGCTGAATTTTTCTTTAGATATTCCCCCTGATTTACAAAGCAGCTATATTCCAAAACTTACCGTGCAGCCTTTAATTGAAAATGCGATTCACTATGCTTTAGAGCCATCGATTGAACCATGTACGATTACAGTTAGAGCCTTTAGAAAGGAAGACTGTCTGTATCTTACTGTAGAGGATAATGGACCGGGTATGGATACTTCGTTACTCGATAAAATAAAGAGCGGACAAGTAAAAACAAGAGGGACTGGTATTGGATTACAGAATATTGATGAACGAATCAAACTTTCCTTTGGTGAGCAATACGGTTTACAGATAGAGAGCTCACCTGATAAAGGGACTGCAGTAAGCATCATATTACCGTATCAACTGGGGTGTGAAGAATATGTATAAGGTATTATTAGTAGATGATGAACGAATTATTTTGGAAGGGATTTCAAATGGGATTGATTGGGCTGCGTTAGACACGAGATTAGTTGATACCGCACGAAATGGCGTGGAGGCCTATGAAAAAATTGTTCGTGAGAAGCCGCATATTGTTATTAGTGATATTAAAATGCCGGGCATGGACGGTCTAGCATTAGCAGCCAAGGTACATCAGGAATTTCCTTCTATTCGTTTTATTTTATTATCGGGATTCTCCGAGTTTGAATATGCAAGAAGTGCCATGGAATACGGGGTAAAGCATTATTTACTAAAGCCTTGTAATGAGCATACCATCATGGAAACATTAGAAAAAGTAATAAGCGAACTCAAGGAAGAGGAATATAAAGAACAGTTTGTACAAGGGATAAAAAGCCGTTTTGAAACAGCGCAGCCTTATATAAAGGAGCAGCTATTGAAGGAATTTATTTCGAATAAAATCTATACAAACAGGGATTTAAGCTATTATCAAAGGCTGTTTAACATTGAATTGAGCGATCAACAAGTGCGTCTTCTTTTATTTCAATTAGAGGGCGAGTTTGATTTTGAGCACATGTATGCACTTAAAAACATTGCGGAGGAAATCTTTGTTTCTCCGTTGCTCAGTACGATTATTGGAGAATACGTCCTATTTATTATGGAGGAAGGAGAAGCAGCAAAGCTGCAGGATCAAATTAAGCTCATCCGTGAGAAATTCTTTCAGTTTTACGAACTGGATACAACGGTTGCGGTAAGTGAAGCCGATCATATTCGCAGTGCAAGAAGACTTTATCAAGAAACATTAGAATGCTTGAATCATCGTTTTTACTTAGGAGAAGGAAGTATTATTACAAAGAAAGATATAACGTCTGTAAGTCAGGACAGTAATTTTTCGATAGAGTTTGATGAACAGCAATTTTGTTTACTAATTAAATCAGGGCATTGGGAAGATGCGCGTGAGGAGATTACAAACTTTTTTACGACTCTTACCAACAAACGGTTAGGAATCCATTTAACAAAATCACATGTCATGCAACTGTTTCTTGTTATGGTCCAGACATGTGATTCGGAGCATATGAATGTATACATGGAAAAAATCTCTTCTCTTATGGCAATGGATACCGTGCAGCAAATGAAAACATTTTTTGAGCAGACTGCAGAAGAAATCACCCTTACGTATTACAATCGTCACAAAACAAAGCATTCATCTATTATTAATAAAGTAATTGGTATTATCAATGAGCATCTTGGCAACCCGGACTTGTCATTAAAGTGGGTTGCCAATCAAATGCTATATATGAATGCGGACTACTTAGGAAAGCTGTTTAAACAAGAAACAGGGGAACGTTTTTCTAACTATGTGATGAAGGTACGAATTGAAAAAGCGATAGAACAGATCAAACAGATGGATGATGTAAAAATCGTGACTTTAGCTGAAATGATAGGATTTGGTGATAATCCTCAATATTTCAGTCAAGTATTTAAAAAACATACAGGGTGCACTCCCTCTGAATATCGAAAGACACTTTAGGGCCTCATAGCGGCACCTCCTAATCTTATAGTAGGGGGTGCTTTAACTATGGCTTTTCTAGTTATCCGAGTTACATGTAAAAATAGTGCTGTTTTCCGTAAAGGTTTGTAAGCGATTTCCCTGTTTTTTAAACAATCATATCTGTTTTTTACATTCCAAGCTTTCAAAAAATGACTAGAATAGTAAATGTAAGCACTTACAAAAATGTTAGTGGAAGAAGGGGATCGTAATGAGGAAGTTGTTCTTATCAATGCTAAGTTTGGTCCTGCTAGTAGTTATGACAGCCTGTGGCTCTAAGAGCGAAAGCACATCGGGCAAAACAGAAGAAGAGCAGATTACGCTGCGTGTATCATGGTGGGGTGGACAGCCTCGACATGATTATACAATGAAGGTTATTGAAATGTATGAAAAGGAACATCCGAACGTGAAGATTGAAGCAGAATTTGCTAACTGGGATGATTATTGGAAGAAGTTAGCGCCTATGGCTGCGGCAAATCAGCTGCCTGACGTGATTCAAATGGATACAGCTTATTTATCGCAATACGGTGAAAAAGGGCAGCTGGAGGATTTAACGCCTTATACAAAGGACAAGACAATTGATGTAAGCTCAATTGATCCAAACAATCTATCAGGCGGCATGATCGGCAACAAGTTATACGGTTTCTCCTTAGGTTCCAACGTGTTATCCGTCATCGCAAATGACGATTTACTTAAGCAAGCAGGCGTTGAGATCAATGATACAAATTGGACTTGGGATGATTTTGAAAAGATGGCGATTCAAGTTCAAGAAAAGACCGGGAAATATGGAACGAACACCATGAATCCGCCAGATGTGTTCTTCCCGTATTATTTAAGAACGCAAGGAGAGAAGTTTTACAAGAAAGACGGAACAGGTCTTGCATATTCTGATGACAAGCTGTTTGTTGAATATTTTGAAAGACAGCTTCGTTTAGTGGATGCGAAAACATTCCCAACACCTGATGAGCAAGCACAGATAAAAGGACTTGAGGATGATTTTATTGTAAAAGGCACATCCGCTGTAACATGGAATTATTCTAATCAGTATGTTGGTTTTGCACAATTGTCCAAATCGGCACTTAGCCTGCATTTACCACCTGCACAAGAAAAGGAAAAAGCATTATTTTTAAGACCGAGCATGTTCTTCTCCGTTCCAAAGAGCTCCAAGCATAAAGAAGAAGCAGCAAAATTCATTGACTTCTTTACAAATAACGTTGAAGCGAACAAGCTGATCAAGGGAGATCGCGGTGTGCCGGTATCCTCTAAAGTAGCGGACGCTATCAAGCCTGAGCTAAGCGAAGAAGCAAAGAAGGTTTTTGAATATGTAGAACAAGCTTCGCAGCATGCAAGTGAAACAGATCCGCCAGATCCGCTTGGCAGCGCGGAGGTAATGAAAGCGCTTAAGGATGTTTCTGATCAAATTTTATTCAAGAAAATAACACCAGCAGAGGGTGCAAAGAAATTTAGAGAGCAAGCAAATGAAATTCTAGCTAAAAACAAGCAATAGAAACAACAATGAGAGAGTACGAAGGCTGTAAGAGGTTAATAGTTTTCGTGCTCTTTTTCTGATTTTGATAGTTTGTGAATCACATCTGGTGAAGTAACATGGATGTGTTTGTATTTCTTTACTCACAAGGAGGCATACAAATGGCGAAGAAAAAATCAAAAAAGCTACCGATTGCAATGGGGCTTATGGTAGCTTTTTCCACCGTTTCAGGCGTAGGCGGTGGGGATCAAGGAAAGGTCCTAGCAGAGGAAACAGCTTCCGTGCAGCAGACTTTAGCTCAGACCGTATTGAAATTTGACTTTGGTTCTAGTACAAGTCCGGTTGCGGAAGGCTACACCCGGGTTGATAATAATATGCTGTATGATAAGACGAGAGGATATGGGCTTGATAAAGTGGTGAGTTCACGCGACAGAGGAACCCCAGATGATCTCCGAAGAGACTTCATTAATAATGGAAGCTATTCATTCTTAGCAGATGTACCAAACGGCGATTATTACGTCAAGATTATTGCAGGAGATGCTATTGCAAGCAATACGACCACTGTTTCTATGGAAGGCGTATCACAAGGATCTATTACCTCTAGCAGCGGGAAGTTTTCTGAACTTGCAAAGATTATTACAGTAACAGATGGACAATTGAATATTTCTCTTGGCAAGGATGGCCGTGTGAATGCAATTGAAATTATCCCAATTTCGGCACCAAGCGGAGTAGCTCTGCACAATTTAACATTTACTCCAAATCCATCTGTCAGTCTGAAATGGGATGGGGCAGAAGGGGCAGAGAGCTATAATATTTATCGAATGACCGAGGGTGAAAATAATGCAATTAAAGTCGGCAGTGCGGCCACTCCTAATTTTACCGACATTACAGCAGAGCTTGGTTATACATATCAGTATACGATTACCCAGGTGAATGCCGATCAAGTGGAATCTGCCAAGAGTTCTCCTGTGTCGGTTACTATAACAGACACATCAGTGTCTGCTCCAGCAGTTCCTTCCGAACTTGCTTTAAAAAGTGCTTCGGAAAATGCTGTATCATTTAAGTGGAAATCTGCGGAACATGCTTTGAAATATTATATTTACAAAGCAAATTCACCAGAAGGTCCATTTACTCGAATTGGTACAACTGAAAATGCGGAATTTACTGATCAGTCTGTATCGGCTGCCCATGCTTATTATCAAGTTACAGCTGTTAACCTAGGAGGATTGTCTGAAGCGTCAGAGGTACTAAAAACGCCGATTAGTAAGGTGATGTTCCGCCAAATGGAAAAGCTTAGCCGCGGTCTTGTGGCTGTGAAGGAGGATCATGGCGTTTACGTCGGTTGGCGCATGCTTGGTACGGACTCTGAAAATATTTCATTTAATCTGTATCGAGACGGTCAGAAGGTCAATGCTGCCCCTATTACAGGAAGTACGAATTACTTCGATAAAGGCGGAAATGAGAACTCAATCTATGAGGTTCGGACTGTTTCCTCTGGAAAGGAACAGCCAGATTCAGATACGGCAAAGGTTTGGAACAACAGCTATCTAGACATTCCGCTGCAAAAGCCAGACGATGGCACGACACCAGATGGAGTGGCATATACGTACAGAGCCAATGATGCTAGTGTAGCTGATCTTGATGGAGACGGTGAGTATGAAGTGATTTTAAAATGGGATCCATCTAACTCAAAGGATAATTCTCAAGCAGGCTACACAGGAAATGTATTCGTCGATGCTTATAAAATGGATGGAACTCGGCTATGGAGAATTGACTTAGGCAGGAATATTCGCGCAGGTGCCCATTATACACAAATGATGATATATGATTTGGATGGGGATGGAAAGGCTGAAGTAGCCATGAAAACGGCGGACGGCACGATTGATGGGGCCGGTACCGTTATTGGCGATGCGAATGCCGATTACCGAAATTCCAGCGGCTATATTTTAAGTGGTCCTGAGTATTTTACCATCTTTAACGGACAAACAGGGAAAGCATTAACAACGACTGATTATGAACCGTCTAGAGGCAATGTAGCTGACTGGGGGGATGCATACGGAAACCGTGTAGATCGCTTCCTTGCAGGTATTGCTTATCTTGACGGAGAAAGACCGAGCCTAATTACGGCCCGCGGCTATTATACAAGGACTGTGCTGACGGCCTATAATTGGAGAGACGGCAAGCTGACAAAGCTATGGACGTTTGACAGCAATGATTCCGGCAATGCCGCCTATGCCGGTCAAGGCTATCATAACTTAGCTGTGGCTGATGTTGATAGCGATGGTAAAGATGAAATTATTTATGGTGCAATGGCTCTTGATGATAATGGAAAAGGACTCTATACGACTGGACTTGGACATGGAGATGCCCAGCATGTAGGGGATCTGGACCCTGATAGACCTGGATTGGAGATGTTCGCTGTTCACGAAGAAAAACCGAACCGAGCTGGCATTGAATTCCGGGATCCTAATACAGGGAAGCTAATTTGGGGAATTGCAACAAATTATGATGTAGGAAGAGGGTTATCAGCTGATATTGATCCAAGATATAAAGGGGAAGAGACTTGGGCGATAGACGGGGCATGGAACAGTCCTACGGGCGGCTTGTTTACGGTGAAGGGTGAAAAGATCTCCACAAACATTCCTGCTGCCAATTTCGCGATTTGGTGGGATGGAGATCCGCTGCGCGAGATTCTTGATCATAATTTTGGCGGACAAGACGGAGTTGGTACGATTGCTAAATGGGATTATAAAAATATGAAAGCAGTTAATCTATTAACCGCAACCGGAACATACTCTAGCAATGGAACGAAAGGAAATCCTAGCTTACAAGCTGATATTCTCGGAGACTGGCGGGAGGAAGTAATCTGGCGAACAGAGGATAGCAGTTCTCTTCGCATCTATACGACAACGAACGTTACAGATCACCGAATCCATACGCTTATGCATGATTCGGTATATCGTTTAGGGGTAGTTAGAGAAAACGTAGGCTATAACCAGCCTCCTCATCCTAGCTTCTACCTCGGAGACGGCATGCAAAATCCGCAGCTGCCAAATATGTATGCCTCTAAGGTCATTATAGCTAGCTTGGAGCTACATCCAGGGACATTGAACTTGAAATCTAAGGGAGGTGACCATTCCATGACAGCAACTCTTGCATTGCCGCAAGGGATAGATGCATCCCTAGTAGATCTTTCGACTATACGACTGCATGTGAATGGAAAAACCCTGTTTTCAGAAATAGCTTCAGTACAGAGATCAAATAAAGGCTTGGCAGTAAAATGGGACCGACAGGAAGTTATAGAGGCCTTTGATGGACAAGAAGGGCAGATTGAGATTAGTATGACCGGCTCTCTTAAGGATGGCAGTATGTTAAAGGGAAGCAGTAGCTTGAAAGTGATAAAATAACAGTGGATTTTGTCTTACAATTAGTGAATGCGAAGGGGAAGTAGCGGAGACCGTTATTTCCCTTTTTTCCACTGTAAGAAAGTATAAATTTCTAGCAGGAAGCCCATCCGACGTAGTGAGAAATTTTAGGAATACAGTATAAGTGCAACTACGCCTCTGTCTTCGCCCCAAAGGCAGGGCTCGCCAGTCGGCGAGTTTTCTTTAACTTCATCTCTGTTATACACAACTTTCACCAATTCGTACGATATTAGCTATGCTTGGAAATAATATTGCAAATGATGATTTATTGGAGCAAGCAGGCGTTGAGATCAATAATACAAGCTGGACTTTGAAAAGGTGGCGATTCAAGCTCAAGAAAAGATCGGGAAATATGGAACGAACACCATGAATCAGCCAAATGCGTTCTTTCCGTATTATTTAAGAACACAGGGAGAGAGATTTTACAAGAAGGACGGAACGAGCCTTGTGGACGGGCTTCTCACTTTTTACCAGCTTTCAAATAATTTATAATTATCATATAATAGTAGATATTTGAGTCTATAAATCATTGTGATACAGTATGATATAGTTATAATTAAGACAGAAAAAGTGTGTAACTAGGTCGCGCCTTGGCTTGATGTGACGCCTAAGCAGGAGCGCCTACATCCTTTCTGCGAATTTCAGGGGAGAAGGAAGGTAAAAATGAGCGATAGAGAAACTAAAACAGACGTTATCTTAATTGGTGCCGGAGTCATGAGTGCGACTTTGGGGACACTTTTAAAAGAATTAGTACCGGATTGGAAAATTACAGTATTTGAGAAGCTCTCAAACGCAGGAGAGGAAAGCTCTAACGAATGGAATAATGCGGGAACGGGACATGCGGCACTGTGCGAGCTTAACTACACGGTCGCAAAACCGGATGGATCTGTAGATATTAGCAAAGCTATAAAAATTAATGAACAGTTTCAGGTTTCAATGCAGTTTTGGTCTTATCTTGTAAACAGCAAGCTGATACATCATCCACAGGACTTTATTATGCCATTGCCTCATATGAGTCTAGTACAAGGGGAACAAAATGTAACGTTTTTAAAGAAACGTTTTGAAGCGCTGTCAAACAATCCCTTATTCCAAGGGATGGAATTTTCCGATAATCCGGAAAAATTGATGGAATGGATTCCGCTTATTATGCAAGGCCGCGCATCGAATGAACCTATGGCGGCAACAAAAATCGACTCTGGAACGGATGTCAACTTTGGCGCTCTAACGCGCATGTTGTTTGACCACTTAGAGAGTAAAAATGTCGATATCAACTACAAACATAGTGTGAATGATATGAAACGTACTAGCGACGGCTTGTGGGAATTAAAAGTGCGGAATCTCGATAGCGGTACTATTGAACGCCATACTGCAAAATTCGTCTTTATCGGAGGCGGAGGAGGAAGCCTGCATTTACTGCAAAAATCCGGTATTCCTGAAGGAAAACATATTGGAGGATTCCCGGTAAGCGGAATATTTATGGTGTGTAATAATCCGGATGTTGTAGCGCAGCATCATGCAAAAGTATACGGCAAAGCTAAGGTTGGTGCTCCTCCAATGTCTGTTCCGCATCTTGACACACGATTTATTGATAATAAAAAATCGTTGCTATTTGGACCGTTTGCCGGCTTCTCACCAAAGTTTTTAAAAACTGGTTCAATGTTTGATTTGGTAACTTCCATAAAACCGGATAATCTCTTAACTATGTTGTCGGCAGGTGCAAAAAACATGTCATTGACAAAATACCTGATCCAGCAAGTTATGTTATCAAAAGAAGAACGCATGGACGAGTTACGTGAGTTTATCCCGAACGCCAAAAGCGAGGATTGGGATTTAGTAGTAGCGGGCCAACGTGTGCAAGTGATCAAGGATACTGAAGCTGGCGGCAAAGGAACGCTTCAATTTGGTACGGAGGTTGTTAGTGCCGCTGATGGTTCGATAGCAGCATTGCTCGGCGCTTCTCCGGGTGCTTCTACCGCCGTTTCCGTCATGCTTGAAGTACTAACAAAATGCTTCCCTGAATATATGAAAGAATGGGAAGCGAAAATTAAAGAAATGATTCCTTCTTATGGCGTGTCACTAATGGAAAGCCCAGCGCTTCTGCAAGAAATTCATGCTTCAACAGCGGAGACACTTGGTCTAAGCAAAAAAAAGCTGGTTTTTAGTTAATTCTTTGGATGTAGAAACAAAGGTATTGAATGAAAAAGTTTAAGCAACATTTTTCATTAATGGACAATTATTTCTATGATGAAGAGATTGAAAAAACATAGATAAGATAAAAATTCACTTAAGGAACTGAATGAATAATAGAATATTATTGGAAATACAACACAGAACCTTTGATCTATCTTTGGATTGAAGGTTCTTTTTTTACACTGTAGGAAAATCTAAATTTCCAGCTAGGAGGAATTCGACGTAGTCGGAAATTTTAGGAATACAGTATAAGGGCAACTACCCCTCTATCTTCGTCCAAGGGCTCGCCAATATTATGGCGAGTTTTGCTTTTTTATATACCAATGGCTACTTTAAGAAAAGCACCTCAAAACGGAACTCTTTACTACCGCAACCATGCTGTTTTTCATTTCACTGCAGGAAAGTATAAATTTCCAACTAAAAGTGAATTCGACGTAGTCGGAAATTTTTGGAATACAGTATAAGGGCAGGGCTCGCCAGTCGGCGAGTTTTCTTTCCACTGTAAAAAAGTATAACTTTTCGGGGTGATGTCTAGCTCCCAAGGCCCAAAATGGCAGACTCCGGGCTGAACCTCCGCAAAAGGCAAAAAGCGCCTTTTACTCCGGCCCACCCCTACGCTGCCATAAAAGGCGGGCCTTGTCCGCTTTTCTTACACTGTAGGAAAGTATAAATTTCCAGCTAGAAGTAGATTCGACGTAGTCGGAAATTTTTGGAATACAGTATAAGGGCAACTACGCCTCTGTCTTCGCCCAAGGGCAGGGCTCGCCAATCGGCGAGTTTTCTTTATTATTGATTCAAGTTTTTTTTGGTTACCTTAAAGTTAAGTAGTGGAAAGAAGTGATGACATCCCTGTTTTTTAAACAATCATGTCTAGTTTTTCAATTTAAGATTGGCTGGAAATAACCTAAAATAATACATGTAAGCACTTTCATATAAGACAAAACGAGGGAGAGGGACGGTAATGAAAAAGCTTTTGTTATCCGCCGTATGTGTGGGTTTGTTAGGATCGTTTGCAGCAGGCTGTAGCTCAAAGAGCGAAGAAACAGCAAGCAAGAGCGGCAAAGAAGAATCGATTACATTACGTGTAGCCTGGTGGGGCGGGCAGCCACGACACGATTATACAATGAAAGTTATTGAAATGTATGAAAAGGAGCATCCAAACGTTCATATTGAAGCGGAATTTGCTAACTGGGATGATTACTGGAAGAAGCTGGCGCCTATGGCTGCGGCAAACCAGCTGCCTGACGTGATGCAAATGGATACAGCTTATTTATCACAATACGGTGAAAAAGGGCAGCTTGAGGATTTAACGCCTTATACAAAGGATAAGACAATTGATGTGAGCTCGATTGATCAAAACAATCTATCAGGCGGTATGATTGGCAACAAGTTATATGGCTTCTCCTTAGGTTCAAACGTGTTATCCGTCATCGCAAATGACGATTTACTTAAGCAAGCAGGCGTTGAGATCAATGATACAAATTGGACTTGGGATGATTTTGAAAAGATGGCGATTCAAGTTCAAGAAAAGACTGGGAAATATGGAACGAACACCATGAATCCGCCAGATGTGTTCTTCCCGTATTATTTAAGAACGCAGGGAGAGAGATTTTACAAGAAGGACGGAACAGGTCTTGCGTATTCCGATGACAAGCTGTTTGTCGAATATTTTGAGAGACAGCTTCGTTTAGTGAATGCAAAAACATTCCCGACGCCTGATGAGCAAGCGCAGATAAAAGGACTTGAGGATGATTTTATTGTAAAAGGCACATCCGCTGTAACATGGAATTATTCCAACCAGTATGTTGGTTTTGCACAATTGTCCCAATCGGCGCTTAGCCTGCATTTACCACCTGAACAAGAAAAGGAAAAAGCATTATTTTTAAGACCAGGCATGTTCTTCTCCGTTCCAAAGAGCTCCGAGCACAAAGAGGCAGCAGCAGATTTTATTGACTTCTTTACAAACAATGTGGAAGCAAACAAGCTGATCAAAGGAGATCGCGGTGTACCAGTATCCTCTAAAGTAGCGGACGCTATCAAGCCTGAGCTAAGTGAAGAAGCACAGAAGGTTTTTGAATATGTAGAACAAGCTTCACAGCATGCAAGTGAAACAGATCCGCCAGATCCGCTTGGCAGTGCGGAAGTAATGAAAGCGCTTAAAGATGTTTCAGATCAAATTTTATTCAAGAAAATCACACCTGCAGAGGGTGCGAAGAAATTTAGAGCGCAAGCAAATGAAATTCTAGCGAGAAATAAGCAGTAGAGACAACAGGGAGAGTACGAAGGCTATAGCGTTTAAGGGTTTTCGTACTCTTCTTTATAAAATTAGAATTGATAGACCGCAATTGCTTTTGGTATAAGCTGACTATTTTCTAGAATGGAGCTGAGAGAGATGAAATTTCGATCAATGAGCGAAAACATAGCGGGATATGCCTTTATTTCCCCATTTATCATCGGTTTTCTGGCATTTACAGTCATCCCAATGGCTATTTCCCTATATTTGTCCTTTACGAATTATGATTTGTTTTCCACGCCAAAATGGATTGGCTTAGATAACTATATCGAAATGTTTACAGGGGATGAAAAGTTTTGGCATTCTTTACAGGTTACATTTACTTATGTATTAGCAGGTGTTCCGCTGCGATTGGCTTTCGCATTATGTGTAGCAATGCTTCTCAATCGTGCTTCTAAAGGGGTTGGGATTTACCGTACACTCTTTTATCTTCCATCCATCATCGGAGGCAGCGTCGCTGTTGCGATCATGTGGCGTAATATTTTCGGGAATGATGGAACAATTAACGCTCTCTTATTCTTCATGGGAATTGATAAAAAGATTCTTTGGTATCAAGATCCAACAAGTGCACTATGGACATTAATTTTGCTTTCAATTTGGCAGTTTGGTTCGTCTATGTTGATTTTCCTAGCAGGCTTAAAAAATATTCCGCCAACATATTATGAGGCTGCCAGTGTGGATGGGGCAAATGGGCTGCAGCAGTTCTTTAAAATTACGTTACCTCAATTAAGTCCAATTATTTTCTTTAATCTAGTAATGCAAACTATTTCGGCATTTATGACATTTACTCCTGCCTATATTATTTCCAAGGGTGAGGGAGGTCCGCTTGACGGAACACTTCTCTATTCCCTGTACTTGTTCCAAAAAGCCTTTAACTTCTTCCAAATGGGATATGCCTCTGCCATGGCATGGGTTATGTTGCTCATAGTTGGTTTACTCACATTAATTTTATTTAAAACATCATCTTATTGGGTTCATTATGAGTCAAAGGAGGATTAAAGACTATGAAACTAGTTCAAGAGACTACAAAAAGCGAAATTAGCGAGCCGATGACAATCAAATCGCCTAGATTTAAGCCAAAGAGGATAGTATACCACGCTCTTACAGGCGGGTTAGCGATTTTGATGCTTTATCCGATTATTTGGTTACTAATGAGTTCTTTTAAAGAAAGTTCACAGGTCTTTATTACCGCCCACTCTCTTATCCCAGATCCATTCATTTTGAGCAACTATGTACAGGGATGGGAAGGAATTGCTGGTCAGTCGTTTGGTGTATTTATTAAAAATTCCTTAATCATAGTTGGATTATCTACAATCGGTGCTGTCATATCCTCCGCTTGTATCGCCTATGGATTTGCACGTATCCAATTTAAAGGGAAGGCATTCTGGTTTGCTTGTATGATGGTGACAATGATGCTCCCTCATGAGGTAGTCATGATTCCGCAATATATTCTATTTTCAAAGATTGGCTGGCTGAATTCCTTTAAGCCGATTGTTGTACCACAGTTCTTTGGACACGCGTTCTTTATCTTCTTAATGGTTCAATTTATTCGTACGATTCCTGTAGAGCTGGATGAAGCTGCTAGAATTGACGGCTGCGGCAGATTTAGTATCTTTTTTAGAATCATTCTACCGCTCATTGTGCCAGCGTTAGCTACATCAGCGATTTTTTCCTTCTACTGGAAGTGGGAAGATTTAATCAATCCAGTGCTGTATTTAAACAAAGCGGAAATGTACCCGGTATCGTTAGCATTAAAGCTGTTTTTAGATACGGAAACCGCTTCAAACTGGGGCGCTATGTTTGCGATGTCCGTTGTATCCTTACTTCCGGTTGTGCTTATCTTCTTCTTATTCCAGAAGTATATTGTCGAAGGAATTAGCACGAGCGGATTAAAGTAATGGAGAGGAGAACTATCATGCCCGCACTTGTATACGATGAGAACGAACTTTTAACAGTTATCGACCGTGTTGTTCGCCGCACCTTCCAAATGGATTTTAATTGGGATTGGCCGGGAGGGGTTGCATTCTATGGGGTTGCTGAAGCATATGAGGCAACAGGGAACAGTGAGTATATCGAGCTGTTAAGAAATTGGGTAGATGAAAAATTAGAGGATGGTCTTCCGAAGCTTTCAGTGAACGGAGTGTCAATCGGTCACGCGCTCTTATCGCTCTACCAAGCCACTGATGATGAGAAATATATGAATGCGGCTACGCAAATGGCAGAATTTTTGCAGCATGATGCGGATCGTTTTGCAGATGGAATTTTTCAGCATACGGTGAATTCAGAAACGTATATCTTTCCTGAACAAGCATGGGTAGACACGATGATGATGGCTGGGTTATTTTTACTTCGGATGGGTAAGTTTTTAGGCAGGGAGGATTTTTTTGAAGATGGATTAAAGCAATACCATGGTCATGAAAACTTCCTTCAGGATACAGCTACTGACCTATACTATCATGGCTGGGATAACATTGCACAAAATCATATGTCGAGTGTCTTTTGGGCGCGCGGGAACGGGTGGGCTTCCTTAACAATGGCAAAGGCCTTGGAACTTGTTGAAGTAACCCATCCTTCCTACATGATCATTGATGGCTCACTGCGGGATCAATTAAGCGCATTAGTTCGATTGCAATCTGATACCGGTCTATGGCATACAGTCGTGGACAATCCAGAATCGTATCCAGAGGTCTCGGGTTCGGCGGGAATTGCAACAGCCCTTCTTTCTAGGGGATCTTTGTATCATAGACAGGTTCAAAAATCGATTCATGGAATTTTGGAGCATATTACGGAGGACGGCAGGGTAACGCACGTATCTGCGGGGACCGCAGTGATGCGTGATATGCAAGGATATATGGATGTGCCATACAAACGAATTCAAGGGTGGGGACAAGGATTGACTCTCGCATTTTTGGCAAGCCTGTTGAAGGCGAATAAAAGGGTATTTGATTAAAGGTTACGGAAAAAAACGGATTGTCGAAATACACTGGCAATCCGTTTTACTTTACACTTTAAAAAACATAAATCTCTAGCTGGAAGCCAATTCGACGCAGCGAGAAATTTATACTTTTTTAAAGTGTAGCAAAGGTTCACATATCGTTTCTTAACGGTTACTAGAAAATGGAGGACAAATACATGAACAAAAGATTATATCATGGAGCTGCCTTTTATCCTGAGCTGTGGGATGAAAGAGTCATAGAACAAGATATTCAATTCATGAAAGAGGCCGGCATTAATGTCGTAAGAATGGGAGAGTTCGCTTGGTCAACGCTAGAGCCGGAGGAGGGACAGATTAATAGCAGCTTCTTTGTAAATATTATTAACAAACTCTATGAAAACGGCATCGAAACGGTTATGTGTACACCGACGCCGACACCTCCCATTTGGATGTCTCATGGGCATCCAGAGCGCATGTATGTTGATGAAGCTGGGAATGTGATGGGACATGGCTCCAGACAGCATGTTTGCACGAACAACCCCTACTTTAGAGAAAGAGCGGCAATTATTACAGAGCACCTTGCCAAAGCGATCGGAAGCTTGCCGGGAGTAATCGGCTGGCAGTTGGATAACGAGTTTAAGTGCCATGTGGCGGAATGTATGTGTGAGACGTGTAAAACTTTATGGCATAGTTGGCTAGAGGAGCGCTATGGAACAATTGATGGGTTAAATGAAGCATGGGGAACACAAATTTGGAGTGAACACTATCGCAGCTTTGAAGAAATACCGCAGCCGGGAGCAGTACCATTTTTGCATCATTCATCATTAAAAACGATGTATCAGCTGTTCTCGATGGAAAAGATTGCTGAATTCGCAGATGAACAGGCTGAAATTATTCGGACATATTCTCATGCACCAATTACACATAACAGCAGTGTGATGTTTCATGTAGACAATGAACGTCTTTTTCAGAACCTTGATTTCGCATCATTTGATACGTATGCTCCGCAGAATAAAGTTGGTTCATACCTGCTGAATTGCGATTTATGGAGAAATTTCAAAAAAGGAAAAGACTTTTGGATCATGGAGACGAGCACTTCCTTTAGCGCCTCGCTAGAAAGCTATGCGACGCCCCATCCGAACGGATATCTCAGAAGTGAAGCGGTCGCTGCCTATGCACTGGGAGCAGAGGCCTTTTGCTATTGGTTATGGAGACAGCAGCGAACGGGCTGTGAGCAGCCTCATGGATCTGTTATAAGTGCGTGGGGAAAGCCGACAGTAGGCTATGCCAATGTATTGGAAGTAGAACAAGCAAGGAAGGAAATCGAACCTATTATTTTAGCTTCAAGACCGTGTCAGGCTGAAGTTGCTATGACATATTCTGACCGTGCAAAAGCATTTTTTAAAACAGAACCGCATAATGGACTTGATCATAAAGCGCTAGTCACTGAATTTTATGAACGAATACTAGCAACAGGGATTCACCGGGATTTGATTCCAGAAGGAGCCAACTTGGACGGCTATAAGCTATTATGTACTCCTTTTCTTCATTATGTATCTCCTGACTATATAGCAAGAGCGACTGCATTTGTTGAAAAGGGAGGCATCTGGGTAGTTGGTCCGCTGACGGGAGGACGAACAGGCCATCATACGATTCATACTGATGCAGCATTAGGAGAACTAGAGCGTATTGCAGGTGTGGAAACATTGTTTACATTTCCAATGGACGGTACGGGCTCAGTAGGGAAAGCTTTTGATGTATCGGCACCATTAGGGATCTGGAGCTCTGTATTTGAAGCTGAGGAGGCAAAGGCCGTCGGAATCATTGAGGGTGGACTTACACCAGGAAAGGCATTTCTAACAGAGCACCAGTATGGCAAAGGGAAAATTGTTATGCTTGGCTCTCTGCCTATAGGAGAAGATGGAGATGCGATGCTTATAAAGCTGCTTGATCACTATGCCATTGAAGCTGGGGTTAGGCTCCGTACCGATGTAACAAAGGGAACAATCGTTGCGCCGAGACGAGGAGACGGATATACAGTTTGGGTCATTGTGAATATGGACGGAAACGGAGGAAATGTGACTGTTCCGCGGGACGGAATAGATTTAGTGACACAAAGCAAAGTATTTTCAGGGAAATTAGAAATTGGCAGTTATGAATATAGAATCATTAGGTTTGATGAGGAATGACCGACCAAAGATGTAGCATAGTGAAAATAAGGTCCATGGAATCAAATTTGCCTTACAGTATGTTATAAAAAGGACAGTGCTACCAAAGGTACGAAAAACAGGAGATATATGACTCCTGTTTTTTTTGTACTTTCTTAAAGTGCTTTATATTTCTTTTTATATGAATAAAATACACTATTTCTATATTTTTACTTAATCAATTTGTGAATATTTAGGAAAATAAGACACCTATATCATAATGAAAACGGTTAAAAAACAAGGGGATTTATAAGAAAATAGATCATGTAAGCGACATCATTGAAAAGGGAGATTAAATTAATGGAATTGGATAGGGTATTAATTGTTAAGTAATCTATTTCAGCAAAAATAAACGTTTTCCTATTTCAAAAATTGCTTAGCGTATATTTTCGTTAAAATGTGAACGGATTTCTTGATTTTATAATCTTTTTCGAAAGTAACGTAAACGCTTACTAAAGGTCAGGCTTGTTAAAAGCATTAAGGAGGTATTTAGTGAAAATGGAAATGAAATGGTGGCAAACTACAGTAGTGTATCAGGTTTATCCACGTAGTTTTCAAGACAGCGACGGCGATGGCATCGGTGATTTAAAGGGTATTATTCATCGATTAGATTATTTAGAAAAACTAGGGATTACAGCGATTTGGCTTAGCCCAGTGTACCAATCACCAAATGATGATAATGGCTATGATATTAGTGATTATCAAAATATCATGACGGAATTTGGCACGATGGATGATATGGATGAGCTGATTAAACAGGCTGACCAACGAAATATCAAAATTATTATGGATTTAGTTGTGAATCACACATCCGATGAGCACAAGTGGTTTATTGAATCTCGTAAAAGTAAGGACAACCCATATCGTGATTATTACATCTGGCGCGATCCTGTAAATGGCGATGTACCTAATTCTCTGAGATCGACATTCAGTGGTTCAGCTTGGGAGTATGACGAAGAGAGTGGCCAGTATTACTTGCATCTTTTCAGCAAAAAACAACCGGACTTAAACTGGGAAAATGAAAAGGTCAGACAAGAAGTCTGGGATATGATGAATTTTTGGTTGGAAAAAGGTGTTGGCGGATTTCGGATGGATGTGATTGATTTGGTCGGTAAAATTCCAGATGAAGAAGTGACAGGAAATGGACCCAAATTACACGATTATTTGCAGGAGATGAATCGAGAAACCTTTGGCAAATATGATGTGTTAACGGTAGGAGAAACCTGGGGAGCAACGCCAGAGATTGCCAAGCTTTATTCGGATCCTAAACGCAATGAGCTATCTATGGTCTTCCAGTTTGAACATGTTTGTCTAGACCAACAACAAGGTAAAGAAAAATGGGATCTTAAACCATTAGATGTGAATGAGCTAAAACAGGTCCTTAGTAAGTGGCAAACAGCCTTAGGTAATGAGGGCTGGAACAGTTTATTTTGGAATAACCACGATTTACCAAGAATTGTATCCCGTTGGGGAAATGATACAACGTATCGTGTGGAAAGTGCAAAAATGTTTGCGGTTTTACTGCACCTGATGAAGGGAACGCCTTACATCTATCAAGGTGAGGAAATTGGCATGACCAATTGTCCCGTCAACGATATTAGTGAGGTCGAAGACATTGAAAGTGTGAACATGTACCACGAGCGTTTGGCAAATGGCTATAAAAAAGAAGAAATTATTGCTTCCATCAACGCTAAGGGGCGCGATAATGCTCGGACACCGATGCAATGGGATGATACAGAAAATGCTGGCTTTACAACAGGAACACCTTGGTTACATGTGAACCCGAATTATGATGAGATTAATGTGAAAGCGAACCTAGAGAACCCGAATTCTATCTTTTTCTGCTATCAAACATTAATTCGATTAAGAAAAGAAAATCCAATTGTGGTCTGGGGAGACTTTGAATTAGTAACAGATGTACCTGAACAAGTCTTTATGTATTTGCGTCATTACGAAGGTCAAACTTGGGCGGTTGTAGCCAACTTTGGAGAAGGGAAGGCATCCTTACAACTACCGCACTTGGGACAAAGTGATGATGTAATTATTAGTAATTATGAAAGATCATCAGCTGATTTTCATCAATTGGATTTAAAACCATATGAGGCATTCGCGGTGAAACTATGATTTTAATGAAAATCATTTGACAGGGTATTACAACCTATTCAATCAGGAGGAAACATTCATGAAGAAGAAAATTTTCTCAATAGCCGCTGTTTCGCTCATGTCATTTGGCGTTTTGGCAGGCTGTTCATCAGGTTCTGACTCTGCAGCAACTACGAAAATAGTGGCAACGAAAGAAGAATTAAAACCTTTTGGAAAATATAAAGAAACTGTTACTTATGTCGTTGGGAAGTCTACACCAGGTATTGCTAAATTGCCTAAGGGTCAAACCTACGAGGACAATGCTTATACACGTTACTTAAAGGAAACACTGAATGTTCAAAGTAAGAATAAGTTTGAAGCAAAAGATGGGGATGCCTATAAACAGAAAGTTTCTATGGCAGTCGCATCAGGTGATTTACCTGACATTATGGCGGTTGATGCGTCAACATTACGTCAGTTGGTCGATAATGACATGATTGCTGACTTGACAGATATTTACAAATCAAGCACTTCTGATCAAATCAAAGCGATGTATGATTCCTACGACGGACGCGCATTGGACGCAGCGACATTTGATGGGAAACTCATGGCCCTGCCATCAACACAAAATGCCAATGTCCCAACCATGCTTTGGCTGCGTAAAGATTGGATGGACAAGCTTGGGCTAGAGGCGCCTAAGACTGTTGATGATATGGAAAAAGTCTTAACAGCATTTATCCAACAAGATCCAGGTGGTAATGGTAAAGGAAATACGGTGGGTTTAACTCTTTCTCCTAGCATTGGCGGGATGTACGGATCACTGTTCCAAGCGGATAATATCCTACAAACTTATAATTCTTTCCCACGTCAATGGATTGAAAAAGATGGAAAAGTTGTTTATGGGTCTACTACAGCTGAAACAAAGCAAGCGTTAGGTAAGTTAGCAGATTGGTACAAAAAAGGTCTGATTGATCCACAGTTCGCTGTACGTAAAAGCATTGAAGATTTGATTATAAGCGGTCAAGCTGGTGCATACTTTGGTCCTTGGTGGACACCTGACTATCCATTGAATTCTGCAAAACAGAAGAATGCAAATATCGATTGGCAGCCATACATTATCTCTAAGGATGGCAGTGGTACAATCACAGCGTATACACAAAACCCAGTCTCTGAATTCTATGTGGTACGTAAGGACTTTAAACATCCGGAAGTACTACCTAAAGTAGTAAGTGCTTTAAGCGATAAGTTACGAAACGAAGATCGTAATTATCAGCCGGTTGTTGATTTCATAAAAGAAGGCGGTGACCGTGGCGCACCAATCAATCTTATGGTGAACTTTAATGACGCAACAGCACAAATGTACAAGAATATTAATGCAGCTGTTAATGGTGAAAAAGATCCTGCTACATTATCGCTTGATGACCAATCATCCTATGAAAAGATTCAAGGTTATTTAAAAGATCCAGCAAAAGCAGATGCCAACCAATGGAGTGCCTATATGTCTAGAATGGTAGGTGCCAAGTTGATGGCTGGTACTAAAGTTAATGAAGTACACCCTGTTTTCTTTGGTCAAACAAAAAGTATGAAGTTGAAATGGGCTAACTTAACGAAATTGGAGGATGAAGCCTTCATGAAGATTGTGACTGGTCAAAAAGATATAAATTACTTCGACACGTTTGTTGATACATGGAACAAAACAGGCGGTAGTGATATTACTAAAGAAGTGGCTGAAGCGATTAAACAAAAATAATGACTAAAGGGTACAAATGTTAGTTTGTACCCTTGTAAAATTTACTTCTGAAAGAAGGTAGAGAGTGAAATGAAAAAACGTGGAGGGCAGCTGGAGTACCATCTAATGATGGCACCGGGCATGATTTTTTTAATTATTTTCAGTTTTATACCAATGGGTGGTCTTGTAATGGCGTTCCAGGATTATGTCCCTGCTAAAGGTATGTTAGGCTCTGAATGGGTTGGCCTGGAAAACTTTAAATACATGCTAGAAATCCCGGATAGTATGAAGATACTAAGAAATACAGTTGTTATTGCGGTGGGTAAGATTATTGCGGGAACGATCGTGCCTATTATCTTTGCTTTATTATTAAATGAAATTAGGCTGAAATGGGCTAAAAAATCCATCCAAACCATCGTCTATTTGCCTAACTTCTTATCTTGGGCAGTCTTGGCAGCGGTATTTATTAACGTATTTGACTACCATGGGCCAGTAAATAATTTCTTGCAGGGACTAGGATATGATCCGATTTTGTTCTTAGGGAGCAATGAGTGGTTTAGAGAAATCATTATAGCAACAGACGTTTGGAAAGGGTTTGGATATGGCGCTATCGTGTATTTAGCCGCATTAACAGGGATTGACCCTGGTCTGTATGAAGCAGCTTCAATCGATGGCGCGAATCGCTTTAAGAAATTGCTGCATGTTACCTTACCTGGGATTTTGCCAACCATTATGCTGATTTCAGCACTCAATTTGGGGAATATTTTGAATGCTGGTTTTGACCAAATCTTTGCTTTATATAACCCAATTGTGTATGAGACTGCGGATGTGATTGATACGTACGTGTATCGTGTAGGTCTGATCGGACAACAGTATAGTTTTGCAACGGCAATTGGCTTATTGAAATCCGTAGTAAGCTGTGTACTCATTTTATCAGCCAACGAATTATCTAAGAAACTTGCAAACATGCGGATCTTTTAAAAGGAGAGAAAGTCGATGAAATCAAAAATAGTTAGAAGCCCGTTTGCCATTGCATGGGGGAGAAATTCTAGCAAACCAAAACCATTTGGGAGTTGGTTTGCTGATGTATGTATCTGGGCTGTAATATTGCTAATGACAATTTTATGTGTGTTACCGTTACTGAATATGGTATCCGTCTCTTTTAGTGACAGAGTTGCGGCTCAAGCGAATGAAGTTGGATTGTTACCCGTTAATTTTAATGTAAATGCTTATGCGGTGTTGTTAGGAGATGCACAGTTTTGGCGTTCATTTCTGGTTTCTGTGGAAAGAGTTGTGTTAGGGACCGCTTTGAACATGGTGTTAACCATTCTGATGGCTTATCCATTGTCTAAACATAAACGGGAATTTGGTGCACGCAATATTTATATGAATCTTTTGATTTTTGCAATGCTCTTTTCCGGTGGGATGATTCCAACGTTCTTAGTTGTGAAGAACCTAGGCTTGCTTGATACCATTTGGGCGCTTATTTTACCAGGAGCAGTACCAATCTTTAACGTAATTTTGTTAATGAACTTTTTCAAGAGTATTCCAAGTTCGTTGGAAGAAGCCGCTATTATGGATGGTGCGACAAAATTAAAAGTTTTGCTCAAAGTTTACTTGCCCATTTCACTTCCGGCATTGGCAACCATTTCACTTTTTGCCATTGTAGGGCATTGGAATGATTACTTTAGTGGTTTGCTTTATATAAACAAAGCCGCTAATTATCCACTGCAAACATATATTCAACAATTGAACATTGATGTTACTAAAATTACAGATGTGTCACAATTAAAAGCAGTAGCTTCCATTTCAAACCAAACACTGAATGCAGCTAAGATTGTAGTCTCTACTATTCCAGTATTATTAATTTATCCGTTTTTGCAAAAATATTTTACAAGCGGGTTAGTTATCGGGTCTGTTAAAGAATAGGGACGAAGTCATATTTTATTAAGGGGAAATACAAAATGAACTGGTTTACATTTAGCGATCATTTGACTAAGCGGCTCTATATAATTCTAAAATTGACGGGTATTTGGTGGCTGTTTAATGTGCCGTATGCTTTCTTAGGTGTGAATCTTTTGGCAGCACCAGATGTAGCTAGCGTACACACGATATTCATCGTTGGGATGGTCCTATTACCGTTTGTTGCAATTCCGGCAACGGTAGCTACATTAGCGATTGCAAGAAGGTATATGAAGGATAACGACGTTTTCCCATTTCTTCAAGTATTCTGGAAGTATTATAAAAGAGAGTATAGAAAAAGTATGATCTTGGGCTGTCTCAATGCTATGGTGGTAGTTGTTTTTTATCTTGCACTACAGTATTATGCAGGGATGTCTTTACTATTAACGATAGTCTTTTATACATTGGTCATCGTCACACCGTTTTTCTTTTTGTTTGTCTATAGTTTTCTTGTAGATCAGGAGCTGCCTTTGCAGGCGTACCTGATCAATACGATATTTCTATTACTAATGCATCCTTTGAATGCCATCCTTGTGATTTTGGCGCTCATGATCACAACTTATATCTTATGGGTGGCATTTCCGCCTTTACTAATCTTTATTTTCCCAGGATTGGTGGCACTCATTGTGACCTATTTTTATCAAAAGAGTATGGGCGCTGAAATCAAAAAAAGACAACCAGTTCATAATCTTAATGTAAATCATTCTTAATAGAAAATGCATCACAAAAGACGCAGTCGCCGAGCTTCAATAGAATATTGGATCTCGGTAACTTCATAGTTTTTTAGTACTGTCTACTTGACAGGGACATGATTTGAATTTGTCCGATGTACAAGTTTCCTAATAAAGAACTTTTTGAGTACGAAGCGATTGGTTGCCTAGTGAATCAAGTTGAAGTAATAAATTAAACTTATAAGTAATTATTATGAGGGAACATGCTTACACTTAACGGTGTAGAATTGCAAAACCTTGATGAGACCCCTGCTAGGAGAGAGATGAATGATAAAAAAGATGTGGCGTATCCTATTGATTATCTCGTTGTTTCTAGCCACTGTAATAGGATGTATAGTCAAGTTCCATGGAACAGACAATAGGCCTAAAGTAGCCGTTGTTTTACAAGATCTAGACTCGCAGTATTGGAATATTGTGAAAGCAGGAGCAGAAAAGGGGTTTCGAGAGTTTGATATAGATGGTAAAGTTGTCGCACCCAGTTTCAAATCAAAAAAAGATGTACAAGAGTATGTATTAAAAAATGTTCTTAAAGAACATCCAGATGTATTAGTTGTTTCTCCATTACAATCACCTGCGGTCAAGTCAATCTTACAAAAATTTATCGAGCATAAGATTCCGGTATTACTGGTAGATACAGATATTCCCCTTGAACATAAGACTGCTTATATTGGTACCGATAACTTTGAATTAGGAAGAAAAGCAGGGGAACTATTAGCTTCAGGGCTACAGCCTGGAGCTAAAGTAGCCCTTATTGCCGGGGATGTTATCAGTCCGGTTTCAGGTGAACGGATAAAAGGAGCTACATCTAGCTTAGAAGATGCAGGAATCAAAGTTGTAGCCCAAAAAATAGATTTGCCAAACGAGGCTTTGCCGGCTGGAAAAGCTATGACAACGATTTTAGAGGATCATCCTGATGTGAAAGGCGTCTTTGCTACAACTGACATCATGGCACTAAGTGCTTTAGATGTGATTAAGAAGCAAGGGCATAAAATGCCTGTCATAGGAGCAGATGGAATTATCAAAATGGTTGAATCAATTGAAGATGGGACATTAACTGGTACAGTAGCACAAAACCCTTATGATATGGGATATATAAGTGTTGAAACCGCACTGAAAGTGATAAAGGGAGACGAAGTTAGAAAAAATATTGATACTGGTGTAGATCTTATCACCAATGATAATGTGAAGCAGAAACTGGATTTTCTGAAAGAATTGTTGAAGTGAAATTCCGTTATTGCTCATTAATAAAGTTATAAGATTTTCCCCGAGGCAACTAGCTTGGAGTAGGAAGGAAGTAACATACAAGGGATGCATATTCCAAGGATCTTACCGTGGTAGCTTTGTGATTCATACCACGTACTATGGACTCTGGCTTATTTGTATCGGGGACGAAGCTGTAGGATCAACATTCTTTTTACGTGGATTTTTTTCTCATCAATTATTGCCCTTCTGCCGTATGTAATCTTCCAAAAAAAGTTTGTTCAAGTTCAAGGTGGACAAACAGAAGCTGGAGTAAAAGTGTAAGCTTCGTCTGTTTTGGGAAGTAAATATGAAGAGTTTTATAATACTTGAACGGATTGAGGACTTGGAGTAACATGAAAAACACTGATATGGATAAAGAAGGGATCAAAAGATGTCTAAAAGATTGTTGCAAAATCGATTTTCTACTAAAGTTATTATTGCTATTTTTATCGGTATACTGATTCCCACAACCTTTATCAGTATTTTCTTTTTTATTTCCTCCTCTAATATCGTTAAGGAAAACGTTCGGGAGTCTTCGATACAAATTGCTCGGCAAGCAGCAGATTCTCTTTCATTTATTTTGTCTGTGGGCAGTGATATGTCAGATCTGATTTACAGTAATGAAAAACTGCAAGAAACAGTAAAAACGGACAATGAGGAAGGACTTTCTTCAACTGTAAAAGATAAAAATAATGAAGAAATGACTTCTTTTTTAAATTCACAAATCTACTCGAGTTCATTCGTTCGGATTATATATGTTTTAAAAGATGAGGGAACAAGTTGGGGAAGTGGGACGTTTTCTCCCGTGAAATTGGCAAGATACAACCTGCAAGAGCAAAATTGGATACAGGGAGCGGTACAAGCAGACGGTGCGTTAGCTTGGCAAGGATTGCAATATGATCTTTTTAGTGGAGCTGGTGAGAATACAGAGCTTGTTCTTCCAGTGACACGTGTGATGAAAGATTTCAGTAATATGAAAAATATTGCTTATATACAAGTGCTCTTAGATGGAAAATCGATTTTAAACAAAATTGACCAATTGAAGCTTGGAAAAACGGGACATTTTTTCGTTGTAAATAAACATGGGCAAATCATGATTGATGCCAATATGGAACATATTAATAAAACCGTTGAAAACCGTGACTTATATAAGCATATTGTAGATGATACCGCCTATGAGTTTGAATTTCAGGAAAAAAATACTACCTATTATGGGGTGAAGCAGCCTCTTGTGAACGGATGGACACTTATCGGAATTGTTCCTATCAAGGAAATTACCGGTAAATTAACAAACATTCAAAGCATTACAATTTTTGCATCCATTGTATTTACCATGGTAGCGATTGTGATAGGAGTATTCGCAGTAAATAGAGTGACAAAACCGATAAAAATATTAACCGAGCAGATGAGGCTTGTTGGAGAAGGGAATTTCCAGATTCAAACGCACATCCATTCCAATGATGAGATCGGTTTAATGAGCAGGCAATTTAATCAAATGATTCATCAAATCGAGCAGCTCATGGAACAAGTAAAAGAAGAACAAAGTCAAAAGACAGAGGCTGAACTGCGGGCGGTTAAACATCGTATTAATCCGCATTTCCTCTTTAATACATTAAGTACAATTCGCTGGTTAGTAAATTTCAAACAAACTGATCGGGCTAATACTGCGTTATCGGCATTAATTCGGTTATTAGAAGCGAGCATGGGGAAAACAGGAACGTTCATTACGGTCAAGGAAGAATTAGATATTATTGAAAAGTTTCTAGCTATTTTGCAAATTCGGTATGACCAAACGTTTCATTTAGAACTAGAGCTTGAAACTGCAGTAGAAGACTTTTTTATTCCTTGTATGCTGCTGCAACCAATTGTTGAAAATGCAGTGTTTCATGGCTTAGTTCCAAAAGGAACAGAGGGAACGCTTTGCATTAAGGGCAGCCGTGTAGAAGATGGTGTAAAAATTGAAATTCAGGATAATGGAGTCGGATTTAAACAGGATATATTAAACCAACTGAATCATAAGGCAGATAAGATAAATTCATTTATCGGAATTGGTTTAAGGCATGTATATGACTCGGTTAGGCTTTATTTTGCATCAACATCAAGTGTTACCATTGAAAGTGATTCCAATGGAACAACAGTTACAATTGTGTTAATTAACAAAAATAGAGGTGAGAATCGTGTATAACGTAATAATTGTAGACGATGAGCCAGTTATTCGGTTTGGGCTAAAGGCTTCTGTGAACTGGGACCAAGAAGGGCTCTGCTTATTGGGTGACTTTCCGAATGGAGAAGAAGCCCTCAAAGTAATGGAGCAGCACAAGGTCGATATTTTGATTACTGATATTAAAATGCCGGTCATGGATGGCCTTGCCCTAACGAAAAAGGCGTTAGAACGGTTTCCAACTCTAAAGGTAGTTCTAGTAAGCAGTTATACTGATTTTGAATATGTACGAGAGGGCTTAAAGCTTGGTGCTGTTGATTATGTGTTAAAGCCGACTTTAGAGCCGGAAGAATTTAGCGGACTTATTCGTAAATGTGTGAAGCTGATAGAAGAAGAACAGACAGTGGAGGAGAAATTGCAGCTAATCAAGCAAGCAGCTTTTTTGAAGGAACAGAAAAGCTTGGAACAAATCATGAAGCGCGTTATTTTACAAGACTTAGAACCAATTAATTTCCAAGAGCAGTTTGCTTGGCTGCAAGGGTCTTTACTCATCATTACAATGCGTTTGAACCGTGCGGGGGAGATTGAAGAGCAGTTTGGTTTCTTGTTTCAAACTATGATTTTAGAAGATATACAGGACCTCTTCTATAAAAATGTTAATGGGGGTATTTGTTTTCCAGTAGCCGAAACTGAAATGCTGTTTCTGATGCAGATACATGCGGAGCCTTATAAAGTACTTGAAACGTTGAAAACAGAAATTGAACAAGAAACAAATTTAAGTTTTTCCTTTGGATATGAGGTAATTAGTGATGTATCTGCTGTGAAGGAAGGCGTTGAAAAAAGCCGTGTAGCTTGCAATCAACACTTTTTTCATGAATACCAGCATATTTTTCGTTACAAATCATTTCCCAAAGAAAATGCAGTCCCTTTAAGACTAGATGAGTTTCATCAGTTTTTGTTGCCATATGACGAACGAAAGCTGACGGCGTTCTTACAAAACCGATGTAAAGAATGGGAACTAGGACGGCTTGAACCAGCTGAAATAAAAAAAGAGGCTTGTGAAATAGTAAGTCATCTATTTATAAAGCAATTAAAATGGGAGCTATTATTTGAAAAATGTGAGCAGTTAAAAAAAGCTGAAACGCTTGTACAGCTACAACGAATCCTTTTTCAGCAAATTGCTGAATATGATTACTTAATTCAACAAAACCAAACGTTCCCTCAGGGGGAGAATCAAGTTATGACAAAGGCATTGGAATATATTCATAGGCATTATACAGAAGAGCTCACACTGCAAACGGCGGCTAGCCATATTCATATGAGCCGTAATTATTTTAGTGTGTTATTTAAGCGGCATATTGGTCAAAATTTTATTGATTATGTTATCGATCTCCGAATTAAAAAGGCAAAAGAATTATTGCGGAACACATCTTTAAAGGTGTATGAAGTCGCTGATCAATCAGGGTTTAAAGATGTAAAATATTTTAGCAAGCTATTTAAAAAATTAACAGGCATATCACCAGCTGATTTTCGTACTACACATCGAAATTAATCACTAAGAATTAGCAAACTTCAACATGGAGACAAGGAAATCGGAAGAGAGGGCTTGGATGATGGTGAACAGATGGCTACTGATTATTAGTTTAATCGGTATTGTTTTTACTGCAGCTTGTAATAATCAGTCTATTTTAGATAAACATGATGATATCCAAGTTCCTCTACAAGAAAAGCAAGAGATTGTTGTTTGGCATACATACAGTGAAGAAGAAACAAGGATATTTGAAAACGAGATTATTCCTTTGTTTGAAAAAGAATATCCAATGATTGATGTGAAGCCAGTCCGTCAATCCTACACTAAACAGCTAAAATCTGCACTTGTAGCAAGAGCCTCTGCCAAAGAACCGCCTGACGTAGTACGAATGGATATAGTATGGCTCCCATATTTCAATAAGTTAGGGCTGCTTTACCCTATTAGTGATTTTGATGGTTTTGATCAAATCAAGTCATCTTTATTAAATGGACCATTACAGTCGAATTATTTTAACGGTAAGTACTATGGATTGCCACTTGATACGAATACAAAGATCGCGATTTACAATAAGAAACTACTTCAGAGAGCCGGTTATACGAAGCCGCCTGACACAATAGATCAGATATTGGATATTGTCATGAATCATAACGCTGCAATTAGTATGGCAGGACTTAATGCATGGGAAAGCTTGCCTTATTTTTATGCATTCGGTGGAAAATTACTGGATAGTACCTATACAAAGGCAACAGGCTATTTAAATAGTCAAGAAAGTATTCATGCAGTGGAGAAATTACTCAAACTGTATAAAAACTCAACTTCAACAAAAGGGCGTTTAACTATTAACACAGATAGGTGGAATGACATCATAGATGGGGACAGCTTTATGATTGATGAAGGGCCTTGGTTTTATAGTATTCAATCACCTGAGAAAGTAAAAAAGATTGTTAATACGACCGTCTCTGCTCCGTTCCCAGTTACAAATGGACAAGGGTCAGTGCTGGGAGGTGAGAACCTCGTGATTATGAAAGGGGCACAACATCCATCAGCTGCTTGGCAATTTGTGAAATGGATGGTGAGTAAAGAACCCCAGGAACTTATGTTAAAGGCAGGATTAATTCCAATAAATAAGGATATAGATTTTAAAAAATTTATTAAAGACTATCCATACTATCAGGCGTATATCAATGGAATAAATAATGCCTTCTTGCGTCCCCCAGTGGCAAAATGGGACGAGATAGAGCAAGTGTATACCAACTATTTTCGACTGATGTTTTCTGGACATACTGGAGTTGCAGAGGGTCTAACAGCGGCGGCGAAAGAAATTGATCAATTACTTGCAGAAAATGAAGGAAGATAAATATGGAGAAAAAATGGTAGAAAGTGTGTCTGCTCGGGTAACGGTATGAAACTCACTATCAAAATGGGGATTTACTATCAAATGGATGAATAAATTATACTAAAGAAGCGTAGACTATATCATTCATAGTTTACGCTTTCTTACACTTTAAGAAAGAAATTTCTAGCCGGGAGACCATTCGACGTAGTGAGAAATTTTAGGAATACAGTATAAGGGTAACTACGCCTCTGTCTTCGCCCAAGAGCAGAGCTGGCCAATCGGCGAGTTTTCTTCATTGAAATAAACGATAATGAAACTCAAGCTTCTTAAGAAGCGATCAACTTGAAAAGAGAATGCTAAAGTATGGATGAAATCTGATTAAAAACCAACTATTTAGATATTTACAGAAGTTGGTTGTAAGCGTTATCATAAAGGTAGAACATTCAGAAAAGGAGATACAATTATGAGTATTCATACAAGTAAAATTCCACTCGTACTATACGATTTAAAACGAATTGCTGGAATTGATGCATATTACAAAAACGGTATCTTCTACTTGGGGACGGGTGAGATTGAATTTAAAAACGGGTTATTTGTCTGTGTAAGCGGGCAGTATAAGTTAGTCGAACTTTGCAAAATCATCAATTTTTACCTATACGAATTAGATACACATCCACAGGGGGCTTAAGAGCTCCCTTTTTTCTTTGCACTGTAGGAAAGTATAAATTTCTAGCTGGAAGCCAATTCGACGTAGTGAGAAATTTTAGGAACAAAGTATAAGTGCAACTACGCCTCTGTCTTCGCCCAAGAGCAGGGCTCGCCAGTCGGCGAGTTTTCTTTATACATAGAAGTTGTACAAGCATAAGAACCTTCTTTCTTCTTTAGTAATTGGAGAGGAATTTAGATAAGTACTACTTATGATGCATTTCTAGAAAGGAGCATAGTCCTCTTAAAAAGTGTTTTATATTTCTCTATCCTTTGTAAAAAAACACACCTTTTTCATCTTTTAATTTTTTCTACTTAAAAACATCACAAAATAAGACACCTTGAACCGAATGATAGCGGTTACACAAGAGTTGATTTTATAAGAAAATAATCATGTACCAGATAGTATTACAGTTTAATTTAGGAATTCTAGAAAGCGTTTACGCAGAGAGGTTATAAAAACTTTGAAAATGGTAGAAAGGAAAGAACAATAATGATTTTAAAGAAAGCACTAGATTTAAGTAAAAGTATAGATAATCATCGCTTAGATCTATACGAATTGGTAAAGAAAAAAGGTTTCTCTAATCCCGATGTAATAAAGATGAGCCAGCAATTAGATAAGAAAATTGTAATGTTGCAAAGGATAGTGCATGCAATCAGTTCTTAACAAATGTCTCGTTATTAAGCTTAGCAACACGGCTGAGCCTGTGAACATCCCTTATGATAGTTTGTCAGAGTTTCACACAACTAACCAAGTCGTTGATATTTGATAGCGTTACAAAGGGCTATTAAATATAAAACATATAATTTATTTAAAAATAAAATGAAAGCGATTTAAAGGAGGAAAAACATGAAATTTTTCAAACATAAGCGAAAGGCATCCCTTATTGGTTTAGCAGCTTTGAACCTATCCTTATCAGCATCACCTTTAGTACCAGTAACAAAAGCTCAAGCACAGGAGTCTGCTGAATCAATTCAAACAGCTAAAAAACAGCTGCCTGCTGAGCCAATTCAAGCATTCTTAGTAGACAAAGCACGTTATAATCCAGGTGAAGAGGTAACAATGTCGTTGCTTTTTGATTCATCCCGTGAATGGAAAGGGACTTTGAATTTAGAAGTCTACCATTTAAATGAGAAGGTAGCGGAAGGCAAGAAAAATATTCAAGTTAAGAAGGATCTAAAAGGGGTGGAAATCAAGTGGACTCCTCCTTCTACAGACTTTAGCGGATATTTTGTAAAGGCATCCATTGAGGGCTCCAATCAAACCTTAACAGCAGCTATCGATGTCTCAAGTAACTGGACACGCTTCCCTCGCTATGGATATGCAACAGAATTTCCTCAAGAGTCAGCAGCCGAAAGCGATAAGAAAATGAAGCAGCTTACTCAAGAATACTATTTAAACAGTTTTCAGTTTTACGACTGGATGTGGCGACATGATGTATCGGTTTATTCCAAAACAGATAGTAATGGAAAGCCTGTTCTAGATAAAGACGGGAATTTCATCACAGAAAACATCACCCCAGACACAGTGTATCCGGATTTATTAGGGAGAAAACTGTATCCATTAGCAGTCAAACAACAGGTTCAAGCGGCTCAGAAATATAATGCAGCAGCAATGGCGTATCAAATGAACTACGCAGCCAGAGAAAATTATGAGGATTTTGGAGTGAAAAAAGAGTGGGGACTGTATCGAAAGAATGCCCAATTCCCAAATCCTAAACCCGCCGACCAGGAAGGATTTTTCTTTGACTGGGTGAATACGGGTCTGTATCTTCAGGATCCAGGTAATCTAGAATGGCAAGCCTATATTAATAAAGAGTTTGTTAGAAGTGTAAATGAATTTGGCTTTGACGGAATTCATTTAGATCAATGGGGCGCGCATGATAATGATTACTTATACGATTACAATGGGGAGAAACGTTATTTTTCTAAGGACTATGATTCTCTAATCAATTCTGTAAAAGATTCCTTAGCAAACAATGATGATAAGAAAAGCTTTGTGACCTTTAATATGGTTGGAGGAAATGAAGGATATAAGGATGTTCCTGTTCCATCTACGAAAACAGATTTCGATTATAGTGAAATTTGGCAGGACAAAGACAATTATCGCGATCTACTAAAAGTTGTGGAAGAAACTCGGGCGACGAACGGCGGAAAAGCAGTTGTAATTGCTGGTTATATGAATTACAAGCAGGCTACCGGTGACCACTATGAGGTTGCAGACTTGAAAGATGTTCCAAGGTTAGAACAGGTTGCATCAAGTATTCAAAAGGTGCCTGGTTGGGTTGGGGACTTTGGGAAGCAAGATGAAGACCAAATTATTTGGACAGTGGATGTACCTGAAGCAGGAACATATAATTTAGCTCTTAAATATGGACATGATAATGGTGAAAGCCCAGAAGGTAAATTATCGGTCAATAACCAAATCGCAGTGAATACAATACCTTTTAATGAAAAAACAGGTTGGGGAAATCCTATTGGAGTGAAAAATCTGTCGGTAGAGTTAGCAAAAGGAAAAAATGAAATTAAACTTCAATTAAACACAAATAATCTATGGTTAAACGTAGATAGCTTAGTACTTCAGAAGGGCTCATTTGAAAAAGAGTATGAAGCTGAAGATGCTGAGCTTATCAGTTGTAAGGTAGATAAATATGGACATGTGTATAACTTTGAAGTGGATGGAGACTTCATCGAATTTACCGCCAAAGTAGAAAAAGATGGATCTTATCCGATTAGCTTCGGATACGGTGTAGAACAAGTGGCTGTAAATCGTCATTTGTACGTGAATGGTGAACTCATAAGTGATGCAGTTAAATTTGATCCCACAGGCAGTTGGGAAGCGTTCCAAAACTCTCAAGATATGGAAGTGCCATTAAAAGCAGGAGAAAATAAAGTTGTCTTAAAAGTAGAAGGTGCAACTGATACAGGTGCAAGGATCGATTATATGACAGTCGGAGATACGCGATACCAAGCGGAAAAAGCTCATATAGGATGGGAACCAACGAAACAACCTATAGTAGAAAAATCAAAGGATGAGATTAGCAACTTTAAGCAACAGGGAGACTTTGTCGCATTCAACATCGATTCAGCTCAATTCCAAGAGACATCGATTACCATTTATTACAAGAATGCTGGACAAGAAACAAAACGAAGCCTATTTGTGAATGGTAAAAAAGCTGGAACGGTTACTTTCCCTCAGACAACTGGAGCTGATTGGGGCAAAGCCGAGGCACAAATCCATCTATATCAAGGGAAAAATGAGATTCAAGTAAAGATGGAAGATGAAACAGCTGCAACAGGAATAGAACTAGATAAATTTGAACTGAGCAACACAGTGAAGGAAGCCGAGCAAGCAGAGGTAGGATGGAGTCCAGTAGTAGCAAAAACAAGTCAAGTTACAGTAGCCCCTGGTTACACAAATAATTTTGGAAATGCGGGGCAACGCGCTATTTTCACTGTTAACAATCAAAAAGAGACAGATACACTTCGATTTAAATACAGATCTGGTAATAATCCAAAAGTAAACATTTATGTGGATGGAAAGTTAATTCCGGCAAACAACGCATATGTGGATGGAAAAACAGTTTCTGAAAATATATTTGCAAGTACACCAGGCGGTTGGGACGGTGCGATGGTCGAAAAGTCAATCAAAGCAACCGTACCTGCTGGCCAGCATGAAGTTGTATTTGAACTAGCTTCTAATGGGGAATATATCAATTTAGATAGCTTGCTTGTTGGTGACGAAGAATATCAAGTCGAAGAAGTAGCATTTGCTCCTGAAGATCATGGAATTACTACTGCTGTAGGTCATGTGTATGATTTTAAAGACGAAGGAGATTTCTTAACATTTGAAGTTAACGCTCCACAAGCAGGAAACTACGACTTGGTATGGAGATATAATAATGACTCTGAATCACAGCGACCTGCTAATCGTGCTATTTATGTAAATGAGAAGAAAATTGAAAGCATTGGCTTCCCTTATAGCAACGAGTGGAAAGACACTACAATGGCTGGAGTTCCTTTACAGCAAGGAAACAACACAATATCCATTAAAGTCGAAAACGTTGATGATGATGGAGTGAAGCTCGATTATCTGCAATTGGGAAGTAAAAAGTACCACGCTGAATCGGCAACAGTCCTTCCACCAATGCACATCTCTAAGGGTACGTTAGTAAATTTCGGCCATACAGGAGACGAAGTGAGCTTTGACGTAAACTTAGCGGAAAAAGGAGAGACTAGCTTCATCTTCACATATTCTAACGCAGGGGCAGATACAGTTCGTACCATTTACATCGATGGAAAACCTGTATTAGATGAGAAAGGGAATCCGCATGTTGTTACATTTAAAAGTACAGGAAATGTGGAGTCTTATAGCGAAGACGGCTACATTGTATTACCAAATTTAACAGCTGGACAACATAAAGTAACATTGAAGCAAGAAGCAGGTCAAAAAGGCACCATTCAATTGCGCCGCATGACGGTAGGATTGTTTGATGAGCCGTCTATACGTTTAATGGATGCAGGCTTAGCTGCCATGGGTGCTACACATATTGAAATTGGCACAGCAGAAAAGTTTGAAGAAGGCCCTAACATGTTGGCTCATGAATATTATCCAAATCGCAGTAAAAAAATGACGAGCTCTCTTAAAGAGTCAATGAAAGATTACTATAAGTTCTTTGCGGCCTATGAAAACATCCTGTTTGACAGCAAGAAGGTGGAACAAGCTGTTACAGTAACGAATAACAGTCAACCATTGCGAGTAAGTAAAGACGGAGCGAGCAACACAATTTGGTCAATCGCAAGAAGCTACAAAAATACTACTGAACTTGAAGGCTACGATGCCATTCATCTTATTAACCTGCTTAATAATGATGCAAACTGGAGAAATGCAGCCGCCAAGCCAACGAAATATACAGAATTAACTGTAAGATATCCAGTAGGAAAGAATGCACAGGAATTACCTAATTTAAAGGTTTATACAGCAAGCCCTGATCACGACAATGGGGAGTTAAAGGAAATTCCATACAAGTGGGATAATACAGATTTGGTCATTACACTTCCTAGTTTAGAATATTGGGAAATGATTATGATTGACCGTGATGGACTGCAAGGCAATAAAGTCTCGAAAATAAAATGGTAAGTTCTAAGATAGATTAGACTATTGGCAAGCCCCCTGTGATTTTACAGGGGGTAGCTTGTTATGCTCAATATTACAATAAATATTTGCTATAATAAGAGGAGGCATAAATTGACTGGAGGAATATAAACATGGCTATTAAAGCAATTTTTTTCGATCTAGACGACACGTTGCATGATCATCAAAAGCCGTTTACTGATTCATTGCATAAAATGTTCCCGGAGCATGCGGAAATTCTCGCTCCCGAGGATACATATAAAAAGTTTAGATATTTTAGCGATTTACTCTGGGAAGATTATTGTCAAAATCGGCTAACTTTGGAAGAGCTTCGTGTGCAAAGAATGATATTAGCATTAAAAGAATATGAAATTAGCATCTCTAACGAGGTTGCTCAGCAATTCCAGCTTCAATACGAGGCTGCTTTGAACGCCATTGAGCTATTTCCAGAAGTACCTGAATTATTGACAACACTTTCCAACCGAGGGTTTGAACTTGGCATTATTACAAATGGACCTACTGCACATCAAAGGAATAAAATGAAATGTCTTGGTATTACGCAATATATTCCAGAGCATCGTATATTCGTATCTGATGCGGTAGGGCATGCGAAGCCAGATCCGCGGATTTTCCATGAAGCTGCGAAAACGGTGGATTGTGCTCCAGAGCATATCCTTTATATTGGAGACTCTTGGACAAATGATATTGTAGGATCTTCTAAGGCGGGTTGGCAGTCCATTTGGTATAATCACCGCAAAAGACAACCGGATACGGAGCATACACCGTTAGCAGAAATTGAGCAGCTGTTATCTATATTGGAAGTAGTCAAACAAGGCTAGTTCGTTCTAGTTCTTGATATGCAATTAAAATGGCTGCTTGATATAAGCATGTTGACAAGCCCTTGTGAAATCACAAGGGCTTGTCGCGGTTGATTGCTGATAATAGATTAGCAGTGTGTTAATAGAGAATTCTACAATTGTTATGTAGAGTGACCACACTGGAAAACGACTCTTGTAGAAACGGTTACGTTCCCTTCACAATCGTTATAAATAAACAATGATATGTAGCTTTCACACCCTTTTCGTCCCGATAATGAGTTTCATAGAGACTCATCAATTCCCGAAGAAAAGAAGGCCGTTGGCAGGAATGCTCCTGATTGCTATTACTTGCTCCAATCTTTTGAATCGAGTTGAAAAAAGCGCGTGTTGACGGAAAATACTCTAATTCAAGCTGTTCTGTTTTGGTTATCTCAACCGAACATGGATTTGAAGAATTGAGCACCTGCTTACAAAACATATCTAGCTCCTCAAGAGAATAAAATGATTGCCCTGGGGAACTTTTTAATTGAAGCCCCAGCTTTTCTTTTGCATGCTGATAAGCAGCATGAAGCTCTTGAAAGGTTTTAGCTCCAAATGTGGAAAATGCAAGCATTCCATCAGGCTTTAATAATGTAAATAATCGCTGGATCACCCTCCTAGGATGATTCAGCCATTGAAATGTTGCGTTTGAAAGAATAAGGTCATAGCTGCCAGTAAGAACGATTTCCTCAATATCACCGCATAAAAAGGTAACTCGCTCCTCTTCGATCCGTTCTTGTGCCACTTCAATCATTCCAGGTGCCAAATCAATCGCAAGAATTCGCGCCTTCGGAAATGCTTTGCATAATAAATGTGTCAAGTAACCCGAACCGCAGCCAATCTCAAGAATATTTATCTGTTGTTCTACTAAGTGTTGAGGGAGTGAATCTATTAGCTGCTTCGCCATCGTTTTTTGGACACGTGCATATTCATCATATGTTTTTGCATGCTTACTAAATCGCTTTTTTAAGAGCTGTTTATTAATCATTCATCTCCCATCCTTTGCACAAATTTTTTGATTAATTGCATGCATTCATCTGGTTTTGTGAAAAAGGGGATATGACCTGTTTCGTTCATCATAGAAAAGTGGACTTTTTCTCCAAGCTGTTCTTTTATAAAAGAAGAAGCCGCAAGCGGACAGATTGTGTCTTCCGTTCCATGAATCAATAAGCATGGAGTTTCAATCTCATTAAGAAGTGATCTATAGTCTGTTTCTAATAAATAGTCCAAGCCTATCATAAGAGATAACATGTCGTCCCCCTGAAATTCTCGTTGCACTAGGTCTCCAAAATTATGATGCTGTCCCTTGTCTTGTTCGGACTGAGAGAACATAGCTTCATAAAAAAGAGTAAGTGTTTTGTCTTTATCTTCTTGTAATTGTTTTTTCATCCGCTTCACAACGCGTGGATGCCAGCCTGAAGGATATTGTTCACAGCTTGTAAAACGGCTCGTTCCGCTAAAGAGGATAAGACCTTTTATACGTTCCGGATACAGGCTTGCAACTTTAAGAGCTGTCAGTGTACCTAATGACCAACCGAGTAAAAAAATAGGTGTATGAATCGAGGTAATCTTTTGTATCACACGCTCCTCAAAGTTGATAGGAGTTTTTATATGCCTCCATTCCACGTATGAAAAATCAAATATGTTAGAGAGCGATTCAATACATGGCTGAAATACTTCCCTTTCCATTCCCCAGCCGGGAAGCATTACTAAATGCGATTGTTTCATCTCATAACCCCTTTTGTTAACTTATTTTTATTTAAGGTTAACATTTTCTTTATCTAACCATGACTTTGTGAAACTGTCAATACAAGGAATCGTAAGAGGAGCAATCTTAGCTGACTTCACAGGACAAGATTACTATATCCATACAAAAGCTGGGGATATTACGAAATACGTTAAGTTGAACGTCTAACATTAAACCAATATAAGCTTTTACTATATAGATCGAAGGCATCTCAAAAGAGCAGCGCTGTGCGCTGCTCTTTTGAGATGCCTTCCTAATATTTTAATCAGCTTCACCAACAACAGCGAAACATAATCATCCAAACTCACTTACTTGTTTCCTTCCGAACAATCGGAGCTATCTCCGTAGCTAATAACTCAATGCCCTCAGCTACTTTCTTAAACGGTAAACCGCCTATATCGATCTGTGCCATAAAACGTTGATGCCCAAATAGTTCGTATTGGCGAAGAATTTTCTCGATAATCTGTTGCGGGCTTCCCACGAATAAGGCAGTATCAGGAGCTGTCATTTCTTCAAAATCTGTTCTTGATATCGTACCGCCCATCCCTCGTTGACGGTTAACGTATGACCAGTAATTTGAATAATAAGGATAGAATTCGTCTTTGGCTTGTTTGGTTGTTTTTGAGATATACCCATGTCCCGTTATGCCTACCTTGAGACTTTCCAGAGTATGCCCGGCTTCAGTGCCAACTTTGCGATATAAATCAACTAATGGCTTAAATCTAGCCGGGTCACCGCTCAGAATTGCTATAGCCATCCCAACACCTAATCTGCCGGCGCGAGTCGCACTTTCCGGTGATCCCCCAACGCCGACCCATATTGGTAACTGCTTCTGTAAAGGCCGGGGCGCAATTTCAGCATTGCTCAATGATGAACGAAAGCGCCCTTCCCATGAAATTCTCTCGTTTTCATTAAGCTTTAAAAATAAATCGATGTTTTCTGAAAATAAGGCGTCATAGTCATTTGTGTCAAATCCGAAAAGAGGGAACGATTCCACGAATGCTCCTCGGCCAGCGATTATTTCCGCACGTCCATCTGAAAGTAAATCTAAGGTAGCAAAATCCTCAAACAAGCGGACAGGATCAACAGTACTTAACACTGTGGTTGCACTTGTCAATTTGATGTGTTTGGTTTGTTGGGCAATGGCTGCCAACACAACCGGAGTAGCTGATACTGCATAGTCTAACCGATGATGCTCACCAACCCCAAAAACATCAAGTCCAGCCTCGTCAGCGAGTTTTGCTGCTTCAATTATCTCCCTAAGTCTTTGCCTAGCACTAATTGTTGTACCAGTATAAGGATCGGGACATATATCTCCAAGTGTATAGAGACCAATTTCTATTCCTGAATTTGTAAATCCCTCTTCTCCTCGCATAGCTGCATTTTCCTCCAGTTAAGACTGTAAAAACATAGTTAAAGGATGACTCCAAAGGTCCAAATGTGACCATCGGAGTCATCTTGTTTACACTTTAAGTATAAAATTCCAGCTAGAAATGAGCTCGACGTAGCAGAAAGTTTTAGGAATAAAATATAGGTGCAACTACGCCTCTGTCTTCGCCAATCGGCAAGTTTTCTTTAATTTTTAGCGTTTGCGATAAGTTCTTTAAGTTCTGGCGTAAATCCTTTTACCGCTTGGTTTCCAATTACCGTTACAGGCACACCCATAAATCCAAACTTCTCTACTTCCTTTTGATACTCCACGCTGGCCATTACATCTCTTACCTCAAAAGGTATACCTTCTTCTTCTAACATTTGTTTCACATAATTGCACTCTACACAACCAGCTGTTGAATAGACAATCACCTGTTTACTCATTCGCCGATAGCCTCCTTTAACGCTTCGCTTGTAATTTTCCAATGAGAAGTATTCCAACGAACTTGCCCATCTTCAAGTAAGAAAATTTGTGGAGATTCATGTTTAATTCCAAAATGTTCAGCAATTTGATTAGAAACAGGACGGTCTTCAATAACTAATACTATTGCGGCAGACGTATTTGTATCCTTAACAAAAGCTTGAAATTCTTCATGTGCTTTAGCACTGATGGGGCAAGTTGTACTATGTTTAAAAAGTAAGTGCTTTCCTGGTTGTTGTACAAATTGATTCATTTCATCGACGCTTGTCAGTTTTTTAATATCCATTTTAATACTCCTATCCTAATGATTTTAATTTTTATTATAACAGTTTTTTTAATTTTTGAATGGAATGGTATAAACAATACGATATCTCATATAACTTTTGTATCAATTTTTTGTGTACGTGTTGCTGTTTATTCTTCTCGAACTACACTCGTAAAAGAATACGATTCCCAGACGGATCTAATGTAACAAAAGAACCATTTTCTTCTTTGACAGCTGCACCAATATTCTTTAATCGAGTAATAACATTATTTCTCATTTCCTTATCCGACAGCAGCAAAGTAAATGATTCGAGTCCGACACTGTGAGCTGGTGGGGGAGGCGCCCCCACACCGTTCCATGTATTTAATCCAATATGGTGATGGTATTTACCGGTAGAGATGAAAAGTGCCTGATTTCCATAGCGGTTCACCACTTCAAATCCGAGCCCCTGAATATAAAATTCTTCAGTCTTTTTTAGTTCAGATACATGTAAATGGATATGCCCCATGATGGTGTCAGCAGGAAGCGTGGTCCAAGGTTCTCCTTGCCCTTCCGCAAGAAGGCTCTCTGCATCTACTGGTTCGGTTGCCATTACTACTTCACCGTTTTTCCAATTCCACCCGGAAGAATTACGATCTGCATAAATTTCAATACCATTTCCATCAGGGTCAGCTAAGTAAAGGGCTTCGCTTACAAGATGATCTGATGCGCCTTGTAATGGATAGCCGATCTGAATAAAATGTTTTAATATTTTTCCTAAATGAGTACGGTTAGGCAGTAAAAGAGCAAAGTGATATAGTCCCGTAGTTCTGCCATGCTTAGGAACAACGTTTTCTGGCTGTTCAAGTGATAACAAAGTAGTTTTGCCATCGGCAGTCAGATTAGCTGTTCGTTCTGTTTGTTCCAATACCTTAAAACCAATTACTTGCTGGTAAAATGCTAGCGCACGATCCAAATGTTGTACCTTTAGGTTTACTTGCCCTACAAATGTATGAGGCGCACGATGAAAATTCATTTTAAATCGCTCCTTTTGATTTAAGCATCCTTTGAACGGAAAAGTAGATTATCTAAAGATAAAAAGGATTTGCTTGTTGCTGCAAGATAGATTGAGATTACCAGTAAAGCCAGGTCAAGCTCGTAACCAGCCATTTGACCATTTCCAAGAAATCCAGCAGCCAATTTTACCTTTACTGTCGCAACTGCTAGGATCAGTACAAATAAAGTGGAAACAATTCTTGTTCCAATTCCCAAAATCAAAGCAATACCGCCAATTAATTCAATCAAAGCTACTGCATAAGCGCTGAATCCTGGAAAACCTAAACCTTCAAAAAATCCAACCGTATTTGCAATGCCACCTTGAAATTTTGCTAATCCATGTATGAAGAATGTAACACCTAAAAATACTCTCAAAATTACTGCACCGATTTCATTACTTCTTATCATTTCTTTAACACTCCTCTTTCATAATTATTTTGCTCGTAATGACAGAAAACTGTAATTTGAAACTTAATCTGTCAGTTAGTTACTTTATGTAAGTTATTATATTTTTGTTATTAAGTTGTGTCAAGTAACTTATTAAAAGAGAATAGTTTAATAAGGGAACTTTAAAAAAGGAGTTTAAATTAATATGTCATTGAACATCCAACGGTTAATGAAACTTCCTCTGTTGAATCTTACGTTAATCTGACCAAGACAGAGCACAAAACAACAGGAAGCGACCTCGTCTATCCGCATTGGAACGACAGGGTCACTTGTATTATTTCTTCATTCATTTTTCCTCGAATTCCTTTCAATATTTTTAGATGATAGGATAATCACCCCTTGACTCAACTAATGCAACCATCAAACATTTCTGTATGAAAAGGTTATATCTCTAACAAAAAGGCAGTAAATATTTAAGAAAGAAAATAACTCAAAGAGTGGTGAGCATGCTGGAAATTATAATCGCTCAAAAAAATGATACGTTAAGAACGCTGGCCCATCAGTATAATATAGAGCTTCAGACATTGTTAGATGCTAACTCCCACATTGCATTTACTGATCAGGAAATTACTGATATGGAAGTTCGGATTCCCGTGCAGCTAAAACCTCCTTCCCTGTCCCAAACGCCTCCAGTATGTTATCCTGAAATGCCTGCTACCTATTTAAATCATTGGATTCCCATTACTCCTCTTGAAAAAATGGCAACAGAGGAGTACGACGCTCTTGTAGTAGGGAGCGGAGCTGGGGGAAGTGCCGCTCTTTATCGTTTATGTGAACAGTGGCAGAATAAAGGGAAAAAAATTGGAATAATTGAAGCAGGGGGACTGTTATTACCAACACATGCACAAAATGTTCCTACCTTGGAAGTAGAACGCTTTCAACAATACTTTTTAAGCCCTCATATCTCTACACCTATAGGCCGGGAGCTTCCAGAATTTCCTGGAGCAAGACTCGTGTTTGCATTAGCAGGAAGAACGTTATTTTGGTCAGCAGTTTGTCCAAGAATGAACGAAGCAGAATTTAAGGATTGGCCAATTTCTGCTGAGGATTTACTTGAATACTATAATAAAGCTGAGGAAGTTTTAAAGGTTACTAAGGAGTTTACAGAGGATTCCTTGCTAACTGAGATTATCATTGATCGTCTTCACCAAAGTGGGTTCCCGCAGGCTATGCATGTTCCGATCGCAACAGATATTTCACAAGCCAAACTCGGAAAAGTGCATTCGGATGTTTTTTTTAGCTCCATCTCGTTCTTAGCAAAATCCCTGAATTTACACCCTTTTGATTTATCAATCCATTCCCGCGCCTTTCAGGTGATTGTTGAAAACAACAGAGTGACAGGAGTTAAGGTGTTAACCTGGGGAGGGAAAACCTATATAATACGGGCGAAACATGTTATTTTATCGACTAGTGCACTTGAAACTCCTAGAATTCTGCTGAATTCAGGGATAGAGGGGAAAGCCATTGGTCATTACTTAGTGAATCATTCCTTCTTAGAGGTGAACGGGGAGTTAAATCGTTTCGAGTTTCCAGAAAACTTAGGAAATCTCGGCATTCTAGTCCCGCAAACCGCAGAAGTTCCATATCAGATGCAAATGTATGGAAGAGGAGGGACCTTCTTTTATCATGAAAGACAAGTGCCATTGCGTGAGAAAATACCAATTTATCTACAAGGCTTTGGAAAGGTTGAATCCCGTTATGAAAATAAGGTAACCTTGCATCCCAATAAACGGGATATTTTTGGAATACCAAAAATCAATGTTAACTTTTCCTACAGTCAAAAGGATCTTGAATTGATTAACTATATTCAAGAAAAAATGAAGCAAGCTTTGCACGGCATGAGAGTAACTATCCAATCAGGAACAGAGATTTGTCTACGCCCTCCAGGACTTGATTATCATGAAATGGGTACCTGTCGAATGGGAGAAGACCCTGAAACATCAGTTACGAATAAGTACGGACAGGTGCACAATGTTTCAGGTCTGTTTGTCGCGGATAATAGTGTATTGCCTCATAGCGGTGCTGCCAACCCAACTCTTACTACAATTGCCTTAGCTTTTCATACCGCAGATTATATTACCGGCACATAGAAGTGTATAAAAGCATAAGAAAGAATGAGAATGTTTTCTAAGCATAGAAACATTGAGAGTGGGAGGATTAGTTAAAAATATGTAACATACCATCTTTAAAAGGTGATTTTTATAATTTAAGTATAAATTCCCATATAAAAGTGAATTCGATGTAGCAGAAAGTTTTAGGAATAAAGTATAAGGGCAACTACGTCTCTGTCTTCGTCCAAGAGCAAGGCTCGCCAATCGGCGAGTTTTCTTTATACTTTAAGAAAGTATAAATTTCTAGCTGGAAGCCCATTCGACGTAGCGAGAAATTTTAGGAACAAAGTATAAGGGCAACTACGCCTCTGTCTTCGCCCAAGAACAAGGCTCGCCAATCGGCGAGTTTTCTTTATGTAATAGAAAAGCCGGTTCATACAGGAATAAGAAATAGAGATTTGTATAAATTAACATATGGTGATGTGTTCAAAGCGCTATATTGGTGTATAGCATAACAGTGAGAGTCAGAGCTGTACCCTATAGCAAGCCAGTTCAGAAAATGGACAAGTATAATCAGGAGGGTGAGCATAATATGGCAATTCTAGAGGATGCAGTTCAGCGGATCAAAATATTGGAATGCCCAACCGGAGACTTGGAACGGCGAGTGAAGGGGATATTAGAAGAGTATGGAGTAGCAAATGGAAATGAATTGATGGTAAGTCGAGATAAAAGATTTGATCAAAATGAGGCACAGGCATACAGCGCTACAATTTTAGGAGATCAGGAGCAGTCCATTGTCATTTTAGCTAAATCAGGACTTGATGACTATGTAGCTCAAGTTGTAGATGCTTATATAAAATAAAAGTAGAGTGTAGGCTGTATAATCTCATGCTCACAATGTCTTTAATAAGCCCATCTTCATCTAATTCTAAATATTGTCATCTGTTCCGCGAAGCATATACGCAAGTCTTTGAAAAGAAATTTTTTTCTTTCCAGTTTCTGCGAAACACTAGGCTGCAAAAATAACCTAGTGTTTTTTGTCGTACTGTAGGGAGTATAAATTTCTAGCTGGAAGACCATTCGACGTAGCGAGAAATTTTAGGAATACAGTATAAGGGCAACTACGCCTCTGTCTTCGCCCACAGGCAGGGCTTGCCAATCGGCGAGTTTTCTTTAATAAAATCCTACGATCTGTGTTGTGAGGATTCCAATGATTCTATAAAAATAAAAATTTTTTTCTTAAATGTATTGATTAAAAAAATTTTTTTCTTTATAATCAACTCAAGAAATGAAAGTGTTTACAAGAAAACGATTTATAGAATTAAAGGAGGATTCATCATGTTATTACTCATCGTCTTAGCAGCGATTGTTGCTCTTTTGCTGCTTATCACTTGGGCAAAGCTCAATCCATTTGTTGCTCTTATTATTACCGCTATTGGTGTAGGTCTTGCTACAGGAATGCCGCTTATATCACCTGATCCAACAAAGGTTCCTGGTATTATCGATTCTCTTAAAGCAGGTATGGGAAATACGTTAGGATTCCTCGCTATCGTTCTTGCGCTTGGAACAATGCTTGGAAAGATGATGGCAGAGTCCGGCGGGGCTGAGCGCATTGCCCAAACGCTTATTTCTCGTTTTGGAGAGAAGAATGTCCATTGGGCTATGATGTTTGTCGCATTTATTGTTGGTATACCTGTATTCTTCCAAGTCGGTTTTGTTCTTTTAGTTCCATTAGTATTTACGATTGCGCGTCAAACAGGAGTTTCATTAGTAAAGATAGGGGTTCCATTAGTAGCAGGTCTTTCAGTGGTTCACGGGCTTGTGCCGCCACATCCGGCTGCGATGGCTGCAGTAGGTATTTTCAAAGCTGATGTAGGGTTAACAATTCTGTACTCCATTATTGTAGGTCTTCCAACTGCTATCCTTGCAGGCCCAGTGTATGGTAATTGGATTGGGAAACGTATTCATAAAACAGTCCCAAAAGAAATTGGTGAACAGCTTACAGAGCATAAAGAAGCAAAAGAACTTCCAGGATTTTTCAATACAGTGTTTACAGTTCTTGTACCGGTTATTTTAATGTTAGCTGCTTCGATTGCTGAATTATCCTTGGCAAAGGATAGCGCAGCATTTAAAGTATTTAAGTTTTTAGGAGACCCAGTTGTTGCTCTTTTAATTGCAACCGTTTACTCCTTCTTTAGTTTAGGGTTCTTCCGCGGCTTAAACCGTGATACTGTTTTAAAATTTACGAACGATTGCTTAGCTCCAACAGCTACTATTCTTTTGGTTATCGGAGCGGGTGGAGCATTTAATAAAGTGTTGCTTGATTCAGGGATTGGCCAGTATATTGCTGAGCTAGCACAACAATCACATGTTTCACCAATCGTATTAGGCTGGGGTATTGCTGCGATGATTCGTGTGGCAACCGGTTCTGCAACTGTTTCGATGATGACGGCAGCTGGTATCGTTGCTCCTATTGCGGCTGCGATGCCGGGTACAAACGTAGAATTGCTTGTGTTAGCGACAGGTGCAGGATCACTCATTCTTTCTCATGTAAATGATTCTGGATTCTGGATGATCAAAGAATATTTTGGAATGACTGTGAAAGAAACTTTGCTAACATGGACAGCTTTAGAAACGATTATAGCTGTAGCAGCATTTGTGTTTATTCTGATACTTGATCTATTTGTCTAATATAATCAGAAAAGGTGAGCTCCTTTTATAGAGAAGCTCACCTTTTCTTATTGAATCGATAATTTAGTTGGTCAAACCATTGCTCTCATATTCGGGTTTCTGAAATAGCATTTCGTATTCTCTCAAGTGATTTTTTGGCATTGTCTTTATTTAAAATCGCGATGTTTATATATAAGGCATCGATTAGGCATAATTGGCCAATACGTGAAGCTAATGCTTCTGATCGATACTCAGTTTCCTCTGAAGTTGTATACAGGGCAACATCTACATTTTGACTGATTGGAGATTTTGGAAAACTTGTGATTCCAATTGTTTTAGCACCATTTTCATTCGCTGTTTGTAAGATACGAAGTGTATCCTTGTTTGTACCAGAGTGAGAAATGACAACAGCAACATCATTTTCTGTTAATTGAGAGGCAGACATTAACTGAAAATGAGAATCGGAGAAGACGAAGGCTTTTATTCCCGCCCGTAGAAATTTGTGATAGGCATCCATTGCAATAACTGCTGAGCCGCCTGTTCCGTAAAACTCTATCCGATTGGCATGAAGAATAAGCTCTATCGCCTTTTTGAGAGAGTTGCTATCTAAGATTTGTAATGTATTTTCTAATGTTCTGATATTGGATTTGAATATTTTTTCAGCCACTGCTTTTTCATTATCCTGTTCGCTAATTTCTTCATGAATCTGCTGAATAGGATTCATCACTTCCGATGCTAATGCAATTTTCATCGCTTGGTAGCCTTTAAAGCCTATACGCTTACAAAAACGAAAGACGGTCGCTTCCGCAACGTTTAAATCTTCAGCTACTGTATTAATTGTACTATGAATTATTTTTTCTGGATTCTTTAGAATATACTCAGCAATCTTCTTTTCCTTTTCACTCAATCTCGGGTAATAGGAACGTATTTTTCCTAAACAATTCCCTGTCATAAGAAACTTCCCTTCTGTAAGGTTACTACTATCAAGTATAACATAAAGTTCAAACAAGGAAAAAAATTCGATGGAAATAAAATAAAGAAAAAAATTTTTTTATTAAGCTTGTAATAAAGAAATTTTTTTTGTATGATTTGAATCATAGAAGAAAAAATTTTTCAGGGGAGTGTTAGAATTAGCATTATTTAAGAGGCAGAAGAGACTCTTGGATCACTCTTCAGTACTGTTTTTGTTGCAAACGGTTACTTGTGTACAAGAAGAAACAGAAAATTTTTGCAATAGTACATAACAACCACAGTTTGAGAAATATGAGGAGGAAAATACTATGAATCATAACATTGAAACATTAGCTATCAATACAATTCGAACTTTATCAATAGACGCTATCAATCAGGCTAATTCTGGTCATCCAGGTCTTCCTATGGGGGCTGCCCCGATGGCGTATGCACTATGGGCGCATCATCTGGATCATAATCCTGCAAATGCAAAATGGTTTAACCGAGACCGATTTGTTCTGTCTGCGGGACATGGCTCTAGCTTGTTATATAGCTTGCTTCATTTAGCAGGGTACGATGTGTCTTTAGATGATTTGAAGAGCTTCCGAAAATTAAACAGCAAAACGCCAGGACACCCAGAGTTTGGACATACAGACGGAGTCGAAGCGACGACAGGTCCTTTAGGGCAAGGGATTGCGAATGCGGTAGGGATGGCGATGGCCGAAGCGCATTTGGCTGCGAAATTTAATCAGGACGGATTTCCTGTCATTGACCATTACACATATGCGTTAGTAGGCGATGGAGATTTAATGGAAGGTGTCGCTTATGAGGCGATGTCGATGGCTGGTCATATGAAACTCGGAAAATTAATTGCTTTATATGACTCAAATGACATTTCTTTAGACGGTTCCTTAAACCTTTCGTTTTCAGAAGATATTCAAAAACGAGCGGAATCTGCTCACTGGCAATATTTACGCGTGGAAGATGGAAATAGTGTTACGGATATCGCAAAAGCGATTGAATTAGCGAAACAAAATCCGGATCAGCCAACCTTGATTGAGATTAGAACGATTATCGGCTACGGAAGTCCGAAAG